>NZ_JAHXZI010000026.1:0-127078 GCF_019429605.1 Actinoplanes hulinensis | reverse complement strand
CCAACTGCAACGGCACCGAGATCAGCACATATTCGAACGTGACACCGAGCGCGTGATGCAGCCGCTGATCACCGAGCATCCGGGTGATGTTCTCCGAACCGTTGAACTCCGGCGGCTGGATCAGGTTGTAGTCGGTGAACCCGAGCACCAACGACGCCGTCACCGGCCCGGCAGTGATCAGGACCAGCCCCGCGAACCAGGGCAACAGGAACAGATACGCGGCCTTGTTGTCACGCTTGAGGGCGCTCACTCATCCTCCTTCACAGGGGGATCAACGGAACGTTTCAAACCGTGGCGGTGTGCCCTCCGCCGTGCGGGAAAACGTATTCCAGAGTTTGCGGCCCCATCGCATCGACGGTCAAGTGTTTCCACGAGATGTCCCTCGGTGCCGGGCTGTCGTCGCGGCGATCGGGCCCCCACGGTGCCGGGCACGCCGGAGTTGCATAGCGTCGCGGCGACGACGAAGATCGGCGAAGCACGACCGAAGACGGGGCGAAGATGTCGACTGAGCGGTTCACCGAGTTGACCACCGAGCGGCTGCGGCTGCGACAGTGGCTCGCCGGCGACCTGGAGACCTGGGCGGAGATGAACGCCGACCCACAGGTCCGCGAGTTCTGGCCGGACCTGCTCACCCGGGACCAGGCCGCCGCCGGCATGGAGCACTTCCGCGGCGAGCTAGCCCAGCGCGGCTGGGGATGGTGGGCGGTCGAGGTGGCCGCGACCGGCGAGTTCATCGGCATGGCCGGTCTCGACCCGGTCGACGAGGATGCCCCGGTGACCGGCGTCGAGGCCGGATGGCGGTTCGCCCGCTCAGCGTGGGGCCGCGGATATGCGACCGAGGCCGCCCGTGCCGTGCTCGCCTACGGGTTCCAGACCCTGCGGTTGCCCGAGATCCTGGCCATCGCGGTGGCCGGCAACGAACGGTCCCTGGCACTGATGCGCCGGCTCGGGATGACCCACGATCCGGCCGAGGACTTCGAAGACCTGACCATGCCACCCGGACCGCTACGGCACAGCGTCGTCTACCGGATCGCCGCCGGCGCTTTCCCGGTCAACGAGCCGTGAACGCGGCCAGGACCTCGACGCTCGTGGGTCAGATGACCTTGGAGCTTTGGCGGACCACGAGGCGGCCGGTCACGGTTTGACGGACGCCGGGGCGGTCGGGCCGGCCGGCGACGGTCAGGGCCAGGCGGATGGAGCGCTCGCCGATCTCCGCGAACGGCAGGGCCACCGTGGTGAGGCGTGGGGTCACGTCCGCGGCCAGGGGGATGTCGTCGAAGCCGGTCACCGACAGGCGCCCCGGGACGTCGACGCCGGCGGCACGGCACGCTGACAGGGCGCCCACCGCGATCGTGTCGTTGACCGCCATCAGGGCGTCGAACTCGCCGGGGCTCTCCTCGATGAGCCGGGACGTGACCGCGTAACCGCCGGCACGGTTGACCGGGCAGTCGATCACCCGGATGTCGCGTACGTCGACGCCGCCGCCGAGCAGGCCCTCGAGGAAGCCGGTGGTGCGCGCGGCCGCGAACGTGCGCTCGCGGGTACCGGCCAGGATCGCGATCCGGCGGTGACCGGTGGCGGCCAGGTGCGCGCCCATCAGCCGGGCCGAGCCACGGTCGTCGACACCGATCGCGTCGAACGGGGCGTCCATGTCGCCGTAGATCACCACCCGGCCGCCGCGCCGCTCGTAGGCGTGCAGTTCCTCGGCGAGCCGGGCCCCGTACGCCGTGGTCGCCGTCCAACTCGACGTGATCACGAGCGCGCGGGGCCGGAACGCGCACACCGTCCGCACCGTCTCCAACTGCCGCCGCGTGTCGCCGCCGGCCGCCGACACCGTGACGAACGCGTCGACGGTCCGCGCCTGCCGTTCCATGGCGGCCACCACCTGCGCGATCGACGGGGTGGTCAGGTCGTCGGCGACCAGCGCGATCGAGTCGCTCTTGCGGCGCATGGCCCGGGCCGCCACGTCGGCGGTGTAACGCAGTTCGGAGGCGGCTTCCAGGACCTTGCGGGCATTCTCCGCGGACACGGTACGGGCGCTGCCGCCCAGCACCCGCGAGGCGGTCGCCACCGACACGCCGGCGGCCGCCGCCACCTCACGCAGGGTGACGGTCGGCCTCGCTGGATGCGGCATCAGACTCTCCCCCGGTGGTGCAGGGGCTCATCGTACTGTCACCGCACGGTGACGATCACTTCCTCACTCCGGGTCGAGCCGGCCGGGGTGAACAGTTCGGCTACGTAGGCGTACACCCGGGGGTTCTGTCCTTGATGAAGGTCGACGCGCGCTGCGGAGCCGGTGTTGCGGGTGTCAGCGTCCGCGTGTCGATCAGGGTGCCGTCTCGTACAGGCGGTAGCCGGTGGCGTTGGTGCCCCACCACGGGTTCGCGGTGAGCTATGGGCGGGTCGTTGACGGAAGCAGCTCGTGTCCGAGCGAGAGGTCTTCGTCGTCGATGACGTTGCGCTTGATCCATGCGGAGAAGAGGACTCCGTCGGCCGTGCACTTGTTGTAGAACTCGTTGGTGGTCAGGGTGTGTTCGGTGGTGTGCTTCCCGGGCTTGTGGCCCCAGTCCGTGAGGAAGAAGTTGTAGTGGAGGCCGGACTGGTCGAGGCGTGTGATCGATGCCTTGGTGTTGGCTGCCCAGTCGTCGATGAAGCCGTCGGTCTCGGTTGACGTGTGGTTCAGTGCGGCGCCGAAGCGGGTGAGAGTGTCGTCGTAGAGCGTGTTGCTGTGCAGGTACTTGATGGTGCGCATGGCCGCGTCGGAGCGGTGAAGGAGGGCATCCTCGTATAGGTCGATGCCGATGTGAAAGCCCAGGGTCCCTGCGCTGTCGGCTTTCCAGGTGGTGTCCACGATGTCGCGCCAGCGCTCGGTGACGATTCCGACGCCGTCCGAGAGGCAGTAGAGCTTCGAGTCTGTGTAGTGGTCGGCGATCTGCGGGACGTAGAAGGCGGAGGCCCAGGCTCCGGCGCTTTCGCCGGAGACCATGACCTTGTCGGCGGCCGGGAAGTTGGCGTAGACCCAGTCGAGTACGGCCTTGCAGTTGTTGCGCCCGTTGTGGTGAATCTTGATGGTCTTGCCGTTGTGGGAGTAGGTGTTGGTGATGTCGCCGACGTGCATGTCCCCGGTGCTGTAGGGGACGAAGACGAAGTTCCAGTCGCGGAAGGCGTTGGTGGTGTCGCGGCGGTTGGTCATCCCGGCGAGCCCGGCCGGGAACAGCCGGGTCAGCGAGTTGAAGTAGAACATCTTCAAATCTCGCGTGTAGCCGCGCACCACACCGATCGGCTTGATCGGACGGGCAGCGGTTTCACCGTCCCAGCAGGCGCCGCCACCGGAGAAGTGGATCACCAGGTTGTTGGACGTGCCGCGCCTGACGAACATCGCGTAGCTGGAGCCGTCTGCGCTCACGGTCGCCTCTCCCAGGTCGACGGTGTGCCACTTGGCGTCCGTGATCTCGTCGAGGCCGGCCACGTGGTTCGGGCGGCCGAAGTAGATGAAGTACACGTAGTGGAATCCCAGAACGAGTACGGCACCGATCGCGGCTGCGGTCACCGCCGCGTTCGTGTACAGGCCGTAGGCGATCGCGGTGCCAATGACTGCGGCGGCGATCCACTTTGCTGCTTTCATTCTTTTCCCGCCTGTCCGTGTCGTGAGAGTGAGCGTTCGGAGGGCTTGGCCAGGGTCAGCCGAACTAGCTTCACTCATACTCTTACTATACCGGGTTTACTTTTAGCATCAAGGTAAGAAGAGTGCGAGGCTATGATGGGGGCATGGTGGATGCAGAGCCTCTGGGTCGGCGTGAGCGCAAGAAGGCAGCAACGCGGGCGACCATCCTGGAAGCGGCGACGGCGCTGTTCCTTGAGCGTGGTTTCGACGCTGTGACGGTGCGCGAGATCGCGGACCAGGCCGATGTGACACCCAAGACGGTCTTCACGCACTTCCCGCAGAAGGAAGCGCTCGTCTTCGCCGACGAGAAGGAACGGCACGAGCGACTCGTGGCCGCGGTCCGTGACCGCGGCCCGGGCCTTTCGGTCTCCGGCGCGCTCAAGGCGCACTACCTGGCGGAGATCGCCGCACTGAAGACGGAGCCGCAGAGCCGGATCCTCGCGCTGATGGACGGCACGCCGGCGCTGATCGACTACGCGGAAAGGATGTGGCTGCGTCACGAGGATGCGCTGATCGCCACGCTCACCGAGGAGTTCGGTCTCGACGAGCCCAGTGAGGAGATCCGCTTCTACGTGCGCTTCGCGCTGCAGATCCAGCTGATGGCAGTCCGCGAGGCTGATCCGGAGGCGTCGGTCGAGGCCGGCTTCCGGTTCCTCGACCAGGGGTGGGCCTCCTACGGCAAGGGCGGGCGCTAATGTGCCCCGTAACGGGAAAACGTATTCCCTGCCCCCTTGTGAGCGGCAAGCACCTGGCACAATCACGCAGGTGGAACCCGAGCACATCACGCTGCGCGACGTGGCCCGCGAGGCAGGCGTCTCGTACGCCACCGCGTCCCGGGCACTCAACGGCAGCGACCGTACCGTCCGCAAGGAGAACGCCGACCGCGTCCGCGCCGCCGCCGACCGCCTCGGCTACACCCCCGACCTGTCCGCCCAGGCCATCGCCCGGGGATCGAGCAGCACGGTCGCCCTGGTCGTCAACGACATCGACGACCCGTACTTCTCCTCGATCGCCGCCGGCGTCACCGAAGCCGCCCAGGAGGCGGGCCTGATCGTCACGATGGCGATCGCCGACCGCTCCCCCGGCCTGGAACTCCAGATCGTCCGCACGCTCCGCGGCCACCGCCCCCGCGCCGTGATCATCGCGGGCACCCGCACCGCCGGCTCGGGCACCCACACCGCCCTGACCGACGAACTGTCCGCCTACCACGACTCCGGCGGCCGGGTCGCCCTGATCAGCCAGCCCGAACTCCCGTTCACCACCCTGTCCATCGACAACTACGGCGGCGCCCACCGGCTCGCGACAGCCCTGGCCGACGCCGGGCACCGCCGTTTCGCGATCGTCCACGCCGGCGACGACATCCGCACCTCCGCCGACCGCCGCCACGGTTTCACCGACGGCCTGCACGCGTCCGGCCTCACCCTGGACGCCGCCGACCAGATCGTCGCCGACTTCACCCGCGCCGGCGGAAACCAGGCGGCCGCCGCGATCGCGTCACGCCGCCCCGAGGCGGTCTTCGCCGTCAACGACGTGATGGCCATCGGCCTGATGAGCGGCCTCCGCGACGCCGGCCTCACCCCCGGCGCCGACATCGCGGTGGCCGGCTTCGACGACATAGCCGCCGCCGTCGACGTCCTCCCACCCCTCAGCACGGTCCGCGTCCCCCTGCACGACCTCGGCCGCCAGGCCCTGGAGCTGGCCCTTTCCGGCGACGCCCCCACCCACGTCGACATCCCCGTCGAACTCGTCCTCCGCGAGAGCACCCCCAGAACCTAAATTTCCGGTACCCGAGACGCTGTCCCGTCGTTACCAGAACAGTTCCGCCCTGCCACGCGAGCCGACTGCCAACTCTGGTCCGTTCCCATCAGTGAGGGCGGCGGCGACGTCACCGGGCGACTGCTCCCGCATCGGGTGATCCGTACCGGGCGGACGGTTTAGGGTGGGCGGGTGCCCGGTTCCGCCTGCGACGACCGCCTCCGGCGGTGGTCTTCCCGATGACGACCAAGATCGACTTCAAGAAGGAGATCGGCGCGTACGCGGCGCGGCGCGGTCGCTTCCAGATCGTCGACGTGCCGGATCTGCGCTACCTCATGATCGACGGGCACGGCGATCCCAACACCGGCCCGGCTTTCACCGAAGCGGCCGAGGCGCTCTACCCGCTGGCCTACCGGCTGAAGTTCGCCAGCAAGCAGGACCTGGGCCGCGACTACGTCGTGATGCCGCTGGAGGGCCTGTGGTGGGCCGACGACATGGATTCGTTCACGGCGGCCCGGGACAAGAGCCGGTGGGACTGGACGCTCATGATCATGGTGCCCGACTGGATCGACCAGGACATGGTCGCCGGCGCCGTGGGACAGACCGCCGCCAAGGCCGGCCCACGGCGCCTGCACGACGTCCGCCTCGGCGAACTGTCGGAAGGGCGCTGTGTGCAGATCCTGCACGTCGGTTCCTACGACGACGAGACCGCGACGCTGGAACAGATGCACCAGCGCTTCATCCCGGAGAACGGGCTCCGGATGACCGGCCGGCATCATGAGATCTATCTCAGCGACGCCCGCAAGGTCGACCCCGGCAGACTCCGCACCATCCTCCGGCAACCGGTCGAGGCCTGCGAGTAGAGACACGGACCTCAGCCGCACTCCGGTGGCGCGGTCGGCACGCCGACGGTGACCAGGTTCTGGTTGAGTTCGGTGGCGGTGGCGAGGCGGTCGAAGTCCGGCCCCGGGGCCAGGTCGACGGCCGGACCTGGGCGTGCCGGGTCGAACCGCATCGTGACCTCGCCGTGCACGGCCGCCCGCAGCAACGTCGCCCCGCCGATGGACTCGGGCCCGTAGGTCAGGGTGGTCGCGGCCTCGGATGCGACCGCCCCGTCGAGCACCGTGAAACCCCGTTCACGCAGCTCCGAAGCGATCCCGGCGTCGGGCACCCGGACCTGGACGTCGGAGGGGCTGTCCGGGAGCATGAGCTCGCAGGTGAACGGGGCGGGCCCCGCGGGCGGCATCGAAGTCTCGTCCTGCCACGGCCCCGCGAACGCGACGCCCGCCGACACCGCCACCACGGCAGCGGCCACGGAAACCGTCCCGGCCAGCTGACGGCGGCCCCGGGCCCGGCCGCGCGCGCGGACCTCGGCGGCCGGTTTCATCTCGAGGTCGCGCACGTCGTCGGCCAGTTCCCGCAGGCGGTCAGGCACCGGATGTGACATCGCTGTTCTCCTTCTCGTCGAGTAGTCCGCTGAGCGCCGTCCGTGCCCGGGAGAGCCGCACCTTGATCGTGCCCACCGGGACGCCGGTGCTCGCGGCGATCTCGTGGACCGGCATGTCCAGCAGGTAGTGCATGGCGATGGCCTGCCGCTGCGCCACCGGCAGGCGCTGGAGCGCGCCGGTGACGGCCACCCGGTCCGGTGACGGGCCGCCGATCGCCTCGTCGGGGCGGCCCATCCGGGCGCGGGCGGCGAGCCGGCGCCGCAGGCCGCGCCACCGGTTCGCCATCAGCCGCCAGGCGACCGACCGCACCCAGGCTTCGGGATCCTCGTACCGGGAGACCCGGGACCAGTGTTGCCAGGCGCGGGCGAAGGCTTCCTGGGCGAGGTCCTGCGCTTCGGCCCGGTCACCGCAGGCCGCGTACAGGTAGAGCACGACGCGGCGACCCGTCGCTATGTAGAAGGCGTCGAAGTCGGCGCTGTCCTTACCTGTCATGGTTCCCGCTTCCCCGTCGGTGTTGCGCACACCAGAGAACACACCGCAGCCGCGCATCCGGTTACATGCGCGGCGAAGAATTTCTCGCCGCCGGCCTCAGCCATGGCAACGGTGTCGAGGGAGGCTCGATCGGCACGCCCAACCACGGCCGGTCGAGTCGAGGCGCGCTGCGGGGCCTCCGGTCAGCCTCCGATCTCGCAGGCGTCGCCCATCACGGCACGCCCATCCGCACATCGGGATCGACGCTCCACGACTGCAACCTGAGCGGGGTAACGTCCCTGCCGCCAAACTGCACCCGAGCGGGACGCTGATCGACAACAACCGCCCCATGCTCGACCGCGCCGGTCCCTTCCGGCGGGCAGAGCTCACTGGCAGGAATCCCGCCTCGCATGTTTGCCGTCGGCACGGACGAACCTCGTTGGCAAAGGACACTCCGCGATCAGGACGGGAAGTTCGTCCAGCGAGTCGATGCGGAACAGGCAGCGCTCGGCGATCTCCGGCATGTCGAGGATGTGGCCCCACGGGCTGCGCCGGATCAGGCACGCCCGCATGCCGGCGGCCATGGCCGGGGCGGCGTCGTTGTCGGGACGGTCCCCGACGTACAGGATGGAGGCGGGTTCGACCCCGGCGACGTCGAGGACCCGATCGAAGAAGGCCGGCGCGGGTTTCTCCACGCCCCAGCCCTCCGACGTGCCGATCACGTCGACCGGCAGGTCGAGCTCCCGCAGCAGTTGCTCGGCGTGGGCGGGCTGGTTGCCGGCGAGCCCCACGAGCAGCCCCTGTTCTTTCAGGGCGGCCAGGCACGATCGCGCGTCCGGGTAGAGGTCCTCCTCGCCGAAGGTCTCCGGTCTCCCGGCGGCCACTCGGAGCCGCCGCTCGGTTTCGATGTCGAAGTCGGGCCGGAAGGTCCGGAACGTCTCCCGGTAGTCGAGCCCTCGCGCCATCACCGCACCGAATACCGCCGACAGCGTGTGCCGTGGCACGCCGAGCCAGTCCGCCCAGGCGGCGAACTCCCGGGACTCGTCGAGAATGGTTCCGCCGACATCGAAGAAGACCGCTCTGATGGTCGCCACCGGGCCAGAGTAGAGACCTTGCGCTGATCTTCCAGAATCGCGTGTGTGGATCCGACTCCTGTCCGGCGGCTTCGCCTGCTGGCATGTATGGCCGCGCCCGCGGTGGTGGCCGCGGTCGCGGACATGCGCGGCTGGAAGCTCTGGCTGCTGGTTCTCACGCTGGCGGTGACGCTGCTGGTGGTGGGGCTGCTGATTCCGGCCCGGACGTGGAAACGGGAGGACAAGTACGACAAGGTCCCCATCGCGGGGATGGTGTTCGCGGCGCTCGTGCTCTTCGCGTCGATGAACTGGGGCGCAAGGCTGATCGTGCTGGGCGTGTTCGGCCACACCGAGACGGCGCATGTCGGCAGCGTGAGCATCAGTCTGGACACGGAGAACCGGGGCGGCCGGATCCTGCGGGAGAACTGTTACCGGCTGACCCGCCTCGACGGGTCGCCGCTGCCGGGCACGATCTGCCGGCGGGACAGATATCCCAGCAACGACGAGTTCGGGGTCGGCGACGACATCGCGGTGCTGCTGGACCCGACGGGCCTGGTCGCCCCGGAGACGCCGGACCATGTGCGCTGGGCCTGGCTCCCGGGCGGTCTCGCGGCGGCGGCGCTCGCCGGGCTGGTCTGGGCCGTCTGGCGTAACGCGGGGCGGCCCGTGCCGGAGCCGCTGTGGCAGCCCCGGTACGTCCGTCAGGAGGCGCGCCCCCGCAAACGGCGGGTGCCGAAGGCGAGCCGTAAACGCCCGCCTAAGCGGTGACCGCCACCTCGCCGATCGCCTGGTCCAGAATCGAAAGGCCGAGTTCCAGTTCCTCGAAGGACGAGGTGAGGGCCGGGGCGATCCGGAACACGCCGCCCATCGCCGGCAGCTGGACCACGTTCATGTGCAGGCCGAGTTCCAGGCAGCGGCGGGTCACGGCGACGCCGAGTTCGTCGGCGGGCTGCTTGGTGGCGCGGTCCAGGACCAGTTCCAGACCGATCAGAAGACCCCTTCCCCGTACGTCGCCGATCACCGCGTGTTTGCCGGCCAGTTCGGTCAGTCCCTTGCTCAGGTGGGTGCCGAGTTCACGAGCCCGCTGGTCGAGGTGCTCGGATTCGAGTACGTCGAGGACCGTGTTGCCGACCGCGGCGACGAGCGGGTCGGACACGTGGGTGGTGAAGAAGAGGAAGCCCCGCTCGTGGGCGATCCGTTCGATCTCCTCGCTGGTGACGACGGCGGCCAGGGGCAGGCCGGCGCCCAGCGTCTTGGAGAGGGTGATGATGTCGGGTACGACGCCGTCGCGCTGGAAGGCGTACCAGTCTCCGGTGCGGCACAGCCCGGTCTGCGCCTCGTCGAGGATGAGCAGCCCACCGCGTTCGTGGCATTTGTCGCGGAGGGCGGCGAGGTAGCCGGGCGGCAGGTCGAGGACGCCGCCGGAGCTGAGGATCGGCTCGACCACGCAGGCGGCGAGGCTGCCCACCGATTGGGCGTCGATCATCTCGAAGGCGTAGTCGAGTTGCCGCCGCCAGTCGAGTTGGCCGTCCGGGGTGGTGAAGTCGGGCCGGTACGCGTTCGGCGTGGGGATGGCGTAGTTGCCGGGCGCCGCCGGCCCGTACCCCTTGCGTCCTGAGCTGTAGGTGGCACTGGCCGCGGCCTGCGTCATGCCGTGCCATGACCGGGCGAAGGAGATGATCTCGTGGCCGCCGGTCACGAGTTTCGCCATCCGGATGGCGGCCTCGTTGGATTCGGCGCCGGTGGTGAGCAGCAGGACCTTGCTGAGCGGGTCGGGCAGTGATTCGGCGAGGCGGCGGGCGAGGTCGACGACGGGCCGGCTGAGCATGCCGCTGAACAGGTGGTCGAGGGTGGCGGCCTGGCGCTGGACGGTGGCGGTGACGGCCGGGTGGGAGTGCCCGAGGATGGCGCTCATCTGCCCGGACGTGAAGTCGAGAAGTCGCCGGCCGTCGGCGGTGTAGACGAAGCTGCCCTCGGCGCGTTCGATGATCTCCGGGACGAAGCCGCCGGCGCCGGAGTAGCGGATCAGGTGACGCTCGGCGTCGGTCCAGAAGTCAGCCATGCCCCCGACGGTAGGAACCCTTCGAGCGTCACGTCCAGCTCAGCCGCGCGGGGTGGCGGCCTTCTTGATCTTCGACTTGAGGGCGCGGCGGGCCAGCGGCCCGAGTTCGTCGACCACCTCGACCAGGACGGCGAGCTGGCCGAGGGCGTCCAGGGCGCGGTAGGCGCCGTCGCGGTCGACGCCCTCGTAGAGTTCGATGCCGACGAACGCGGCGCCGACCGCGCGGGCCAGGCCGGGGATGTCGGCGACCTCGGCGACCGGCGAGCCGGCCAGCAGCCGTTGCAGGACCGTCTCGATCTCGTCGATCCACAACCGCAGCGCGGCGGCGGTCGGTGCGGCCAACCGCTCCCCCGACTGGGCGGCCGCCAGCATCTGGGCGAGCACCGACACGTTGCCCATGGCGAGTTCCTGGTCGTGCAACTCCCGGCCCACCTGAAGCAGTTCGCGCAGTGAGCCGACCGCCGCGAACCGTTCGGCGAACGCGTCGACCCGCTGCCGGGTCGCCTGTTCGCAGGCCGCGCTGAGCAGGTCGTCGACCGACCCGAAGTGGTAGAAGACGAGTGCCTGGTTGGCTCCGGCGGCGGCCGCGATGGTCCGCGCCGACACGCCGGTGACGCCGTGCTCGCGCAGCGCGGCGAGGGCTCCGTCGAGCAGTCGCTGCTTGGTGTCGCTCATGCTTCTCCTGTCGCCTCCGCGCGATCATTCTGCCGCAGTGGTGCGCCGCCGGCCGGGTGCGGGGGCGCGATCAGTGCGTCGGTGATCAGCTGGGCGAGCCGGTTCAGGCCGGGGAGCAGCAAAAACATGGAGATGTACGCGGGGAGCGCGCCGATGTGCTCCAAGGATCGGGCGACGGCCGCGACCCCGTCGGCGGTGTGCCCGTCGGCGGCCTCGTAGCGGGCGCGCCACAGTGTGCCGGGGTGGGTGGAGGCGGGCAGGATGGTCAGTCCGGCCGGGTGGCGTCGTTGCAGGGCGTCACGGACGGTCGTGCACGGTCCGCAGTCGTCGTCGAGCCACAGTCGTGCGGGGACCGGTTCGTAGGGGGTCCTCCGGGGTCGCCAGTCCCGTACCCGGTCGCGGTAATCTCGCCAGCTCTGCCCGTACCGGGATTGAAGGTCCTGTCTTTCGTGCGGCCCGGCGATGGCAGCGGCGAAGGCGGTGGTGCTGAGGGCGACCGCGGCCAGTGTGGCGCTGCGGGTCGCGGCAGCCAGCAGCAGTTGCAGCAGGATGGCGCTGACCTGCATCGGGTTGGCGAGGTAGGCGTAGACGCCGGTGGTGACCAGCCGCGCCGGCGGGTCCCACGGGTAGGGGGTGCCGCCGCCGCGGAGGGCGAACTCGCGGACCCCGGCGAGAGCGGGAAGTGCGACCGCGAGCGCCACCTGGCCGAGCAGGATGATCGCGGACGTGGGCAGGTCGAGTGACCGGCTCCAACTGCCGTCACCCAGAGTGAACGCGACGGTGGGGGTGAGCCACAGCAGCAGCACCGCGAACGTCGCGAATTGCAGCAGCACGCGTGGGATGAGGTGGCGGCGGTCGGCGGTCCAGCGGCCGAGAAGTTGGGCGGGCAGTGCCACCGCGATCAGGCCGAGTGTTTCGCCGAGCAGCCAGTGTGGGCCGAGGTCGATCAGTGGGGTGAGCCGCGGCATGGCGATCACGTCGAGCCAGAACAGCAGGCCGAGCGCGACCGGCAGTGGCAGCCAGCGGCGCAGCAGCACGGGGACCGGCCCCCAGAGGATCGCCCAGCCGAGCCACAGGTCGACGGGGAAGCCGCGGTAGGTGCCGTCGACGTTCGCGAAGCCGTGCCATCCGGCGGCCGTGGCGATCTCGTGCAGTACGGCGAGGCCGGTCGCGGCCGCGATGAATGCCAGGGACGCACCGGCCCGTGCCTGCCTGTCGCGGGCGGCGGCGAGCAGCGCGAGCACCGGGATGAGCAGGCACAGGTAGCGGGCGGCGGTGACGGTCACGTCAGGGCCAGCATGTCCAGGAAGTGGTCCGCGCCGGCGTGCAGGAAGCCGTCCTGGAGCGGTCCGAAGTACCAGGACGGGTCGAGGCCGCGCCGGTAGTCGATGCGCAGCGTGACCTCGGTGCCGGTGCCGCTGGGCCGCCAGCTGATGGTGGCGTCGCGCATCCGCACCCAGCGGCCGGTGATGGAGGTGTCCTCGAGGACCGCGAAGGTGATCTCGTGGTCGGTGGCGGCGCGGACCTCGGTGACGATCTGGCCGCCGGGTCCGTGGGCGCTGCCGTGGTAGCCGAACATCCACCGGTCGCCGACGGTGAGTCCGGTGCCGTGCACGTGCCCGGGAGTGGGCACGCCGAGCAGGCGCAGCGGCAGCGGACGGGTGGCGACGGGTTGCGGGCCGGCGGCGAGGCGGGCGGCGACGTCGGCGGGTGCCGCCGCGACGACCCGGCTGACCTGCACCGACTGGTCGGGGTCGACGCGCCATTCGGGGTTGACGCCCTCGACCCCGGTGAGCAGCAGCGGGATCGGGAGCAGGACGGGGATGATCCGGTCGCGGTCCTGGAACATCCGGCACAGGGCGGTGACGCCGTGTGCGACGCCGTAGACCAGCGGCGCGGCGAGCACGACGCAGATCGCGCCTTCGTGCAGCGCCACGGCCGCCAGCAACAGGCCGACGGTGGTGAGCCGGAACACCGTGCCGTGTGTGCTCCTGCCCGGTGTGAGCGTGAGCGCGGCGGCCAGGACGGTCGGCAGCACGACGAACAGCAGGGCGCTGTCGGCCTTGCCGGCGCGGACGGTCATCGTGAAGAACACGACGCCGAACGCGATGACGATGCCGGTCAGCACAATGTTCGCCGACCTGATCCGGAACTTCTCCACCTTCGGCCTCCCCCGTACGAGCGCCTTTTGAGCGGGCGCTCAAGCCGACGATATCTCTTGTTTGAGCGATCGCTCAAGTCGGGGGGTGTGGCTATCCTCGGCGGCTGTGAGTGATGAACGACCACCGGGACCTCAGCATGATCGTCTTCGACGGCATCGGTTACCGCTGGCGGGATTAGGGCGCTCCGCGAGCGTGCGACGCCCCACGCGAAGGATTGGATTTTGGGGTTCGGAGGTCTGGTCACTCCCCTTCCCTTTCTAAGGTATATCGCACCCCGGGGCTTGCGGCAAGACCCGGGGTAGGGCGCAAAATCGCTGCTCATGGGGTCGGCGTTCGTCGTCCCCGGTCGCGATCGAGGATCGGATTCCGCGTTTTGAACTCTGTGTTCCACCTGCCCGCGAACCTTGCCGCCAAGGCCGACCCGGCGCTGATCGCCGCCGACGAGAGGCATTTCGCCGTGCTGGCGGAGTCGCTCGAACAGCGACTGTCCGAACTGTCCGATCGGCTCGACACCGCGCGCCGGGCGCGGGCCGGGATCGGTCAGCAGGCGCTCGATCGTGACCAGGAGGTTCGGCGGCTCAGCGCGCGGCTGCGGTCGCTGCGCCGGTTCGGTGTGGACCTGTGTCTGGGGCACATGGTCAGCGCCGATGATCCGGAGCCGGTGTATGTCGGGCGGCAGGGCCTCACCGACAGCAGCGGCCGCCAGTTGCTGATCGATTGGCGGTCGCCGGCGGCCGAGCCGTTCTTCGGCGCCACGCACGGTAATCCGATGGGGCTGGTCAGCCGTCGCCGCTACCGGTGGGCGCGGGGGCGGATCAGCGACTACTGGGACGAGGTGTTCGCGGCGGACGACTTCGCCGGGCACGCCGCGGCGCTCGACGACCAGTCGGCGTTCATCGCGAGTCTCGGTGCGGAGCGTTCGGATCGGATGCGGGATGTGCTGGGCACCATCCAGGCCGATCAGGATGCGATCATCCGGGCCGGTTCGCGTGGGGCGCTGGTCGTCGACGGCGGGCCGGGCACCGGCAAGACGGTGGTGGCGCTGCACCGGACCGCCTATCTGCTCTACTCCGATCCGCAGCTGGGCCGGCGTCGTGGTGGGGTGCTGTTCGTCGGGCCGCATCAGCCCTATCTGGCGTACGTCTCCGATGTGCTGCCCAGCCTGGGTGAGGAGGACGTGCAGATCTGTACGCTGCGTGACCTGGTCGCCGAGGGTGCCACGGCGACCGTGGAGGCCGATCCGGAGGTGGCCCGGCTCAAGTCGTCGGTGGACATGGTGGCGGCGATCGAGGCCGCGGTCCGGTTCTACGAGGAGCCGCCCACCAAGCCGACGATCATGGAAACCGACGAGACGGACGTACGGGTGACCGCCGCCGACTGGGCGCGGGCGTTCGAGGCGGTGGAGCCCGGGACCCCGCACAACGAGGCTCGCGACCAGATCTGGGCCGAGTTGCTGGCGGTCCTGGACGTGCCGCCGCATCGTGACCTGCGGGCGGCGTTCAACCGGGTCTGGCCGGTGCTCAAGCCCACCGATCTGGTGGCCGATCTCTGGTCGGTGCCCGCCTACCTGCGCAAATGTGCTCCCTGGTTGAGTGTGGACGAGGTCCGCCGGTTGCAGCGCGCCGA
This sequence comes from Actinoplanes hulinensis, assembly GCF_019429605.1. Taxonomy (NCBI): domain Bacteria; kingdom Bacillati; phylum Actinomycetota; class Actinomycetes; order Micromonosporales; family Micromonosporaceae; genus Actinoplanes; species Actinoplanes hulinensis. Next base: position 112,142 of record NZ_JAHXZI010000026.1, on the reverse strand, counting down.
CGCGCAGGCGTGGACGGTGTCCGATCTGCCGTTGCTGGACGCGGCCCGGCAGCGGCTGGGTGACCCGGACGCGTCCGCGCGGTCGCGGCGGCGGGAGGCGACGGCGGCCGCCGAGCGTGAGCGCATGTCCCGGGTCGTCGACGATCTGATCGAGGCGGCCGATGACGAGTACGGCACCGGCCTGGTGACCATGCTGCGCGGCGAGGATTTCCACGATGCCCTGGTCGACGAGGCGGCCCTGGGCACGGTCGACCCGGATCGGCTGGCCGGGCCGTTCGCGCACATCGTGGTCGACGAGGCGCAGGAGCTGACCGACGCGGAGTGGCGGATGCTGCTGCTGCGCTGCCCGTCGCGCAGTTTCACCATCGTCGGTGACCGGGCGCAGACCCGGCGGCCGTTCACCGAGTCGTGGCGCGAGCGCCTGACGCGGGTCGGTGTCGACCGGGTGGCGGTGGCGTCGCTGACCGTCAACTACCGCACTCCGGAGGAGGTGATGGTGGAGGCGGAGCCGGTGATCCGGGCGGTGCTGCCGGATGCCAACGTGCCGGCGTCGATTCGGCGCAGTGGTCTGCCGGTCGTCCACGGTGCCGTCGACGACCTGCCCGAAGTGTTGTCGTCGTGGCAGGCCGGGCATCCGGACGGTGTGGCCTGTGTGATCGGTGATCCGTCGTTCGAGGGCACGCCGCGGGTCCGTTCGCTGACCCCGGAGCTGGCCAAGGGTCTGGAGTTCGACCTGGTGGTCCTGGTGGAGCCGGAGGCGTTCGGCGCGGTGGACCGTTATGTGGCGATGACTCGCGCGACCCGGCGGCTGATCATCCTGACCGCATAGGATCGCCGGGTGTACACGACGACGGTGTCCCAGCATGTGCCCGCCAGTCCGGCAGAGGTCTACCGGGCGCTGCTGGACCCGTCGGCGCTCGCGAGGTGGCGGGTGCCGGAGGGTATGACCAGTGAGGTGCACGAGTTCGACGCCCGGGAGGGTGGCGGTTTCCGGATCTCGCTGACGTATGAGTCGCCGGCCGGGTCGGGGAAGTCGTCGGCGCACACCGACACGTACCACGGTTGTTTCCGCAGGCTGGTGCCGGATGCCGAGGTGGTCGAGGAGTTCCGGTTCGAGTCCGGAGATCCGGCGCTGCGCACGGTGATGACGATGACGACGAGGTTGACGGCCGTGCCGGGCGGGACCGAGGTGGTGATCGTGCACGAGAACATCCCGGACGCGATCCCCGCCGCCGACAACGAACTGGGCACCCGGATGGCTTTGAGCAATCTGGCCGCTTTGTTCGCATAGCTCTTCCGTATCTGTCTCTCCATCGCCGGAACGGCATTCTGGGCCGTACGTCCTCAATTGGGTTCTGCGGATTCGGTGAGCGGCCGGGGCATGGACGGGATACTTGAGAACGACTCACGGACGGCGGTTATCGCCTCCGTATTCGCGATCTTGTGAAGGGGATTTCAGCATGACCCTGCCTGGTTTCCGTATATCGGGTATGCGCGCGTTGGGCGCCGCCGTGCTGGCGGCCGGAACGCTCACCGCGGGGCTGCCGACCATGGCATCCGCCGATCCCGGTGACTACACCACCAAGGTCATCGTCAAGAACCGCACCGGTCAGGTGATGGTTCTGACACATTCGCAGGTTACCGATGGAGAATGGATTCAATATCCGCCGGACACGATAGCAAGCAATGGTATCGGCCGGATGAGCACGGCGTCGAGCGAGGACGAGGGTGGCACCGGGGGGACCGTCACCTATGAAAGTGATTACGGCGATGTGGTGATCTATTGGAATGACCCGGACACGTCGGATAAAAATGATTTCAAGTGCGATGCGCCGGACGAGCTCACCTGTTCGACGATCGGCTCGCCGAATGGCCAGCACCCGATACTGAACGTCGATATCTTCGACTGACGCCCACGGACCCACGTCCCGTGCCGGCCCGGTACGGGACGTGGGTGTGTTCTTGATCAGCCTGGCTCGCCGGTCATCGCGATCACGATCTTGCCGGCCACCCGGCCGCGGTCCAGGTGGTGCAGGGCGGCGGCCGCCTCCGGGAAGGGGTAGACCCGGTCGATGACCGGGCGGAGCTCGCCGGCGGCGGCCATCTCGGCGATCTCGGTGAGGTCGTCCCGGTCGGGGCGGGCCAGGAGGGTTCGCACCGGGCCGCCGCGGGTGAGCTTGCCGGTGAGGATGCGCCGGGCCGGGCCGAGCCAACGGCCGCCGGTGCCGACCGACAGCACGAGGACACCGCCGGGCCGCAGCGACCGCCGCAGCTCGGCGAGGGTGTAGTTGCCGGCCAGGTCGAGGATCGCGTCGTAGCCCTCCCCCGGCGCGGCGAGTGGTTCACGGTGCTCGTAGTCGACGACCCCGGTGGCGCCGAGTGCCCGGACCAGGCCGGCGTTGCGCCCGGCGCAGGAGGCGGTGACGATCGCGCCGTGGGCGGCGGCCAGCTGGACGGCGAAGGTGCCGATGCCGCCGGAGGCGCCGGTGATGAGCACTCGGCGGCCGGCGCGGGCGCCGACGGCGTCCCGGATCGACTGCAACGCGGTCGTCCCGGCCAGTGGCAGGGCCGCCGCCTCGGTGAAGGTGAGACCGGCGGGTTTCGCGGCGGCCAGCCGGGCCGGGACGCGAACCAGCTCGCCGATCGCCGCCGGGGTCTCGGCCAGCACGTCGTCGCCCACCCGGTGGTCACGGACGCCGTCTCCGATCGCCTCGACCCGGCCGGCGAGCGCCCGGCCGACGACGAATCCGGCACGGGGTCTTCGCAGGCCGCCGGCGACGGCCCGGATCCCGAACGGCTCGCCGCGCAGGGTCATCCGGTCGGCGGCGTTGAGCCCGGCCGCGTGAACCCGCACGAGCAGGTCACCCGGGCCCGGGACGGGGTCGGTGACCTGCTGCAACGCGGCCTGGCCGGGTGATCCGAACGCGGTCTGGACCAGTGCCCTCATCGCACTCCACCTCCTGATTACAGTGTAAGCTTACGATGTAAGCAAGGGTGCGGTATGGTCGAGCGGTTCCGCAACCCCGTCGGAGAGACGAGAAGATGCCAAAGTCCCGAGAGCCGCTGAGCACGCGACGGGTGCTCCAGGCCGCCCTGGCGCTGGCCGACTCCGGCGGCACCGACTCGCTCTCGATGCGCCACCTCGGCCGCGAGCTGGGCGTCGAGGCCATGTCGCTGTACAGGCATGTCGCCAACAAGGAGGCCGTCCTCGACGGCATCGTCGACCTGGTGGTCGACGAGATCGACCTGCCCGGCGACGACGGCGACTGGAAAGCCGCCATGCGCCGCCGCGGCGAGACCGCCCACCGCGTGCTGACCCGCCATCCCTGGGCGCCGGCACTGCTGATGTCACGCACCAACACCGGCCCGGCCATGCTGCGCTACATCGACTTCACCCTCGGCGTGCTGCGCGGCGCCGGCTTCTCCTGGCGGCTCGCCGACTACGCGTGGAACACCATGGACAGCTATGTCTACGGTTTCACCCTGCGCCGCCTGAACTTCCCGATCGCCGCTTCCGACTACGCCGACACCGCCGCGGCGTATGAGTATCTGCTGGCCGGCGGCCGTTATCCGCACATGGCCGAGCTGACCCGCCAGGTCGCCGAAGGCCACCACCCCGGCGACCCGGACATCACCTTCGGCCTGGACCTGATCCTCGACGGCCTGGAGCACCTCCGCGACCGGGAGGCCACCTCATGACCGGCCTGGAGCACCTCCGCGACCGGGAGGCCACCTCATGACCGGCCTGGAGCACCTCCGCGACCGGGAGGCCACCTCATGACCGGTCCGCAGCGCCTGCACGCCGACCGGTCGCACGCCGTCCGTGAGTCCCTGGACACGGCTCAGGTGGTGTAGCGGATGCGGACCACGCCGGCCGGCCACGTCTCGGTCTCCCGCAACCGCAGCGGAAGCGGAGGGCCGCCGCGCTCCAGCAGCGGCGTGCCGTCACCCAGCGCGATCGGGGCGACGAACAGCTCCAGTTGGTCGACCTCACCGGCCGCGAACAGGGCACGCATCACCGACGCGCTGCCCCACACGATGGTCCGGAACCGCAGTTCGCGCCGCGACCGCACATGCTCGACCGCGTCCGCCACGATGCGGGCCGGCGCGTGCGATCCCCACGGCGCCTCGGTAAGCGTGGTCGAGCAGACCGTCTTGGACAGTGCGTTGACCTGCCGGGCCATCGGCTCGTCGGTCGCCGTCGGCCAGAACGCCGCGAACGACTGGTACGTTCGCCGTCCCAGCAGCACCTCGTCGACCGACTTGAGCAACGCCATGTTGTGCGCTTCGGAGGCCGAGAAGTCCTGGACGGCCGCGAAGACGTCCCGCTCACCGTTGGGGCCGGCGAGGAAACCATCCACAGAGACCCATTGCTGGACGATCACACAGTTCATGTCCACTCCCCCGGACGGAAGGAGACCGGTTGTGAGCAGCCGGCTGACAGCGGTAACCACCACGACGCTACTCGACCACCGGCTCTTCGGCATCGCCGACGACGGCGCCGATGAGGACCTGCCGTTCCCGCACGAGGCCGGCGACTGGGTGTGCGCCGGCCGGTCGTCGATCCTGGTGGAGACACCGTTCGACAGCGACGAGGCGGTCCTGCGCCTGGAGGAGTGGGACGGCGAACCCGCCGAGGACCACGAATGGGACGACGTCGTCGCCGTGACCATCGCCTGCCCGTCCGGGACGATCCGGTTGAACCAGGTGACCGCCGGCTGGGCCGATCCCGGGTTCACCCTCACCCGTCCGGGCGACCAGCACGTGCGCCTGTCCTGCCGCTTCGGCGACGGCGACGATCCCGGGTTCCTGGTCCAGTTCTGGCCGGCCACCACGACCGGGCAGCGCTATTCTTCGCGATCATGGGATTCGCGTTCAGTTTCGACCCGCCGACCGACGACGGCTTTGCCGGCACCCCCTGCGCGTTCAGCAGCGAACAGATGAACTACGTCCGGTTGATCATGATCGAGGCCGGGATTCTGAGCGGGGACGGCTTCACGCAAGCATTGGAGACACCAGGACTGGAGATCTCCGAGGAAACGCTGCCTGCCCGACGTTTCCTGTACAGCGAGGGCCACACTACGGCGGCGGAGGCGGCGTTCATCGCCCGCCGACTACGCGCCGCCCTGGACGCAGGAGTTGTTGCGGAGCTGCTGTCCTTTTTCGATGAACACCCCGGCGCCGAACAAGTGACGGCGTGGGTTGAACAGTTCGCCGCCTTCAACGGCCAAGCGGCAACGCGGGCCGGCTACTACGCTTGCTGACAACCAGGCGCTTCGGGCTGACACGCTCGCCCGGACAGGCCATGATCACTTCCCATGGGATTCTGGGGAAGTTTTGTCATCCATCGTGGCGAGCCTCTGGTGTGGGAGCTGCTGCCCGAGGTGCCGGAGCTGCACGACGGTGACCTGGAGTACGACCAGGTTTCCGGTGGATGGCAGGTGACCCGGATCTGGGCCTCGTCCGGCGACCTCCCGGACACGTTCCTCACCGACCTGCGTGACGCGACCGAGGCTCCGGTGCTGGCCGCCGACATCCTCGACAGTTCCGCCGCATATGTGCACGCGGTCGGTGTGCGGACGCCGTTCTGGGACACCTGGCTGGACATCGACGGCGCGGTCGCGTACACTGTGCTGCCGTCTTCGCCGTTCGACGAGGACGGCAACTATCTGGGTGACGACTGGGTGGACCCGGAATACGAAGCCGAGGCGGCCGCAACCAGGCAGCGCATGCTCGCCGAGACGCTGAGCGGCATCGCCGCCGCCGACGCCGCAGTGGCGTGGGCGCGGGAGGCCGGCCTGAAACCGGCGCCGGTCGCCGAGGTGGAAGCAGCGCTGAACACGACCGGAACATTCGTCGAGGGCCAGCTCTTCGTGGTGCTCAACCGGCTCGGCGTCGACACCTACGCGGTGCCGGCTCGGGCCACGATCGCCGAGCTGCTGACCGGGCTGATCGGGCACCGGTTGGAGGGCGTCGACGTCATCGCGCATCAACCTGTGCGCGGCGAACACCTGAGCCACCCGGCGGCGCCTGACCTGCTCTGGCGCTTCGGCGACCACCCACTCCTGATTTCGTGCGGGTGCCGCAACGAGGTGGAGTTGCGGCCGGTCACCGTTTCGCCGGATCAGCGGTCAGCGTACGGTCCGGCGGCGGCGTTCGTGGGCGCCCGGCTGATCGGCGCCGCACCCTTGTTCGGAAAGTATGCGCAGGCCGAGGGCGCGGTGCTGCGCTTCGGTGAAGGCGACGGCGACGGCGACGGCGACGGCGACCTCATCGTCCGCGCCGCCGACGGCGACTGGGTCACGACGCTGGACGACAGCGTCCACCCTGGTCACTGGTTGCCTTGACCGCTGCCGCGCCTGACGGCTTTTCGGCGCGGGTGAGTCGACGAGCCGGCGCAGCCCCGGCACGATCCCTTGAGGCGCGTAAATCGGTCGCCCGTCGTCGAGGGCGCTGCCACGATCGTCGGCATCACGTACCGCATTCCTGGGGGAGACATGCCGGGCTTCGACATCCGGGCCGTGAATCTGGCCGCGCTCAACTCGCTGACCAAGTACCCGTCGATCCCGACCTATCACGAGCTGGACCCGCGTAACGGCGGCCTCACCGAGGAGGTGACGGTCTTCCCCGGCCCGGTGATCGGGACCGAGAAGGTGGACGGCACCAACTCGCGGGTCATCCTGCTGCCGGACGGTGGCTACCTGCTCGGTTCGCGGGAGGAGCTTCTCTACGCGCGGGGTGATCTGATCGGCAACCCGGCGCTGGGCATCGTGGACAACCTGCGCCCGCTCGCCGACGCCCTGGCCGGCACGCGCGCCGACACGATTCGGGTGTTCTACCTGGAACTCTACGGCGGCAAGATCGGTGGTCAGGCCAAGCAGTACTCGACCAGGGGCGGCACCGGCTGGCGGCTGTTCGACGTCGCCGTGCTCGACGGCTGGGCGGAGAAGCTGGCGTGGGCACCCCAGCGGATCTCCCGGTGGCGCGACGAGCAGGGGCAGAGCTTCCTCGGCGAGCAGGAGCTGGCGGAGCAAGCCTTCGCCACCGATCTGGAGCTGACGCCGCGACTGTTCACCATCGACTCCGGCGAGCTGCCGTCCGGCGTCGAGGGCATGTACGCGTTCCTCGGCGACCGGCTGCCCCGCACGCTGGTGGCGCTGGACGAGTCCGGTCAGGGCGCGGCCGAGGGCCTGGTGCTGCGGACCGCTGACCGGTCGGTGATCGCGAAGGCCCGCTTCCAGGACTATCAGCGGACCCTCAAGCGGCGGGCGAACAGCCGGTGATCAGGTCAGGGTGACGGTGTCGTGGGTGTCGACGGCGAAGGACTGGCCCGGGTAGCGCAGCGTGGAGGCGTACAGATTGGTGTGGGCGATGATCTGGGCGGCGCTGATGGTGACGCCGTCGTGGTGGGCGTCGGCGGTGGTGTGACAGTCGCCGACCAGGGTCACGTCGTAGCCGTCGGCGGCCGCGTGCTGCATCGTCGCGCGTACGCAGAAGTCGGATTGCGCTCCGGCGATGATCAGCCGGTCGGCGCCGAGGCGGGTGAGGGTGGTCTCCAGGTCGGTGGCGGCGAAGCCGTCCCGGTAGTTCTTGGCGACCACCGGCTCGCCCGGCGCGGCCCGCAGCGGGGCGGCGAACTGCCAGCCGTCGCTGTCGCGTTCCAGGCCGGGGCCGTCGTGCTGGATGTGGACGATCGGCGTCCCGGCGGCGCGGGCCCGGTCGACGAGCCGCGCGGTGCGGTGCAGGACACCGTCGCGGTCGAGGCAGTCGGCCACCACCGCCTCCTGTAGGTCGATGACCAGCAGACAGCTGCGCCCATCCCGGCCGAGCGTGCTCACCGCGACTCCTTCAGTAATGCCCGATCTTTGCTACGGACCTTACCAATCGACCCACAGCCAATGATCATCGCGTAAGGAGCGGTCAGGGAAACAGCCAGGTGAGGCTGTTACGGGCGGCGCGAGCGTACGGTTCGTGGCCATAGGCCAGGTCCTCCAGCGCCGCGCACCGGGCGAAGAACACGATGCGGTCCCGGTCCGGCAGCGGCCCGTAGAGGTCGGCCACCACGGCGAGGAAACCGGCGCCGAAGTCACGGTAGAGGCGAGCGAAGTCAAGGGCCGGGTCGGTGACGGCCGCATCCGTCCAGTCGATCACCCCGGTGATACGGCCGTCGTGTTCCAGCAGGTGCTCGGCGCCGAGATCGGCATGGGTGAGCACCAGCCTCTCACCGGCCGCCGGCACCGAATCCCGCAGGATCCGCAGCAGATCGGGCGGCCCGTCGAGATCCTCCAGCCACTCCCCCGGTTCCGCGGGCTCGACCGGCCCGGCCACGTCGATCGCGTGCAGTTCCCGCAGGAACCGGCCGATCGCGGCCGCGAGCCCGGGTCCGGCGGGTCGTCCCAGCAGCGGCCGGCCGGGCAGCAGCGGATAGGCGAGCACCCCGGCTTCCTCGTCGGCGAACCGGATCTCGGGCACGGGCAGTGACACCAGCGGGCGTACGCGGGAAAGCAGCTCCGCCTCACGCCGGACGTCGTGCCCGTCGGCCACCCGCAGGACCAGATCACCGGCGAGGAAGGCCGTGTTGTCCAGCCCGGATCCGAGCCGGACGAGTGCCTGGTCGGGGGCGTGGACACGCAGCGCGTCCCGGGCCCGCTGTTCCGGCGTACGTCGCATGCCGTCACACGCTAGTCAGCGTCAGGCGGACGGGCCCCAGGTGCCGTCGTCGCGGACGCGGTAGGTGCGTTTGCCCAGCACCAGGGTCTCCAGGGCCTCGATGTACGTGTCGGCGACGAACCATTCACCGGCCTGGTCGAGGTCGAAGACCCGTCCGTGTTCGTCGATCGCCAGGACCGACTCGTCGTTGACCCGGCCCAGCGGGAACAGTCGCGCCCCGATGACCCGCCCGAACTCGTGGAGCAGGTCGGCGGTGTGCGCGGCATCGACAGGGTTGACATGCACCATCCGGGAGCGCTGTTCCAGGCCGGGCGCCCGGCGCGACAGCACGAGCAGGTTGGTGTGCCCGTACGCCTCCCCGGCCGCCGGGAACCATTCGTGCTGGTGTTCCTGGCCGTGGACCGGGAGCACGTCGCTCTCCACCAGCGTCTCGATCATCTCGGTGTCGTACTCGTTCGGCACGTCCGGGAGCCAGCCGCCGTTGAGCATCTCCGAGGCGAGCGTGTCGGAGAACCGGGCCGGATCCGGGTTGGGCCGGGACGGGGCGACGAAGTGGTGCAGCGCCCCGGTCTTGCCCCACGGCATGAGCCGCAGCTGGGTGAGCACGTAGGTGCAGGTCTCGCACGGGTCGTTCGGCTTGCCGGCGAGCGGGTCGCCGGGCGCGTGGATCTGGAACGTCTGGAACTGTGAGGCACGCAGCAGCTGCCGGGCGTCGTCGAGCGTCAGCGGGGCCTGGCCGGCCATGTGCCGGCGGCGGTCGACGTCGTGCAGCGCGTCGGAGCAGGCGATCAGTTCGGCGTGCCGGTCGCAGCCGCGGACCGTCTCCTGCGGTGACTGTTCGGCGAGCCGTTCCAGGACGAGCCGGTGGTGGTTGAGTTTCTGGTCGCCTTTGGCGCCGCGGGCGATGTAGACGCGGCCGTCGACGGTGGCGTGGGCGGCGATGCTGGGGGCGGCCCGGCGGTGGATCTCGCGGCGGAGCTGGATCTCGGGGTCGGCGGTCTTCGGCGGGCCGACCACTTCGGGGCGGCGCTGCTCGTACTGCTGCTTGAGGGTTTCCGACGGCCAGGCCGGCCAGGTCGAGACGCGGCCGGTCTCCCGGTCGATGACGGTCACGCCGGTGCCCGGGTCAGCGGGCCCGTCCGCGATGGTCCGGACGATGAACCCCTGGTCGAACTCCTCGACAGATGCCCGCCACTGCTGCCCGCGGGTCAGCGTCTCGGCGCGCGCCCAGGCGGCGGCGGCGGCTTCGGCTTCGGTACGGCTGATCATGGCTGACTCCAAATGCCGGCGTCACGAAGGCGGGTGATCATGGCTGACTCCAGGTGCCATCGTCACGGATGCGGGCGGCCGGCAGACCGGTGAGCAGCGCGACGATCGCCTCGTCGAGGGTCTCGCCGATGAACCACTCACCACCCTGGTCGAGGGAGAAAACCCGGCCGCGCTCGTCGATCGCGAGCACCGCCTCCTCGTAGCCCTCGGTGCCGAGCGGAAACATTGGGGCGCCGACGACCCGGCCGAACTCGCCCAGCGGGTCGGCCAGATGACGCGGCGACCCGGTGCCCAGCTGGAACCAGCGGACCCGCTGCCCGGCGCCGGGGCAGTTGCGGTTCGGGGCGACGTCGTAGAACTCCAGGAACGCGGCCTCCGCGGCCGGGAAGCGCCTCAGCTCGTACTCCGCGCCTTTGTTCTCCTCGATGGCCCGGAGAACCGCTGAAGCGCGGCGTTCCCGCACGGGTGAGGGCTCCCAGCCTTCGGCGGCGAGTTCCCACGCCACGTCCGGCGGGAACCGGCCCGGCTCCGGATCGGTGCCCTCGGCAAGGCGGCGGACTTTGCGGTACGTGCGGTCGTCCTCCCCCAGCACGCCCAGCGCCACGAGCACGTCACAGCAGGTGAAGCAGGGTGTCGCGGGCTCCCCGCCACGGGGGTCGCCGCTCTCCCGGATGTGGAACGTCTCGAACTGCCCGCCACCGAGGCTGCCGGTCTCGTACAGGACGTCGGAGACGACCAGCAGCTCGGCGTGCCGCTCCGCGCCGCGGACCAGCTCCCCCGGCGCGATCGCGGCCAGGCGTTCGGCGACCAGCGGGTGGTGCCGCAGCTCCTGGTCGCCCTTGGCGCCGCGGGCCCGGAACAGCCGCCCATCTTCGGTGGTGAAATGCGCGGCCACCGAGGGGCTGACCCGCCGGTACGCCTCCCGCCGCAGCTCAGCGACCGGATCGGCGGTCTGATGCGACCCGACGGCAGCGTCCCGGCGGGCGGTGTAGCGCTGGTCGAGCTCCTCGGACGGCGCGGGCGGCCAGTGCGAGAGCCGGCCGGTCTCCCGGTCGATGACGGTGATCACGTCCTCGCCCGGCCCGGTCCGCGCCTCCGGCGGCAGCCGCATCCAGACCGCGTAGCCGAGCGCCAGCTCATCGACCTGCGGTGTGCACGGGTAGCCGCGCCGGACCGTCTGCCGGTGAGCCCATCCCGTGGCGATCTCCCGCGCCTCGGCGAGCGTGATCATCCAGCGCCTCCTTCAACCATCGAGAGGGGAGCTTAGAGCAGAGGCTGCTGGTAGGTTGCTCCAGTCAATTCGCGAGTCCTCGGGGAGACAACCGTGAGCAGACAGGCCGACCGCGACCCGAATCATGCGCTGCGTGCGCGTTTCGACGACGTGGTGTCGCAGTACCAGCGTCTGCGGCTGGGCCTCGACGACATTCAGGACCGGCTGGCCAGGCTTTCCGTGACCGCGGAGTCGCCGGACGGTCTGGTGAAGGCGACCGTCGGCGCCCGCGGCCAGCTGGTCGACCTGAAGCTGGACCGGGAGGTCTACCGCCGTCAGGATCCGGACCAGCTGTCCCGGACGATTCTGCGGACCGTCGAGCAGGCTGTCGCGAAGACGACAGACCAGGTGCAGGCGATGGTCGGTGAGTACCTTCCGGCCGACTCGCCGGGGGCGCGGTTCATGCGTGACGGCGACTTCGGTGGCCTGCTGGCCCGCCAGGACCGGCTGATGCGGGAGGCCGGTGACGACGATGACCGGTGAGCTGTACCTCGATCCGCAACGCGCCACCGCCGCCGGCCGGGACCTGTCCGCCGCCGGGAAACAGCTGGTCAGCCTGAACAGCAGCACGGTCGCCGAGGTGAACGCGGCCAGTCAGGGCCAGCCGTGGGGCCGCGACGACATCGGCGCCGCCTTCCAGCAGAACTACGGTCCGCTGTTGCAGCAGTTCACCGACGCTTTCGGCAAGATCTCCGGGTACGTGCAGGGCCTCGGCGACGCGGCCATCGCCTCGGTCGAGGACAACCTGGGCGCCGACGCGCGGTCCTCCGACACCGTCACCAAGTCGTACGGGGCCTGATGCCGTGACGATCCTGCCGAGCCCGATCCCGCACCCGTTCGACTTCTCGCCGTGGGACCTGCCCGGATGGGCGTACGACGCTCTCGAATGGGTGGTCGGTTTCGACTGGCCCGAGGGCAACGAGAAGCTGACCTGGGACGTCGCCGACCAGTGGTACCGGCTGGCGGAAGCGCTGGTGACCCCGCGGGAGGACGCCGCCGAGGCGGCCCAGCGGTTCATCGACGCGTACGGCGGCAGCGGCACCACGATCGAGGCGTTCATCGACGCCTGGCACAAGGTCGCCAACGGTGAGGACGCGCCGCTCAACGCACTGATCACGTTCGCCGACGCGATGGGCGACATGGTCAAGGAGTGCGGCGCCGACATCGAGGCCGCCAAGCTCGAGGCGTGGATCGAGCTTGGCCTGTTCGTCATCGAACTGATCGGCCTCGGCATCACGGTGGTGCTCACGCTGGGTGCGGCGTCGCCGGCCGCCGGCGGTCTGATCGCGGCGACCCGGTTCGCGATCCAGCAGATCTTCAAGAAGCTGGTCGCGCAGCTCGCCAAGAAGGGCGTCAAGCAGGCGCTCAAGGAGGCCGGGCAGCGGGCGCTCAAGGACATCGCCACCAAGAAGGGCCTGAAGGACCTCGGTAAGAAGGCGCTGCACGAGGCCAAGGACGAGGCCAAGGAGGAGGCGCTCACCAACCTCGGCGTGCAGGCCTACCAGGACGCGGCCGGGCACGACGACTTCTCGGTCGGTGACCTGGTCCAGTCGACGGCGGCGGGTGCGGCCGGTGGCGCGGCGTCCACGATCGCCGGCGTCGGTGCGGGCGGGAAGAACAATCTGCTGCGCGGCGCCGGTGGCGAGGTCTTCGGTGAGCTGGGCGGATCCCTGGTCGGCGGCGAACTGCCGGGCTGGGAGGACCTCGGCAAGGCGGCCACGTCCGGCGCGGCCGGGTCAGCGGTCGGCGGCACCCGCTCCGAGTTCAACGATCTCGGCAACAGCCTCGACAGCGCCGGGGGCCTCACCCTGGGTGATGCGGGGCCGGGTTCGTCGTCGGTTTCAAACCCCTCTTCCGGTACGGGGGTGAGCACCGCGGTCGGCGATCTGTCCTCGGGTTCGGGGGCGTCGGAGGGTGGCTCTTCCGCTTCGTCGCCTTCGTCCTCCTCGTCGTCCTCCTCTGGCGGAAGCGTGTCCGGTGGCGGGTCGTCCCCGGCGAGCCACAGCTCCGCCTCGTCGCACTCCCCCGCGTCGCACTCGCCGTCGTCCGCCTCCACCTCGTCGCCGTCGCCGTCGTCTTCACCCATGTCCTCGCCGTCGCCTTCGCATGACGCCGTTCAGGCCTCGACGACCACTCACTCGCAGGTCAGCACCTCCACCTCCAGCAGTGGGGTCACGCTGTCCGGGGTCACGCCGACCGTCGAGGCGCCGGCCAACACCGGTCCGAGCGTCTCGACCTCGTCGCCGTCGCCGTCGGTGAATACGGCTCCGTCCAGCACGGCTTCGAACGGGCCGGTGGCGTTCGCCCCGAACACCGGCAACTCCGGGCCGGTCGGCGGGCCGTCGGTGGCCACCAGCGGCCCGATGAGTTCGCCGAGCCCGAACGTGTCGCTCGCGAGCGGTAACCCGACCACCCCGACCAGCCTGAACGTCGGCACATCGCCGTCCACCTCGCCGTCGTACTCCCCTGCCACGTCGCCGTCGTCTTCCTCCCCGACGACGGTTTCCACCTCACCGGCTACCACCAGCACCGCACCGGTCACCGCGACGACCAACACCACGTCGCCGACCACCACGACCACGGCCACCACCGGCACGCCGACCGCGACGACATCGACCTCGAACCCGACTTCGACTTCGACTTCGACTTCGACTTCGACTTCGACTTCGACAAGCGTCACGAGCCCGAGTCAGCCGAGCACCGGCACCCCCGGCGGCCCGTCCACGTCGATTCCGTCGCAGACCGGACCGTCCACCTCGCCGGATCAGCGGCCCGGTTCGCAGGATCAATCACGGCAGGACGCCGGCCGCAACGATCTGCCGCTGGCCGGCGCGTCCCACGGCGCTCCGCACCTGACACAGCGGACCCCGCAACAGCAGCAGGCCGAGCAGGCGTACTTCGACCAGCGCGACCAGAACAAGCTGGACGTCCAGAACGACATCGTCCAGCGCACGCTGACACCACTGGACCAGAAGATCGCGGACGCCCGGCAGCGGCAGTGGACGGCCCGGCAGCGGGCGGACATGGCCACCCAGGCCCTGGACATCAAGCGGCGCGACTTCTACCTGAACCAGGAGTTGCAGTACCGCAAGCAGGAACTGGACGCTCTCAAGCGCCGGGCCGACGCCGTGAAGCTCCTGAGCAACCCGTACTCGATCCAGCTGACCGGCACGGACTTCGACCGGGCGAACTTCGATCAGGGGACCCTCTCCGACAACCCGATCTGGAGCAATGACCAGTCGGCGCTGACCGGCACCACGAACCCGCCGAACGCCCGGACCGAACGCCGCTACCACCAGCCGGGCGGCCTGCGGATACCACTCGCGATGCACCAGGAGGACCTGGAGCGCCTGATCCCCCGGGACCAGAACGGCCGCCCCCAGCGCACCCCGGACCCGACTCAACAGTGGCTGCGGCTGATGAACGACGGCGGTCCGGCCTCGGACCCGACCCGTGGCGTCAACTGCCTGGACTGCTCGCTGTCGTTCCTGGAGACCTACCTGCACGGCCGCCCGACCGTGGCCGCGGCCCGAACCGTCGACACCTACAACTACGGTCTCCCCGACCGGCACGTGGGCGAGGCGGACGGCCACCACCGCGCCGAACGTGTGACCGGCAGCGGCTTCACCGAGGTCACACCCCATGTCGGCAACAGGTCCGACGCCGACGCCAAGAACGACATCGACCAGGGTTTCGCCCGGATCGCCCGCACCCTGCTCCAGGGCGGCCACGGCTCCACCGCGATCATCATCAACCAGTGGTCGGGCGGTTCGGCGCACGCCTGGAACGCCGTCAACCACAACGGCGTCCTCTATTTCATCGACCCGCAGAGCGGCGTGTGCGTCGACGCCACGAACTTCGCGGGCGGCCCCGGCCACCGAACCCTCTACGGCCACAACGGCACGAACGACCCGTCCAACGTCATCCAGCTCAACGCCCTGCTGCTCGACGGCCAGGGCAACCCGATGGCCGTTCCGAACACCCCGCCGGCCCCGCACTACAGCAGCCGGACCACGCCGCCTCCGCCCCCACTGGCCTACCAGCAGCAGGCCCAGCCCCAGCAGCAGACCCCGGTAACCCAGCCGTCCCCGCCGCCGGCCCCGCCCGCGCCCCCGGTCAACACGACCCCGCCGGTCACCACACAGCCACCCGCACCGCCGTCGGTGAACACGGAGCCGGCACCGACCGTCAGCACGCCGCCGACTGTCGACACGCAGCAGGCGCAGACGGTGACGCCCTCGCCGAGCGTCGAGCAGTCGACGACGGTGGAGGCGACCGTAGACAGTCCGGTCGATGAGCCGAGCGTTCAGGCGCGCGCGGATCAGACCACCGTTCGTACGTCGGTGGAGGACAGTGCGCCTTCGCCCGAAAATGAGCGCGTCACGCGTACAGGTGAGGAGGAAAGCTCGCCGTCGACGGAGGCCGACCCGGACCGCGGGGTCTTCGATCCGCTGGCGGTGCTGGACCCGACGTCGATGGACGCGCCGACGGACAGCGATCCGCTGTCCGTTCTTGACCCTGGGCCGCGGACCGAGCCCGAGGTCACGCTGGCGGAGACG
This sequence comes from Actinoplanes hulinensis, assembly GCF_019429605.1. Taxonomy (NCBI): domain Bacteria; kingdom Bacillati; phylum Actinomycetota; class Actinomycetes; order Micromonosporales; family Micromonosporaceae; genus Actinoplanes; species Actinoplanes hulinensis. The sequence goes on along the minus strand of NZ_JAHXZI010000026.1, from coordinate 96,374 downwards.
CCGGCCGTGGACGCGGTGGCCGATCAGCAGGCCCGGGAGAATTATCAGTACGAGAACGAGCGGACCCGGCGCGAGTTCGACGAGAACCATCGCCAGGAGATGGGCCGTGACCTGCGCAAGCAGGCCGAGACGAAGCGGGCGCAGGCGGACGACCTGCGTTACCCGCTCCGGTCCGCGGACGAGCGCGGCGATCTCGCCGAAGCCGACCGGATCGTCGCGGACCGCCGCCGGCTCGAGGTCGACGCCGATGACCTGGAGGTCCGGGCGTCCGATATCGAGCGTGGCGGTGAGATCGGGGACGTCGAGGTCACCGGCGCGGAGTGGGAGCGGCTCAACGAGAGTGCGAGCGATCTCGCGCCCGGCCCGGTGGAGACGGGTGACCGTTCGGCACTGACCGGCGACGACAGCCCGCGTTCGATCGACACGACGCGCCGCTACCACCAGCGGGGTGGCCTGCGTCCGCCGTTGCGGGTGCACCAGACCGACCTGGAACGTGCCGTGCCGCGCGACGGCGACGGCAACCCGGTGCGGCAGGCCGATCCGCGTGACGGCGAGTGGTTCGGCCTGGTCAACGACGGTGGCCCGGAGGCCGACCCGACCCGGTCGATCAACTGCGGTGACACGGTGTTGTCACTGTTCGACACGTACATGCACGGGCGCCCGAGGGTGTCCGCGCCGCGCACGTTCGACGGTTACCGCAATGGTGATCCGTCCCGCCCGTACGGTGCCGAGCGTGGTGTCTCGTCCCGCATCGAGTCGACGACGGGCGGCCGTTTCGAGGGCCTCACCGACGTGGGCGCCCTGGATCCGGAGAACGCCCGCACCGAGGTGCGCCTGGCCGAGGCCCGTCTGCGCAACCATCTGCTGGGCCTGGGTCACGGTTCGTTCGCGTTCGTCACGACGCAGGACCAGGCGGGTCGCACGCACGCGTTCGCCGCGGTGAACCAGAACGGCACGATCCTCTATCTGGACGCTCAGACCCGCCAGATCAGCGAGTCCGGCCCGATGCACTCGGGCCGCGACGTGCCGTGCGACGTCATGCGTTTCGACGCCCTCACGGTCGACGGTCAGGGTCGCCCCCGCCCCATGACGGCCGGCGATCCACCCCACATCGCCACCGACCCTTCCGGCCAGGACGAACCGGGCTTGAAGGCTTCCGATGTGTCGGAGGCCATGCGCCGCTACGAGGCGCTGGGTGAGGACCCGCCGAGAGTCAACCTCGAGAACAACGACCGGTTGTACCAGCCACGCGGCGCTCACACCATCGAACGGCACGGGCCAGACGTTCAGCTGCAGCGACACCACGATCCGACCTCGGGGGTCCGAACGGTCGAGGGACGAATTTACGGCGATCAACCGTGGCGCCATTCTGAGAATAAGTCGTACCAATGGATCGACTCGTCCACTATGAACCGCGCGGTAAACGAATATGTCCAAAACAATTGGGAAGAGATTCGTAGCGATCTGGCGATGGACGGCATACATAAAGCAAGGTTCGATGCCGGACATCGTGTGGGCCATGGGTATTGCAACAAAAACATGTTCAACCCAGGCCCTCCGGATCCCGAATATTCCGTGACAAGTCTCGCACGAATCGCCATCAAGATTGTTGCCGGTTCGGATCCGCTAGAATTCTTCATCATCACGACGTTCCCCGCAGGACTAGGCTGAACTCCATGGACTTCTCTGACCTTCCTGAGCCGATGCGCAACCGCATCGCCGAACGCTCCGCCCGTCCACCGCTCGACAAGGTGCGCGACATGCTGCAGACCTACGTCGAAGACGCCGAGGATTTGGACGAGGTCAGGCGGGAGCTACGAGATACCACCAATTTCAGCACCTTTTATCTCCACCAGTATCTCGCCGCGTTCGAGACTATCCTCTCCGAACCGCAGCCTCCTGGAACATTGCTGCGCCTGGTGGCCTGGGATGCCAACTGGGGAATGGGTGAAAATGCTACGGACGAAGCCGCAGCAGTCTTCCTTCGGGAGATAGCCGAGATGATCCGCGATGCAATTCGTGAGTCCGATCGACGCTGAGGTCACCGTGGATCCGTCTCGGCTGCCCGAGCCGTTTCGCTCACGGGCGGAAGAACGCTCGGCACTTCCGTCGATCGAGAAGGTCCGGCACTTCCTGCACGGCTACGTCGCCGATGCCACCAATTCCGAGGAGATCCGAGACGATATTCGTCTGATGTGCGCAACCCGACATCCGGATCTGGCCACAGATAACGCACGGTCGATCCGGCTCTACCCGCAGCGACTCGTCCACCGGGCTTGCCGTAGTCGCACCTGGTAACGCAGCAGGCTGGCCCGTGGCAACGCCGAGTTGGCGGTCAAACGACAAGGTCAGTGACTGTATCTGAACCCGTTTCCGCAGGTAGCACGAGGTTTCGGCTTGATCATCAGGGCGGCGGCATTCGGTTTTGCGTGACGGTTATGCCAGGGCCAACGCCGTACGCCCACGTGATCGCTGGGTAAGTGACATGCGCGTCCGAGGGACGGATACCCGGCGAGACTCGGGTGGCTGTTGATCAGGTTTGCCGATCAGCAGCTGACACAGCAGGCCGTTGCGGCCGAACAGGCGTACGATGAAGGTATTCCGGAATCGACGACATCCGTCCTTGAGGTGCCCGCCACACCGGCCCACCACTCAGGGGATGTCATGTTCGACGACCGGCACTTCACTCGAATCCCATCTACTCATTCCACGGCCTCGCCGCCGCGGGCCGAGGGCGTCACGCCCGCGGCGTCGCCGACGGGTCGGGTGCCCCGCACTCGCGCGGGTTCGACGTGGTCCGGCATCTGTGCCGCCGCGTTGCTGTCCGTGGTGCTGATCGTCTTCATCGGGCAGAACAGCCGTAGCGTGCAGGTCGATTTCCTGGGAATGGGCGGCAGCCTGCCGCTGGCCCTGGCGCTGCTGATCGCTGCAGTCGGCGCGGCGATTCTGACCATGGTGGTCGGCACGGTCCGGATCGCCCAGCTACGCCGCCTGTCCAACCAGCGCCGCTAACAAGACCAGCGCCGCTAGACCGATCACCCGGGTACGGCACCCCTTTTAGACCACCGCACCCCGCCAGCTCGCCGCCGGTTTCGACCCGCGGGTGACATCGGCGGCAGGCGAAAGGAGTCGACCATGAAAGTCACGACTGCCCACGCACGCATGACCATCGTCTCGGTGACGCCGCCATCCGTACTCATGGCCGAAGGTCGCTGGCGCAGCCCACGCACCACCGGCCGCTACGTCAAACCCGGCTCCGCCGCCGTCGCCGCGGTGGGCCGAGCCACTCGACGTCACCCCGCCAAGACGCTCACGATCCCGCATTAGATCAACTTGGCGCCTCATCGCACGTGCCTCAGCAACGCCTCTTTGGACCAGCACACCCAGCCTGCCGACGGTTTCGACCCGCGGGTGACATCGGCGGCAGGCGAAAGGAGTCGACCATGAAAGTCACGACTGCCCACGCACGCATGACCATCGCCTCGGTGACGCCACCGTCCGTTCCGCGGCTGCGCCTGGAGCCCACCGGCTCCCGACGCACCCTGCTCGACGGCGCCTGGTGGCCACGCAGTACCGATCCCATCGCCGAACTACCCGGCCTGGTCCTGGCCATCGACAAGATTCGCGGCCCGGTCACCCGGCTCGTGCTGGCAGCCGGAGGCTGGGACAACCACCCCCGCCGCCTCAGCGTGCACGGCAGGGTGCTCCGGCTGGGCTACTTCACCAGCCAACCGCTCAGCCTGCTGACCGCGATCTGCGAACGCAACGAACGCGTCGATCTGCTCGTCGTCGCACCCGACACCGCAAGCGGCACCGCCGACACGGCGATGATCCTGGCCGCCACCAGCACCAACCCCGTCCACGCCCAGAACATCATTTCCACGGTCAGCACACCAGCCCTTCGAGCAGCCGTCGACAACGCACCCGGAGACGCATGGGAAACCGACGGCGGCCGGCACGCCCCGGCAGAGCACAAGGTGCCTGAGACGGCCGGGGCGTGACCAGCCGAAACCGAGTCACGCCCCGCGTCGGCGGCCACACAGGCCGGACGGGGCGGACAGTCGGCCGAAAACGGAGGAGGTGGTCGATGCGTCGTAGTGCAGACAATAGGCCGCTGAGCTCCGGCCCCCATGGATGGCATCGGAACGCGTGACTGGCGTCCATCCATCCCCATCGCAAGGGGGCGGAGCTTCGGCGTGCCAGGAGCGGCCTGTGCCGCACCCGGCACGCCGCCGAACAGAACACCATGGACGTCCACGCCTTACCCGGCGACCGCCCGCCACAGACCGGACACCGCCGCGGCGCCACGGTCGTTCTCCGGCAGATCGCCGACATTCTGCGGGCCACGATCGAGGAGACGGAGGCGGATCGCCGTTGACGTCGTCCGGCGGCGGGGTGTGGTGGGGTCAGGGTTCGATGAGGCCGGCGCGGATGGCATAGCGGGTCAGTTCGAGGCGGTCGCGGAGGCCGAGTTTCTGCAGCAGGTTGGAGCGATGCCGTTCTACCGTCTTGACGCTGATCACCAGCAGGTCGGCGATCTCTTTGGAGGAGTGGCCCTCGGCGACCAGTTTCAGGACCTCCTCCTCGCGGTCGGTGATGGTTCGGCCGGAGGCGGGGTCTTCGCCGTCGGCGACGCGTTCCAGGTAGTTACGGATGAGGGCGTTGACGGCGCCCGGGTAGAGGAACGGTTCGCCGCGGACGGCGGCTCGGCAGGCCTCGACGAGGTCGCGGTCGGCGACGGATTTCAGTACGTATCCGGAGGCCCCGGCTTTGAGGGCTTCGAAGAAGTACTGCTCGTTGTCGTACATGGTGAGGATCAGGATGCGCAGGTCGGGCAGGATGCGCGACAGTTCGCGGGCCGCCTGCAGGCCGGTGAGCCGGGGCATGGCGATGTCGAGGATCGCCAGGTCGGGGCGTTCGGTGCGGGCCTGGGCGATGGCCTCGGCGCCGTCGGAGGCTTCGGCGACCACGGTCAGGTCGGGTTCGCTGTCGAGGATGAGCCGGACCCCGCGGCGGACCAGGGCGTGATCGTCGGCGAGCAGGATGCGTGCCGGTTCGCGGTCAGTCATGGGGCTTCTCCTCGCCGAGGGGGACTCGTAGCAGGACCTCGGTGCCGCGGCCGGGAGCCGGGCCGATGGTGAGGTCGGCGCCGATCAGCAGGGCGCGTTCGCGCATGCCGCCGATGCCGGCGCCTTCGGGTGCTCCGGCGATTCCGCGGCCGTCGTCGCGGATGCGCAGTTCGATCAGGGTGCGGGGCGACTGGTGGGAGAGGCTGAGGGTCACCTGCCGGGCTCCGGAGTGCCGGGCCGTGTTGGTCAGTGCCTCCTGGGCGACCCGGTAGAGCACCAGTTCCGTCTCCTTGCCGAGGCCGGGCAGGTCGGCATCGATGGTGCGGCGCACGGTCACGCCGGCTGTGGAGAACTCGCCGGCCAGTGATTTGAGGGCGCTGGCGAGGCCGAGTTCCTCGAGGACGCCCGGTCGTAGGCGGCGGGCGATGCGGCGGATCTCGTCGAGCCCGTTGCGGACGGTCTCCTGCACCTGCCGGACCTCGCCGGAGACCGGCTCGGGCGCGTGGTCGGCGACCCGTTTGAGTTCGAGGAGTACGGCGGTGAGGGTCTGCCCGACCTCGTCGTGCAGTTCCTGGGCGATCCGCTGCCGTTCGGCCTCCTGGGCGGACAGTGCGCGGGCGGCGCTGGTGGCGCGCTCGGCTTCGAGGCGGTCGAGCATGGTGTTGAAGCTGCGGATCAGGTCGGCGATGCCGTTGCGGCCGGTGACGGTGAGCCGGTGTCCGGGGCGTAGCAGGTCGACCGTGTTCATGGTGTGGGCGAGGCGGTCGAGCGGGGCGAGCCCGAGGCGCAGGAGCCCGGCGTTGGCGGCCAGCATCACCGCCAGGACACCGCTGAGGATCATCGCCTCGGTCAGCAGGACCGGGGTGGAGACGGTGAACGGCCCGACCATGAGCAGGCCGAATGCCGCGGTCACCACGGCCGCGTTGAGCAGGAAGATCCGCCAGAACAGCGACAACCGCTGGTTCTCGTCCACCATCGCACCCATCCTCGACTGCTTGCGGGCCCAGCGTCCCCGATCCGGTCGGGAGACGTCCATCCGGGCCGCCACCCATCCTCCGCGTGGACGGCGGAGGCGAAATGGGTGGTGGCCCGCCCCGGGAATGGAGGTCGGTCCCGATGGTCGCCGGGAGGCGGCGCGGCTTGGATGGAGGTCATGCCGGAACGAGTGGGAGGTGGCGTCATGACACTGGAACGGATCGGTCTGCCCGGGGTCGGCGTGTCACACCTGCTCACCACGCAGGACGGGGCGCGGCTGGGGATCGTCGTGCGCCCTGATGGCGGCCGTGACCTGGCCATCTACGATCCGGTCGATCCTGACCGGGCGGCCGGCACGGTGGTGCTGTGCGCCGAGGAGGCGCATCTGGTGGCCGACGTGCTGCACACCATGGTCACGCTCGATCACGTCGACGGGCCGGACCCGGCCGCGGACGGGATGCGGGCGATCCGGATCCGGGTTCCGGCCGGTTCGGGGTCGGTGGACCGGCCGCTGGCCTCACCGCACGGCGCCGACGTCGTCGCTGTGATCCGCGGGGAGCGGATGCTCCCCCACCCGGGTCCCGCCTTTCTCCTGCGGGCCGGGGACGTGCTGATCGCCGTCGGTGGATCGCCGGCGCTGGCCCGGCTGCACGATCTGCTGGCGGCGCCGTGCTGATGCTGCTGGGCGCGCACCTGGTGGCCGCGTTGCTGGCGCCGGTGCTGGTTCGGCTGTGGGGGCCTCGTGCGTTCTATCTGCTGGCGGCCGTTCCGGCGGGTGTGTTCGGGTGGGCGGTGACGCATCGGTCCGGGGAGTGGGTTCAGCCGTGGGTTCCGGGTCTCGGGTTGAGCCTGGCGTTCCGGGTGGACACGCTGTCGTGGCTGCTGGTGTTGCTGGTCGGTGGTGTCGGCGCGCTGGTGCTGGTCTACTGCGCCCGCTACTTCGCGCCGGGTACGGCCGGGCTGGGCCGGTTCGCGGCGGTGTTCACCGGGTTCGCGGGGGCGATGCTCGGCCTGGTGGTCAGTGACGACCTGCTGCTGATGTACATGTTCTGGGAGCTGACCACGGTCCTGTCGTACCTGCTGATCGGGCACACCGGCGAGGCCCGGCCGAACCGGCGGGCGGCGTTGCAGGCGCTGATCGTGACGACGGCCGGTGGGCTGGCGATGCTGGTCGGTCTGGTGATCCTGGGTGAGCACGCGGGCGGTTACCGCTGGTCGCAGGTGGCGGTGGCGCTGCCGGACGGCCCGGTGCTGGTGGTGGCGGTGGTGTTGATCCTCATCGGGGCGCTGTCGAAGTCGGCGATCTTCCCGTTCAGTTTCTGGCTGCCGGCGGCGATGGCCGCGCCCACCCCGGTGAGCGCCTATCTGCATGCGGCGTCGATGGTGAAGGCCGGGGTGTTCCTGGTGGCCGGGTTCGCGCCGATGATCGTCGCGGCGGGTGGGGCGGCCGCGACGGTCTGGAGGGTGTCGGCGGTCGGGCTGGGCCTGGTCACGATGCTGGTGGGTGGTTGGGCGGCGCTCTTCCAGAACGATCTGAAACTTCTTCTCGCGTACGGCACGGTCAGTCAGCTGGGGCTGTTGACCGCCGTGTTCGGGTTCGGGACGGCGGGGGCGGCGCTGGCGGGGACGGCGATGCTGTTCGCGCACGCCCTGTTCAAGGCGGCGCTGTTCCTGGTCGTCGGGGTGATCGACAAGGCGGCGGGCACCCGGGATCTGCGGCGGCTCGACGGGTGGGGTCGGCGTGCGCCGCTGCTGGTGATGGTCGCGGTGCCGGCCGCGTTGTCGATGGCGGGTCTGCCGCCGGCCATCGGGTTCGCCGGGAAGGAGGCGGTGTTCGCCGCGCTGCTGGACGCGGGGGCGGTGGGCCGGCTGGTGCTCGCCGGTGTGGTGGCCGGCTCGGTGCTGACCGTGGCGTACACGGCCCGGTTCCTGTGGGGTGCCTTCGCCCGCAGACCCGCCGCCGAGAACGCCGCGGTCGCGTCCGGTGCGGGCGGGTCGCTGCTGGCCGCTCCGGCGGTGCTGGCCGCTGCCGGGGTGGCGGCCGGTTTCGGGGCGGGGCACCTCGACCGGGTGCTCAGCCCGTACGCCGACGGTTTCCGCGGAAGCGCCGATCACCTCGCGCTGTGGCACGGGCCCGGTGTGCCGCTGGTCCTGTCCGTGCTGGTCGTGGCCGCCGGGCTGCTGCTGTTCCAGGTGTTGCCGGCCGGTCTGGCCGGGCCGCGGCCCGGCGGCCGGGGGTATGAGCGGGTGATGACCGGGACGGACCGGCTCGCGGTGGAGGTGACCGGGGCGACGCAGCGTGGTTCGCTGCCGTTCTATCTGGCGCTGATCCTGCTGATGCTGATCGTGACGGCGGGTCCGGCGATGGTGGCCGGGTGGCCGGGCGCGACGGCGGTGCGGCTGTGGGAGACGCCGTTGCATCTGCTGCCGGTGGCGGTTCTGATCGTCGCCGCCGTGTTCGCGGTGCCGGCTCGGCGCCGGCTCACCGCGGTGATCCTGGTCGGGGTCACCGGTTACGCCAATGCTGTCGTCTTCCTGTTGCACGGCGCGCCGGATCTGGCGCTGACCCAGTTCCTGGTGGAGACGGTCACGCTGGTCATGGTGGTGCTGGTGCTGCGGAGGCTGCCCAGTCACTTCTCGCAGCGGCCCGGGCCGTGGAGGCGCCGGGTCCGGGTCGGGATCGGGGTGGCGGTCGGCACGGTGATGGCCGGGGTGGGCTATCTGGCGGTGTCGGCGCGGCAGGCGGTGCCGGTGTCGCAGGCCTATCCGGAGCTGGTGGTGCCGTTGGGTGGCGGCCACAACATCGTCAACGTGATCCTGGTCGACATCCGCGCCTGGGACACGATGGGCGAGGTCGCGGTGCTGGTCGCGGTGGCGACCGGGGTGGCCAGTCTGATCTTCCGGCGGGCGGAGCGCCTGCATCGGCGCGGGCCGGTGGAGACGCCGTCCGATCCGCCGCGGAACGAGCCGGTGTGGCTGATGGCCGGGCACACCGTGGAGGCGGGGCGGCGGTCGACGATGCTGGAGGTCGTCACCCGGCTGATCTTCCACGTCATCATGCTGCTGTCGGTCTATCTGCTGCTCACCGGCCATGACACGCCGGGTGGCGGGTTCACCGGTGGCCTGGTGGCGGGGCTGGCGCTGACCGTGCGGTATCTGGCCGGGGGCCGGTACGAGCTGGCCGCGGCGGCGCCGGTCGACGCCGGGGCGGTGCTCGGGGCGGGGCTGCTGGTGGCGGTCGGCACCGGGGCCGGGGCGCTGGTGCTGGGTGGGCAGGTGTTGCAGAGCGCCGTCCTGGACCTGCATGTGCCACTGCTCGGTGAGGTGCATGTGGTGACGTCGACGTTGTTCGACATCGGGGTGTATCTGATCGTCGTCGGGCTGGTGCTGGACGTGCTGCGCAGTCTCGGCGCGGAGGTGGACCGGCATGCGGCCGCCGCGGAACCGGCTTCGGCCACGAAGGAGCTGGTATGAGCGTCTCGTTGCTGCTGGCGGTCGGCGTGTTGTTCGCCGCCGGGACGGTGCTGTTGCTGGAACGTACGCTGACCCGGGTGTTGCTGGGCGTCATGCTGCTGGGCAACGGGGCGAATCTGCTCGTGCTCACGGCCGCCCGGCCCGGGGCGCCGCCGATCGTGGGCGTCGCCGACCCGGCGGAGATGACCGATCCGCTGCCGCAGGCGATGATCCTGACCGCGATCGTGATCACTCTCGGGATGACGGCGTTCCTGCTGGCTCTGGCGTACCGCAGTTGGTTGTTGACCGGTCATGACGAGGTGCAGGACGACGCCGAGGACCGGCGGGTGCGGGAGCTGGCCGACCGTGACGAGGGATCCGACGCCGAGGCCCTGGAGGCTTCGCGATGACGTGGCTCGTTCCTCTGCCGGTGGTCATGCCGCTGCTGGGTGCCGCGGCGACACTGTTGATGTTCCGGCGGCCGCGGGTGCAGCGGGCGATCAGTGTGAGCGTGCTCGCCGCGACCCTGGTGGTGTCGGCCGTGCTGCTGGTGCTGGCCGCCGACGGGCCGCTGGTCGTGGCGGTCGGTGGCTGGCCGGTGCCGTTGGGGATCGTGCTCGTCGCCGACCAGTTGGCCACGCTGATGCTGGTGGTGTCGTCCGCGGTGACGCTGTGTGTGCTGCTCTACTCGATCGGGCAGGGCGGCACGGACGGTGACGAGGAGCATCCGCTGTCGGTGTACCACCCGACCTATCTGATCCTGACCGCGGGTGTGACGAACGCGTTCCTCTCCGGTGACCTGTTCAATCTGTACGTCGGGTTCGAGATCCTGCTGGCGGCCAGCTATGTGCTGATCACGCTGGGCGGGACCGAGACGCGGATCCGGGCGGGGACGACGTACGTGGTGGTCAGCCTGCTGTCGTCGGTGATCTTCCTGGCCGCGATCGGGCTGATCTATGCGGCCACCGGGACGCTGAACATGGCGCAGCTGGTGGAGCGGCTGGACGCGCTGCCCGACGGTGTACGGCTGGTGTTGCAGGGCATGCTGCTGCTGGCGTTCGGGATCAAGGCGGCGATCTTCCCGCTGTCGGCGTGGCTTCCGGACAGTTATCCGACGGCGCCGGCGCCGGTCACGGCGGTGTTCGCCGGGCTGCTGACGAAGGTGGGCGTGTACGCGATCATCCGGACCGAGACGCTGCTGTTCCCCGGCGGGCGGGTCGCCGACCTGCTGATGGTCGCGGCGCTGTCGACCATGGTGGTCGGCATCCTGGGCGCGGTGGCGCAGTCCGACATCAAGCGGCTGTTGTCGTTCACGCTGGTCAGTCACATCGGCTACCTGTTGTTCGGGGTGGGCCTGGCGTCGCGGGCCGGGCTGTCGGCGGCCGTGTTCTACACGCTGCACCACATCGTGGTGCAGACGACGTTGTTCCTGGTGGCGGGGCTGATCGAGCGGCGTGGCGGGAGTACCGCGCTGGATCGGCTGGGCGGGCTGGCGCGGACGGCGCCGGTGCTGGCGGTGCTGTTCTTCCTGCCGGCGCTGAACCTGGCCGGGATACCGCCGTTCTCCGGGTTCCTCGGCAAGCTGGGGCTGATCCAGGCCGGCGCCGGCGACGGTTCGGCGCTGTCGTGGCTGCTGGTGGCCGGGTCGGCGGTGACCAGCCTGCTCACCCTGTACGCCCTGGCGCGGGTGTGGAACCTGGCGTTCTGGCGTACCCCGGCGACCGTTCCGGTGGCGGCGCCGCTGCGGTCGTCGCGGCTGATGGTGACGTCGACCGCCGCGCTGGTCGTGGCGGGGATGCTGTTCACCGTGGCGGCCGGGCCGCTGTACGCGCTCACCGACACGGTGGCCGCGGATCTGCTGGCGAGAAGCCCCTACGTACGGGCGGTGCTGCCATGATGGCGGGCACGCGGGACCGGCTGGTCGCGGTCGCCGCGCTCACCGTGGTGTGGATGCTGCTGTGGGGCTCGTTCTCGTGGTTGACGCTGTTCGGTGGCCTGCTGGTGTCGGTGCTGGTGCTGGCGGTGTTCCCGCTGCCGCGGGTGACGTTCGCGGGGCGGCTGCGGCCGGTCGGGCTGCTGCGGTTCACGGTCCGGTTCGTCATAGACCTGTGGGTGGCGAGTTTTCAGCTGGCGTGGACGGCTCTGGCGGGGCGGCGGGCGCCGCGCAGCGCGGTGCTGGCGCTTCGGCTCGCGGTCCGGTCCGATCTGAATCTGACGATGTGTGCGGAGGCGGTGTCGCTGGTGCCGGGGAGCCTGATCGTGGACCTGGACCGGGAGGCCGGGGTGCTCTACGTCCATGTGTTCGATGTGGCCGGGCCGGCGGACATCGCCCGGTTCCGGCGGGATGTTCGTGGGATCGAGCGGCGGATCATCGGGGCGGTCGGTTCCGATGCCGAGATCGCCGCCGTCGAGGGAGGTGCAGGATGATCGTCGTCGCTGTGTTCCTTGCCGCTGCGGCGGGATTGACACTGGTCCGCATCGTCCGGGGGCCGTCGACGCTGGACCGGATCGTGGCCATGGACGTGCTGCTCGCGATCACGGTGTGTGCGATCGCCGCGGAGGCCGCCTACAGCAGGGACGCGACCGGGCTTCCGATTCTGCTCGGGTTGTCGCTGCTCGGTGCGGTCGGTTCGGTGGCGGTGGCCCGGTTCGCCGATCCGGCGGCCCGGTCCGGGCCGGGCCGCCCGGCGTCGCGGGAGTCCGGCACCGTGGCGGGAGGGTCGTGATGGGTGTGCTGGACGCCGTCGCCGGGTTCTGTCTGCTGGGCGGGGCGCTGCTCAGTCTGGCCGCCGGGGTCGGGCTGCTGCGCTTTCCGGACCTGTTGTCGCGGATGCACGCCGCGACCAAGCCGCAGGTGCTGGGCCTGCTGCTGATCCTCACCGGTACGGCGATCCGGCTCGGCACCGTCGTGGACATCACCACCCTGGTGCTGGTCGGCGTCTTCCAGTTGATCACGGCTCCGGTGGCGGCACACATGGTGGGGCGTGCCGCCTACCGGGCCGGGCTGGTGCGCCGTGAGCTGCTGCTGACCGACGAGCTGGCGGCGGCCCGTGGCCGGGAACACTGAGGAGGCCGTTTCTACTCCTCGCCGGAAAAGCGTTCCCATGTGGATTGCCGGGTGATGCCGAGCGCGCCGCCGATGCGCGCCCAGGTGACGTTGCGGCCGCGCAGGGTGGACACCAGCCGTTTGAGGTTCGCCTCGATCTGGGCGCCCACCGCGGCCACCCGGGGCAGCAGGTCCAGGAGTTGTTCGTCGGTCATCGACTCCTCCCAGGCCGGCAGTGGGGTCGGCCCGGCCGGGTTCTGCCGCTCGATCTCGAGGATGTCGTTGCACAGTTGGACGCATTCGTTGCAGATGTAGACGCCGGGGCCCGCGATCACCTTCTCGACCTCGGTGTGGGGTTTGGCGCAGAACGAGCAGCTGAGCTGAAGGGGGGTGGTGGTGGCGTTGGCTCCGCTGGTCATGACGGCCTCCCAGCCCGACTCGGATGTCAGGGTTGCCCTGACGCCACCTTACGGGAAGGTCGCCGGATATCGATAGACATGGTTCGGGGACGCCTGGCGGGCGTCCCCGAACCGACAGGTGCGCTACAGGGCCAGGATGGCCAGGACCTGATTCAGCAGGTCGGCGAGCTGAGCCAGCGGGAACGGCAGGCCGCCGTCGAGCAGGCCGGCGATCGCGCAGAGCAGATTGCCGAGCAGATTGCCGGGCCCCGAATGCGCCGTGATGTCGAGGACCACGGTGTTGAGGTGAACCGTCAGGCCGAGCAGATTCAGGTCCAGCGGGCCGAGCACCAGGTGCAGGATGTTGCACGCCGCCAGGGCGCTGGCGTCGCCGGAGCCGGGAAGCTGCACCGGCAGGGTCACCGTCTCGTCCGCGGTGCCGACGGCGGTGCCGGCCGAGTCGGTGAGCACCGCGTGCAGGGTGCCGACGGCCACCAGCTCGTCGCCCTGGACGGCGAACTCGGTCGGGACGAAGGTGCCGGTGACCTGCCCGATGCCTCCCGACGCATCAGTGAAGGCGCCCTGGACACTGGACGTCATCGTTCCCTCGGCGGCCTTCGCCACCGCGGGCGGTTGAGCGGGCGCGGCGGCAGCGGGTGCCGCGACGGCACCCACGGTGGCCAGTGCCAGCGCACCGGCCAGCAGCATCTTCGGGATGGTCGTCAGGCGCACGATCGCTTCCTTTCATCGATGAACGTTGTCGCGCCCACCGGTGCCCGAGCAGAGATCCGTAAAACCGGATGAGCGGTTCACGGGAATCCAAATGGTGCAATGTGGATCATTGTCGGCTGATGGCGGGTTGGAGGCCGGCCCGAGCGGAAGCCCGACTGCGGCCTACTTCAAGGAGATGAACGCCCTGCCGCACGGCTGGAGTCGCGGCACGATACTGTCCGCGCATGCGTCGATCTTGGCCGGTCCTGTGCCTGGGAGCACTGTTAGTCACGCTGGCAGGGTGCGCCTCGGAGGAAGGGCCTGATGTTCCGCCGGTGTCGACGTCGTCTGCCCCGCCGGTCTATTACACCGGGCTGACTGGTGGCTCGGCGGTAGGCGGTCGGCTGACGGGGTTCGGTCCGGAGGGTGAGTGACGCTTCGCGCCGTAGCGGGCCCTGCGGCCTCGACCCGGCAATCGGTGGCGGTGCGCCACTCCGACGGGGTGGGTTCGGCGGGGGGCGGCGCAGGCCGTACGAATGCTAAGTGGTTTGCAAGTTTTTGAGGGTTTCGTTCAGGACGGTGGCCATTTCGGTGGCGTGAGCGGTCATGTCGGCTTCGGAGGCGATCGGGGCCGGCAGCGTCATCTTCGCGACGAGGATGGCGTTGCGGGAGACGGCCTCGCCGTGCAGCGTGGTCGCGGGCATGAGTTTGCCGGGCGGGTCGGCGATGAGCATGGCCTTGTCACCGACGTCGTCGAGGCCGGTGACGAGCATGCCGGCCTGGCGGGCCGATTTCTCGCTCTGATCGAAATTCTTCGAGCTGGATGCGCCGGTGCGATCGATGGTGACGGTGACGTCGTTGTCGCAGGTGTAGCCGTATGTCGTCTCGCTGTCGTGGGCGAGCGTGCAGGCCGCGCCGGTCCACGGGGTGTCGTCGAGTGCGGGTGAGGTGCACCCCACAGCGAGCACCAAAACAGTTAGCGTTAACAGCACCTGTCGATTCATCCGCTCCCCCAGCCGTTCGAAGATCCATTCTCTCAGGGCTGGTTGACCGCGGTCACAACGGAGGGTTACATAGGCTCGCTCATGATCCGTCAGAAAGTTGAGATGTCGTGATCGTCTGCGAGAGTCTGGTTCGGATCTATCAGACCGGGTCGATCGAGGTGCAGGCGCTGCAAGGTTTGGACCTGGCCGTCGATGAGGGTGAGATGGTCGCCGTCGTAGGGGCGTCCGGGTCGGGCAAGTCGACGCTGCTGTCGATTCTCGCCGGGATCGACGCGCCGACCGCCGGGCGGGCCCGGGTCGCCGACTGGGATCTGCTGGCCATGTCGCGCGGCGACCGGGTGCGGTACAGGCGGCACACGGTCGGGTTCGTGCGACAGCAGACCGCCGCGAACCTGGTGCCCTATCTGACGTCGCGGCAGGTGGTGGAGCTGCCGATGGCCGCCGCCAAGATGTCCGGAAAGGAACGCCGGATCCGCGCCGACGAACTGCTGGCCGCGCTGGATGTGGCCGACTGCGCGGACCGGCGGCCGGCGCAGATGTCCGGTGGGCAGCAGCAGCGGGTGGCGATCGCGGTGGCGCTGGCCAACCGGCCGCGGGTGCTGCTGGCCGACGAGCCGACCGGTGAGCTGGACACCGCGACGTCGGCGGGGGTGTTCGAGGCGATGCGGAAGGTGAACCTGGAGTTCGGGGTGACCGTCGTGGTCGTCACCCACGATCCGGAGGTGAGCGGGCAGGTGGAGCGTACGGTGGCGATCCGGGACGGCCGCACCAGCAGTGAGGTGTTGCGCCGCACCGAGACCGGCGCCGACGGGGACACTCTGGTGATCGCGGAGGAGTACGCGGTGATGGACCGGGCTGGCCGGGTGCAGATCCCGCGCGAGTACCGGGAGGCGCTCGCGCTGACCCGGCGGGTGCGGCTGGCGCTGGAGGCCGATCACGTGACGATCCGGTCGGACCCGTCGTGACGGCGATGGTGCGCATCCGTGGGGTGCATCGCCGGTTCGGGCAGGTGCACGCGCTGCGCGGGGTGAGTTTCGACGTGCCGGCCGGGAGCATGGTGGCGCTGGTCGGGCGTTCCGGTTCGGGCAAGACGACGCTGCTGAACGTGGTCGGCGGCCTGGACCGTCCGGACGAGGGCACCGTCGAGGTGGACGGCGCCGAGGTCACCGGCCTGGACGAGGACGGCCTGTCGCGGCTGCGCCGGGAGAAGGTGTCGTACGTGTTCCAGACGTTCGGCCTGATCCCGGTGCTGTCGGCGGCCGAGAACGTGGGCGCCCCGCTGCGGCTGGCCCGGATGCCGGCCGCCGACCGGGAGAAGCGGGTGGCGCTGCTGCTCGACCTGGTCGGTTTGGGTGAGCACGCGAGACAGCGGCCGGGTGAGCTGTCCGGCGGGCAGCAGCAGCGGGTCGCGATCGCCCGGGCGCTGGCGTCGTCGCCGCGGCTGCTGATCGCCGACGAGCCGACCGGGCAGCTGGACGCGGAGACCGGCCGGTCCGTGATGGCGCTGCTGCGTGCGGTGGTCGAGTCGGAGAAGGTGACGGCGCTGGTGTCGACGCACGATCCGGTGATGATGGCGCTGGCGGACCGGGTGGTCCGGATCAGCGACGGGCAGGTCGACGAGTAGTGCTGGGGCTCGTCGGGCGCCGGGCGCGGGCGCAGTGGCCGCTGCTCGCCGCGCTGCTGGCGGTGGTGACGGCCGGGGCGGCGCTGCTCGGGGTGTGTGCGCTGCTGGTGACGGTGAGCGCGGACCGGGCGCGGGAGAAGGCGGCCGCGGCGGCCACGCCGGCGCGGACCGAGGTGACCGGGTACGCGGTGACGGTCGCCCGCGCCGACGTGCCCTCGGTGGTGGCCGACACCGGGCGGGTGCTGGCCGAGGCGCTGGCGCCGTTTCCGGTGGCCATGTCGGGGCGGGCGTCGTCGGTGATGCGGCCGCTGTCCGACGGCCGGATCGGTTATCTGTCCGGGGTGGAGGATCTTCCGGAGCGGGCGTCGCTGGTGTCGGGGCGCTGGCCCGGTTCCGCTGATGAGGCCGCCGTACTCGAACCGACGGCCCGGCTGCTGGATCTGACGGTCGGTGACCGGGTCGCTCTCGGGGCTGAGCAGGCCCGCGATCCGGCGCCGCCGGTGACGATCAAAATCACGGCGATCGTACGGACGAAGCCCGGCGCCGGCTGGGATCGTGACCCGCTCGGCGGCACCGGATTCGACCTGGCGTACCGGGGTGCGAGCGCGTTGCAGCCGGCCGAGGCGTACGGGCCCTTCCTCGTCGACTATCCCGGCCTGCTGTCGGGCACGTCGGCACTGTCCCGGCTGGAGATCACCGCCCGCCCCGATCTGTCCGATCCCGACCATCGCGCGCTGGCCCGGATCGAGGCCGGCACCCTGGCGGCCGACCGGCGGCTGTCGGCGGTGCTCGGTGAGCGGGTACAGATCGAGCGGGTCGGTTCCGCCCTGCCCGGGGTGCTGGCCGAGGCCCGCCGGCAGCAGCAGGTCACCACGGCCGCGGTGCTGGCGGTCGGGGTCCTGGCGGTGGCGCTGACCGCGGCCGCTCTGGCGCTGGCCGGCCGGCTGACCGCGGACGTACGCGGCGAGGAGACGGCGCTGCTGTCGGCGATGGGCGCGAGCCGATGGCAGCTGGGCGGGGTCGCGGCCGCCGAGGCGGGGCTTCTCGCGCTGGTCGCGACGGTTCTGGCGGTGCCGTTGTCGTCGGCGGCGCATGTCTGGCTCGGCGGGGACCTGGCGGTCACCGGTGTGCAGGTGGGTGCGGTGGCCGCCGGGACGCTGCTGGCCATCCTGGTGACGGCCGGTGGGCGGCAGCGCCCGGCGCCGCTGGCCCGGTCCGGCGCCGATCTGCTGCTGGTGGCGCTGGCGGCGGCCGGCTGGTGGCAGTTGACGTCGCAGCCGGACACCGCCCAGACGCGGGTCGACGCGGTCCGGATCCTGTCCCCCGCGCTGCTGCTGGCCGCGGGTTGTGTGCTGGCGCTGCGGCTGGTGCCGCCGGCGCTCACCATGGCGGACCGTCTGGTCCCGCGCACCCGCGGTCTTCCGGTGCCGTTGGCCGTGGTCCAGGCCGCCCGCCGGCCCACCGCGGCCGCCCTGCTGATCGCGCTCGGATGTGCGGCCGCCACGTTCGGGGTCGCTTTCGACGCCACCTGGCATCGGTCCCAGCACGATCAGGCCGACCTGTCGGTCGGCACCGATCTGGCGATCACCCTGGGCGGCGCGCCGTCCGCCGGGCAGGGCGCGGTCGTGGCGGCGGCGGTCGGCGGGACGGTCGCCCCGGCTACGAACCGGGGTGTCGCCGTGGGCCAGTGGCTGGGCGGCAACAGTGAGCCGCCCCGGCTCGTCGCCGTCGACGCCCACCGGGCCGGAACCCTGCTGCGCGGCGGCGGCGAGGACTGGGCGGCGGTCGGCGCGGGCCTCGCCCCGGTCGCCGCTGCCGAAGGCATCACGGTGCCGTCGGGGAGCCGGATCACGGTGACCGGCCGGGCCACCGGGGCCGTGCAGTTGGCCACCACGCCGCGACTGATCCTCCAGGACCCGACCGGGTTGCGGACCGTGTGCTCGGCGGCGGCGACCCCGTTGGACGGGCGACCGCACGAGTTGCCGGGATGCGCCGACGGGGACGGGCTGCGGCTGGTGGCCGTGCTGTTGCCGGTCACCTCCGACGCGCTCGGCTGGGACGCGACCGGCGACAGCCGCATCGACGTCACGGTGACGATCCCAGGCGCGTCCGGCGGTGCACCGTGGACGGCCGCCTCGTCGCAGCCCTATCCGGAACAGTTGCGGGAGCCGGCGATCACGGTTTCCGGCGCGACGTTGCGGATGACCGCGACGGTGGAGCTCGGCGGTCCGACCGAGGCGGCCCGCCAGGTGGTCGCGACGTCGTTCCCGGATCCCGGGGTGGTGCCGGTGGCGGTGTCGCGGCGGCTCGCCGAACAACTGTCGGTGTCGCCCGGATCGGAGTTGCAGGTGACGGTCGGCAACACGCCCGTACCGGTGAAGGTCGCCTCGATCGTGCCCGGCGTGCCGTCGGCGCCCGGGTCGGTGGCGCTGCTCGCCGACCTGGACACGCTGTCGCGGGCGCTGCTCGTGCGCGGTGACCCGCAGATGCCGGTCGACGCGTGGTGGGTCGCCCATCCGTCGAACGCCACGGCTTCCGCCGGGCTCCATCTCGGTGAGGTCCACACGCGTACGGGTGAAGCCATGCGATTGACCACCGGACCGGTTCCCGCCGGGCTGCCCGCGGTGTTGCGGCTGCTGGTCCCGGCCGCGGTCCTGCTGCTGCTCGCCGGGGTGACCCTGCACGTGACCTGTGACCTGCACGCCCGCGCCGTGGAGGTGGCCCGGTTGCGTGGTCTCGGGATGCGGCGGCGCGAGATCCGTACCGCCCTGCTCGGCCAGCACACGATCGTCATGGTGCCGCTGCTGGCGGCCGGCGCGGCCGTGGGCGCCCTGGCCACGTGGGTGGTGGCGCCGCTGATGATCCGTTCGGAGCTGGGGGCGGCGCCGGTGCCGGGCGTCGCGCCGGTGTGGCCGTGGCCGGCCGAGCTGGCCGTCCTCGGCGCTCTGACCGCCGGTTGCCTGATCGCCGTCGCCGGGGTCGTGATCGTCCAGTCGCGGCGCGCCGACGCCGCCCACCTGCGGGTGACGTCATGACCGTGTTGACGGGCCGGCTCTCGGTCCTGCGGGTCGGCCTGCACTGGCCCAGCGTGCGGGGACGGGCCCGCGCCGACACCGGCCCGCTGATCCTGTCCGCGCTGGTGGTGGCGCTGGTCAGCCTGCTCGCCGGGGCGGTTCCCGGGTTGATGCGCGACACCGCCGACGCCGCCGTCCGCGACGCCGTCCGCCAGGCCGGGCCCAGCGCCGACGTGACCGTGCAGGCCCGCTGGGAACCGGACGACTTCACCAGCGACGGCTCCCCCGGCCGGATGCGGATGTCACATCTCGCCGCCGACCTCGCCGACCTTCGCGGCCGGTCCCTCGAACAGCTCAGTCCTGATCTGCGGGCGGCGCTGCGGCCGCCGGTCGCGTCGGTGATCACTCCCACGTTGCGGTTCACCGACGGCAGCGTGCTGCGTACCTTCCGGATGGCCTATCTGGACGGCGGCGACAGCCCGGCGGTGGAGTGGATCGACGGTTCGGCGCCTTCGGCGACCGTCGACGGCCAGGCCGACGTGCCCTACAACGGGCCACCATGGCGGGTGCGGGTCGGTCTGAGCGAGTCGGCGGCGGCTTCCTCAGGGGTACGGCCGGGAGCACTCCTTCAGGTACGCGACGAGCGCGGTGCGACCAAGAACGTACAGGTCAGTGGCATTTTCCGTCCGGTGGACCGCAATGATCCGGCGTGGCGTCTCGCGCCGTGGCTGCTGGATCCGGCCGCCGACGCGGACGGCGCCGGAACGACCCGGTTCGGTGGCCTGTTGACGGCCGAGTCGCTGCCGGACGCGCGGTTGGCGTTCAAGCCGGACGAGCTGCGGCGGATCGTCACGTTCTCCCCCGACCCTTCGGTGCTCACGTGGGAGACGGCGCACGGCATCGCGGCCACGGCGATCACGTTGAAGGCGACGTCGGCGACGTCCAGCAGTTTCGACACGGCGCCCACCTGGAACACCCAGCTCGACTCGGTGCTGCGGGACGTGACCGAACAGGTTTCGGCGGCCCGGGTGCAGGCGTCGGTGCTGCTGTTCGCGGTCATCGCCGGGGCGGTGCTGGTCCTGGCGCTGGCCGCTTCGCTTCTGGGCCGCCGTCGTTCCGCGGCGTTGGCGCTGGCCCGTCAGCGGGGTGCCACGCTGCCCGTCCTCGGCACCGAGCTGCTCCTCGAATCGGGGCTGGTCACGCTGGTGGCGGCCGCTGTCGGGTGCGCCGCCGCCTACCTGGTCACGGGCAGTGTGGCCGGGTGGTGGGTGGCGCCGGTGGTTCTCGCCGCGGCGGGCGCCGGTCCGGCGTACGGGATCATCGCGGCGGCCTCGGCCACCCGCGACCGTAAGGTGCCCGCGAACCGGTCCGCTCGCCGCTGGTTGCGTCACACCGCCGCGCTGCGCCGAGCCGCCACCGAGGTCGCGGTCCTGCTGGCGGCCACCGCCGCCGTCGTGTCCCTCTTCCAGCGTGGTCCCGCCCCCGGCCTGCCCGCCCTGGCGCCGACCCTGGCGGCGGTCGCCGCTTCTCTTCTGCTGCTGCGCCTGCTGCCGCTGGTGACCGGGCTGGTGCTGCGCCGGTTGTTGCGGTCGCGACGTCCGCTCGCGGTGTTCGGCGCGGCCCAGGCGGCGGAGAGTTCCGGCCGGGCGTTGCCGGTGCTGACGCTGGTCACGTCGGCGGTGCTGGCGGTGTTCGCGCTGACCTTGGGCGCGACCGTGCGGCAGGGCCTGATCGACGGCGCCCGCGAGACGGTCGGCGCCGACGCCCGCATCGACATCACCGACGACGCTTCCGGCACGACGGCATCGGTGGCCGAACGCATCGCCGCGCAGCCGGGGGTGACGTCGGTGACCACCGCCCAGGTGATCGACGGAGCGCGCATCATCGCCGGCGAGGCCCTGGTCCCGTCCCGCTTGGTCATCCGCTCCGGTGGGGTCCCCGACCCGTCGGTGCCCGCGCTGGTCCGCTCGGCCTCCGGCCAGCTGCGCCCCGGCATGTCCTTGGAACTGCGCCGCGACGACGAACCACCGGTCCGCTTGACGGCATCCGGCGTGGCCCCGGTGGTGAGCGGCGCCGACGAGGTGGTCATCGTGGACGCGGCGGCCCTGACGGCCGCCGGCGTCGAATCAGTCCCGAACACGATCTGGGTGAACGGCCCCGGCACCGAATCCGCCGTCACCGGTGCCGGCGCGCTCCTGCGTTCCGAGGTGTTGCGTGACCGCCAAGGCGCCCCGCTGGTGAACGGCCTCCTCTGGCTGTCCTGGGCTTCGGCCGTGTTGTTGGTGCTGCTCGGGTTGGCCGGGTTCGCGCTGGCCGCAGCCGCGGGAGCCCCGCAGCGCTGGCAGACCCTGAGCCGCCTCCGCACGCTGGGCCTGACCCCGCGAGACGCCCGCCGAGTCGCAGCCGGCGAACTCCTGCCGTGGGCCCTGACAGCCGCGGTGGGTGGAGTCCTGGCCGGTGCCGCCTTGACGGCGTTGTTCAGTGCGCTGGAATTGCGGCTCCTGACCGGTCAGGAGGTCGACCCGGCAGTCATGTGGCCATGGCTTGGCCTGGCCGTGGTGGCCGCACTCTTCGTCGCGGCGGTCCCGGTGATCGTCCGCTTCGAAGCCGTAGCACGCCGCCGCCGTCAACTGGCCGAGGTCCTCCGCGTTGGCGGCCAGTAGCGTCCCTACATTCACTGGAATCCATCCATCAGCTGATGGATGGCCTGGACAATTTCCGTTGCGCCGATCTTCTCAGCGGCGGACAGGCTCGCCTCCAGAACCGGTCTTGCCTTTTCCTGCCGCCCGAAGGCCACGAGGAACTGTCCAAGAGTGGTACCGACAATCGCGATACCGTCGGCTTGCCGAAGTTGCTGAAAAGCTTGGAATGACTCAACAAGGCGGGGGAATGCGGCCTCAAAATCTTCCCGCATAATATCAATTTGAGCCAGTTCCCATTTTGCAGCCGCAATTCCATCCAGCGCACCTAACCGCTCATTCGCACGTAACCGTTTGGTTTGCAGGGAAGCCGCTTCATCGTATTCTCCCCTCCGGACGTGGATGTTAGCAATCCTGCCCCAGATAATCGCAGCCGAATGTGCGTCACCGAGCCGCTCATAGACCGGCAACTCGACCTCACGGCGAATACGCAAGACCTCGTCGTACTCACCACGCCAGTAGAGAATGTCAGCGACCTTGCCCCAGGTGACCGCAGCTGAATGCTTGTCCTGAAGCCGCTCATAGACCGGCAACTGCACTTCGCGGCGAAGACGCAAGGCCTCGTCGTGCTCACCGTTCCGGAAGAGGATGTCAGCAACCTTGCCCCAAGTAGCCGCAACCGAGTGCGCGTCGCCGAGCCGCTCATAGACCGGCAACTCGACCTCACGGCGAATACGCAAAGCCTCCTCGGACTCACCACGCTGAAAGAGAATATCGGCGATCTGGCCCCAGGTAACCGCAACCGAGTGCGCGTCGCCGAGCCGCTCATAGACCGGCAACTCGACCTCACGGCGAATACGCAAAGCCTCCTCGGACTCACCACGCCAAAAGAAGATGTCAGCGACCTTTCCCCAAGCGACCGCAGACTCACGGACTTGCCCGAGCCGCTCATAGACCGGCAACTCGATCTCACGGTGAATACGCAAAGCCTCCTCGTACTCTCCGCGCCGGAAGAGGACGTCAGCGACTACTCCTTGACATCTGGCGGCTTCGTATTCGGATCCTGCGGCGGTGAACATTTGGTGGGCTTGCCGGAGGATTTGTTCGGCTTGCTGCAGCTCACCACGGTCAACCAGGTAAATGGCGTGTTCGGCCAGGACGCGGGCGCGATCGAGCGGGTCACTCTGTTCGACTCCTTCGGCTTGTGTCTGCCGGATCGCCCGGTTGTAGAGCGTCCCGGCCGTCTGGCCGTCTCCGCTGGTTTTCGCCACTTCAGCGACCCACCGAAGTAGTAGCAACGGCACCGGCACCTGGTGCCCGTCAAGCAGGGTGATGGCCTCTTCGCCGAGTCGGAACGCATCGACTGCCGACCCGGAACGCAGCGCCTCCACGGCGCCGGGGGCGCAGTCGGCAACTACTCGCGGGGTGTCGGCATGCAGGGCGATCCGGGTCAGTTGCAGGTCCAGGCCTGTATCGCGGCCGCGTTCCGTATCGCCGCCCCAGGCGGTATACAGCGGCTCAATGACCACGCCGGCCAGATCGGTGATCTTGTCGCTGGTGAGCGGGTCAAGGCGCCCGGCGGCCAGGGCGTTGGCGGCCAGGGCCGGCCGTTGTGGGTCATAGGCGTCCGAGAAGACGTCGAGCAGGCCGAGCCCGAGCAGTCGGGTTGTCGAGCCTCCGGTCCGGTGAGCCAGGGTGTCGGTCACGGGCTCGGGCACCGGCAGATCGAACAGGGTAAGGCCTCGCAGCAGCGCGCGATGCGCTTGCCCGGCCTGCTCGATCAGCGTGTCCAGGGCCAGGTTCTCCAGGAATTCGCGCAGCTTGGCCTCCGAAGGCGGCTGGCCCTGATGTAGATAGTCCTCCATGCCGGCGACCGCGCTCTCCGCCCGGCCAAGGTCGATCTGGTCGCTGAAGACCAGGCGCAGACCGATGAGGTCCTGTAGGCCCGGGTTGCCACGGCTGACCGTCATCGCGCGTTCGGCAAGCGCGTCTCGCTCCTGCCGGCGTTGCAGGGTGACTTGCGCTTGTTGCCGGTTGAGCAGCTTGCGCTGGGCGACCGGCGACAGGGGGCGCAGCGGCACCTGCTCCAACCGGGAGTCCAGACCATCGAGAGTGAACCGAAAACGGCTGGTCATCAGCAGGCGACTGTCGGTGAGGCTCGGGTCGAACACCCGCAGCACGCCTGCCAGCACCGGAGCCACCCGCGAATCGACTCGATGCGGGCCGTCGGGGTCCGGCAGAAGGACCTGTTCGAGATCGTCGATGACGAGCAACAGCGGTCGCCGTCCGTCGGTGGCCTGCGCGCACGGTCCACTCAGCAGGTCGATCAGTAGCTCTTCCAGCGCTTCGGGCCGGTCACGGACGTCTGGTCGCCGCCGCTTGATGAGCTCTCGGGCCTCCGGGTTGGCGCGTACCGCTTCGTCGACCGCTTCCAGGATCGCGGCGACGCTGTAGTCGCCGAAGACCACCGCCGGTGCGAGCTGTGGGCAGCGGTCCGCGATCCGGGCCGCCAGACTGGATTTGCCGAGGCGGCCCTGCCCGTGCAGCAGCACTCCCGCCTTGTCCTGCCCGCGCAGGGCCCGCAACGCGCGTTGAAGCTCGGGACGACGGCCGACGAACATGGCCGGAGCCGCGACCGGGACATGCTGCTTACGGTCCAGGAAGACCTTGGTCCCGTGCACCGCCGACACCCGCGACCGCCGGTTGATTCCGGTCACGAGCGGGCCACCGCCGGTCGGCCCGAGCCACAGCCTGGCCAGGTGCCAGTCCGTGCGTACCGCACGGTCGTCGGAGTTGAGCAGGGTCCGGCGGGCGTCGCCGACGGCCACCGCGAGGTCGGCGCGGTTGCTCAGCTGCTTGTAGAGATCCTTGGCGAACACGGTCGCGGCCCGGTCGCCGACCGAGCCGTCCCAGCCCAGCACCGCGGGGACGCCCGCCGTGACCAGGGCTGTCGACATCGAGTGAACCAGCATCGGGTCCATCCCCCCGTCCGCCGTCCCGGTGCGGCGCCCGGCACCCGCCGGAAGATGCCCGGCCGCGCCGGCCGCCGTCGCGGTCAGGCACGCCGACACGAACAGCAACCTCGGCCGGATGGTCATCAGCCGTACCAGGTCGGCGGCCGTGGTCGGCAGGTCGTCGCCGACCTCGTCCTCCATCATCAGGACCGGCTCGGCGGGCTGTCCCGCCCGTACCGGATATCTGTTGACGCCATGGCAGGAAAGATGGACGACCGGCATGCCGCCCAGGTCGGCGAGTCGGCGGCCCAGTTCCTCAGGGTTGCCGGTGTCCTCGACCACCAGGTCGACGCGGGTGTCGTCGACGGCGGCCAGGATCGCCGCCTCCTCGGCTTCGAAGTCGAGTTCATGCTGCCGTCGTGGTGACGACGCCATGAACGCCAGTCCCAGCCGGTAGCCGTCAGGCTCCGGTGCGGCCTCGGGGACACCGAGGCGGCGCACCACCCCGAAGCGCACCAGCGCGTCCGCCGCCAGAAACCCGCCGTCCTGGCGCGCCAGCAGCTCAAAGGGCGCCCGTAGCACCGCCCACGCCCGTTCCGAAGGCGCCCGCTCAGCCCGAATCTCGAAGGTCACCGGCGCCGAGACCCGAGCCAGAAGTGCCGTCAGCTCGCCCTGGTCACCGTCCAGCCACGACCACAGCTCCTGACCGAGCGTGAGGAAGACGTCGTCGCCGGCCTCGGACTGCACCGCCCGCACGTATCGTGCCGCGAGATCGGACAGCAACTTCTCGTCCGCCTCGGTCAGCGCCCGGCGCGGCCCCATCCGCTGATCCCCGGCCACGATCTCGAAGCCGGAACTGTCCACCACCACACCGGTCGCCACGAGCCACCTCCTACCGGATACCGACGGACAGCGACTCACACCTCCTAAATCATCCTAGGAACCTGGGCCGAAGCCCTGGGAAATGTGTGGCGGTTCGTCACACGCCCGGGCACGATGCCCGAATGCTTCCCACGCTGCGCCCACGCGCCTTGAAGCCCGGGGACCTGATCGTGATCGCGGCCCTGTCCGGCCCACTCCCCGACATCTACGAACCCCACGTCGAGCAGACGATCATCGTGCTCGAACGGATGGGCTTCCGGGTTCGCCGGGCCCCGCTCCTCGAGGCAGGGCGCCGGCATTGGTGGAGCGCCGCCACCCCTGCGGAGATCGCCGCCGAGCTCAACGGCTTCCTGCGCGATCCCGAGGTACGCGCGATCGTCGCGAACGACGGCGGCCAGACAGTCCTCGGCTACCTCGACCTGATCGACGTCGAGGCCATCGAAGCCGACCCCAAACCCATCCTCGGCTACAGCGACATCTCCCTGCTGCATCTGGTCCTCCACGCGCGTACGGGCCTGATCGGCTTCCACGCCGACATGGCCACCCCCGGCTTCGGCGGCCATTGGCAGACCGCATCACCGTCCCGCCGAGCCGAACTCGAAGACCTCTACTCCCGCCTGCTGACCAGCACCGACCCGCTCGGCCCGCTGCCCACCCGCCCGTCCTGGGAGTGCTGGCGTCCCGGCCGCGCCGAGGGCCCCTTGATCGGCGGGGTGATCAACCGCGTCGTCCTGGCCCAGGCGACGCGCTTTGCGCTTCCCCCGGACCGGTACGAGGGAGCCGTTCTGTTCTGGGAGGAGATCGGCGGCGCGGCCGCGCACGTGTGGAGCTACCTACAGGTGATGCGCCACGCCGGCATCCTCGACCGCATCTCCGGCATGGTCGTGGGCACCCCGCGCGACATCCACGGCCTGGAGGATCCGGACGCCTCCCCCACCCTCGCCGAGATAGTCCTCGACGTCCTCGGCGACCGCGACATCCCGGTCCTGGGCAACGTCGACATCGGGCACGCCGGCCCGAACCTGCCGATGCCGGTGGGCATCCGAGCCGCCCTCGACGCCACTCAACGGACCTTGTCCCTGCTCGAACCTGCTGTACGACAGGCCGGCGGGGTCGGCGACGATCAGCTTTCTTGAGGGTCGCTTCCCGGCCAGTCGGCGCCGGTGAGGGTGGCCACCAGCCGGCCGTCGGCAAGCGTCACGCTGACGTCCATGCCGGATGCCGCACCGTCGGCGAAGGCGGTGGGCTCGGTGGCCAGGAGTACGAAGTGCAAGGAGAAGGGCGGCCAATCCTCGTGGGGGATGCCGTCGGCGTCGAGTTGGAGGTTCGCCTTCCATCCCGCTTGGCAGAGCACCGAGATGAAGACGCCCAGGAAGTCGGCGTGGGCCAGGTGATCGGCGTCGTCGATCAGGACGGCGAGCCCTTGCCCGGCCGTCTCATGGCCGTGCCAGTCGTGCAGGCAGTCGACGAGAGCGTCCCAGTTGCGGCCGAAGTACCCGGGGAACGACAGCTCACGTGCGAAGGCCGTGAAGAGTGACGCCGGGTCCCGCAGTTCCGCGCCCGCCATCCGTACGATCATGCCGCCCTGATCCCGCAGGGCGCCCGCCTCGGCGGTGACCCACGGGTCGTCCGCGCGGGTGACCACGACCCACGGTGACCGGCATTCGGTGAGAGTGGGGTTCGGCATGCCGATGATCCTTCCAGCTCAGCGAAACAGGCGGTCGAGCTGGTCGTCGACCAGGGACATGGCCTCGTCGGGCGGGTAGAGGCCGATGAGGATCGGGCCGATCAACCCCTGGGTGAGGAAGTAGAGGGCGGGCGCCTCGCGATCGGGATCGATCCCGTCGCGAAGTTCCCCGAGGCGGGCCGCCTCCCGGAGGTTCGCGGTCGAGACGGTGAGGATGCGCGCGTACCCGTCACGTAGTTGCTGTGCGTATTCGGGTGTGACGGTGGCGGCGGAGAAGAAGGCGATGTTCACGCAGGCCTCTTCGCGGCCGGGTTCGTCGACCGGGAGCATGACCGCGGTGGCGGCGCGGATGACGTCGCGGCGGGTGGGGTTCTCGAGAGCGGCGAGGGTGGCCTGCATGCGCGCGAGCACGCGGGCCCGCATGTGGCCGAGGGCGAACAGCAGCATCTGGTGCTTGGTCGGGAAGTAGTACTGCACGGTGCCCATGGAGACGCCGGCCTGTACGGCGACGTCACGCAGGCTGACGGCTTCGAATCCGCGGGTTCCGATGACGGCGAAGACCGCTTCGGCGAGGAGCCGGCGGCGCTGTTCGTGGTCGACCTGCTTCGGCACGGCACCGAACCTATCTCATGCGGGCGCATTGCAAGGGGTGGCCGCACCCCGTTATCATGCGAGTGCATGAAAACGGAGGCAGACATGGCAATCGAGTACGCCACGAACGGTGACGCCAAGATCGCGTACGAGACCTTCGGCTCCACCGGTGAACCGTTGCTGCTGGTTCTGGGGATCGACTACCAGATGGTCTGGTGGAACGACGCGTTCTGTGAGCGCCTGGTCGAGGCCGGGTTCCACGTGGCCCGCTACGACAACCGCGACACCGGCCTGTCCACGCACTACCCGGAGCCGGCGAAGGGCAGCCGCCGCCCGCTGTACACGATGAACGACATGATCGACGACGGGCTCGCGGTGATGGACGCGCTCGGCTGGGCCGGCGCGCACGTCCTGGGCGGCACGTCGGCGATCGCGCAGGGCATGGCGCTCCTGCACCCCGGCCGGGTCCGCGGCCTCACCCTCTGCATGGGCAGCCCGGCCACCGCGGGAGTCCTGCGGACGCTGCGCTACCTCAAGCTCGGCTTCTTCAAGGAGTTCCGCAAGCTGCCGAAGGCCACCACATCGGAGCAGAAGATCGAGAACGAGGTCGCGATCTACCGGGCGCAGGCCTCCCCCGGCTACCCGTTCCCGGAGAAGTGGGTCCGCGAGGCGGCGACTCTGGGTCACGAGCGCTCGCCCCGCGATCCGCGGACGACGCGGCGGCACATGGCCGCCGGCCGGGCGGTGAAGCTGCCGCCGCTGTCCGGCATCACCGCGCCGACGCTTGTCGTGTCGGGCGCCGACGACCCGATGCTCAAGCCGAACGCGGGCCGCGATCTGGCCGCTCAGATCCCCGGCGCGCAGTTCGTGGAGTACCCCGGCGTGGGCCACGACCTGCCCGAGGGCATCTGGGACGACGTGATCGCCCGGATGCCCCGCTCCGCGCGGATCGCCTGACTATCCGGCGGTGATCGCGACCCGGCCGCGGCCGTGGTGCTTGGCCTCGTAGAGGCTGCGGTCGGCGTCGGAGAGCAGGGCCGGCAGCTCGGCCCGGCTGCCGTGGTGGACGCCGATGCTGACCGAGACGGTGAGGCCGGACGCGATCTCGCCCCACGGATGGGTGCGGACCGCGTCCAGGATCTGCCCGGCCCGGGCCTCCGGCACGCCCGGCAGCACCTCGGCCAGGATGACCACGAACTCGTCCCCGCCGAGCCGGGCGGCCAGGTCGGCGGGCCGGACCTGCGCGGCGAGGATGTGCCCGAGCCGGACCAGCACCAGGTCACCGACATCGTGACCGAACCGGTCGTTGACCGTCTTGAAATGGTCCGCGTCGATCATCATCACCGCGTACGACCCGTGGTCCGTGGCGTTGCCGAGGGTGTCCAGGTAGGCCTGGTATCCGCGACGGTTGGCCAGCCCGGTCAGGTCGTCGACGACGACGTCCCGGCTGAGCTGTTCGTGATCCTGGCGGCGGCGTTCGACGGCGATGGCGTCCCGCATGGCGGCCATCCGGTCGAGCCGGTCGTTCCAGCGCAGTCGGGCGAGCTCGTCGCCGTACCGGATCGCGGTGGGGTTGGTGCCGGGCCGTTTGGCGATGAGCGCGAGTTGCAGCAGGTAGACGTGGGTCGGTAGCTGGTAGGGAAAGTCCTCGGTGGCTTCTTCGGCGAGTTGCGCGGCGCGGGCGGCGTCGCCGGCACGGGCGGCCCGGATGGCGTCGCTCAGGGTGGCGACACGCTCGTCGACCGGCACGCCGCGGTCGGCGGGCAGCCCGGCGACGGCGGCGAGCAGGTCGCGGTTGCCGTGGAACTCGACGACCCAGATGGGCGGCCATTCGGCGTCGGTGACGTCGGCGAAGTCTTCGGTACGGGTGGGCCAGTCGCCGATTCCGGCGAGCCCCGCCGCCCAGTCCAGCGACAGGTCGAGTTCGTTGATGGCCACGACGCGCGACTGGCGTCTCCCGGTGGGGCTGGTGTCGCCGGCCATGAGCTGCCGGGTGCGTTCGTAGTATTCGAGGGCGAGTTCCCAGAGCCCGAGTTCGTGGGCGACGCTGCCGACCTGGATGAGGGCCGCGGCCCGGTGCACGACCGGCTCGTCCGAGGGGTGGTCGAGCAGCACGACGGCCTGGGCCAACAGGCGGGACGCCGAGTCGCCGGCGGCGGTGGTGTTGCGGTGGTTCCTGGCGCGCCGGTCGGCCTTGACGGCGAGGGAGAGGGCAAGCAGGGCCGGGCTGTCGAGAGCGACGGCGGCGGCGAGCATGGCGTCGACGTGCTCGGTGTCGTCGAGTCCGGCATCCAGGCAGGCCAGGGACCGGGCGAAGTGCAGGAGCAGGCGTACGTCGTGCCAGCTGTGGGCGATGGCCTCCCGGTCGGCGGCCTCGACCCGGGCGGCGTCGTGGTGCCCCTGGGCGGCCTCGATCAGCAGGTACGCCTCTTCGATGGCGTCCGTGTGCCGGTCGGTCACCGTTTCTCACCAGTCTCGATCTCGGATGGCAGTTCTCCAGGTATATCGTCTGCCGCCGCGGAAACCTGGGAACTTCTCGCATGTCGCCGCATCGAGGAGTCTTGACGCCTGGCGGCGTGTCGTTACCGTTCGGTAGGTGACGAAGGCTCTTGTTCTCGGCGGCGGTGGCGTGACCGGCATCGCCTGGCATCTCGGCGTCCTCTGCGGCCTCCAGCGGGCGGGCGTCCCGCTCGGCGACGCCGACACCATCATCGGTACGTCCGCGGGTTCGGTCGTCGGCGCGATCCTCGCCGCGGGCACCGACCTGGAGGCGGCGGTCACCGTCCAACAGCAGGAACAGGAGCGTACGGGCGGAGGCGGTCGCGGCCGGGACACCGGCGCCGCGATGGCCGCCATGGCGGTGCTGGCCGATCCGTCGGTGCCGCCACGGGAGGCGCGCACCCGGGTGGGTCAGTTCGCGCTGGCCGCTTCCACGCTCGACGAGCAGGCGTACCTGGCCCGGATGGAGCCGCTGCTGCCGGTGCAGGAGTGGCCCGACCGTGACCTGCGGGTCCTGGTGGTGGACACGGCCGACGGTGAGGATGTGCTGTTGGGGGCGGCGTCCGGCGTACCCCTGGTGAAAGCGATCTCGGCGAGTTGCGCCGTGCCCGGCCTGATGCCGCCGGTGACCATCGACGGACGCCGGTTCATGGATGGCGGCGTGCGGTTCGGCGCGGGCGCCGACCTGGCCGCCGGCGCCGAACGGCTCGTGGTGATCGCGCCGCTGGCATGGCTGGGCCGGGACCGGATCGTCGCCGAGATGGCCGCGTCCGGCGCGACGAAGACGCTGCTCATCGAGCCGGATGCGGCCGCGCTGGAGGCGTTCGGCCGCGACTTCATGGACCCGGCGGCCCGGCCGGCGTCGGCGCGCGCCGGCCTGCGGCAGGGCGCGGACCTCGCCGAGGCGGTCCGCGCCGTCTGGTGACAATCGGTCAGCGCGTCTTCTGAAAAGCGGTCAGGGGACGAGGGGGCCGGTCAGCGCCGCGCGGGCGGCCGCCTCGTCACCGGTGACCGTTTCCCACGGCAGCGGGCGGCGGTTCCACAGCGCCAGCATCAGCTCCTGCGCCGTACCGGTCAGGGTGGCGACCGGCTCCCCCGGCCCGAGCACCCACGATGCGCCGAGATCGGTGGCGGTGAACCGGACGGCCGCTTGCGGTTCGACGGCGAGTCCGCGTTTGATCATCCGCGGGACGAACACCTCGATGACCTCGGCGATGCCGTCGCCGCACAGCTCCGGCCCGAGTTCGCCGGGCCGGCCGAGCGCGTGTTCGGCGTCCCAGCGGTGCACGAGCGTCTCGAGGCAGCGGCGGCGTCGCCAGAAGGCGACGGTCCGCGGCGGGGCGAAGGTCCAGGCCTCCGCGGCGGGGTCACGCTCGAGCGCTTTTTCGAGGGTACGGGCGGTGCCCGCGAACCATTCGCCCAGATCCTCCGGCGGCGGTACCGGCTGGTAGTCGCCGCGCAGCTCGATGATGGCGGTGGCGGCCCACAGGTTGCCCTGCCCGAGGTGAACGGTGAGGTCACGCAGCGTCCAGTCGCCGCAGTGCTCCACCGGCGCGGTCAGGTCCCCGTCGAGGCAGGCCTGGTAGGCGGCGAACTCGTCGTGCAGCAGGGCGAGGTAGTCCATCGGGCCTTCCGCGGGGTGAGAGTGAGACCCACTCGATGTCGTCGATCTCTCCGATGTCACGCACGTACGGTACCCACCCCCGATCAACACCTTGTGCCGGCGGGTTGTTATGTTGTTCAGGCAGGTCCGGGTGGCGGAATGGCAGACGCGCTAGCTTGAGGTGCTAGTGCCCGCAAGGGCGTGGGGGTTCAAGTCCCCCTTCGGACACGTTAAACCCCATATCGATCATCGCGCTCACCGCAAGATCGAATGGGGTTTCGTGCTACCTGGCCTTTCTCGAACTCCCGGCTATTCCGAAACAGTGATCGCATCGCCGGCCTCTGCTCGACCGGACACCGTCGACGCAGCACCGGAGGTCTCCCGCTCCCCCGATGGTGACTTGATCTTCGCGTTTCCAATGCTGGCCGGCTGCTCGGCATCGGTGACAGGATGGTCTTCGGGCTCGCCGGCGGCCTCCTCGATCACCGGATTGTCGTGGCCGCAGACGACCACCATGTCCCGCGCCCTCAGATAGGCCGCGACGTCGCCGGCATCCACCAGGTCGGCCAGTTCCGGGTTGGCCGCGATCAGATCCTCAACGAGGCGGGCTTCGGACCGGTACACCCAGCGCGGCGCACCCTCCGGGGTCGGTTGGGCGCTGGTGTGCCCATGCCGGCAGCGATACCCGGCCCGCCCGTTCACCCAGTGCCCCGACATCCGTCGCCCGCAGACCACGCAGATCAGCAGGCCGGTCAGCGCGTACCGGCGCTGCTGGCCGTCCTCCGGCACCGCTCGGGCGGTGATCTCCTGGACCGTGGTGAAGTCCTCGTCACTCACCAACGCCGAGTGGGTGCGGTCGGGGCAGATCACCCAGTCCGCACGGGGATTCCACACCCGGACCGGGCCGAGACTGCTCCGCCGATCCCCCGGTACCGCTTCGCGGTGATCGGTGAACTGCCTGTTCCACACCTGCCGACCCGTGTACCGCGGGTTAGCCAGAATCGCCGCCACCGTCCGCAACGTCCACACCGTGCCCTCACGATGCGGATTCCGGACATGGTCGTAGACACCCGGTGACGGCACCCGCCGCTCGTTCAACACCCGCGCGATCCCCGCCGTACTCCAGCCCTCGAGACGCCGGGCGAAGATCCACCGCACATGCTCCGCCGCCACCGGATCCACGACCAGGCGATGCTGGCGCCGGCCCCAACTCGCCTGCACCGTGCTCGGATGCGGCCCGGCATCCACCAACCGGTAGCCGTACGGCGGGCGACCACCCGGATGACGGCCCTGCTCCCGCACCTGCGCCGTCATCGCCGCCCGCACCCGGAACCGCGTCCGCAACACCTCCCGCTGCGACTGATGACCCAACATCATCAACAACGCCCGATGATCGGCGCTTTCGAGGTCTACCAGACCTTCCGCCTCGGGCATCCAAACCTCGACCCCGAAGGCCTTCAGTTGCGAAATCCGCCCGTAGAACGCGAACCGCAAACCACCGGCGGCAAGCGGTCGACCGCGACCACGAATCCGCGGTACAGGCGGGTCGCTGCGCTGCCAAGCATCGAAGACATCCGGCGGCGCGGTAGCAGATAAAGGCAGGGGTATCGGCATCACAGATCACCTCACGCAGAGACGAACCAGCCACTAACCCATCAATAGGTGGCACAACGACCCACTGTCGTCGCCCAATAGAGACAGGTCATCCCCACGACGCTCACCGAAAGCCGCCGACCGCTCCCACGTGGTGGTCCCGAACCAGCCCCGCCCAGTCCCCATCGCTGCGGTTCCTCCGTGGGCAAGTTCCCGTGGCCGCTCAAGCACCGCTTGTTTCCGGCAGGTTGATCGAGCGCCCCGGACATAATCTTTGGGCACCAGCAAGATCGACCAATCTCGAATGCACTGCTTGTCGATGAGCAAGATCGGCACCTTGATCCGGCACCAACGCCTACGAAATCGCCAAGATGGGCAACTTGAATCGGCGCCAGCCGTGCGAGCGAGTCACGTAGTCGATGGCAAACCGCACGCGAGGCAGGCGAAGGCTGGCGTCGCCCGCAACGCGGCCTTCGGTATCGCGCACATGATCATGGCGCGCCGGGCCGCTCAGTGATCATGACCTCTCGGAGTGGTGGCGATCCAGGCGGCCCGCTGCGGGGTTACCAGCGGGCTCAGCTCCGGATCGGCGAGCAGCGTCAACGGCGCGATGCACAGTGGGTCGTCGCTGTGCCACCGTGGCACCGCTGCGGCCACTACCGACCAGGCGGCCTCGGTCTCGCCTCGGCGCACGAGTTCGCGGGCCTGTTCAAGTGCCGCGGTGAACTCGGATGATTCTTGCCCTGCCGGCGCGTCACCGATCTCACCGAGCGCTTCCGTCACCAACCGCTGGGCCCACGCACCGGACTCGCGCCGCAGGAACAGCGGTACAAGCTCGGCGCGCACTCGTCCGCACCGACCGCTTCGACCACATGCGGGTGCCCAAGTACATCGTTTCGGATCCTGTGATGCGCCGCCTGGGGCTGCAGGAACGCCGCTATCACGACAGCGAGGTACTGCCCCGCTCCCGAGCCCTTGCGGGCTGCCGACTCGAACCGCTCGGCCGCACCCCCAACGTCGCCGCGCAGTGCCATCCGCCGCCCCTCGGCAACAAGCTCAGCCGCACCGGCCGGCTCGACTGGCCGCCCGTCGCGGGCGTTGAGCTCCTCGAACGACTCCCGCTCGGCGGCGACCAGATCGGCGAACGAATCGAAACGATCACCCAAACCCGGATACCACGACGCCCAGACGTACGCCGCCCACTCCCCGTCATCGCTGACGTCCGCGGGATCAAGGAGCCAGTAGCACGCGTCCGCATCGGCGGACACCAATAACGCCCGGGCCATCAGCTCGTCGTCCTCGTCACCCGCATCGCACAGTTCGGGCTCAATGTCCCGCAGCCATCCGACGTCGGCCGTCGTCCGCATCGTCCAAACGAACGGTCCCATCTCAAGCCACCCGTCAGAGGCTTCCAAGAAGGCACGGTACCCCGGCGGAAGTGTCACCCCGAGCCGCTCCTCGACGGCGGCGAGCGCATCCTGGCCAGCGCCGGCGAACCCGAGCCACCCAAAGGCCCGCCGTCCGTCTCCCAGCTCGTGAAGCCGAACGGCGTCGGCGACACGGAGGAGATCCGCGCTGTATCCGGCGAGGTAGACCCGCCACTGCTCGGCCGTGTGGGGCCGCCCACTCAAAGCCACGCCCTACCTTAAGGTCACTCCGCAGGACTGATTCCGAGCCAAGCGTTCCCAGCTCGCTCAGCGTCGCGCGGCGCGGGCCGAAGCGCCACTGCCAGAACCCCAAGAACGATTACAAAGTACCGCTGGACGGTCAGAACTCATGCAGGTAAGTGTTCGTGCAAGAATCCGCCGAGTCGGTCACGTCGGTAGACGGTCAGATGGACGAGTCGGAAGACTTTCCGCCCTGCCGGGGCAACTCGCGACCGGCAGCCCGGGCAGCGGGAGCGAGCCGACACCATGATCGACGAGGCGATCACCGAACTGACTGACCGGCTCGGCTCGGCACCGGTGGCCTGCGCGGTGATCGCGGACCTCGTCCTGGCAACCGGCGCGGTTCATACAACAGAAGACATCGACGTTCATCGTGCCTTGTGTCACATGTCGATTGCTTGACGCAGATCACCCACACTTGGAACGCTCGGTCACGAAACGAGCACGGGGGGTGTTCTGAATGGCTTCGGTGGAGTGGCGTCCGCGCATCAAGCCGGAGCACGGTCTCTACCGGATGCCTGACGGCCGGGTACGTATCGGCGGTGCGGTATACGGGGTGGCTGCGGAGGTCGATGATCCGGACGGCCTGGTGTGGGCGATGCTTTCAGCGGCCGACGGAACCCGGTCGGTAGAGGACATCGCCGCCCACGTCACGGCAACGTTCGAGCATGAAGAACCCGCCACGGTCATCGCATCGGTGCAGCGATTCATAGACGCCGGTTACCTCGACAACACCGCCGCCGAACCACCTGGTCGAATCACCCCTCGCGACCAGCAGCGGTACGACCGTGGCCGGCAGTTCTACAGATGGCTGGATCTTCGCCGCCGGGACAATTCCTGGGAGCCGCAACTGCGGTTGAAGCAGGCCCGAGTGACCATTCTGGGCCTCGGCGGCACGGGTGGCACAGCGGCTCTGGCGCTCGCCGGGTCAGGGATCGGGCGGATCCACTGCGTCGATGGCGACACCGTCGAATTGTCGAACCTCAACCGGCAGTCGCAGTTCGACGAGGCCGACATCGGCAGGCCGAAGGCCGAGGCCACCGCGAGCAGGCTGCGGCGGCTCAACTCCGACATTGAGGTCACCAGCGCGACCTTGACCATCACTCAGCCGGCACAGTTGCCGCAGCTCACCAGAGACTGTGATGTCTTTCTGCTCTGTGCGGACCAGCCGGGCGAGATCCGGGCCTGGGTGAACGAAGCGTGCCTGGACACCGGCACCCCATGGGTCGACGCCGGCTATCACGGACCAGCCGTGCGGGCGTCGCTTTACACCCCCGGCCACGGCCCGTGTTACGAATGCGAATGGCGACACGAACACGACAGGCACCGCGACACCCTTCCGGAACGTCCGTACTCGACGTCTCGTGGTAGCGCGGCGGCCGTGACAGCCGTCTCGGCGGGCCTGTCCGGGCACCTTGCCGCACACCTGACAGTCGCCTTGATCACGGGCGTACCCGCTGTCGAGCCCGGGCGGCCGATCGGGATCAACCTGGCCGTCCAGGAAGCTCATGACATCCCGCCATACGGCAAACATCCCCGGTGCCCGGCATGCGGAGGCAGGCCGTGACCCCCACGCCGACATCCCGTATCCGACTGCACCCCCTGCACATGCGGGCCGAACACCACGGTGACGTGTGCGAGTGGGTGATCGGCCGATCTGACACGGGTGAGTTCATCGCCGTCCCGCCGGTCGCCGCCGACACGATCACGCTGCTGCGTGACGGACTCACCGTAGAGGAGACCCGCCGCCGCATCCTCCTCGATCACCAGGCCGACGTGGACGTCGCGTCCTTCGCCAGCGACCTGGTCGAACTCGGGTTCGTCGCTGCCGTCGACGGTGTGGCCGTTCCCGGGCACGAGCCACCGCGCTCGACCCTGCCACGGATGCGGGCACAACACGTCCGATGGCTCGTCAGCGTTCCGTTCCTGACCGTCGCGGCGCTGCTCGTAGTCGCTGCCGGAGTCGCTACCGCAGTCCGCCCGCAGGTGCTGCCCAGCTATCACGACCTGTTGTGGAGTGACCACACCACACTCGTGATCGTCGGAAACGTGATCATTGCTTGGCTGATCGTCGGCGTCCACGAGTTCGGCCACCTTGCAACCGCACGGGCCTACGGAGTCGGCGGCAGAGTCGGGTTCGCCACCCGGCTGCAGTTCCTCTGCGCGCAAACCGACGTCAGCGGAATCTGGGGCGCTCCGCGGCGGGCCCGCATCATCGTCTATCTGTCCGGCATCGGGGTGAACCTGATCATCGCGGCGACCGCGACTCTGGTCCGTCTGCCCGCGGCGCCCGGAACACTTACCGACCGAGTGGCCGCCACCGTGTCGATCATCTCGCTGCTGGCGCTACCGCCGCAGTTGCTGATGTTCATGCGTACTGACCTCTACTTCGCGTTGCAGGACCTGACCGGCTGCCGAAACCTGTACGCCGACGGGTCCGCTTACCTGCGCTACCTGGCCCACCCGCGGCGCCGTTCACGGCACGATCCGACCCGCGTACTACCTGCTCATGAACGGACCGCGGTGCGCCTCTACTCAATCGCGCTCGCCATGGGGACCGCGGTCTGTCTCGCCGTCGCCCTAACCATCACACTGCCCTTCGCCGTGACCGTCGCGTCCCGGACGGTCAACGCGTTCACCGCTGGCAATAGCGCAACGGTCATGATCGATGCCGTGGTGACCTCGGCGATCATCGGGACGTACTGGACCGTGTGGGGTTTCGTCTGGTGGCGGCGGCACGGCGGCCGGGTCCGCCGGTTCTTCCTGCGGACAGCCCCGGCGGAGGAATTCGAGTCGACACCTGTGAGGAGGTGAACGGTATGGAGAAGATCGTCATCCGCAAGCTCGACAAGATCGAGACCACCGGCGGCATCAGTAACCCCAGCGGCAACTGACCATCGAGAATGGCGGCCGATCATCAGGTCGGCCGCCATCCGGAACCGAAAGACGCCCGTCATGCTGAGTCCCCGGATCGCCGCTCTTCTCGAAGACTCCACACCGGAAGCCGTCGACCGTTTCTGGGCCGAGATCACGGTGACCGGAACGCCGCTGGTCGAACCGTACGACGAGGGCCGGAACCTGGTCACCTTCCTCTGGCGGGGAGAGGCGACCGCCATCCGTGCGTGGTTCAACATCGACGTCCCGCTGACCCGTGTGCCCGGCACGGATCTCTGGCACGGCTCGGCGGTGTACCCGTCCGATCTGCGGACCATCTACTGCCTGGTACACGACGACACCGAGCGGGTGCCGCACCTGCCGACCACATCCGGTCCCACCCTGATCGATCCCGGCAACCCGAAGATCT
Organism: Actinoplanes hulinensis; assembly: GCF_019429605.1. Taxonomy (NCBI): domain Bacteria; kingdom Bacillati; phylum Actinomycetota; class Actinomycetes; order Micromonosporales; family Micromonosporaceae; genus Actinoplanes; species Actinoplanes hulinensis. The sequence continues at coordinate 57,661 of NZ_JAHXZI010000026.1, read as the reverse complement.
TCCATCTGCCCGCGGATCCCGCGGATCCCACCGACTGCGATGCCTGGGCGTCGATCCTCGAACTGCCGGACGCCCCACCCGCGATGTGGACCAGCCCACGACCGGGCACTCCGGCCGGCCTTCTCCACACGGACACCTTCACCAGCACCGTACGGGGCACCGACGTACGGGTGACTGCATATCTGCCTCCCGGCGCCGACCCCGCCGGCTTGCCGGTCATCGTCGTCTTCGACGGCTATGCCGGCCAGACGATGATGCGCATACCGGCCATCCTGGACAACCTGATCTCCGCCGGGCGAATCGCACCGACGGCGGCGCTGTTCGTCCACGGCTGCGACGAGAACCGCAACAAAGACCTGACTCCCGGCAGGCCGATCGAGCAGCTCGTCGTCGACGAACTGCTGCCCTGGGCTCGCGACACCTGGAAAATCGGCTCGCCCGGTGGCGGCAACGTGGTCGCCGGCATGTCCCGTGGCGGCCTGATCGCCGCGTTTCTCGCCCTGCGCCGCCCGGACCTGTTCCGGGCTGCGATCGCCCACTCGGGCAGCTTCTGGTGGCCGTCACCCGACGCCGGCGAACCCGGCCATCTTATCCGCGACGTCGCCCACGCGACCCCCGCCGACGTACGGTTCTACCTCGACGTCGGACTCCTGGAGACCATGCAGGGCCCGGACGGCGCACCATCACAACTGGCCGCATGCCGCAGCATGCGCACCGCACTGCTGGACCGGGGGTTCCCGCTCACCTACCGCGAGTTCACCGGCGGCCACGACTACGTGAACTGGCAGCACAACTTCGCCGACGCGATCCTGGCCACCTGCACCTGAGCTTGGACTCGGACACGTTAACCCCCACCAGAGTCATCCGTTCGAGTGATGATTGTGGTGGGGGTTACCTGTTTTACCTGGTCAACCGGTTCCACGTCGAGCGTGTCCGGCCGCAGACAACGACGAGCCGACAGGCCCGAAGGTGATCGAGCAGTTCATTCGTATCCGCCAGGAACGGCAACCCGCCAGCGTAACTCAGCCGATACCGTAGTCCGTCGATGATTCGCAGTTCGGCCCAGTACAGGTTCCGTACACGCGGCGCGACGGACCGGGCGCTGCTGTAGTCGTGCCGGCAGCGATACCCGGGGCGACCGTTCGCCCAATGCGCGTCCATCCGCCTGCCGCACACCGCGCAGATCACCAGCCCGGTCAACAGATACCGGCGGACGCCTTGGTCCTCGGCGTGGGAATCGCGGTGACCTGTTGCACGGCCAGGAAGCCGGCCTCACCGACCAGAGCCGGATGCGCCGGCCGCTCGGAGATCACCCAGTCACTACGCGGATTCCACATCCGGGACACTCCCAGACTGGTGGCCTGTCGCTGGGGATCGTCTCGTGGTGATCGGTACGCTGCCGGATCCTCTTGCTCATCCTACCGGGTCAGGGCCAATCCTCTGCGTACGCTGCATCGGCGATCCGGATCGACAGCTCCGGGTTCAGCTTCGCCAGAGCGAGCATGGGAACCTGCCACGGCCCGACCGTGAAGGCCTCAGCCAGCAGGCGGGATCCCCGTGGGAGACCGGTGACGACGGCGAGATCCGCCAATGTCCGCGCCCTCTGGAACAGACTTTTGATGGTTCGGGCGATCTGCACGGCCCGCTCGACATCACCTGCGGCCACCGCAGCCCCAACCAGGTCGGTCATCGTCCGCTCCCCCGGGTCCGCGTTGGTGACCGCCGGGGCGATCCGCGCGGCCCGCCGGGGGTCGCCGGCAGCGGCCCCGGCTTCGGCGACGGTGGCCAGCGCCCCCGCCCGCAGATCGGGGTGAGCGATGGACCTGGCGATCTGCGCGGCATGTTCGTGGTCGCCTACCTCGGCAATCACGTCGACCACCTCGGCCAGCGCCCACGCTTGATCGTCCGGGTCAACGACGGTACGGGCAGCCTGTACGGCGTCGCCGGCGATCGCCCGAGCCCGGTCGAGATCGCCTGCCCCGCCCAGCGCCCGGACCAGGGCCGTCAACGCCGACGTCCGCCAATCCGGGTCGGTGATTGACCGGGCCACCTGCGCGGCATCGCCGGCCATCACCCGAGCCCGGTCGAGATCGCCTGCCGCGCCCACCGCCCGGACCAGCGCGGTCAACGCCCATGTCCGCCGGTGCGGGTCGACAACGGATCGGGCGATCTGCTCGGCATCGCCGGCGATGGTCCGGGCCCGGTCGTTGTCCCCCGCGGCAGCCACCGTCGAGGCCACAGCGGTCAGAGCCGATGCCCGCCTGTCCGGGTCCACGATGGATCGAGCGCTCTGTTCGACGTCGTCGGCCACTGCCCCGGCCTGCTCGTACTCACCTGCCGCGCCCGGGGCCTCCGCCGGGCCGTCCGATTCAGCGACGGACCGGGCGGTCTGCCTTTCGCCGTCCGCTGCGGCCAGCGCCCTGGCCAGTAAGGCCGGCACTGATGCCTGCTGGTCCGCGACGGTGATGGATCGGGCGATCTGCTCGGCGTCGCCGACCAGCATCCGGGCCTGCTCGTGGTCACCTGCCGCAGCCACCGCCTCGGCGAGCAAGGCCAGCGCCTGGAACCGCCGGTACGGGTCTCGGATGGACCGGGCGAGGGCACCCGCCCGAACAGGCTGGTTCAGCGTCGCCCAGACCGCCGGCAGCGCGATGGGAAGGTTCGCGGTTCGGGCACGGGTGGTGAGATCGGTGCGGCGCATCGACAGACGCGCCATGCCCAGCAGATCGGGCTGATCGCTGGAGAGGGCGAGTTCTTGCGCTGCGAGAATCTCGGCGAGCGCGGCGACGTCCCCGCCGGGGTGGTCCAGCATCCGGTCGTGCCGGGTGGAATCGGTGGCCAGGGCGGTCAGCCGGGCGACATCGCGGGTCTCCTGCAGCATGCGCGGGTAGCCGAACAGAAGGTATCGCGGTGTGGTGTCCGGCCAGCCTCGGCTTCGGTACCGCTCGGCCCAGGCGTGCAGCCGGTCGCGACAGCCGTCGAGGGCGGCGCCCAGCCGTTGGACGGCGGTCTCGCGCAAGGTCTCGTGGGTGAACAGGTGCCGCCGGTGCGCCCGGGCGGTGACGGTGCCCTTGACCAGCGTTCCGAGTCGGCCGGTCACCTGGTCGGGCCCGATGCCGGTCAGGTCCTCGAACTCCTCGCAGGTCAAGCCGTCACCGCAGGCGGTGATCAGGCCCAGCACATCGCGGTGTTCCTGGTCCCCGTGCAGCAACTCGTCCAGCTCGAGGGGCGCCGTAGCCGCGATTTCACCCGCGTACGGGGATGGGGACAACTCACGGACCCGGCAGCGGCGTAGCGGATGGCCGGCGGGCACGTCGATCGGCAGTCGGTGATCGGGGCGGCCGGTCACCACCACACGGAGAACGTCACCTGGGGCCTCCGGTAGCAGCGACGCGATGCTGGGCGGCCCTGATCCGGGTTGCCCGTCACGATCCTCGTCGAGGCCGTCTACGAGCAGCACCAGCTTGCGCCCCTGGCCGCCGGTCTTCTCGGCCGCGGCGTTGAACAGCAGCGACAGCTGAGTGTCACGCGGGATCGGCGTCGTCACCCCCGGCGTGCTGTCCCCGACGATCGCGGTGAGCTGATCGATGAGGGCGTCGGTGAACGCCGCGCTGCCGGATTGGGCGGCCAGCCGTGTGGTGCGGAAGAACGCGACGACCTCGACCTCGGGTGGGGGGTCGAGCAGGAACGTGGCCATCAGCGCGGAGGGAGCAGCCTGCCACCACAGGTACGCCTCGTCTCCGGCGCAACCAGGAGGCCAGCTCGGCCAGCTCGCTGCCACGATCCTTCAGCCCACCGGCCGGAGCGAGGTCGCGAACCTGTTCCAGATAGCCCGACCGGATCCACCACGGCGGCGTTCGCCTGTGCGGGTGTGGATGCGTCAGCGCTTCGTCGGCGACCGGCATGCTTCGGGCCTCCCTCAGATCGATCAATTGTTTCCCGGCTCGGTCATCGGAGGAGTCCGCTCGCTGCCGGGCCGGTTCGAGGTGACGGCGTCGCACCAGGTCGGCCTCGGGGTGGGTGGTGACCTCGAGGACTGTCTCCGCCGGGAGCCGCCCGAGCGTCACCCCGGGCACCCCGTCGAGAACCTCGCACGCCTCGGCCCACCTCCGCCAGATCGACCGGTAGCCGGCCGGCGCGCACAGGGCGACCACCGCATGTGTGACCTCACCGCTCTGCCGCATCGCCGCGGCCACGGCGACGTTGCGCATCTGCTGGTTGCCGCCCCGGAACGGACATCCACCGTCCGGGGTCGTGGTGGAGCCACGTCCCGGCAGGTCCAGTACCTGGGCGTAGCGGCGGGGCGGATGGTCGGGGTCGCGGCGACGCAGCTGGAAACAGGCGGCCGGTTCCCCACCGAACGGTGCGGCGACGCGGCACACGTGGCGGCGGTCGTTCTCCGGGTCCTGGTAGGCGCTGCACCCGCCGAAGTCGGGCTCGGTCAGCTTCACCTCGACCAGTCCGGCGACCGGTTCCCCGGCCGCGGTGACACCACGCAGCAGCACGTCGACCTGGGTCAGGTGCGGGCTGGCGGCGCTCGCCTCGGACAGCCGGTCGGCGGGATCGGTGTACTCCAGCAGCGGCGGCTCGGCACGCTGCACCGGCAGCCCGAGAACGGCGAACAGCTCCCGGGTCGCGTCACCGCCGAGGGGGCCGAACAGGTTGATCGCGAACGCTTGCGAGGACACGAGACGCAGCACCCCGTGATGCAGTAGCCCGAGGTCACGGAGCCGCTCGTAGACAGGCCTGGCCCGAGGATGGATGGCCTTGTCCGCCGAGGCCCAGGCGACGCCACGGGTCAGCGCCGAGGGTGGCGCGGCCGCCCGTTGAGCCGTTGCCAGCCGAACCGGCCACCGGGGCGGGGCAGGACGCTGCCGCGGGGCCGCCCACGACGGAAGCCGCCACCAGTCTCCCACCGCGATCTCCGGCGACCCGTCCGCCGGAAGGCGGACGATCCGCCAGCACACCGCGACCCCGTCAAGGGCCTCCAACAGCGCGGGAGCGTACGGGCTCATCGCCGGCTCGCCGCCCGCCTGCGCGATCGTCAGCCGGACCCGGCAGTCCTCGCGGAGATCTGCGAGGGTCGCCCGGGCCGACCGCTCCCCGGCCGCCCACAGCCAGGCGTCGAGGGCCCGCAACACCAGCGCGTCGTCCTCGGGCGCCGCCGTGGCTACCACGTGGAGGTCACCAGCGGTGTCGGCGCCGAGCAGCACGGCTCCGGGACCGGCGGTGGGCACGCAGCAGGTCAGGCCGAGATGTACGCCCGTCTCCGCCGCACGGCGCCGCTGGTCCTCCGGCGCGAGGCCGGTGGCGCCGATGTGTGGCGGCGTCGCGGCCGCGCGGAGAACCTCGGTACGAGCCGGTGGCGGTGCAGGGGTCGCCTGCTCCGCGGTGTAGCCGGACACCCGGACCTTCGGTTGCAGGAACGCAGCACGGCTGCGCACAAGCCACGCGTGGGCGTCCGGCACGACCAGGTGCAGGTCACGGTCACCGGCATGAGCCAGGCCGTGCGCCATCACCGTCGTCATCGTCTCGGGCGAGGCGTTCCGTTCGACTACCACACCCAGCGTGTCGTCGGCGGCGAGGAACACCGCTCCGGGCGGGAGCGGCCACGACGTCCGGAAGGGTCCCTCCGGCAGCCCGGCGATCCGGGCGAGCTCGGCGGCCGTCTGCACAACTCATTCTCACGCCATACGGACGCCTGCCGTGTGCGTTCGCGGACACCGCTCACGCGGGGCCGCCGATCGCGGTCGTGAGGGTGTGCCGCAAGCCGCTGGCGCGGGTGATGGGCCGCTGCACCGCGGCCCGGACGGCGTCTTCGGTGCCGAGAATCCGGACGTGGGAGCGGGCCCGGGTGATCGCGGTATAGAGCAATTCCCTGGTCAGCAAGGGTGATTCGGCCGGGGGCAGGATCAGCGACACCCGATGGAATTGGCTGCCCTGGCCGCGGTGGATGGTCATGGCGTACACGGTCTGCACGTCGGAGAGCCGAGACGGTGGAACGAGCACGGGGGCTCCGCCGCGGGCGAACGCCGCCCGGACGCCCCCGCCGTCTCGCACCACGACACCGGTGTCGCCGTTGTACAGGCCGAGGTCGTAGTCGTTGGCGGTGACGATCAGGGGGCGGCCGGGATACCACTCGCTGTCCTCCTCGGAGGGCCGCGGGTCGGTGGCGAGCCAGGTCTCGATCTCGGTGGTCCAGCGGCTGACGCCGTACGGGCCGCGGCGATGAGCGCACAGCAACCGATGGGTGTCCAGGCCGTACAGTGCGGCGTCGACGTCGCCGCGCCGGGCCGCGTCCGTCAGGACCCGCGAGGTGGACAGGATGTCGGCGCGCAGGCCGTCGAGGCCGGTGGGGCGGCGGTCGGCGAGGGTGCCGGTATCGACGAACTCGATGCCGTCGGGTGCGCGGCGCAGCACGTCGATGACCTGATCGGCGTCGCCGGCGCGGATGTGGCGGGCGAGTTCGGCGATGGCGCCGCCGAAGCGCCAGGTGCGGTCGAGGACGACGACGCCGTTGATGGTGGGTTCCGCACCGGCTGGTACGGCGCCGACCTCGCGCAGGTGGCTTTCGAGCCGAAGGTCGGGTGTTCCGTGGGCGTGGACGAGGTCGCCGAGGACGGCGCCGGCTTCGACGGAGGCGAGTTGGTCGGGGTCGCCGACCAGAATGAGTCGGGCGTCGGGGCGTACGGCTTCGAGTAGCCGGGCCATCAGGGTGAGCGGGACCATGGAGGTTTCGTCGACGACCACGACGTCGTAGGGCAGCCGGTTGGTGCGGTCGTGCCGGAACCCGGTGCGTGTGCCGGGTCGCCGGCCCAGCAGCCGGTGCAGGGTCGAGGCGTGCAGGTCGGTGATGCCGGCGCGGTCGGCGTCGGTCAGTGTCGCCGTCACCTGTTGGACGGCCTCCTGGAGCCGGGCGGCCGCTTTGCCGGTGGGTGCGGCGAGCGCGATACGCGGCGGATCGCCCGGCTGGTCGTGGAGGACGGCCAGCAGGCGGGCGATGGTGGTGGTCTTGCCGGTGCCGGGGCCGCCGGCCAGGACGGACACCGCCCGCAGCGCGCTGACCGCGGCGGCGTGGCGTTGCCGGTCGGCGTCGGGAAACAGCCGGTCGAGCGATGACCGTAGGCGTGGCAGGTCGACGGGTGGATCGGTGGCCGCGCGTTGCCGCAGCTCCCGCCGGATCCGGTCTTCTTCGTGCCAGTACCGGTCGAGGTAGAGCAGGTCGTTTGCCAGGCGCAGCGGGCGGCCCGGCGGAGCGTCGGTTCCGCGGGCGACCAGCGGGCTGTGGTCGCAGGCGGCACGCCACTGTTCCGGTTGCGGCCACGGTAGTGCGGTGATGTCGACCGGGTCTTCGCCGTCGGCGGCGGCGGTGTCGCCGACCGTGTTCAGGTCGATGCAGACGGAGCCGAGGCGTAGGGCCCGTACGGTGAGCGCGAGAGCGAGTTGGACAGGTTCGGACTCGTCGCCACCGAGCCGGGTGATGCGGTGGGCGGTGTGGACGTCGGCGAGGTTGAGTACGCCGGCTTCGTTGAAGGTGTGCAGGATTCCGGTGACCCCGTGGGCCACCCGCAACTCCGCCATGGCCGGCGCGGTCACGGTGTGTTCCCGTCGAGCAGGGCGGAGAGTTCCTCGACCAGGGCGGCGGGTGGTCGCCACGAGAACACGCCGCACGGGGTGCCGTCGACGACCGGTGTGTCGGGTCCGCACATGCCGCGCAGGAAGAGATAGAGCACACCGGCGAGCTGCTGGTGAGGTTGGTAGCCGGGCTGCCGCCAACGCAGGTAGCGGTGCAGAGCGACGGCGTACAGCAGGGCTTGCAGGGGGTAGTGCGCGGCGGTCATCGCCCGGGTCAGGGCGGCGGGCCGGTAGTGGGTGGTGGTCAGTGGCGCCGGGCCGGTCGGTCCGACGTCGCCGAGCCAGTTCGTCTTGTAGTCCACGACCAGGTATCCGGTTCCGTCGTCCGTCGGTACGCGCAGGACGGCGTCGATGCTGCCGGCGAGGTAGCCGCGGAGCCGCTGGCCGCCGAGGTCCGGTGTTTGCAGCAGGGCCGGGTAGCCGGTCAGCGGGTCGCCCGGGTGGAGGTGCCGGCCGATCAGCCGGCCGACGGTGGCGAGGGTGACCGGTGCCGTGGTGCGGGGCCGGTCGCCGCCGTCGAGGGGTAGTTCGAAGTCGAGTTCGGTGAGCCGGTCGGCGGGGGCGATGTCGGCCAGGCAGCGGTGGCCGGCGAGTGGTCCGAGCGGGGTGCGCAGGGCCGGTTGCAGGGCGGCGGCGAGGACGTCCGGTTCGACACGGGCGGGCTGGCGGACGAGCTGCTGCGTGGCGCGGTCGGTGAGTTCGGCGAGCAGGTCGGTGGCGGTGGGGTCGGTGGTTTCGAGAACGGCGTGCACGAGGGTGCCGAAGGCTGCGCCGGAGGGCAGGTCGGCCATCGGTGACGGGACTCCGGCCGGTGCCGGGGGTTCGGTCGTCGCCGGGACGGCGGGGATGGCCTCGTCGTCATGGTGGGGGTGTTCCGGTTCGCTGTGGACCGTGGGCGTGTCGTGGGCGGCGGCGGTCAGGCGGGAGTACGAGGTGCGCTGCCAGGTGGTGTCCAGGTGCCGGGCGAACGTGGCGGCGGCCAGTGCCGGGGTGGGTGCCGCGGGCGGGGCCCATCGGGCGGGTGGGACGGGGATGACCTGTTCCACGGTGATGTGCGGGCAGGTCAGCTGGTGGAGCCGGGTGAGCGCGGCGGTGTCGTCGGGTACGGCGCAGTCGGCCGGTGGGCTGGCGCCGGGGATGGTCGGGGAGAACAGCAGCCGGTGCAGGGCCGAGGCGCGGGTGTTGAGGGTGGGTGCCCACCAGGTGACGACCTGGGATTTGGCGCGAGTCATGGCGACGTACAGCAGTCGAAGGTCTTCGCCGGCGTCCTCGTCTCGGTGGCGACGGCAGCTGTCGGCGAATCCGGGGCCGTCGGGGCCGCCGACGTCGCGCACCCGGGTTCCGGTGGCGTCGTGCAGCAACGGTACGGCGGGATCGGCGACATATCGGTCCCAGCCGAACGGGACGTACACCACCGGGAACTCCAGGCCTTTGCTGACGTGGACGGTGAGGATCTGCACGGCGTCGGCGTCGGACTCCAGCCGGCGGCTGCGTTCGACGCTGATGTCGCGGTCCGCGTCGTCGATGCGCCGGCGCAGCCACTCCACGATCGCGGCCGGCCCGAGCCGTCCGTCGACCGCGGCGGTGTGCAGCGCCAGCCCGATGTGGCGCAGGTCGGTGAGGTCACGTTCGCCGGATCGCCGGCCGAGTAGCCGGGCCGCCAGGCCGGCTTCCATGATGGCCTCCAGCAGGGCGGCGACGCCGCGCTGCGCCAGCAGTACGGCCCATCGGCGCAGGGTGGTGCGCAGTTCGTCGAGGTCGGTTTCGGCGGCTTCGGCGAGCTGTTGTGCGCTCCAGCCGACGATGACGGTGAGGGCGGCCGCGGCGACCCGGGTGGCGCGGTGGGGTTGTTCCAGGGCTTCCAGCAGCGCCAGCCAGTCCCGGGCAGCGGGGGTGGCGAACACGCTGGTGGCGCCGGTGAGCACGGCTGGGACGCCGGCGTCGGCCAGGGCTTCGCGAACCTGTACGCCTTGCCGGTTGGTACGGACCAGCACCGCCACGTCACCCGGGCCGATGCGCTGTTCGGCGAGCCGGGCCGGGCTGCTCAGCAGCGCCGCGATGTCACGGGCCACGTCGGTGGCGACCGTGGTGCGGGCGTCGGCGGCCGGGATGAGTCCCGCTTTGCCCAGCCGGTGCCCGTCGCGGGACACCACCCGGATCCGCAGTGGGGTGTCCACCGGTGCGTCGTACAGCCGCCGGTCGCGGTGCGCCGCACCGACCGGGTGGACGGTGATGCGGGTGTCGCCGAGGGCGGCGCCGCCGAAGACGGTGTCGAGGGCGGTGAGCAGCGGCTGGTCGCTGCGCCAGTTGACCGCGAGGGTGGCGTGGGAGGTGGCGGTGCCAGCCGCGGACAGGTAGCTGACCACGTCGGCGCCGCGGAAGGCGTAGATCGCCTGCTTCGGGTCGCCGATGAGCACCAGGGTGGTGTGGCCGTGGAAAGCGGTACGCAGAATGTTCCACTGGACGTCGTCGGTGTCCTGGAACTCGTCGACCAGCACCACCGCGTACCGGTCCCGCAGGCGCCGGCAGGCGGCCGGGCCGTTTCCCGGATCGGTCAGGGCGGCATCGAGGCCGGTGAGCATGTCGTCGTAGCCGTAGAGCCGGCGTACGCGTTTGCGGCGGGTCACCTCGGTGCGGACCGCGTGCGCGAAACGGTAGCGGGCCTGCGCCGCGCTGCCGGATTCCGCGTCGGCGGGCGTCAGCCGGGCCTGACCGTCGTGGACGACATCCCGGGCGATGGTCAGCGCGTCGGTTCGGGTGAAATGCGGCATGGGGGCGCCCGGGGCGGCGTACTTGCGCAGGTAGAGGTCGTCAACAACTTCGGTGACCAGATCGTCGAGGTCGTCGACGAAGATCGCGCCCGGGTCGCTGTCGGCGGCCACCCCGAGGCCGGCGCGCATCTGCTGGCAGAACTGGTGGGTGGTCGCGATGGTGGCGGCGTCGAAGTCGGCGACCGCGGTCGCGAGCCGTCGCCTGCGGTGGGCGGCCTCGGTGTCGTCGACGTCGGCGATGCGGGCCAGGACAGCGTCGTGCGAGGCGCGGGCCTGTCGCGGGTCGGCCAGACCGGCCTCGGCGCTGACCAGGCGTTCCCGGACCCGTTCGCGCAGTTCCGCGGTCGCGGCCCGGCCGAAGGTGACCAGCATCAGCCGGGCCAGGTCCGTGCCTTCCGCGACGTAACGGGCGGCGAGCGCGGCGATGGTGAACGTTTTTCCGGTGCCGGCGCTGGCCTCGAGCACGGTCGTGCCGCCGGGCAGCGGGCCGCAGACGTCGAAGGCGGTCGCCGTGGTCATGGCCGGTCCACCGTCTCGGCGGCCAGCAGCGGCGACCACAACCGGTCCGCCAGCGCACCGAAGTACGTCGACTCGCCGCCGGTGGCGGGTTCGGTGAGTAACGCCTCCAGCGGTGCACCCGGACCCCAGACCAGGGCGTGGGCGGGGTCGTCGCCTTCACCGGGCCGGGACCATTCGATGCGGGCTTTGGCGAGCGCGTCGTCGACGCTGCCGCCACGGGCGCGGGCTTGGACGTACGCATGGGAGGTTTTCAGGACGGTCGGCAGCGGCCGGCGCAGACCCTCGTCGCCGATCGTGACCAGGTCGGACAGCACGGTCGTGGCGGTGGCCGGGTCGACCGGCCCGAGGGTGGAGCGGGCCGGCCCGCGGAAGCCGCGCCCGATGGTCACCGCACGCCAGCCGCGGTCGGGCCGGCCTGCGGTCAGGGCGAGCAGGTTGACCCAGGCCCGCAGGCGGTGTTTCGGCCCCAGGTTGGAGTAGCCGACGACGGTGATCGTGTCCTCGTGCACACCGCCGACCGTGCCCGCGACGCTGCGGCCGCCGGGCACCGGGACCGCCACATCGACGGTCCGCGGGTCCCCGGCGAGGTACGGCTGCGCCGCACTGACCAGCGGCTCGACCTCGTCGGCGACCTTCGCCAGCAGTTGTTTACCCAGGGTCCCGGGCGGGACCTCGCCGCGCCGCCATTCCGCCTGCACGCACCGGTCGGAGTCGGCGCCGTCGAGCCGGGCCCGCAGCAGCCGGTCACCGACGGCCCATTTCTGTAGCCCGTCCAGTTCGACGGGGAGCCCGTCGAGGGGGTCCTCGTCGTCGGTGAAGAACGTGATAGCCAAACGCTGGCGCAGGAACGCCCGGACCGGTTGCTCCAGCAGCCGCAGCAGATCCGCCAGCGGCACCACGCCGTCACCGCCGGCCGGGGGTAGCGGACCGGGCAGGAACGGCGGCGGCGGCGCCTGCGGACCGGCGGCCGCCACGGCACCGGCCAGCGCCGCACGGTCGTGACTGAACGGTCCCTGGCCGCCCAGAGCTCCCGGGATGAAGTTGCGTGCGGCGAACGGCTGCAACGGTTGCCGGACCAGGACCTGCTCCCGCGCGGCCGTGCCGTCCGCGCGGCGGACCGTACGGTCGATCGTTTCGAGCAGTTCACCCAGCGGCACCGCGGGCGGACGGCGGGCGTTGGTCCGCTCGTCCGCGCCGGTGTAGAGGACCACCAGCCGATCGGTGGCGGCCATCAGCGCGTCGAGCAGCAGTTGCCGGTCCTCCCCGCGGACGTCGCGTTCACCGACCCGGGGCACCCGGGCGAGCACATCGTCGCCGTCGGTTCCGGGTGTCCGGGGAAACACCCCGTCGTCGAGGCCGAGGACGCAGACCACCCGGTGCGGCACCGACCGCATCGGCACCATCGTGCACATCGTCAGATCGCCGGTACGGAAGTTGGCCCGGGTCGGATGGCCGCCCAGCCGGGCCCGCAGCAACGACCGGACGTCGGTCGGTGACAGCAGCGCCGTACCCGCATGCCCGTCCGCCTCGGCCGCGACGTCGGCGAGTTCCGCACGCAGTTGTCCGGCTTGCCAGGCGTCAGCGTCCGGAACCTCGGTGAGCGCGTCGACGCCCGTGCCGACGGCGTCCAGCCACTCCCCCAGCGGCCGTTCGCCGGTGAACCCGGCCAGGGTCGCGGTGAGCCGGTCGAGCAGCTCGGCCAGTCGGCCGACCAGGTCCAGGTCGGCGGAGTCGACGTCGTCGAGCGGCAGGGCGGTGCCGAGCCAGCACAGGTCCTGTTCGGACATCGCCACGCCCAGGGTGATCCGGTCGAGGCCGGCGGCCCAGGTGTTGGGCCGGATCGCGCCGAGCTGGAACCGGGCCCGATGGTCGCTGTCGAGGCCCCAGCGGACCCCGGCGTGCACCACCAGGTCGCGCATGCGTTCCAGGTCGTCGTCGGCGAGCCGGAACCGGCGGCGTACCGGCGGCGCCGCCGCGAAGTCCAGCACCTGCGCCGCCGTCAGCCGGGACTCGGCCAGTTCCAGCAGTTCAGCGGCCACGGCAAGCAGCGGATTGACGCGGTCGAGGGCCCGGTCGGCGAGCCGGACCCGTAGCCGGTGACCCGGATGGGTGGAATCCTCGCCGCCGAGGCCGAACGATGCCGAGATCAGCGGCGCGAACGTCTCGATGTCCGGGCACATCACGAGCACGTCGCGCGGTTCCAGACCGGGATCGTCGGCGAGCAGGCCCAGAATCACCTCACGGAGGACCTCGACCTGCCGGGTGGCGCCGTGGCAGGCGTGGACCTGGACACTGTGGTCCGCCGGATCCAGCAGGGTGGGTTCCGCCGGTGTCTCGTCACGGGCCACCGCCGCCTGAATCCGGCCGAGCAGCGTGCCCGGCCGGGCAAGTGGCTCGTCCGCATGTTCGGCTCCCTGCGCGCCGCCGGCCGCGAGGGTGAGTTGCAGTTCCCGGGCGTCGCGGCCGAGCGAGGCCAGCAGGGGGTGCCGTGGCAGGTCCCGGGTCGGGTCGGTGGCCCGCGCCGACGGGTGCGTCGCAGCGGCATGCGGGCGTACGCGATCCCACAGCGCCGGCGAAGGGTGCGACAGCCACAGGTGGACGTCGCGCCGCTCGGCCAGTGCGGCGAGCACGGCGATGTGTGTCGCGGGCAGGCGGGTTGGACCGAATATGGACAGCCGGGGCGGGAGTGAGCAGGTCTCCGGGTGTTCCCGTAGCGACTGGCACACCTGTGGGAGCCGTTCGGCCGGGCTGGGCACGGGCTGGCGTTGGTGCAACCGCCGCCACAGTTCGGCCTGCCAGCGCAGGTCGGGCGGGAGCAGCCCGCCGACGCCGTCCGAGTCCTCGCCAGTTGTCCAGCGGGCGAGCATGTCCGGGCGCTGCTGGCCGTAGGAGTCGAACAGGTCGGCGATGTGCCGGGCGGTGACGTAGCGGCGTCCGCGTTTGATCGGGTCGGCGTCGTGTACCCCGAGGTAGGCGCCCAGGGCGGCGCACCAGGGCTCCGGGGCGCACTCGTCGATGAGGTCCAGCAACGCCCACACCAGCCGGTGGGGTTGCCACGGGTCCGCCCGGCGGTCCTGCGTGCCGGCGGCCTCCTCGACGAGCGCCGGCACCGGCGGGAACACGACGTTCGCGCAGATGCCCGCGACGGCGCGGCCGGCGCCCAGGTGGTGCGACAGGCGCTGGGCCAGCCAGCGTTCCACGCCCTTCGACGGGACGCTGACCACCTCGGCGGCGAACGGATCCGGCAGCGGGTCTCGCAGCAGGTCGGCCAAGCCGTCGGCCAGCCGGTCCGCACGCTCCGCCCGGTGCACATGCAGCACGTCAGCCCCCACGGCAGGGTTCAGGCAAGCAGCCATCGCGACGGATCGAACGCGTCATCGAAATCGGACGAGATGCGCGACCGTTTGATCGCGGGGTGAAGGGCTCTTTCGTCAGGTCGCCCTCTCGCATCTCCGCCGACCATATCCCAGACGTGCGCTCGGAACGCCCGAAACCCTCAACCTCGGACGGGCATCATCGGTATGCGCGGTGTTCGGCCGACAACGTGTTCGGAATGGGAATACGCTGCCCGTATGCATGCCGATCGCGCAGTGAGCATGCAACGCTGGGCGTTGGCCACCCTCCTGGTCAGACGCCACCCCGACCACTCACTGATAGAAATAAAGGAACACACATACCTGACACTGGTCAAAGAACCGAAGCAGATTCTTCACATCAGCAGGAGCGGCCACGTCTTCGCAATTGATCCAGCGGGACGTTGCCCGGCTACGTTGCAGGAGCTGTTCACCGGGGACTACGAGCGCGGGTTGACCGATCTGGAGCATGCCATCGGTCTCGACACCCCGAAACACACCCCGACCTCCACGCCGGCTGTACTTACGTTTCGGACGATCGCGCAACTGATGGCAATCGTTTCCACCGACAAACGTTCGTGGGACGTCCGCAGCGTCTGGTTCGACTGCCACGAAGGAGGATCCGCCCAAGAGAAGTACCTGATGCCTTTCCCCGTCGCCGCCCAGCGGGCAAAAGAGACCCGGCGCGACGATTATCACCAGATCTCGTATCTCCGCTACTGGGTGGTGCTTCGAGTGGACAAGCCGGTAGCGGTCCTGGACACGGACGGTTTCGTCTACGTCGGTGATCAGGTCCTTTCGCTGCCCGAGATCTACAGCGCCCATTCGCGAAAGCTGACACCGACTGTCGCGGCATCGCTGGGAACCGTTCTGCCGTGAGCGACATCTTCTGGGCGCGGCGCACCGAGGACGCCGGCGGCGTGATCCCCTACATGAGCGAACTGCCCGCCGTCGATCGTTGGCGGCTGCTGCGGCTGACGCAGGAGCTGACGGATCGCTGGTACCCGCGCATCGGTCTCGTCGCCCAGCCGGAACCCACCGAGCCCACCGGCAGCGATCTCGACGCATTCGCACTGGTTTCGGTCGACTGCTGGCAGGATCCGCGCGCCTTCGGCGTCCTCAGCGACCGCATCGAGCTGCGGCCCGGCCGGACCGATGCTCCCTGGGCCGGGCTGGCACACGGTATGAACCTCATGTACCCCGAAGCCGTTGACTGGACGGCGTGGGTTCATCGGGTGGAGGACACCCTGGGGTTGGGCAAGCTTGTCGGCGAGAGCGGACATGAGCACTGCCCACACTCGCAAGGTTGGGCGGCCCTGCCGCTGATGTGGCAGGTCGGTATCCAGCTTCGGACCGCGGGAAGCGACCCGGCCGACGCCGCTCGCAGCCTGTCGATCATGACCTTCGCCGACGTCCTCGATCACGTCCCGGAGCTGAAGAACGTGCCCGAGGAGGAGGAGCAGGAAGGCCGGTGGGTCGCTCTGCGGACGGGGCAGGGCTGGTGCATGTTGAGCCCGACGGGCTGGGCGTACCCCAGCGGAAATTTCCTCGATCTGGGGTTACTGCATCGAACCGGCGCCGGCGCCGGCGAGCTGGCGGCCGCGGTCGAGGACCGCCTGGCCCGGGAGGATCTGACAGACAAAGCGCAGCGCTGGAAACGTTTGGCGCGTCTGTGCACCCGGGCGAACCAGCCGATCGCCAGGATGATGCCACCCGTCGAATTGCCCGACGAAATCATGACCTTCGCCAGCGATGACGAGCTGGTCGTCGCCGTGGACCTGGACGCGAGCCAGAGCACCGCCGACAAATCGCTCGCCTATGGGCTGGGCCTGGCGGGCAACCGTGACCTCACCGTGTTGCTTCCGCTGGGACAGCACACCACCACCCTGCGGCGTGCGGCCTTTCTCGACGTCGGTGTACGGGTCTGGGTCCATGACGGAAATCGGGTCGCACCGATGCCTGTCCCGGCCCGGGAGGAAGTTCTGACCGCTCTGCGCGGTCAAGCCTGGTCACCGGCCAGGCCCGGCAACGTCTGGGGAGTCCTGCTCCCGGAGGAGGAGATGCTGGCTGCCGCGTTCGGTCAGACGGACCCGAACCTGCCACCACCCACATTCGAGTTGATCTCACGTCTGGCAGACGAGGAGATCGAGGCCGTTCCCCTGGCCCGCCACGGTTCCGTCGTCAAGGCCGTCTACCCGATCCGCGCGCGGAACCCAGCCTCGATCATGGACTGTCTCGATCGGATGATGTGGGTCAGTGCCATCAGTGATGAGCTCTCGGCCGGTCCCGTCTGTCACCAGTTGTTCGCCGACATGGTGGACGGGAAACCGGTGCTGCAACCCCTGCACCCAGCTCAGATCGAAGCGATCGACATCGACGCCGTCAGCCTGGCCGGGGCGCGTCTCGACGATGCCGGGAAGCCCTGCCGGGCCCCGGTCGGCATCCGGCCGGAGGTCTTCGCCCCAACGACGCCGCCCCGGCCGGAGCCGCCACGAACGAGCCGATCGCGCTGGCGGCAAGTCGCCGTCCACGCGGTTCAGACGGGCGGTCTCCCCTTCCGATGGCCGGATTTTCGCCAGGCGTGCCTGCCCCAGGCGTGGGAGGCCTACCTCGCCACCAAAAAGCGGGGCGGACTCGCAACCGACATCGACGACACCAAATGCGCTCAGCTGTTCGCCATGAACCTCTTCGCCCCCGTCGGAGCCGCCGGCGCCGCCCGAGTCTGCAAAATGCTGGCCGTGCCGGTGCACCGAGCGGAGGAACCCGTCTTCGGCTACCTCGATGACGACCACGGCTTCGACCCGATTCGGGTGGACGTGTTGCTCACCGGCACCACCGCCGACGGACAGCGATCCGCGGCCCTGATCATGGTCAAGCTCACCGAGGAGGAATTCAGCGCCTGCCCCGGCTACCTCGACCCCGCGAACGTACGCCGGGACACCTGCCACACCAACGCCCCGTTCGGCGGCAACCCCGATGCCTGCCACCTGCTCCGCCGCCGCGGCGGCGAACAACCGCTCCCCTATCCGTCTCTGATCACCGCGATGCCGGGCCCCTCGATGGAACGCACCGGCTGGTGGACCCCGGATGGCGGCTGCCCCATCCGGCGGCTCGGTGAACCCGTACGCCTGCTCGCCCTCGCGGAGACGTTACGCAGCCGGCGCCGCTACCAACACGTCGCCGTCGCCCTGTGCGCACCCGCCTTCGAGAAGAGCATCCAGCACCGGATGGCCGAAGCCACGGCGATGTTCCGCTCCGCCGGCGGCATCTCATTGTCGTTCCTTCCCGTCGAGGTGATCCTCTCCGCGACCGGGCACCCGAACGCGGACGAGCTGCGCAAGCGCTACGGCATCGGCAACGCCGAACGGGTCGCCGCACCTCGCTGACGATTCCCGTCCGGACGGCCGGGAATCCGCGAAACGCTTCCCGTCCCACCTCGCGCGCCGACAATCGGAAGCATGGTGGGGAGCAGCATGCCGCCGCGTCTGAGCGCCGTGCAGGGTGATCGCGCGGCCGGGGTGCTGCTCGGTGCGGCCTGCGGGGATGCGCTCGGGGTGCCCTACGAGTTCGCGTCACCCCCGCCGCCCGGGCAGGTGCCGCGAATGATCGGTGGCAGTCTCGGCCCCTATGCGCCCGGGGAGTACAGCGACGACACACAGATGGCGGTCTGTGTCGCGGAGGTCGCGGCGACCGGGGCGGATCTTCGCGAGCCGGCGGCGCTCGACCGGATCGCGGCGAACTTCCTGCGGTGGCGGGCCGAGGGCGCCACCGACATCGGCATCCAGACCAGCCAGGTTCTCGGCGTGGTGCGCGGGCACGCGGTCGACGGGCTCGGCGCCGCGATGCGCGACGCGGCCCGCGCCCTGCACGAGCAGACCGCCAAGAGCGCGGGCAACGGCTCCCTCATGCGTACGGGGATAGTCGCGCTCGCCTATCTCGGGGATCCGGCGGCGATGGCTGAGGCTGCGCGGGCCGTCAGCGACCTGACCCACTTCGACCCGCTCGCCGCGGACGGCTGTGTGCTGTGGTGCGCGGCGGTACGCCGGGCGGTCTTCGACGGGACCTTCGAAGGACTCCGCGAGGGACTCGACCTGATCCCCGCCGAACGGCGTGATCAGTGGACCGGGTGGATCGACGACGCCGAGCGGCATCCGCCGGCGCACTTCCCCAACAACGGGTTCGTGGTGACCGCGTTGCAGGCGGCGTGGTCGGCGATCACCCGGACACCGGTGCCGGCCGAGGACCCGGGTGCCGGATCGTTCGCCTGCGACCACCTGCGCGACGCCCTCTACGCGGCGGTCGGTGCGGGCAACGACACGGACACCGTGGCGGCGATCGCCGGGGCGGTGCTCGGTGCGCGGTGGGGCACTTCCGGCGTACCCCTGCAGTGGCAACGGGCCGTGCACGGCTGGGAGCGCAAGCGGGCCGCGGACCTGATCGCTCTGGGATTGCTGACCGCCGGAGGCCGGAAGCCGGACCGGGTCGGCTGGCCCGGCTGCGACCGGATGGACCCGCCGATCCCCCAGGATCTGATGGTCACCCATCCCGACGATGACGGGGTGATCCTCGGCAATCTGGTCACCGATGCGGTCGCGGCGGGAGTCACGGCCGTGGTGTCGTTGTGCCGGGTCGGGCGCGTCCAGTTCGCCGAGGTGCCCGCCGAGAATCAGGTGCAGGTCTGGCTGGTCGACCAGCCCGGCGCCAACGCCAACACCGCGTTCGCGCTGGATCAGGCCGCGCACATGGTCGCTGCCATGCGCGACGAAGGGCATCGGGTGCTGCTGCACTGCGCCGCCGGGCAGAGCCGCACCCCGGCCGCGGGCGCCCGGTACGCGATGATCCGGTACGGCAACGAGGGCGAGGCCGCACTCGCCGAGATGCGGACCCTGCTGGACGGACACGGCTTCTACGTCAACAACGAACTGCGTCAGGTCATCACGGCGTTCGGCTGACATACACGATGAGTCTCACCGAGCAACAGACGGAGCGCGCCGCGGGTGCGCTGCTCGGCGGGGCGGTCGGGGACTCGCTCAGGGCGCTGTCCCCTGACGCGAATCCGCACCTGACCGGCGGTGACACCGAGTTGGTGATCTGCCTCGCCGACGTCGCGGCGACCGGTGCCGACCTGCGCGATGAGAATGCCCTCGACCAGGTCGCCGCCGCCTTTCTGCGCCGGCTGGACAGCCCACGTCCGGACATCAGCCCGCAGACCAGTCGGGTGTTGCACTCGGTGCACGGCCAACCCACCGCCGGACTCGCAGCGGCGATGCGCGGTACCGCCGAGTCGTACGAGCGCACCGGTCGTCCGGTCGATGACGGCTCGTTGATGCGGACCGCACCGGTCGCGCTGGCCTACCTGCGCGAACCGGCGGCCATGGCTCGGGCGGCCCGGGCCGTCTGCGAGCTGACGCACCACGATCCCCTCGCCGGTGATGCCTGCGTGATCTGGTGTGAAGCCATCCGTCAGGCGATCCTTTCCGGCACCTTCGACGGGCTGCGGGCGGGGCTCGACCTCATTCCACCGGCGCGCCGCGACGCATGGCTGCTACGGATCGACATGGCGGAGTGGGCCGAACCGCAAGGCCCCCGCAGCGACGGCTCCTGCGTCACCGCGCTGCAGGCGGCCTGGTCGTCGATCCGGCACACCCCGGTTCCGGCCGAGGGCGGCTTCGCCTGCGACCACCTCCGCAACGCCCTGCACGCGGCGATCCGCACCGGCACGGCCACCGCGATCACCGGGGCGCTACTGGGTGCCCGCTGGGGGGTCTCCGGCATCCCCCTGGACTGGCAGCGCGACGTGCACCGCAGCGCCGACCTGGTCGACGCGGCCGTACGCATCACCGATGGCGGCCGATGGCCGGTGGTCGCCCGGATGCCGCCACCGATCTCACGGCTCCTCGACACCGCCCACCCCGACGACCCCGGCGTGATCCTCGGCAACCTGGGCCACGACGGCCGTGGGGCGGACGCGGTGGTGTCACTGTGCCGGACCGGCCACGCCCAGTTCCCAGGCGCGGCCCATGCGGAACAGATCAGGGTGTGGCTGGTGGATCGGCCCGGCGTCACACTCAACCCGGCGTTCGCCGTCGACCAGGCCGCCGGCCTGGTGGCCACGTTGCGGGCCGAGGGCAAGCGGGTGCTGCTGCACGGCGCCGCCGGGCAGAGCCGGACCGCCGCGGTCGCGGCCCGCTACGCCAGCATCATCGCCGGGTACGACGGGACAACCGCCGTCGATCGCATCCACCAGGCATTGGCCGCCCACGGCGCCGCGATGAACGCCGAGCTGGCGGCCGCCGTCATCCAGCTGGCCGCGGACCACCTCGAGTACGACGACATCCTGGAGGAACCCACCTCCGTGGACCCGCTGGACGAGCTGCGCGCCGAGGCCGGCCACGACCCGGAAGCCCGAGCCGACCTGGCCCGGGAACTGTCCAACCGCTCGCTGACCCTCGGCGAGCAGGACCGCGCCGACGAGGCGCTGACCTTCGCCGGTGAGGCGGTGATGCACTACCGGCACCTCGTCGCCCAGTCAGCCGAGGACCCCGACCACAGCCGGCACCTCGCCCAGGCGCTGTCCAACTGGGCGCTGGCGCTGGGCCGGCTCGAACGCCACGACGAGGCGCACGCCGCACTGACCGAGGCGGTCGCCATCCACCGCACGTCGGCCGACGACGGGCCCGGCCGTCAACATCTGGCGATCGCGCTCACCAACCTCGCTCACAACCACACCGAGCAGCGCTCCTGGGAGGACGCGATCGCCCCCGCCTGGGAGGCGGTCGCCCTCCTGCGCGGCCTGCTGCAGACCGGCGAAGGCGACGACACCACCCTCGGCCACCTGGGTGCCGCGCTCACCAACTGGTCCAATGCGCTGCGCGCCGCCGACCGGGGCGACGAGGCGAACGAGAAGCTGACCGAGGCGCTACAGGTGGCCCGCGAGCACAGCGGCCCCGCCTCCCTGGTGCAATATGCCCAACTGCTGCACAACCTCGGCGTCGACCGCGGCGACGACGGGGCGGTCGACGAGGCCGTCACACTGCTGAGCGAGGCGGAGTCCCTGCTGGCCGCCGCGGCCGAATCCGAGCCGGGATACCGCTGGATGGCCGCCCAGACCGGCTACGCGCTCGGCTTGCGGCTGGCCGAGGCGGAGCGGCCTCAACCCGCCCGCGACGCCTTCGACCGGGTGGTGCGGTGGCGGCGCCAGCTCGTCGCCGACGACCCCGACCGGTACCAGATCGACCTGGCCCGGGCGTTGCGCCAGCTGTCCTGCATGCACGAGAGTCTCGCCGACGACGCCGGCCAGATCGGCGATCGACAGGCACACGCCGCGGCGGCGTTGACGGCACAGGCGGAGGCGGTCACGTTGATGCGTGACCTGACCAGCCGTGAGCCGCAGCGTCGGGCCGAGTTCGCGGACACACTCCGCGACTACGCCGACCTGCTCGACACCGCAGACCGCCACGCGGATGCGGCAGCCGCCCGGGCCGAGGCCGAGCGCTGAACGAGGCCGCCTACTACGAGAGCGACTGCGACAGGTCAGCCTCGACGCCGAAGCTCTGATTCGCCGACGGTCTTGTAGACGCATTCTCCGGTCGGAGCGTGGCGGGCGTAGGCGGTCTTCACGTTCGCGTTCGGGTTCAGCACCAGATGTTCGGTGCGGTCGTCGGCGGGACGCTTGCGTACCAGGTCGACCAGGTATCCCGCGGACACGTTGCTGTTGATCAGCTTGTCGTGGTCCTGGTTGAGGTGGTCGAACCCGTAGTCCAGGCCCATCTCGATGACGATCGCGGCGGCGATCCGGCCCTCGCGGAAGTCGTCCAGGGTGGCGGATTCCAGCTGTCGGCGGCTCAGGATCGCCAGGTCAAAGTTCCCGCGGCGGCCGGCTTTCGCCTCCCGGGCCGTGGTTTCCGGCCATTCCTTGTGTACGGGCTGTGTCGAGTACCCGGTGTCCCCAATAGGCAGTAGATGGGCGAAGATCGGGTGTGCCGCGAGGATCCCGTACAGGCGTGCATGTAACGAATGTTCAACCCTGTGCAGGTACGGGAAGTCGATGAACTCCAGCACGAGCGAGTCGATGGCGACCTCGACCACCCGGCGCGCGCTGTCGAACCATTCATCGTCGACGTCGACGCCGATCAGCCTGGGCTCGCGTTTCGGTTGACCGGCGGGCGCCTCGTCGCCCCGTGGCCCGCGGTCGAAACCACCCAGACTCTCCAGCCAGGCCCTCAGCTCAGCGAGATCGTTCCGCTGGGCGACCTGCTCTTCGGTCACCTTCTGCCGAAT
This sequence comes from Actinoplanes hulinensis, assembly GCF_019429605.1. Taxonomy (NCBI): domain Bacteria; kingdom Bacillati; phylum Actinomycetota; class Actinomycetes; order Micromonosporales; family Micromonosporaceae; genus Actinoplanes; species Actinoplanes hulinensis. The sequence continues at coordinate 35,103 of NZ_JAHXZI010000026.1, read as the reverse complement.
GTCGAGCTCGTAAACGCTCTCGTAAATCGTCCTGCGATTCACTTCAGTGCAGATGTTGACAGTTTGGGTCTTGGAGCCGGTGCTGACGTACACCATCCGGCCCTGAACCTCGACAGCCACACGTCGACGGTAGGCCTTGCCATCAGGCCCGCTAGGGTCTTCGACCGATTACCCGACAGCGGCTTGGGCGGGCGAGAGCGCGCCAAACGAAGGCGCCAGCGACCTAGAATCATGATCGTGCTCGCCATGCGATTCATACTGACGCAATCCTGGTGGCTCGCCTGCCAGTTGATCCGCCGACACCCGAAGATACTGATCGTGGAGACGCACCCGGGTGGCGGCCAGTACGACTGCTTGACGCTCATTCACAACGGCCAGTCGGTGATCGACATCAACCGTGCGGGCAGCATCCACGTCAAGAACAGCTCAGACTCCAAACCGGTGACCTTCGAGGACCTGTTCGTCCACGACGACTCCGGGGAGGTCGTCACAGCGATCGAACGCGCGGCCGGGATGAGCTCACCGAGTTCCGCACCGCCGTCGACACCGGCCGTCCTCACCTACCGGGTTCTTGCACAGTTGATGGCGATCACTCTCAACGAGAAGCACCGCTGGGATGTACGCAACGAGAGGCTCGACTCGAGCGGCATGGGTGGGGGCGCTGCACGAGGTTACCTCGCCGATTACCCGGTGGCGGCCGCACGTGCTCGCGAGAAACGGCCGGATGATCTGCTCGGCGACCCGCTGTACAGGTACTGGGGTGTGCTGCGAGACGGCAAGCCGGTCGCTGTGCTGGACACCGACGGCTTCGCGTACGTAGCGCAGCAGGTGTTGTACCTACCGGAAATCTACTCAGCCTCGTCCCGGCGCCTGACGCCGCTAATGGCGGCCACACTCGGTCCCCTGCTGCCGTAACTGATCACAGCAGGCGAGCAAAGATTGCGGCCACGGTACGACGCAGGTTCCTGCCGTGCTGCGCGTAGACGGTCGGTAGGTGAAATATCGACTCTCCGACGTAGGCGTACCCCTCGGTGTCAAGAACGGCCAGCTCTCTGTCGTCATAGGTCCGTAGCAACCAGAACCGGCCCGGCTCCGGCCGCTGCGGGTCCACCGTGCGATCGCGCTCCCAGACCTGCGGAAAATGAGCAAGCAGCCCGAGGTGGTGCCGGACGTCCCGCGGGCTGATCGTCTTACGGTTGTGGACCGTCATCGCGGCGACCACGGCGGCTGCCCGATAGGTGAGGGTACGAGGGGTGGCCGCAGGTGTCCGATCCGGGCCGGCGAGCCCGGCCTCTGTTTCCACATCCCGACTGAACTTCGCAAGCGGCCCGGCGAGCATCTGATGCAACGGCCACGTCACTTCGGCAATCATGATCTGCGACGCACCGACGTCGACGTTGACGTACACCCGGGACGGGGCATCGGCGTCAGCGATTCCGATCGCCTGGGGCGGCGACGCACTGCCCTCGCCCTCACGGACGACCAGGCGGTCCGGGTGTCGCCGGGCAACCGCGGACAACAGTCGCCACGCGAGGGCGTACCGATGCGCTTCGGTCATCTCGAACCGGTCGTCCCCGACATTCATCAGCAGTCCCCGCCGTCACAGGATCGGATGGAACACCGTGGCCATGGTGCGCTGCAGGTTTTCGTTCGCGCGCGCGTACACGGTCGGCAGGTCGTACCGGGATCGCCCCACATAGGCGAACCCATCCATGTCGACCGCCGCGTTCTCCCCCAGCAACCAGCACTGACCCCATGGCGGATCGCTAGGTATCAATGGAAACCCGCTGAGCTTCGTGAGATCGAAGCGGGCGTCGCCGGCCCAGATGGGATCATCCCGGTGGGCTGTCGCCAGCGCCACTTCGGCGGCAACGCGATACACCAGCGCTTGCGTGTTCATCGCCTTGGCCAAGGGCCGACTCGGCAGGCCGGCCTCCGACTCGATCTTCTGGATGAGAAGATAACCGCTCTGCAGGAGCAGCTGATGCAGCGGCCAAACTCTGGTCCCCCCACCCGCGCGCTCGACAAAGATCTTCGGCTTCTTGTGGCGGCTGATGTAGACACAGCACGAGCCGTCGGGCCGTTCCAGATTCAGGACGTCAACGAACATGAAGCCGGAAACATCATCGTACTGACGGACGCTGAGCGAAGAATGACGCCGAACCATCTCCGCCGCCAGCCACCACGACAGGGCATGCCTGTACCCGAAGCTCAGGTGGATCGGATCTTCCGACATCATCATGAGTGTAGGAAGAGCACGGGCGCCGTTCTCCTGAATCAGTAAACGCCCAGCCATGGGTAGGGCACGATCTCGGGTGTTGGTGTCCGCCGGCGAGGAGTTTCAAGATGCGGCTGGGTCTGAATGCGGTTCAAGGGGATCGCGCTGCGGGGGTTCTGCTCGGTGCCGCCTGCGGCGACGCGCTCGGTGTTCCCTACGAGTTCGAGACCCGCACGCTCGACGGCGATCCACGCATGCTCGGCGGCGGCCTCGGCAACTACGCACCCGGCGAATACAGCGACGACACCCAGATGGCGGTCTGTATCGCGGAGGTCGCGGCGACCGGCGCCGATCTTCGGACGCCAGAGGCCCTGGACCAGATCGCCCGGAACTTCGTCACCTGGCGGACCGACGGCGCGACCGACATCGGCAACCAGACGGCCACCGTCCTCGGCCGCGTGCAGGGCCTTCCCGATGCCGGGCTGGGTTCCGCGATGACCGAGGCGGCCGCCGCGCTGCACCGGCGAACCGGGCACACCGCGGGTAATGGGTCGCTCATGAGGACCGCGCCGGTCGCGCTCGCCCACCTCAACGACCCGCGCGATCTGGCCGAGGCCGCACGGGCGATCAGCGACCTCACCCACTTCGATCCGCTTGCGGGCGACGCCTGCGTGATCTGGTGCGAGGCCATCAGGCATGCGGTGCTCGAAGGCACCTTCGCCGGGATGGATACCGGCCTGGAGCTGATTCCGGAAGAGCGCCGTGATCAGTGGGCGTCCTGGCTGGAGGAGGCGCGGCAGCACCCGCCGAACCACTTCCGCAACAACGGCTTCGTCGTCGCCGCTCTGCAAGCCGCCTGGTCCGCGATCAACCGCACCCCGATGCCGGAGCAGGACGATCCGGCACGCAAGATCTTCCGCTGCGACCACTTCCGCAACGGGCTGTACGCCGCGGTCCGCGCCGGAAACGACACCGACACCGTGGCGGCCATCGCCGGTGCCCTGCTCGGCGCGCGATGGGGCACCTCCGGCATACCCCTGCAGTGGCAGCGCCTGGTGCACGGCTGGGGCGGGCACCGGTCCGCCGACCTGATCCGGATGGCGCTGCTCACCACAGGCGGTGGACGGGCCGACCGGGTGGGCTGGCCCGGCTGTGACCAGATGATGCCGCCGATCGACCAGCCCCTGATGACCGTGCACCCGGATGACGACGGCGTGGTCCTCGGCAACCTACTGACCGACGCCGTCGAAAGCGGCGTCGACGCGGTCGTGTCATTGTGTCGCGTCGGGCGGCGGCAGTTCGCGAACGTGCCGGCCGAGAATCAGGTCCAGGTCTGGCTCGTCGACCAGCCAGGCGCGAACGCGAACACCGCGTTCGCGCTGGACCAGGCCGCGCGCATGGTCGTACAGATGCGCGACGAGGGGCACAAGGTGCTGCTGCACTGTGCCGCCGGGCAGAGTCGCACGCCGGCAGTCGGTGCCCGGTACGCCATGCTGCGCGCCGGGCGCAGCGGGGCGACCGCGCTCGGCGAGATGCGCACCCTGCTGGCCGACCACGGCTACCTGGTCAACAGCGAACTCAGAAGCGTCGTAGAAGCCTTCGGCTGAGCACGCATCGGCAGCAAAGGGACATGGCGGTCAGAATCCCATGTCTTCCAGGCTGGACCCGGCAAACTTCGTGGGCTTCGTGTAGGCGCTCGCCGAGGCCTTGCCCTCTTTGATGTTCCGCGCAGCCTCCATCAGGCCAGCAATATCGCTTTCATCATACATCGCGACGTTCTGTGCATCCTTGGGTGCCTTCGTAGCCCGGATGTGGTTGTCGTAGTACGCGAGGTTGAATGGTCAGGGTGAGTTGATCAAGGTGGCTGAGGTAGGACTGCCAGGCCGGTCTCGGCGAGGAACGCGTCCAGCAGGGCGGGCCGGTACTGCAGGCTCTTGAGCCGGCTGCGCACGATCGCAGCGAGTTGGGTGATCGTGCACGCGACGAGGTTGCCGATCCCGCGTTTGATGTGTGACCAGACGCCCTCGGCCGGGTTCAGCTCCGGGGCATAGCCGGGCAGTTGCACGACGGTCAACCAGTCGCGAGCAATGACGAACGCTCGCATCACCGCGCTGACGTGGTGGTTGAGGTTGTCCCAGATCAAGATGATCGGAGCACGGAGCTGGGCGTGTACCGCGCACAGCAGCCGCATGTAGTCGGCCTCGCCGAACCCTTTCGCCTCGTTCCTGCGGCCGTGGTAGACGTGGATCCGGTAAAACAACCGGGTTCGCAAACCTGGCCGGATCACCAGGACCGCGGCCATCGACACCCGCCCGGAACCCTTGCCGGTCACCGACACGACCGGGGTTCGCCCCCGCCGCGACCACGTCCGCGCCTTCGGCGGCCGCAGCGGCTGCCCGGCCTCGTCCTCGAAACAGATCCACACCCGAACGGGACAGGCTCACCCTGACCTTTCAACCTCAGTACCTGGCCAAAGACCGCCTCGCCATCACCGGCGCCCGCTGGAGCCTGCCCGGCGCCGAAGCCGTCCTCCTACTCCGAGCCGTGATCACCAACGGCGACTTCGACGCCTACTGGAAGTTCCACCTCCAGCAAGAACACCAACGCACCCAAGCCTGCGCGTACCCTGCCGAACTAGGACAAGTGTCAGGCCTCAACATGATATGAGCCGTCGTCCTCTCTGATCAGGGCTCCGGTAACCTGGCCGACTTCCAACCCGTACCGGAGCAGCCGATCTATCTTCTCCGTCATGCGGCGATACCCAAGCAGTTCCAGAGTTGAACGCAGCAGGTCCGACTCCCCCATCCCCGCCCGCGCCGCCAACGCGCTGTAGGCAGCGTTCGCGATCTCCTCCGGTGCGATGTCCTCAATTGCACGGTCCGTACTCTGGACGGTACGGCGGTATCCGCGCCAGGATTGGGCGTCAAGTTCAGGCGGCCAGGCGAAGACGCCGGCCTTGCTGCTTCGAAACAGTTCCGGATCGGCCAGGGCAAGAATGGCCGCGCGTCGGTCGGCGTGCGCCTTGGTAAACCCGAACCGGGCCAGCACCAGCCGCGCCAGCCGCTGCTGTTCCACCGGGCCCTCAGCCGCGATCACTTGGTCGATCGCGGCACGAACAGCGGCCCGGATGGCCGGGCTGCTGTCGATGAGATCGACGTCGCCGCGCTGACCCAACGGTGTCGGCGAGTACGGCACGAAGTCCGACCACCCGGAGCCCGAGATGACCGGCATTACCGAAGGTTCCTCGCCCCAGGACTGCAGTAGCGGATCGGATTGTGATCCGACCTCGTCCGGCAGAGGGGCTTCCACGGCGAAATGCTCGCCTGTCGTAGGCGGAAAAGCTTCGACGTCGATGGGCGGCGAATCCTGCGACTCAATGGCAGAGGGTGCTTCCTCCATGCGAGGAAGGCTCTCGGCAGCGGCACGATCGACCGCGCCTCCGATGGCGTCGAGAACCTGTGAACGGTCACGGATCCATGCCGGCAACCAGAACCGCACCACCTCCGGCCATCCCATGATGGCACTCAGGAGACCCGGTGCGTCGTCCCTATCGGCCACCGTGGGACGCCGGCCCCACTGCGGGCTGTCCAGCATCACCGCGACCTGCCAACGCGCGGCCCCGGCAGCACGAACGGCGATGTCGACGGTGAAATCCGACAGCCCGTGACAGGTGGTGACCTCGAACCCCCGCTCCTCGAGAGCGGCGGCCACCTCTTCCCGGATCCGATCGCGATTGTGTCGCCGGGTGGTGGACAGATCTCCGAGGCTCTCCACCCCGGCGGCGGCCATCTCGCAGTACGCCCGTAGATGCTGAGTGCCCACCGACGAGGTCCGGGCCAGGTCAATGTCGGCCGGGTCGAACGAGGCGAAGAGGACGACCTGCCTACGTGCCCGGGTGATCGCGACGTTGAATCGCCGCTCGCCGCCGGCTCGGCTCAGCGGGCCGAGATTCAGCGGCAGTCGACCGGTTTCCGGATCGGTGGAGAAGGCTAGCGAAAACAGGATGACATCGCGTTCGTCACCCTGAACGTTCTCGAGGTTCTTGACGAAGATCGGCTCACGTCGGCTGTCGGACATCATGTCGCGGATCAACGGGTCAGTGCTCTCCTCGAGCATGTTCAGGATCAGGTCCCGTTGCGGGAGGTTGAAGGTGACGACGCCGATCGAGGAAGCCTGGGTCGTCGGGGCACGCAGCCGCCGGGAGATCTCCGCGACAATCTCGCGCGCCTCGACCTCATTGGTCCGCCTGCCACCACGCTCGTATCGGCCGTGGACTCTCCGCCAGTGGACACCCGCGGTCTTGGCCGCACCGGGTGACGGCATGCTGGAAAGTTTGCTGCCGTAGTAGTAACGATTCGAGAATGCGATCAGTGACTCGTCATGGCTACGGTAATGCCAGGAAAGCCAGCGCTGCGGCAGGCCCGACTCCACGGCCTCGCTGAGGATGCTGTCGAGATCCTCGGGAACCAGATCCTCCTCGGCCGTGTGATCGTCATCAGCACCCGAGGCCTGCGTGATGGACGTCGGTGGCATCTGCCGTGAGTCTCCCACGATGACGACCGACCGCCCTCGCCCCATGGCCCCGATCGCCTCCGGCACCGTGATCTGTGACGCCTCGTCAAAGATCACGATGTCGAACCGGGCTGCGGCCGGCGCCAAGAAGGTAGCCGCCGATGCCGGGCTGACCAGAACACACGGCGTCAAGGACAGGACCACATCGGAGTATTCGGTGAAGAGTTCCCGGAACGACCTTCCACCACGCTTGCGGCGCAGCTCGGTGGCCAGCTCCGCGACCCGGCCACGGCGTTCGCCCGGCTGAAACGGCCGGCGTTCCACCAGCATCGACGGCAGGTGCTCCGGCAGCACAGCGCGCAACTTCGCGGCGGCCTTCTGGAACTGCGTAATCTCGTTGTCGTGCACATCCGGATCGAAGTACTCGAGGTCTCCCGCCCGTAGTCGTTCCGCCAGGGCGGTCACAGCTACACCACGCCGGTACGCGTGTTCGGCCGCATCCGCCGGGATCTCGGCCCGCAACAACTGCTCGCGGAACACACCGAGACCCGTGTGAGTCAACGAATCCGTATTGACCAGCACGGCCGCCCAGCGGTGCGGGGCCAGAAGACCATCACGACCCAGATCTGACTGCCACGTCGCCCCGTCCCGCTGCCACGACTCGAACCAGCCCAGCTCGCCGGCCCAGAGGGCGAAGTCCGCATGGCCGCTGTGGAGCGCCGTCTGCCACGCCGTCCAGTTGGTGAGCACATGGTGGAACAGGTGCGCAGCGTCCGGGCCGGAGCCTGCGGCGAGAACGTTCCATACGTCCGGGTGCTCAAGAAGCAGCGCACGGCCTGTCACCACTGCCTGATGGGCGACCGACAGTTGCGCTTCCGCCTGATACACCTCGGCCGGCCAGCCGGGCGGCAGCCGAAGCCCGCCGAGTCCTTCCGCATGGGTTCGCAGAAAATCGAGCCGATCTAGCATCAACAACAGTCGCGTGATGACCTGTGCGATCTGATCGGCATCCACCGCCACACCCGGGTGGGTGAACGGTGCCAGACGATCCGCGACGCGCTGCAACGCTTTGCGTTTGCCGAGGAACCGCTTGGCCGCGCTGTGTGCCTCCGCCAGCCACTCCGTGAGTTCCGGTACAGAGAAACGGCCGAGCTGAAACTCCCGCAACTCGTCATCATGATCCCGACGGAACTGCGCAAGGGCCGTGCGGAGCGCGGCGACCTGATCGTCCCAGCCGGGTTCGCACGCTCGCCGGGTGGCCGCGTAGCTCGGCAACTGACCTACCGCCGCCAGTCGCGCAGCTGGCTGAAACGCTGTCAGCGAGCCGGGCTCGCTGAGACGCCTGAGGCAGGCAGTAAGTTCTGGGCGGCTCGCCACCTCAGCGCGTACCTTCTCCAGTTCATTCGCTATGGCATGGAGCGTGGCGCGGTCGAGGGAATCGACGGTACGCGAACCGCTCAGAGCCCAGGGATGGTGGCGTCGCAGTTGGGCCGACTGTGCCACGGCCGCGAAATCCTGCAGGTCGCGCTCGACCTTCTCACGATCCGCGACGGGCACCTCCAGGAATCCGGGGGGCACCATCGCTGTAGCGCCGTCGCCGTAGACCAGGACGGACTCGAAGGCGGACCATGCCGTCAGCCCCGCGCCGTTACGTGTGTGGATTCGTTCCGGATAGCGAGCGAGCGCCGCGAGCTTAGCGCGGTAGCCGCCCTCTACCGCGGTCCAAGCGGTGTTGTCGCCTCGATCCGTCTGCTCCAGCGATTGGTGCAGCTGCTCCCGAATGGCATTCATCGACTGTGTTCGGCCATGCAGGTCGAGCGTGAACGGTGCCAGCCCGATCGAGGTAAGCCGGCTCTTGACCACTTCCAGGGCGGCCTGCTTCTCCGCCACGAACAACACCGACCGGCCACTGGTAATGGCGGTCGCGATGAGGTTGGTGATCGTTTGGGATTTGCCCGTACCGGGTGGACCTTCGAGCACGAACGAGTAGCCGCGCTCGGCCGTGACGATGGCCCGCATCTGTGATCCGTCCGCCGGGATCGGAAGATGCAGCCGGCTCTCGTCGACGATGACCTCGGCCGGGTCGCCGAGAGGGTCGTCGAAGGTGGCCCCGGTCGATTCCACCAGATGACGGACGACCGGGCTCGCCATGAAGACCGGCCAATGATCCCGCATGTCACGCCAGAGCTGGACGGTGGAGAACTGCAGCAGACGCAGACTCGCGATCTCGTCCACGCGGTAGTTCAACCGGTTCCGGACCAGATGCTCCCGGATCGCTGTCAGAGTCCTGGGGATGTCCAGCCCGAACTCGTCACGGATCGGGCGCTCCAGTTCGGCGATCTGCACACCGTGCCGGACACGCAGCCACTCGACCAAGCACTGATTGGCCGACGCGATCTGCGAACCGTCGATGACCAAGTTGTACGCGAGACGGCCGGTACCGCCTTCGATCCGTACCGGCAGCAGGAACAACGGTGCGTGCGCTTCGCCTCCCCTCGCCTTGGGATGGACCATGGTGCCGATGGTCAGGTAGAGGTAATTGCCACCGGTCTCCTGCTCCATCGTGCGGGCGTCACGCTGGAGACCACGCATGACGGTGCGGTAGCGCTTCTCGTCCACCGCGCCGAAGATCCGGCGATCGTCCCGGAGCTGCCGGGTGATCACCTCCGGATCGAGATGCGCAGCACGTCGTGCACGGGCCAGCTCCTCAAGGTGGCTGATCTGGTCCTGAGGCACGATCTCCAGACGCTTGCCGGCGTGAATGATGTCGTCGAGCAGTGCCAGCGCTCCCGCGGGCACGTGCAGGTCGAGTCCCTTACCTCGCGCCGGAAGGCTCAGCAGCGGGTTGCGAAGGCTGAGGTCGAGCAGCGAACGCTTCCATTGCTGGATTCGGAGCGGAGAGTAGTCCCGTTCCTCCGGCACCGCCTCATCGGCCGTATGTTCCTCGGCCCATGCCCTCGCCGCGCCGGGCGGAAGGTCGATCGAGGGCCGGGTGCGTGAGGCCGAATCCGCATGCGGCACATGTGGTGGCGGCATCGGGTCCTGAGCGGGCAGGGGGCGTACACCATTGCGATGGGCCTGATGGATGTCGACGGCACCGAGTACCCGGGAGCGGCCGTCGCGGAAGTGGCCGACACCCGCCTGCACCGCCGCCGGAAAGTCCAGCGACGTCGCTCCGGGTCCCACTGCGGTCAGCTCGACCGGAACAGCCCGGCCGGATTCAACCATCGAGATAAGGAAATTTTCCTCCGCCATCACAGTCGTCGGAAGGTGGTGTTCTGAGGCGAGGAAGCCGGCGATCGCATGCCCTTTGAACAGCCATATCAACGGCCTCAGCCCGGCCTGTTCAAGGCAGGCGGCATACGTGACGGACAGGTCGATGCAGTTACCGAGGCGGCCATCCAGTACCACTGCCGTAGTCCGGATCTTTTGGCCGCTGTTCTCGAACGATGCCGGCAGATCTCGACAGTGGATTCCTGCCTGTCGAAGCGCCTCGTAGACCGCGCCCGCGATGTAGGCGGCCCGGCCCATTCCGCTCTGGTACCCGTCTATCGAACCCGATCCGGTGGTCGCGACCAGGATCTGCGCGGCCGAGCGCAGAATGGCGTCGACCGCCGCCATGTTGGGCTGTACGAAGGCGGCCAGCGAGTCGAACAGCAGCGGATTGTTGAACCACTCGTCATGGGCGAGAGCGAGCGAGGGAATCCTCGCTACAAGATCCGGATGTCCGTGACGAGCAACATTGAGCCGGTAATCAACCGGAAAAGCCTCATTCGCACTACGGAGGACGCCGATGTCCGGATTGAGCGAGGCGAAGTCGTCCCAGCCCACCGGGATACCTGGGAGAACCCTGGGAACAACAACCTGCCACGGCTGGCTGAGTGGTCCAGCCGGACCTTCGATGTCGAGCCGCACCTCGAGCTGCTCAGCAGCCTCCGACCCCAGGTTCTCGATCACCAACTGACGAACAACCGGAACCCGGTTGTGTACCAATGCCAGGTTGATGGCTGGTTGCACGAACAGATGTACGGCAAGCCCGCGAGCTTCCAGCCTCACCGGCTCGAAAACGCCACTATTCACGCCGGTTCCTTTCTCCGACATGGCGGGACTCACACAGCGTGACCCACCAGGAACGCCCCCGAAGCGATATCGGTGTTGCCCGGCACGGCTCCGGCAACTCGATGTATCAGGCCCGACCGCTGATTTGGCCAACCCGGGCCAGCACGCTGGACCTGCACCTACAGTCATTTTGTGAGCTCGATTCGCGTCGAGGACGACGTCCTGGAACGAAAGATCCTCGAACCCGACCCCGGTCTGGTGAAGAGCCTGGGCACTCATCACACCATCGAATCGGCCATCGCGGACCTCATCGACAACAGCATCGACGCGAGCGCCACCCGGGTTCTCGTTCGTTTCGACACCGATCACGGGCAACCCATCGGCTTACGCATCGTGGACGACGGCCGGGGTATGGACGGCCCACAGGCGGACGAAGCGATGCGTCTCGGGCGGCAACGCGAGTACAGCAACCAAGATCAGGGCCACTTCGGCATCGGATTGAAGGCGGCGTCGTTCAGTCACGCCGACACGCTGACTCTGGCCACTCGACCGGCATCCGGCAAGACGCATTGCCGCCGGCTTCGGCGCAACGACGTGCAACGCGACTACGGCTGTGACGTGATCGATCCCGCTACGGTTCGGGACGGTCTGCAAGCCATGCTGGAACGGATCGGCGGCACCACCGGAACCGTGGTGCACTGGGCTGACACCCGGTTCCCGCAGACTTCACACGCCGGGCTCACCCATTGGTTGGAAGAAACCAAGACACGGCTTCGCCTGCACCTAGGTCTGATCTACCACCGTCTACTCGACTCCCGCCGCCTGCGGATCGACCTGGATGTATTCGACATCGCGCAAGGGCGCGCAGGTATCCCGGAACCGATCACGCCTATCGACCCGTTCGGGCATCGCGCCACAGCGATCGACAGCTATCCGAGAACACTGACCGCCACCATCGGCCGCCGTTCCGTCGATCTGACCTGCCACATTCTCCCGACGAAGCTGAGCGGTCCCGAATTCCGCCTCTATGGCCGGGACGGTGCCGAGTTCCAGGGCTTCTACCTCTACCGCAGTGATCGCCTGTTGCAGGCGGGTGGCTGGAACCACGTGACCGCCAGCCACAAGGATCGTGCCCTCGCCCGTGTCGTCATCGACGACTTCGGTGCGGTGGCCGACCTGATCCGGTTGAACCCGGAGAAGAGCGGAGTCCTGTTCACGCACGAGTTCCAAACAGCCATCGCACACGCCGTACACGACCACCGCGGCGTGCAAAGCACATTCACCGACTATCTGACCCATGCCGAATCGGTCCTGACCGAATCCCGGCGCCGGCAGCACCGCCGCCGGCCAATGGCTGAGCCCTCCAAGGGCTTGCACGAGGAGGTCCGGCGTGTCATCCGCGCCGAGGTACCGCTACGCGTCGAGGAAGGCCCGGTAGAGATCCGCTGGAACTCGATGGCCCCGGAGAAGTTCTTCGAACTCGACCGCGCAGCACGGGTGATCAACCTGAACAAGCAATACCGGACAGCACTGACCGGCGGGAACACCGGTTTGAGCGACGCACCGCTGGTGAAGACGCTGATGTTCCTGCTGACCGAGGATCTTTTCAAGGGCAGCGTATGGGGGCCGCGCGACAAAGACCTGCTGGAGGTGTGGTCGGCGATTCTGGCCGCCGCCATCCGTGCCGAGTCCCGCTATCGCGATAACGGGTCGCGATGATCACTCCAGCCCGGGACCGGCATCTGTCCCGCGACGGGCTCGCCGACTACGTGGCTCGTGTACCCGCGGCCATCGCGGTGCCGGGTGAACCGTCCTGCCGGATCGACTTCGAGCCGCAGCGGCACGAACTGTCGTTGCGCACGCCTTACCAGGGCACGGACGCTCCCGACGTCGCGCGCTACGAGAACGTCCGCACGTCCGTCGTTGACGATGCCGGAAGCCTCTGGGCTGAAATCGTCGTCCGGTACGACGACAACGAGTACGAGGCATATCTGCTGATCAGCGACATCGCCGACCTGATCCAGCAGGACGGCCTGCCGTTCCCGGCCGCCGTCGACACGGCGCTGTCCACTTTTGGCGCGTTGCTGACACGGGCCGGGGCCCTGTCCGCCGAGAGACAGATCGGTCTCTACGGCGAAATGATCTTCCTGGAATCATGCATCCGGCAGCTCGGCCCGGCCACAGCCGTCGAATCATGGAAAGGCCACGCCGCTAACGAACACGACTTCGTCTTCCAGACCTTCACCTGCGAAATCAAGACCACCCGCACCGAACGCCGCAGGCACACCATCAGCGGCCTGGACCAACTCGATCCCGTTCCCGGCGCGCCTCTGTGGCTGATCTCGGTGCAAATCACCACAGCCACCAGCGTGAGCGGCCGCAGTCTGGCGCAACTGGTCGACGATGTGAGGGCTGCGACGGGGCCGGCGGCTCCCACCCTCGGCCAGGCTCTCGGCCTGGCGGGCTGGCGCGAGCGGGATCGCTCGCTCTACCGGGAACCCTGGCGACTGCGCGCTTTACCGGCCGCTTTCCCGGTGAACAACGACTTCCCGTCGCTCAACCGCCAAATGATCAAGAGCGCCTGTCCACGACCCGAGCTGATCGTCGGCGCGACCTACACGGTCGATCTGACGAACCTGACTCCAGGGACGCCACCGGCGCCGGCACACTCTTTCATCACGGGAGACCACCATGGCTGACCTGAACTCCGCTCTCCTGTCCGCGGTCAGCGGTCTCCGGAATTCCGGGCCGATGCCCCTGATGGGGCCCTTGAACGGCTTCCGGTGGCCGGACACTCCGCTGACCACCAACGAACTGTTCGCCTTTCTCGAGGCCCACAACCAGCAGGACAACAAGGCCGTACGCGAACTCGCGATCACGCTGGCCGAATGGGACTTCGCCAAAAACCCGCCCTGGGACCAGCCCATTATGACCGATCCCCGCACGGTGCAACGCCGCCGCCGGATCTACGACCTACTCGACCTTCCCCAACCTGTGGTCGACCGGCTCGATCACATCGCGCCGGTCTCGGCCATGCGCCCTACCGTGATCAGCGAGAAGTGGAACCCATGGTACGACAGCGATCGACAGAGCAGGTGGTCGTTTTACTGGCCCCACTACCGTGACTACCTGCTACACAAACGAGGCTGGCCGGCCGACTCGGTGGCTGCACTCGATCAGGCGACTACCGATATCGTCGGCCGTATCTCGGACCCGGCATCCGAGCACCAGTACCAGAGCAAGGGCCTGGTCGTCGGCTATGTGCAGAGCGGCAAGACCGCCAACTTCACGGGCGTCATCGCCAAAGCGATCGATGCCGGATACCGGCTCATCATCGTGATGACCGGAACAATCGAACTCCTACGGTCGCAGACTCAGCGACGATTGGACCGGGAACTGGTCGGCCGGGAGAACCTGGTCCGCGGCATCAAGAGCGAGGCGTCGACCGACTTCGACTATGCCGGGGACGACGACTGGCTCAACAAGAACTTCGTGGAGCACGGCGAAGACTTCGAGGCCAAGGGCTATCCCGTCATCAAGCGGCTGACCCTGCTCAATGACGACTACATGCGGCTCAAGCACGGCCTGACCAGCATGGAACTGCATCGCAGCGATCCCGGTAAGCCGTTCTATGATCCGGCCAATCTCAAAACCGCTGACGTACGGCTCGTCGTGGTGAAGAAGAACGACAAAGTGCTGCAGAAGCTGGCTGACGATCTCGCGCCGCTCAAGCAGGCCCTCAACGAACTGCCCGCACTGATCATCGACGACGAGTCGGATCTGGCCTCCATCAATACCAGGAATCCGAGGAAGAGCCCGGAACGTACCGCGATCAACAAGGCCATTACGGGCCTACTCGAACGCCTACCCCGGGCCCAGCTCGTGATGTACACCGCCACGCCTTTCGCCAACTTCTTCGTCGACCCCGAGGACGCCAGCGACATCTTCCCGAAGAACTTCGTCATCGCGCTGGATCGGCCCGCGCAGTACATGGGTGTCGCCGACTTCCACGACGTCGATTGGAACAGCGAGGACGATAAGAACGATCCGGCCACATCCAACGAGGTCGCCTACATCCGGCGGGTAGGACCCCCGCCGGACGACGACTCGACGAACTCCGACGACGAACGCCGCCAGGAAATCCGTGCCGCAATAGACGCATTCCTGCTGGCCGGCGCCATCAAGTTGTACCGCGAGCAGCATCACTCGGTGCGCTACCGCCACCACACCATGATGATTCACGAAGCGACCAAGACCGCCGAGCACAGCAAGATGGCCGGGTTGGTTCGCGAGGTGTGGAAGGAGGCGTCGTTCAGCTCGCCGGAGGCACTGGACCGGTTGCAGCAGCTCTGGGAACAGGACTTCGAACCGGTCTGCCGGGCCCGAGCCGGTGAGTTCCCGGTCCCGGGCTCCTTCGACGAACTGATCGAGCCACTCGGAATGGCCCTCAGCAGGATCACCGCGGTAGGTGACGCGGTGATGGTCGTGAACAGCGAGATCGAGGCCGAGAAATACGCCCTTGATTTCGACCGCGACAGCGTATGGCGCATCCTCATCGGCGGCGCGAAACTCAGTCGCGGCTTCACCGTCGAAGGACTGACCGTCTCCTTCTACACGCGAAAGGCGCTTCAGGGCGACACCATGATGCAGGCCGGCCGGTGGTTCGGCTTCCGGCCGGGCTATCGGGACCTGGTCCGGTTGTTCATCCGGCGTGACCCACACGACGCTGACAAACGTGTCGACCTCTATGAGGCATTCGAAGGACTCATGCGGGACGAGATGGCCTTCCGCGAAAGACTGCGGGAGTACGAGGACATTCTGGAACCGTGGCAGGTGCCGCCGATCGTCAGCCAGCACCTGCCGTACCTACGGCCAGCTGCACCGAACAAGATGTTCAACGCGATAGTCCATACGATGGGCGATTCGGGCCGGCTCAAGGACTACTACGGCCCGGCCGACGACGATCGCGGCCGCCGCGCCAACTACGAAGCACTACTGCCTCTTCTCGCCGCAGCGACAGCGGAGAGAACGTTCGTGTCAGCGCGAAGCCGACACGAACCTGAGCTTCGGTCATACTTCAAGGCGCGAGTCGGGACCGTTGATGGCGAAGCGTTCATCGAGGCGCTGACGGCTTTGCGCTGGCATCCGAACGCACTCAAGGTCGTCGACCCGGTCATCAACTTCTACCGGGACAGGGTCAGGCGCGGGCAGATCGAGGACATGCTGGTGGTCTGGCCGACTCTGACCAAGGGCGCCGATCGCACGCTCCCGGGCCTTGGTGAGCGTCAGATCATCACCCGCATGCGCCGCCGCGACCGCTCCGACTTTTCCGGCAGCGACCCGAAACACCGTGCCGCATTGGAACGAATCTCCGGCATGACGACCAAAGTCGATGATCCCGTTGCCGACCAACTGCGTCATCCTCGTGGCCACCGCGGCGCGCTGCTGGTTTACGTCACCGCCGAGCCACCAGAAGCCGCGGTTGCGGAGAACCTTGATCCAACCAACCTCGTAGTCCTGACCTCACTGGTCGCACCGGCTACCGCCACCCCTGCCGGGAAACCAGTGATCGAGTGGACAGTCAAAGGCCCAAAGGGGGAGGCCACCGTCGATATATCTGCAACAAAAGGGAAACCAATTCGGCCTCCGGGACTGTAAAAAGAACGGCTCTGGCGCAGAAACGGTGGTCGGCCTATGCGAGCAGGATTCGGTGCCGTAGCAGGTCGAAACCGGCACGGCCGTACATCTGCCGTTTCACAGCTGGCCGCGGACCACCTCGAGTACGACGACATCCTGGAGGAACCCACCTCCGTGGACCCGCTGGACGAGCTGCGCGCCGAGGCCGGCCACGACCCGGAAGCCCGAGCCGACCTGGCCCGGGAACTGTCCAACCGCTCGCTGACCCTCGGCGAGCAGGACCGCGCCGACGAGGCGCTGACCTTCGCCGGTGAGGCGGTGATGCACTACCGGCACCTCGTCGCCCAGTCAGCCGAGGACCCCGACCACAGCCGGCACCTCGCCCAGGCGCTGTCCAACTGGGCGCTGGCGCTGGGCCGGCTCGAACGCCACGACGAGGCGCACGCCGCACTGACCGAGGCGGTCGCCATCCACCGCACGTCGGCCGACGACGGGCCCGGCCGTCAACATCTGGCGATCGCGCTCACCAACCTCGCTCACAACCACACCGAGCAGCGCTCCTGGGAGGACGCGATCGCCCCCGCCTGGGAGGCGGTCGCCCTCCTGCGCGGCCTGCTGCAGACCGGCGAAGGCGACGACACCACCCTCGGCCACCTGGGTGCCGCGCTCACCAACTGGTCCAATGCGCTGCGCGCCGCCGACCGGGGCGACGAGGCGAACGAGAAGCTGACCGAGGCGCTACAGGTGGCCCGCGAGCACAGCGGCCCCGCCTCCCTGGTGCAATATGCCCAACTGCTGCACAACCTCGGCGTCGACCGCGGCGACGACGGGGCGGTCGACGAGGCCGTCACACTGCTGAGCGAGGCGGAGTCCCTGCTGGCCGCCGCGGCCGAATCCGAGCCGGGATACCGCTGGATGGCCGCCCAGACCGGCTACGCGCTCGGCTTGCGGCTGGCCGAGGCGGAGCGGCCTCAACCCGCCCGCGACGCCTTCGACCGGGTGGTGCGGTGGCGGCGCCAGCTCGTCGCCGACGACCCCGACCGGTACCAGATCGACCTGGCCCGGGCGTTGCGCCAGCTGTCCTGCATGCACGAGAGTCTCGCCGACGACGCCGGCCAGATCGGCGATCGACAGGCACACGCCGCGGCGGCGTTGACGGCACAGGCGGAGGCGGTCACGTTGATGCGTGACCTGACCAGCCGTGAGCCGCAGCGTCGGGCCGAGTTCGCGGACACACTCCGCGACTACGCCGACCTGCTCGACACCGCAGACCGCCACGCGGATGCGGCAGCCGCCCGGGCCGAGGCCGAGCGCTGAACGAGGCCGCCTACTACGAGAGCGACTGCGACAGGTCAGCCTCGACGCCGAAGCTCTGATTCGCCGACGGTCTTGTAGACGCATTCTCCGGTCGGAGCGTGGCGGGCGTAGGCGGTCTTCACGTTCGCGTTCGGGTTCAGCACCAGATGTTCGGTGCGGTCGTCGGCGGGACGCTTGCGTACCAGGTCGACCAGGTATCCCGCGGACACGTTGCTGTTGATCAGCTTGTCGTGGTCCTGGTTGAGGTGGTCGAACCCGTAGTCCAGGCCCATCTCGATGACGATCGCGGCGGCGATCCGGCCCTCGCGGAAGTCGTCCAGGGTGGCGGATTCCAGCTGTCGGCGGCTCAGGATCGCCAGGTCAAAGTTCCCGCGGCGGCCGGCTTTCGCCTCCCGGGCCGTGGTTTCCGGCCATTCCTTGTGTACGGGCTGTGTCGAGTACCCGGTGTCCCCAATAGGCAGTAGATGGGCGAAGATCGGGTGTGCCGCGAGGATCCCGTACAGGCGTGCATGTAACGAATGTTCAACCCTGTGCAGGTACGGGAAGTCGATGAACTCCAGCACGAGCGAGTCGATGGCGACCTCGACCACCCGGCGCGCGCTGTCGAACCATTCATCGTCGACGTCGACGCCGATCAGCCTGGGCTCGCGTTTCGGTTGACCGGCGGGCGCCTCGTCGCCCCGTGGCCCGCGGTCGAAACCACCCAGACTCTCCAGCCAGGCCCTCAGCTCAGCGAGATCGTTCCGCTGGGCGACCTGCTCTTCGGTCACCTTCTGCCGAATGTCGAGCTCGTAAACGCTCTCGTAAATCGTCCTGCGATTCACTTCAGTGCAGATGTTGACAGTTTGGGTCTTGGAGCCGGTGCTGACGTACACCATCCGGCCCTGAACCTCGACAGCCACACGTCGACGGTAGGCCTTGCCATCAGGCCCGCTAGGGTCTTCGACCGATTACCCGACAGCGGCTTGGGCGGGCGAGAGCGCGCCAAACGAAGGCGCCAGCGACCTAGAATCATGATCGTGCTCGCCATGCGATTCATACTGACGCAATCCTGGTGGCTCGCCTGCCAGTTGATCCGCCGACACCCGAAGATACTGATCGTGGAGACGCACCCGGGTGGCGGCCAGTACGACTGCTTGACGCTCATTCACAACGGCCAGTCGGTGATCGACATCAACCGTGCGGGCAGCATCCACGTCAAGAACAGCTCAGACTCCAAACCGGTGACCTTCGAGGACCTGTTCGTCCACGACGACTCCGGGGAGGTCGTCACAGCGATCGAACGCGCGGCCGGGATGAGCTCACCGAGTTCCGCACCGCCGTCGACACCGGCCGTCCTCACCTACCGGGTTCTTGCACAGTTGATGGCGATCACTCTCAACGAGAAGCACCGCTGGGATGTACGCAACGAGAGGCTCGACTCGAGCGGCATGGGTGGGGGCGCTGCACGAGGTTACCTCGCCGATTACCCGGTGGCGGCCGCACGTGCTCGCGAGAAACGGCCGGATGATCTGCTCGGCGACCCGCTGTACAGGTACTGGGGTGTGCTGCGAGACGGCAAGCCGGTCGCTGTGCTGGACACCGACGGCTTCGCGTACGTAGCGCAGCAGGTGTTGTACCTACCGGAAATCTACTCAGCCTCGTCCCGGCGCCTGACGCCGCTAATGGCGGCCACACTCGGTCCCCTGCTGCCGTAACTGATCACAGCAGGCGAGCAAAGATTGCGGCCACGGTACGACGCAGGTTCCTGCCGTGCTGCGCGTAGACGGTCGGTAGGTGAAATATCGACTCTCCGACGTAGGCGTACCCCTCGGTGTCAAGAACGGCCAGCTCTCTGTCGTCATAGGTCCGTAGCAACCAGAACCGGCCCGGCTCCGGCCGCTGCGGGTCCACCGTGCGATCGCGCTCCCAGACCTGCGGAAAATGAGCAAGCAGCCCGAGGTGGTGCCGGACGTCCCGCGGGCTGATCGTCTTACGGTTGTGGACCGTCATCGCGGCGACCACGGCGGCTGCCCGATAGGTGAGGGTACGAGGGGTGGCCGCAGGTGTCCGATCCGGGCCGGCGAGCCCGGCCTCTGTTTCCACATCCCGACTGAACTTCGCAAGCGGCCCGGCGAGCATCTGATGCAACGGCCACGTCACTTCGGCAATCATGATCTGCGACGCACCGACGTCGACGTTGACGTACACCCGGGACGGGGCATCGGCGTCAGCGATTCCGATCGCCTGGGGCGGCGACGCACTGCCCTCGCCCTCACGGACGACCAGGCGGTCCGGGTGTCGCCGGGCAACCGCGGACAACAGTCGCCACGCGAGGGCGTACCGATGCGCTTCGGTCATCTCGAACCGGTCGTCCCCGACATTCATCAGCAGTCCCCGCCGTCACAGGATCGGATGGAACACCGTGGCCATGGTGCGCTGCAGGTTTTCGTTCGCGCGCGCGTACACGGTCGGCAGGTCGTACCGGGATCGCCCCACATAGGCGAACCCATCCATGTCGACCGCCGCGTTCTCCCCCAGCAACCAGCACTGACCCCATGGCGGATCGCTAGGTATCAATGGAAACCCGCTGAGCTTCGTGAGATCGAAGCGGGCGTCGCCGGCCCAGATGGGATCATCCCGGTGGGCTGTCGCCAGCGCCACTTCGGCGGCAACGCGATACACCAGCGCTTGCGTGTTCATCGCCTTGGCCAAGGGCCGACTCGGCAGGCCGGCCTCCGACTCGATCTTCTGGATGAGAAGATAACCGCTCTGCAGGAGCAGCTGATGCAGCGGCCAAACTCTGGTCCCCCCACCCGCGCGCTCGACAAAGATCTTCGGCTTCTTGTGGCGGCTGATGTAGACACAGCACGAGCCGTCGGGCCGTTCCAGATTCAGGACGTCAACGAACATGAAGCCGGAAACATCATCGTACTGACGGACGCTGAGCGAAGAATGACGCCGAACCATCTCCGCCGCCAGCCACCACGACAGGGCATGCCTGTACCCGAAGCTCAGGTGGATCGGATCTTCCGACATCATCATGAGTGTAGGAAGAGCACGGGCGCCGTTCTCCTGAATCAGTAAACGCCCAGCCATGGGTAGGGCACGATCTCGGGTGTTGGTGTCCGCCGGCGAGGAGTTTCAAGATGCGGCTGGGTCTGAATGCGGTTCAAGGGGATCGCGCTGCGGGGGTTCTGCTCGGTGCCGCCTGCGGCGACGCGCTCGGTGTTCCCTACGAGTTCGAGACCCGCACGCTCGACGGCGATCCACGCATGCTCGGCGGCGGCCTCGGCAACTACGCACCCGGCGAATACAGCGACGACACCCAGATGGCGGTCTGTATCGCGGAGGTCGCGGCGACCGGCGCCGATCTTCGGACGCCAGAGGCCCTGGACCAGATCGCCCGGAACTTCGTCACCTGGCGGACCGACGGCGCGACCGACATCGGCAACCAGACGGCCACCGTCCTCGGCCGCGTGCAGGGCCTTCCCGATGCCGGGCTGGGTTCCGCGATGACCGAGGCGGCCGCCGCGCTGCACCGGCGAACCGGGCACACCGCGGGTAATGGGTCGCTCATGAGGACCGCGCCGGTCGCGCTCGCCCACCTCAACGACCCGCGCGATCTGGCCGAGGCCGCACGGGCGATCAGCGACCTCACCCACTTCGATCCGCTTGCGGGCGACGCCTGCGTGATCTGGTGCGAGGCCATCAGGCATGCGGTGCTCGAAGGCACCTTCGCCGGGATGGATACCGGCCTGGAGCTGATTCCGGAAGAGCGCCGTGATCAGTGGGCGTCCTGGCTGGAGGAGGCGCGGCAGCACCCGCCGAACCACTTCCGCAACAACGGCTTCGTCGTCGCCGCTCTGCAAGCCGCCTGGTCCGCGATCAACCGCACCCCGATGCCGGAGCAGGACGATCCGGCACGCAAGATCTTCCGCTGCGACCACTTCCGCAACGGGCTGTACGCCGCGGTCCGCGCCGGAAACGACACCGACACCGTGGCGGCCATCGCCGGTGCCCTGCTCGGCGCGCGATGGGGCACCTCCGGCATACCCCTGCAGTGGCAGCGCCTGGTGCACGGCTGGGGCGGGCACCGGTCCGCCGACCTGATCCGGATGGCGCTGCTCACCACAGGCGGTGGACGGGCCGACCGGGTGGGCTGGCCCGGCTGTGACCAGATGATGCCGCCGATCGACCAGCCCCTGATGACCGTGCACCCGGATGACGACGGCGTGGTCCTCGGCAACCTACTGACCGACGCCGTCGAAAGCGGCGTCGACGCGGTCGTGTCATTGTGTCGCGTCGGGCGGCGGCAGTTCGCGAACGTGCCGGCCGAGAATCAGGTCCAGGTCTGGCTCGTCGACCAGCCAGGCGCGAACGCGAACACCGCGTTCGCGCTGGACCAGGCCGCGCGCATGGTCGTACAGATGCGCGACGAGGGGCACAAGGTGCTGCTGCACTGTGCCGCCGGGCAGAGTCGCACGCCGGCAGTCGGTGCCCGGTACGCCATGCTGCGCGCCGGGCGCAGCGGGGCGACCGCGCTCGGCGAGATGCGCACCCTGCTGGCCGACCACGGCTACCTGGTCAACAGCGAACTCAGAAGCGTCGTAGAAGCCTTCGGCTGAGCACGCATCGGCAGCAAAGGGACATGGCGGTCAGAATCCCATGTCTTCCAGGCTGGACCCGGCAAACTTCGTGGGCTTCGTGTAGGCGCTCGCCGAG
Source organism: Actinoplanes hulinensis (assembly GCF_019429605.1). Lineage (NCBI taxonomy): Bacteria > Bacillati > Actinomycetota > Actinomycetes > Micromonosporales > Micromonosporaceae > Actinoplanes > Actinoplanes hulinensis. The sequence continues at coordinate 12,656 of NZ_JAHXZI010000026.1, read as the reverse complement.
GCCTTGCCCTCTTTGATGTTCCGCGCAGCCTCCATCAGGCCAGCAATATCGCTTTCATCATACATCGCGACGTTCTGTGCATCCTTGGGTGCCTTCGTAGCCCGGATGTGGTTGTCGTAGTACGCGAGGTTGAATGGTCAGGGTGAGTTGATCAAGGTGGCTGAGGTAGGACTGCCAGGCCGGTCTCGGCGAGGAACGCGTCCAGCAGGGCGGGCCGGTACTGCAGGCTCTTGAGCCGGCTGCGCACGATCGCAGCGAGTTGGGTGATCGTGCACGCGACGAGGTTGCCGATCCCGCGTTTGATGTGTGACCAGACGCCCTCGGCCGGGTTCAGCTCCGGGGCATAGCCGGGCAGTTGCACGACGGTCAACCAGTCGCGAGCAATGACGAACGCTCGCATCACCGCGCTGACGTGGTGGTTGAGGTTGTCCCAGATCAAGATGATCGGAGCACGGAGCTGGGCGTGTACCGCGCACAGCAGCCGCATGTAGTCGGCCTCGCCGAACCCTTTCGCCTCGTTCCTGCGGCCGTGGTAGACGTGGATCCGGTAAAACAACCGGGTTCGCAAACCTGGCCGGATCACCAGGACCGCGGCCATCGACACCCGCCCGGAACCCTTGCCGGTCACCGACACGACCGGGGTTCGCCCCCGCCGCGACCACGTCCGCGCCTTCGGCGGCCGCAGCGGCTGCCCGGCCTCGTCCTCGAAACAGATCCACACCCGAACGGGACAGGCTCACCCTGACCTTTCAACCTCAGTACCTGGCCAAAGACCGCCTCGCCATCACCGGCGCCCGCTGGAGCCTGCCCGGCGCCGAAGCCGTCCTCCTACTCCGAGCCGTGATCACCAACGGCGACTTCGACGCCTACTGGAAGTTCCACCTCCAGCAAGAACACCAACGCACCCAAGCCTGCGCGTACCCTGCCGAACTAGGACAAGTGTCAGGCCTCAACATGATATGAGCCGTCGTCCTCTCTGATCAGGGCTCCGGTAACCTGGCCGACTTCCAACCCGTACCGGAGCAGCCGATCTATCTTCTCCGTCATGCGGCGATACCCAAGCAGTTCCAGAGTTGAACGCAGCAGGTCCGACTCCCCCATCCCCGCCCGCGCCGCCAACGCGCTGTAGGCAGCGTTCGCGATCTCCTCCGGTGCGATGTCCTCAATTGCACGGTCCGTACTCTGGACGGTACGGCGGTATCCGCGCCAGGATTGGGCGTCAAGTTCAGGCGGCCAGGCGAAGACGCCGGCCTTGCTGCTTCGAAACAGTTCCGGATCGGCCAGGGCAAGAATGGCCGCGCGTCGGTCGGCGTGCGCCTTGGTAAACCCGAACCGGGCCAGCACCAGCCGCGCCAGCCGCTGCTGTTCCACCGGGCCCTCAGCCGCGATCACTTGGTCGATCGCGGCACGAACAGCGGCCCGGATGGCCGGGCTGCTGTCGATGAGATCGACGTCGCCGCGCTGACCCAACGGTGTCGGCGAGTACGGCACGAAGTCCGACCACCCGGAGCCCGAGATGACCGGCATTACCGAAGGTTCCTCGCCCCAGGACTGCAGTAGCGGATCGGATTGTGATCCGACCTCGTCCGGCAGAGGGGCTTCCACGGCGAAATGCTCGCCTGTCGTAGGCGGAAAAGCTTCGACGTCGATGGGCGGCGAATCCTGCGACTCAATGGCAGAGGGTGCTTCCTCCATGCGAGGAAGGCTCTCGGCAGCGGCACGATCGACCGCGCCTCCGATGGCGTCGAGAACCTGTGAACGGTCACGGATCCATGCCGGCAACCAGAACCGCACCACCTCCGGCCATCCCATGATGGCACTCAGGAGACCCGGTGCGTCGTCCCTATCGGCCACCGTGGGACGCCGGCCCCACTGCGGGCTGTCCAGCATCACCGCGACCTGCCAACGCGCGGCCCCGGCAGCACGAACGGCGATGTCGACGGTGAAATCCGACAGCCCGTGACAGGTGGTGACCTCGAACCCCCGCTCCTCGAGAGCGGCGGCCACCTCTTCCCGGATCCGATCGCGATTGTGTCGCCGGGTGGTGGACAGATCTCCGAGGCTCTCCACCCCGGCGGCGGCCATCTCGCAGTACGCCCGTAGATGCTGAGTGCCCACCGACGAGGTCCGGGCCAGGTCAATGTCGGCCGGGTCGAACGAGGCGAAGAGGACGACCTGCCTACGTGCCCGGGTGATCGCGACGTTGAATCGCCGCTCGCCGCCGGCTCGGCTCAGCGGGCCGAGATTCAGCGGCAGTCGACCGGTTTCCGGATCGGTGGAGAAGGCTAGCGAAAACAGGATGACATCGCGTTCGTCACCCTGAACGTTCTCGAGGTTCTTGACGAAGATCGGCTCACGTCGGCTGTCGGACATCATGTCGCGGATCAACGGGTCAGTGCTCTCCTCGAGCATGTTCAGGATCAGGTCCCGTTGCGGGAGGTTGAAGGTGACGACGCCGATCGAGGAAGCCTGGGTCGTCGGGGCACGCAGCCGCCGGGAGATCTCCGCGACAATCTCGCGCGCCTCGACCTCATTGGTCCGCCTGCCACCACGCTCGTATCGGCCGTGGACTCTCCGCCAGTGGACACCCGCGGTCTTGGCCGCACCGGGTGACGGCATGCTGGAAAGTTTGCTGCCGTAGTAGTAACGATTCGAGAATGCGATCAGTGACTCGTCATGGCTACGGTAATGCCAGGAAAGCCAGCGCTGCGGCAGGCCCGACTCCACGGCCTCGCTGAGGATGCTGTCGAGATCCTCGGGAACCAGATCCTCCTCGGCCGTGTGATCGTCATCAGCACCCGAGGCCTGCGTGATGGACGTCGGTGGCATCTGCCGTGAGTCTCCCACGATGACGACCGACCGCCCTCGCCCCATGGCCCCGATCGCCTCCGGCACCGTGATCTGTGACGCCTCGTCAAAGATCACGATGTCGAACCGGGCTGCGGCCGGCGCCAAGAAGGTAGCCGCCGATGCCGGGCTGACCAGAACACACGGCGTCAAGGACAGGACCACATCGGAGTATTCGGTGAAGAGTTCCCGGAACGACCTTCCACCACGCTTGCGGCGCAGCTCGGTGGCCAGCTCCGCGACCCGGCCACGGCGTTCGCCCGGCTGAAACGGCCGGCGTTCCACCAGCATCGACGGCAGGTGCTCCGGCAGCACAGCGCGCAACTTCGCGGCGGCCTTCTGGAACTGCGTAATCTCGTTGTCGTGCACATCCGGATCGAAGTACTCGAGGTCTCCCGCCCGTAGTCGTTCCGCCAGGGCGGTCACAGCTACACCACGCCGGTACGCGTGTTCGGCCGCATCCGCCGGGATCTCGGCCCGCAACAACTGCTCGCGGAACACACCGAGACCCGTGTGAGTCAACGAATCCGTATTGACCAGCACGGCCGCCCAGCGGTGCGGGGCCAGAAGACCATCACGACCCAGATCTGACTGCCACGTCGCCCCGTCCCGCTGCCACGACTCGAACCAGCCCAGCTCGCCGGCCCAGAGGGCGAAGTCCGCATGGCCGCTGTGGAGCGCCGTCTGCCACGCCGTCCAGTTGGTGAGCACATGGTGGAACAGGTGCGCAGCGTCCGGGCCGGAGCCTGCGGCGAGAACGTTCCATACGTCCGGGTGCTCAAGAAGCAGCGCACGGCCTGTCACCACTGCCTGATGGGCGACCGACAGTTGCGCTTCCGCCTGATACACCTCGGCCGGCCAGCCGGGCGGCAGCCGAAGCCCGCCGAGTCCTTCCGCATGGGTTCGCAGAAAATCGAGCCGATCTAGCATCAACAACAGTCGCGTGATGACCTGTGCGATCTGATCGGCATCCACCGCCACACCCGGGTGGGTGAACGGTGCCAGACGATCCGCGACGCGCTGCAACGCTTTGCGTTTGCCGAGGAACCGCTTGGCCGCGCTGTGTGCCTCCGCCAGCCACTCCGTGAGTTCCGGTACAGAGAAACGGCCGAGCTGAAACTCCCGCAACTCGTCATCATGATCCCGACGGAACTGCGCAAGGGCCGTGCGGAGCGCGGCGACCTGATCGTCCCAGCCGGGTTCGCACGCTCGCCGGGTGGCCGCGTAGCTCGGCAACTGACCTACCGCCGCCAGTCGCGCAGCTGGCTGAAACGCTGTCAGCGAGCCGGGCTCGCTGAGACGCCTGAGGCAGGCAGTAAGTTCTGGGCGGCTCGCCACCTCAGCGCGTACCTTCTCCAGTTCATTCGCTATGGCATGGAGCGTGGCGCGGTCGAGGGAATCGACGGTACGCGAACCGCTCAGAGCCCAGGGATGGTGGCGTCGCAGTTGGGCCGACTGTGCCACGGCCGCGAAATCCTGCAGGTCGCGCTCGACCTTCTCACGATCCGCGACGGGCACCTCCAGGAATCCGGGGGGCACCATCGCTGTAGCGCCGTCGCCGTAGACCAGGACGGACTCGAAGGCGGACCATGCCGTCAGCCCCGCGCCGTTACGTGTGTGGATTCGTTCCGGATAGCGAGCGAGCGCCGCGAGCTTAGCGCGGTAGCCGCCCTCTACCGCGGTCCAAGCGGTGTTGTCGCCTCGATCCGTCTGCTCCAGCGATTGGTGCAGCTGCTCCCGAATGGCATTCATCGACTGTGTTCGGCCATGCAGGTCGAGCGTGAACGGTGCCAGCCCGATCGAGGTAAGCCGGCTCTTGACCACTTCCAGGGCGGCCTGCTTCTCCGCCACGAACAACACCGACCGGCCACTGGTAATGGCGGTCGCGATGAGGTTGGTGATCGTTTGGGATTTGCCCGTACCGGGTGGACCTTCGAGCACGAACGAGTAGCCGCGCTCGGCCGTGACGATGGCCCGCATCTGTGATCCGTCCGCCGGGATCGGAAGATGCAGCCGGCTCTCGTCGACGATGACCTCGGCCGGGTCGCCGAGAGGGTCGTCGAAGGTGGCCCCGGTCGATTCCACCAGATGACGGACGACCGGGCTCGCCATGAAGACCGGCCAATGATCCCGCATGTCACGCCAGAGCTGGACGGTGGAGAACTGCAGCAGACGCAGACTCGCGATCTCGTCCACGCGGTAGTTCAACCGGTTCCGGACCAGATGCTCCCGGATCGCTGTCAGAGTCCTGGGGATGTCCAGCCCGAACTCGTCACGGATCGGGCGCTCCAGTTCGGCGATCTGCACACCGTGCCGGACACGCAGCCACTCGACCAAGCACTGATTGGCCGACGCGATCTGCGAACCGTCGATGACCAAGTTGTACGCGAGACGGCCGGTACCGCCTTCGATCCGTACCGGCAGCAGGAACAACGGTGCGTGCGCTTCGCCTCCCCTCGCCTTGGGATGGACCATGGTGCCGATGGTCAGGTAGAGGTAATTGCCACCGGTCTCCTGCTCCATCGTGCGGGCGTCACGCTGGAGACCACGCATGACGGTGCGGTAGCGCTTCTCGTCCACCGCGCCGAAGATCCGGCGATCGTCCCGGAGCTGCCGGGTGATCACCTCCGGATCGAGATGCGCAGCACGTCGTGCACGGGCCAGCTCCTCAAGGTGGCTGATCTGGTCCTGAGGCACGATCTCCAGACGCTTGCCGGCGTGAATGATGTCGTCGAGCAGTGCCAGCGCTCCCGCGGGCACGTGCAGGTCGAGTCCCTTACCTCGCGCCGGAAGGCTCAGCAGCGGGTTGCGAAGGCTGAGGTCGAGCAGCGAACGCTTCCATTGCTGGATTCGGAGCGGAGAGTAGTCCCGTTCCTCCGGCACCGCCTCATCGGCCGTATGTTCCTCGGCCCATGCCCTCGCCGCGCCGGGCGGAAGGTCGATCGAGGGCCGGGTGCGTGAGGCCGAATCCGCATGCGGCACATGTGGTGGCGGCATCGGGTCCTGAGCGGGCAGGGGGCGTACACCATTGCGATGGGCCTGATGGATGTCGACGGCACCGAGTACCCGGGAGCGGCCGTCGCGGAAGTGGCCGACACCCGCCTGCACCGCCGCCGGAAAGTCCAGCGACGTCGCTCCGGGTCCCACTGCGGTCAGCTCGACCGGAACAGCCCGGCCGGATTCAACCATCGAGATAAGGAAATTTTCCTCCGCCATCACAGTCGTCGGAAGGTGGTGTTCTGAGGCGAGGAAGCCGGCGATCGCATGCCCTTTGAACAGCCATATCAACGGCCTCAGCCCGGCCTGTTCAAGGCAGGCGGCATACGTGACGGACAGGTCGATGCAGTTACCGAGGCGGCCATCCAGTACCACTGCCGTAGTCCGGATCTTTTGGCCGCTGTTCTCGAACGATGCCGGCAGATCTCGACAGTGGATTCCTGCCTGTCGAAGCGCCTCGTAGACCGCGCCCGCGATGTAGGCGGCCCGGCCCATTCCGCTCTGGTACCCGTCTATCGAACCCGATCCGGTGGTCGCGACCAGGATCTGCGCGGCCGAGCGCAGAATGGCGTCGACCGCCGCCATGTTGGGCTGTACGAAGGCGGCCAGCGAGTCGAACAGCAGCGGATTGTTGAACCACTCGTCATGGGCGAGAGCGAGCGAGGGAATCCTCGCTACAAGATCCGGATGTCCGTGACGAGCAACATTGAGCCGGTAATCAACCGGAAAAGCCTCATTCGCACTACGGAGGACGCCGATGTCCGGATTGAGCGAGGCGAAGTCGTCCCAGCCCACCGGGATACCTGGGAGAACCCTGGGAACAACAACCTGCCACGGCTGGCTGAGTGGTCCAGCCGGACCTTCGATGTCGAGCCGCACCTCGAGCTGCTCAGCAGCCTCCGACCCCAGGTTCTCGATCACCAACTGACGAACAACCGGAACCCGGTTGTGTACCAATGCCAGGTTGATGGCTGGTTGCACGAACAGATGTACGGCAAGCCCGCGAGCTTCCAGCCTCACCGGCTCGAAAACGCCACTATTCACGCCGGTTCCTTTCTCCGACATGGCGGGACTCACACAGCGTGACCCACCAGGAACGCCCCCGAAGCGATATCGGTGTTGCCCGGCACGGCTCCGGCAACTCGATGTATCAGGCCCGACCGCTGATTTGGCCAACCCGGGCCAGCACGCTGGACCTGCACCTACAGTCATTTTGTGAGCTCGATTCGCGTCGAGGACGACGTCCTGGAACGAAAGATCCTCGAACCCGACCCCGGTCTGGTGAAGAGCCTGGGCACTCATCACACCATCGAATCGGCCATCGCGGACCTCATCGACAACAGCATCGACGCGAGCGCCACCCGGGTTCTCGTTCGTTTCGACACCGATCACGGGCAACCCATCGGCTTACGCATCGTGGACGACGGCCGGGGTATGGACGGCCCACAGGCGGACGAAGCGATGCGTCTCGGGCGGCAACGCGAGTACAGCAACCAAGATCAGGGCCACTTCGGCATCGGATTGAAGGCGGCGTCGTTCAGTCACGCCGACACGCTGACTCTGGCCACTCGACCGGCATCCGGCAAGACGCATTGCCGCCGGCTTCGGCGCAACGACGTGCAACGCGACTACGGCTGTGACGTGATCGATCCCGCTACGGTTCGGGACGGTCTGCAAGCCATGCTGGAACGGATCGGCGGCACCACCGGAACCGTGGTGCACTGGGCTGACACCCGGTTCCCGCAGACTTCACACGCCGGGCTCACCCATTGGTTGGAAGAAACCAAGACACGGCTTCGCCTGCACCTAGGTCTGATCTACCACCGTCTACTCGACTCCCGCCGCCTGCGGATCGACCTGGATGTATTCGACATCGCGCAAGGGCGCGCAGGTATCCCGGAACCGATCACGCCTATCGACCCGTTCGGGCATCGCGCCACAGCGATCGACAGCTATCCGAGAACACTGACCGCCACCATCGGCCGCCGTTCCGTCGATCTGACCTGCCACATTCTCCCGACGAAGCTGAGCGGTCCCGAATTCCGCCTCTATGGCCGGGACGGTGCCGAGTTCCAGGGCTTCTACCTCTACCGCAGTGATCGCCTGTTGCAGGCGGGTGGCTGGAACCACGTGACCGCCAGCCACAAGGATCGTGCCCTCGCCCGTGTCGTCATCGACGACTTCGGTGCGGTGGCCGACCTGATCCGGTTGAACCCGGAGAAGAGCGGAGTCCTGTTCACGCACGAGTTCCAAACAGCCATCGCACACGCCGTACACGACCACCGCGGCGTGCAAAGCACATTCACCGACTATCTGACCCATGCCGAATCGGTCCTGACCGAATCCCGGCGCCGGCAGCACCGCCGCCGGCCAATGGCTGAGCCCTCCAAGGGCTTGCACGAGGAGGTCCGGCGTGTCATCCGCGCCGAGGTACCGCTACGCGTCGAGGAAGGCCCGGTAGAGATCCGCTGGAACTCGATGGCCCCGGAGAAGTTCTTCGAACTCGACCGCGCAGCACGGGTGATCAACCTGAACAAGCAATACCGGACAGCACTGACCGGCGGGAACACCGGTTTGAGCGACGCACCGCTGGTGAAGACGCTGATGTTCCTGCTGACCGAGGATCTTTTCAAGGGCAGCGTATGGGGGCCGCGCGACAAAGACCTGCTGGAGGTGTGGTCGGCGATTCTGGCCGCCGCCATCCGTGCCGAGTCCCGCTATCGCGATAACGGGTCGCGATGATCACTCCAGCCCGGGACCGGCATCTGTCCCGCGACGGGCTCGCCGACTACGTGGCTCGTGTACCCGCGGCCATCGCGGTGCCGGGTGAACCGTCCTGCCGGATCGACTTCGAGCCGCAGCGGCACGAACTGTCGTTGCGCACGCCTTACCAGGGCACGGACGCTCCCGACGTCGCGCGCTACGAGAACGTCCGCACGTCCGTCGTTGACGATGCCGGAAGCCTCTGGGCTGAAATCGTCGTCCGGTACGACGACAACGAGTACGAGGCATATCTGCTGATCAGCGACATCGCCGACCTGATCCAGCAGGACGGCCTGCCGTTCCCGGCCGCCGTCGACACGGCGCTGTCCACTTTTGGCGCGTTGCTGACACGGGCCGGGGCCCTGTCCGCCGAGAGACAGATCGGTCTCTACGGCGAAATGATCTTCCTGGAATCATGCATCCGGCAGCTCGGCCCGGCCACAGCCGTCGAATCATGGAAAGGCCACGCCGCTAACGAACACGACTTCGTCTTCCAGACCTTCACCTGCGAAATCAAGACCACCCGCACCGAACGCCGCAGGCACACCATCAGCGGCCTGGACCAACTCGATCCCGTTCCCGGCGCGCCTCTGTGGCTGATCTCGGTGCAAATCACCACAGCCACCAGCGTGAGCGGCCGCAGTCTGGCGCAACTGGTCGACGATGTGAGGGCTGCGACGGGGCCGGCGGCTCCCACCCTCGGCCAGGCTCTCGGCCTGGCGGGCTGGCGCGAGCGGGATCGCTCGCTCTACCGGGAACCCTGGCGACTGCGCGCTTTACCGGCCGCTTTCCCGGTGAACAACGACTTCCCGTCGCTCAACCGCCAAATGATCAAGAGCGCCTGTCCACGACCCGAGCTGATCGTCGGCGCGACCTACACGGTCGATCTGACGAACCTGACTCCAGGGACGCCACCGGCGCCGGCACACTCTTTCATCACGGGAGACCACCATGGCTGACCTGAACTCCGCTCTCCTGTCCGCGGTCAGCGGTCTCCGGAATTCCGGGCCGATGCCCCTGATGGGGCCCTTGAACGGCTTCCGGTGGCCGGACACTCCGCTGACCACCAACGAACTGTTCGCCTTTCTCGAGGCCCACAACCAGCAGGACAACAAGGCCGTACGCGAACTCGCGATCACGCTGGCCGAATGGGACTTCGCCAAAAACCCGCCCTGGGACCAGCCCATTATGACCGATCCCCGCACGGTGCAACGCCGCCGCCGGATCTACGACCTACTCGACCTTCCCCAACCTGTGGTCGACCGGCTCGATCACATCGCGCCGGTCTCGGCCATGCGCCCTACCGTGATCAGCGAGAAGTGGAACCCATGGTACGACAGCGATCGACAGAGCAGGTGGTCGTTTTACTGGCCCCACTACCGTGACTACCTGCTACACAAACGAGGCTGGCCGGCCGACTCGGTGGCTGCACTCGATCAGGCGACTACCGATATCGTCGGCCGTATCTCGGACCCGGCATCCGAGCACCAGTACCAGAGCAAGGGCCTGGTCGTCGGCTATGTGCAGAGCGGCAAGACCGCCAACTTCACGGGCGTCATCGCCAAAGCGATCGATGCCGGATACCGGCTCATCATCGTGATGACCGGAACAATCGAACTCCTACGGTCGCAGACTCAGCGACGATTGGACCGGGAACTGGTCGGCCGGGAGAACCTGGTCCGCGGCATCAAGAGCGAGGCGTCGACCGACTTCGACTATGCCGGGGACGACGACTGGCTCAACAAGAACTTCGTGGAGCACGGCGAAGACTTCGAGGCCAAGGGCTATCCCGTCATCAAGCGGCTGACCCTGCTCAATGACGACTACATGCGGCTCAAGCACGGCCTGACCAGCATGGAACTGCATCGCAGCGATCCCGGTAAGCCGTTCTATGATCCGGCCAATCTCAAAACCGCTGACGTACGGCTCGTCGTGGTGAAGAAGAACGACAAAGTGCTGCAGAAGCTGGCTGACGATCTCGCGCCGCTCAAGCAGGCCCTCAACGAACTGCCCGCACTGATCATCGACGACGAGTCGGATCTGGCCTCCATCAATACCAGGAATCCGAGGAAGAGCCCGGAACGTACCGCGATCAACAAGGCCATTACGGGCCTACTCGAACGCCTACCCCGGGCCCAGCTCGTGATGTACACCGCCACGCCTTTCGCCAACTTCTTCGTCGACCCCGAGGACGCCAGCGACATCTTCCCGAAGAACTTCGTCATCGCGCTGGATCGGCCCGCGCAGTACATGGGTGTCGCCGACTTCCACGACGTCGATTGGAACAGCGAGGACGATAAGAACGATCCGGCCACATCCAACGAGGTCGCCTACATCCGGCGGGTAGGACCCCCGCCGGACGACGACTCGACGAACTCCGACGACGAACGCCGCCAGGAAATCCGTGCCGCAATAGACGCATTCCTGCTGGCCGGCGCCATCAAGTTGTACCGCGAGCAGCATCACTCGGTGCGCTACCGCCACCACACCATGATGATTCACGAAGCGACCAAGACCGCCGAGCACAGCAAGATGGCCGGGTTGGTTCGCGAGGTGTGGAAGGAGGCGTCGTTCAGCTCGCCGGAGGCACTGGACCGGTTGCAGCAGCTCTGGGAACAGGACTTCGAACCGGTCTGCCGGGCCCGAGCCGGTGAGTTCCCGGTCCCGGGCTCCTTCGACGAACTGATCGAGCCACTCGGAATGGCCCTCAGCAGGATCACCGCGGTAGGTGACGCGGTGATGGTCGTGAACAGCGAGATCGAGGCCGAGAAATACGCCCTTGATTTCGACCGCGACAGCGTATGGCGCATCCTCATCGGCGGCGCGAAACTCAGTCGCGGCTTCACCGTCGAAGGACTGACCGTCTCCTTCTACACGCGAAAGGCGCTTCAGGGCGACACCATGATGCAGGCCGGCCGGTGGTTCGGCTTCCGGCCGGGCTATCGGGACCTGGTCCGGTTGTTCATCCGGCGTGACCCACACGACGCTGACAAACGTGTCGACCTCTATGAGGCATTCGAAGGACTCATGCGGGACGAGATGGCCTTCCGCGAAAGACTGCGGGAGTACGAGGACATTCTGGAACCGTGGCAGGTGCCGCCGATCGTCAGCCAGCACCTGCCGTACCTACGGCCAGCTGCACCGAACAAGATGTTCAACGCGATAGTCCATACGATGGGCGATTCGGGCCGGCTCAAGGACTACTACGGCCCGGCCGACGACGATCGCGGCCGCCGCGCCAACTACGAAGCACTACTGCCTCTTCTCGCCGCAGCGACAGCGGAGAGAACGTTCGTGTCAGCGCGAAGCCGACACGAACCTGAGCTTCGGTCATACTTCAAGGCGCGAGTCGGGACCGTTGATGGCGAAGCGTTCATCGAGGCGCTGACGGCTTTGCGCTGGCATCCGAACGCACTCAAGGTCGTCGACCCGGTCATCAACTTCTACCGGGACAGGGTCAGGCGCGGGCAGATCGAGGACATGCTGGTGGTCTGGCCGACTCTGACCAAGGGCGCCGATCGCACGCTCCCGGGCCTTGGTGAGCGTCAGATCATCACCCGCATGCGCCGCCGCGACCGCTCCGACTTTTCCGGCAGCGACCCGAAACACCGTGCCGCATTGGAACGAATCTCCGGCATGACGACCAAAGTCGATGATCCCGTTGCCGACCAACTGCGTCATCCTCGTGGCCACCGCGGCGCGCTGCTGGTTTACGTCACCGCCGAGCCACCAGAAGCCGCGGTTGCGGAGAACCTTGATCCAACCAACCTCGTAGTCCTGACCTCACTGGTCGCACCGGCTACCGCCACCCCTGCCGGGAAACCAGTGATCGAGTGGACAGTCAAAGGCCCAAAGGGGGAGGCCACCGTCGATATATCTGCAACAAAAGGGAAACCAATTCGGCCTCCGGGACTGTAAAAAGAACGGCTCTGGCGCAGAAACGGTGGTCGGCCTATGCGAGCAGGATTCGGTGCCGTAGCAGGTCGAAACCGGCACGGCCGTACATCTGCCGTTTCAGGAACTTGACCTTGGTGTTGGCGCCCTCGATC
>NZ_JAHXZI010000025.1:0-128109 GCF_019429605.1 Actinoplanes hulinensis | reverse complement strand
CCACGCTGCCGGTGTCGGGGGCGAGCTGGCCGCCGATCAGGGCGAACAGCGTCGACTTTCCGGCGCCGTTCGGTCCGATGACGGCGCGCAGCTCGCCCGGTTCGACCGTGAGGCTCACGTCGCGGACGGCGTAGACGCCGCCGAACGCGCGGGAGACCCCGTCGACGGTCAGTCTCACCGGAATCGTCCCTTGGAGAAGTCGGTGGGGACGAACCTACCGGCCTCGATCGTGTTGATCGAGATGAACTCGGTGGTCAGGCCGGAGTGGTCGGTGGCCGAGTACTTGTAGGTGCCGTTGGGGGTGGTGAGGGTGAGGCCTTCGAGGGCGTCGCGGACCTTCTTCGGGTCGGTGCCGCCGGCCTTCTCGATGGCGGCCGCGAGCAGTTTGACGCCGCTGTAGCCGTCCTGCGCGAACTGCGGCGGCGGGTAGCCGTACTTGGTGGTGAACGCGCTGGTCAGCTCGTCGACGGCGGTCTTCAGTTCGCCGGCCGGGAGGTGGTCGCCGACCACGCCGACGCTGCTGGCGATGGTGGCGCCGTCGGCGGCCGGGCCGGCCGGTTCCAGGAAGAGTTTGCTGGCCTGCGAGCCGGTCAGGACGAGGGGGATGGTGAGGCCCGAGGCGGCGTACTGCTTGGTGATGGCGACGGCCGGCGCGCCGGTGGCCCACAGCATCAGGGCCTGGGCGTCGGACGACCGCACGTGGGTGAAGATGGCGCCGAACTCGGTGGCGGTGGTCTGGAACTCCTCGATCGGGCCGAGCGTAACGCCGTACTGGGAGGCCTTTGCTTGAAGGCCTTTGAATCCGGCGACCGCGTAGCTGCTCTTGGTGTCGTAGGCGACGGCGATCTTCGTGAGCTTCCGCGTCTGGAAGTACTCCAGGGCGGCCTGGGCGTAGGTGCCGGACAGGGCGGGGACGACGAAGACGTACGGATGGACGGGGTTGACCTGTTCGTCGGCCGGGGTGAGCGAGATGTAGGGGATCTTCTCGCGGTCGACGAGCGGGATGGTGGCCAGCGCCGAGTTGCTGAACGGCGAGCCGATGATCGCGTCGGAGTCGTCCTTGAGCTCGTTGAAGGCGAGGACGGCTTGGTCGGGCAGGCTCTTGTCGTCGCGGACGGTGAGTTCGATCTTCCGGCCACCGATGCCGCCGGCCGCGTTGATCTTCTCGACCGCGAGGGCCACGGATTTCTGGTTCTCGCTGCCGAGCGGGGAGTAGTTGCCGGTCAGCGAGACGATCTGACCGACCTTGATCGTGTCGCTGCCCTCGTCGCCGGTTTCGCCGCCACAGGCCGCGGTGGCGAGGGTGAGTGTCAGGAGTAGGGATCCGATTCTGCGCACGATGACCTCCACGGGTTACCGGTGCGTTACAGGACATCGAAGTTAGGCTTTCTCTACACAGCCGTCAAGAATGTGCCTAACATCTAGCCCATGCCGTCGAATCCACAGACGCTGATGCTCATGCTGCTCGGCGATTTCGTGCTGGACCGGGACGTGTGCGTCTTCTCCGGCAGCGTGATCGACGTGCTGGACCGGCTCGGCATCTCCTCGCACGCCACCCGGTCCACACTCACCCGCATGGTCAACCGGGGCCTGCTGCGCCGGCAGCGCGACGGCCGCAAGATGTATTTCGGTCTCACCCCGCGCGCCGCCGAGATCCTGCGCGACGGCCGGGCCCGCATCTGGGAGACCGGCGCCGTCAACGACCGCTGGGACGGCACGTGGACACTGCTCTGCTTCTCCCTGCCCGAATCCTGGCAACGGCAACGCCACGACCTGCGCTCACAGCTCGCATGGTCCGGATTCGGGCCGTTGCAGGGCGGGCTGTGGATCGCGCCCGGAGTCGTCGCGGCCCAGGACATCGTGGACGGTCTGGGGCTCTCCGCCCACGCCCGCGTCTTCCACGCCCGGGCCGCGGACCTGACCGACATCGGGCAGATGGTCAGCGACGCCTACGACCTGGCCGGGCTGGCCGCCCGCTACCAGGAGTTCCTGGACCGGTGGGAGGGCCCCGCACCGTACCCCGACCCGCTGGCCGCGCGGCTCAGCCTGATCGCCGAATGGCTCGGCGCGATCCGCCGCGACCCCCGCCTGCCGGTCGAGCACCTGCCGGCCGGCTGGCCCGCCGTCCGCGCCCAGAAGCTCTTCCGCGACCTCGACGCCGCCTCCCTCTCCCCGGCGCGCGCCCTGGCCGCGGACCTGCTCGATCTCACCCCTTCAGCGGTACGCAAATAGGCGGTGTCCACTATTGATCGCCACAACTACGTCGGACCTGGCCGCCCCGACCGCGACCGAGGTGGCCATGAACATCCACACCGCGATGAGCACCCTGGGCAACGACCTCTTCGGCGAGGAGGAGGTCGCCACCGCGGCGATGCGCATGATCGCCGGAGTCGTCGGTGCCCACCGGCAGGCAGCCACTCGGTCGAACCGCTCCGGACCGTTCTCGGTGCCGACACCCAGGCTGGCCGATGCCACGCCCGCGCAGCTGATGGGAGGCGCCTTCCGGCCTACCCGGTAGGGCCGGGACCGCTCGTGCTGCGCCACGCGGAGGATCGGTACGGGGCTGAACGCCCTGAGCGCCGCCAACCGCGGTACGTGGCCGAGCGTCCCGGACCCACCCGCGGCAACGCCCGGCCCAAATGATCTACTCCCGGGCGCCCCCAGTAGGGTGACCTGCCTTTACTGCGGAAGGGACCGGGATTGACAAGGCCACTGGACATCGGCGTGCTCGGCCGGACGAGTGTGTCGGTGAACGGCGACGAAGCGACGATCGGTGGCCCCGGCCCCCGGGCGGCGCTGTGCAGACTCGTGATGTCAGCCGGCCTGACGGTGACCGATGACGAGCTGATCGACGCGGTCTGGCCCTCCGGTGCGCCCCGGTCGGCGAAGGTGACCCTGCAAGGACACATCGCCGCTCTCCGCCGGGCGCTCGAACCCGGGCGGGCGGCTCAGCGCCCGAGCGTGCTGCTACGCGGCGGCGCCGGATACCGCCTGGTCCTCGACGCGGACGCGGTGGACGTCGACCGCTTCACCGCGCTGTCCGAGCGGGGGCGCCGCGAGCTGGCCTCCGCCCGGCCGGCCGAGGCCGCCCACGCCTTCGATCAGGCGCTGGCCCTCTGGCGCGGGCGGGCGTACGCCGACTGCGCCGACCGCGGCTTCGCCGACGGCGAGTCGATGCGCCTGGAGCAGCTGCGGGTGGACGCCGAAGAGGGACGGCTGGAGGCGGAACTCGCCCTGGGTGATCACGTCTCGGTGGCGGCCCGGCTGGGGGTGTTCACCAGGGAACATCCGCTGCGCGAGCATGCCTGGACGCTGCAGGCCACCGCGCTCTACCGGGCCGGTCGCATCGGTGACGCGCTGGCCGCGCTGCGTTCGGCACGTGACGTTCTCGCCGAGGAACTCGGCACCGACCCCGGACCCGAACTGGAAGCCCTCCAGAGCGCCATCCTCCGCCAGGACCCGGGACTGCTCGCGGTGCCGGAGCGGATCGAGCCGGCCGCCACACCGGCCTCCGGGGCGCACACCGGAAACCTGCCCGCCGCGCTGTCCACCCTGACCGGGCGCGGCCACGAACTCGACCTGCTCGCCAAGCTGATCGAGGAGCACCGGCTGGTCACCCTGACCGGCACCGGCGGGATCGGCAAGACCCGGCTGGCGGTCGAGGCGGCGCGTCGCCACGGCGGCGACGACGGGCCGTGGCTGGTCGAGTTGGCGGGCCTGCACGATCCGACCCTGGTCGCCGACACCATCGCCGGCGCGTTGTCGATCGCCGCGAACGGCAACCCGGCCGTGCTGCTCGACGCGCTGCGCCGGCGTACCACCCTGATCGTCCTGGACAACTGCGAGCAGATCGTCGACGGCGTCGCGGAGTTCGTCACCACGCTGCTGCGGACGTGCCCGGACGTACGGGTGCTGGCCACCAGCCGGGAGGTGCTCCAGGTCGAAGGGGAGCGACGGTTCGAGGTGCCGCCGCTGTCGGCCGGCACCGCGGGCGAGGCCGTCGAGCTGTTCGAGCAGCGGGCCGCGGCCGTGGACCCCGACGGGGCCGCGGTCCTCGACGGCGCCCGCGACGCGGTGGCCCGGCTCTGCACCGACCTCGACAATCTGCCACTGGCCATCGAACTCGCCGCCGCGCAGTGCGCCGTGCTGTCCGTCGACCAGCTGGCCGCCCTCGCGCACGACCGGTTCATGGTGCTGCGCGGCGGGCCACGCGGCAACCGCAGGCACGCCACGATCCTCGCGACCGTACAGTGGTCCTGGGATCTCCTCTCCGACGCGGAGAAGGAGTCCTTCACCGCTCTCGCGGTCTTCGCCGGCGGCTTCGACCTGCGGGCGGCCATGATGGTGACCAGGAGCACCGATGTCGTCGCGCATCTGGACACGCTGACCGCCAAGTCGATGGTCACCGTCGTCGGCGGCAACCCCCGCCGCTACCAGATCCTGGAGACCCTGCGCCAGTTCGCCGAACGGCAGCGCACCGAGGAGCGCACCGCCGAGCTGCGCAACCGGCACGCGGCATGGGTCGGTGAACTCGCCGACGAGGCTGTCGACGCCCTGCGCGACGCCCGCAGCGCACAGTGGATGGCCCGGCTCTCGCTCGAGCACGCGAACATCCGGGCCGCGCTCGACCACAGTCGTGACGACCCGGCCGTCCGTCTGCGGATCTGTGCCGGCATCTACTGGTACTGGTACCGGACCGGGCACATCACCGAAGGGCTGCGATACGTACGGCCGGTGGTCGAGCACTGGCTCGCCGCCGATGACGTCGATGCGGCGCCGGTACGGCTGCGGATCTTCACGACCATCGGCCTGGCCGTGCTCAGCTACCTCGGCGGGGATCTCGCCTCGGTCGGCTGGGCGCTGACCCACCTCGGCGGGCTGGCCACCGGAGCCGACGACCCGGTCGCGGTCGGGGAGGCGCTCACCACGCTCGCGTACTTCGAGGCCGGTGGCGGTCAGGTCGCCGAGGCGGAACAGCACGCCGGGGCCGCGGTGCGGGTGGCCCGGGACAACGGGGCGACCCGGACCGAGGCCGAGGCGTTGATGAGTCTCGGCACCGCCCACTTGCGCGCCGGTGACCTCGACCGGGCGGCCGTGGCGCTCACCGCCTCCATCGACGCGGCCGAACGGTCCGGGAACGCCTGGTGTCATGGCTCCTCGTCGTGGCTGCTGGCCAAATGCCGGGTGGCGCAGGGCCACTTCGACGCCGAGGTCGAGCGGATGCTCGCCGACACGCTGACGCGGATGTACGCCGAGGGGGACCGCACGTCGTGGATCGTCATGCTGGCCACGCTCGCCTACGTGCGATTCCGCCAGGGCCGGGCGGAGCACGCCGCCGAGTTGCTGGCCGCCGCCCTGCACCAGGGTGAGCTGATCGGCTACTCGCCGGCCCTGATGGATCCGGTTGACGTCGGCCGCTATATCGGTGAGATGACCGGGCGGCTCGACGACGTGGCCACGGCCCGGGGCCGTGCGCTGTCGCACCAGCAGATCGCTCTCCTCGTACCGGGAACGGGGTTGATCTGACGAAGGGGACGGCCCCCGTGGCCCGTCCCCTTCGCGTATCTCGATGATCAGCTGGTGGCGATCCAGCTCAGCGAGTTGTACAGCTGGTTGCTCCACGCCAGGTGCCCCGCGGCGTTCGGGTGCATCGTCCCCTTGTGGTCCTGCTGGATCCACACGCTGTCGCCGGTGGTGTTGATGTACCGGTTCGAGGTGGCGCAGTAGCCGTTGCGGGTGAAGTCCGGCGGCGCGATGAGCTTCCAGACCGGCTTGTGGCCGACGGTCCGCCGGGCGTTCGCGTCGGCGACCGCCTGGGCGAGCATGGTGTTGAGCTGGGCGAGATACCCGCGCATCACCTCGTTCTCCGCCGCCGTGAACCCTTCGACGAAGAGGCCGCCGGTGCTGTTGCAGGCGACGCCGTTGGAGTTGTTGAACAGGTCCGGGTACGCCGTCAGGTACACGGTGCTCACGTTGCCCTGCAGACTCCGGTACCGGCCGTTCTCGTCGCCCTGGATCGCCGTGATCAGGGAGCTGAGACCGATCTTGAGCCGCGGGGTGTCCCATTCGAACATCTTGCGGGTCTTGCTGTCCCACGGCACGCAGTTGCCGACCGAGCAGTCGATCAGGATGTCGGCGTAGCTCAGGTCGTTGCCGCCGATCGAGATGCTCATCGCGTCGATCTTGCGGCTGCCGTACCTCGTGTTGACCTGGGAGATCTGCGACGGCATGCCCGTGGACTTCTGCCCGGTCAGGATGCCGCCGTCCTTCTCTCCGTTGAGCCCCATCGCCCAGTCCAGCGTCGCCCCGCTGCACGCGAAGCTGCTGTAGAGGATGTTGCCGGCGTACTTGTTGTTCTGCGCGAGCCGCTTGGCGGTACGCAGCGGCGCCGACAGCGCGGACCGGTGGCACTTGTCGTTGACCCACGGCAGCATGGCGTCCGGGGCGCCCTCACCCGAGCCGAAGGAGTCGCCTAGCGCGACGTACAGCGGCTCGTACCCGCCGGGCCGCGACGGTTTGACCGGTACGGGTATCGGATCCTCGACGGGGTCGTCGCAGTTGCTCAAGTCCCCACAGGGAGCTGCGTAGGACGGTTGCGTGATCGCGAGCTCCGCGCCCAGCAGGAGGGTCGTCGCGGCCAGACCGATGCCGAACAGACGGCGGATCTTGTTGCGTTCCATCTGGATGCTTCCTCTCGTGGAACCCGTTGTCGTTCGAGAAAGAGCATCCGGATGCCGCTGGTGATCCACTGGTGATCCGCTGGTGGTCCTGGCCCGGCCCAGAGCTTCCGCTCTTGGTGACCGTCGGGGCACACTCGGTGACGTCTGTCTGACCGGCCGAGGGGGTCCCGCATGCCGTTCCTCAATGTCGTCGATCCGGCGTTCGACTTCGCCGCACCGGAGGTGCTGGCCGCACAGGACGCCGGCTGGTATGCCGACAGTCCACTCGGGCCGATCGTGCTGCGCCACGCGGAGGCGCAGGAGATCCTCCGGGACCGGCGCCTCGACCACGGCGGCGACGGCTTTCTGCGGCGGGACGGCATCACCTCCGGGCCGATCTACGACTGGTGGGTGCCGATGGTCGTCAACCACGACGGCGCCGACCACCGCCGGCTGCGTGGAATCGTCGGCCGGGCCTTCACACCCCGCACCATCGACGGGCTGCGGCCGTTCATCCGGGCGACGGCCGAGGCGCTGGCCGACGAGATCGCCGAGGCCGGTGAGACCGAATTCGCCGGGGCCTTCGCCGATCGGCTGCCGCTGGCGGTGATGAGCGAACTGCTCGGTGTGCCCGCCGCCGACCATGACCTGTTCAGCACCTGGTCCAGCGACATCGGCCTGATCTTCGCCCTGGCCGCCGGCGGGGACACGGCGGCACGCGTGGAACGGGCCGTGGTGGGGCTGAGCGGCTACATCGACACCCTGATCGACGAGAGGTCGAAGCAGCCGGCCGACGACCTGATCTCGCACATGGTCGCCGCCTGGCAGGTCGACGCGACGGTCACCCGGGAGGAGCTGCGCAACCTGCTGGTCACCCTGGTCTTCGGCGCCCACGACAACACGAGCCACCAGTTCTCCAACGCGATGGTCTGCTTCACCGACCACCCCGGACAGTGGACGCTGCTGCGCGACCGGCCCGAACTGGCCGACCGCGCCGTCATCGAGACGATGCGATGGCGGCCGTCGGCGGCGAGCGTGTTCCGCCGCGCCACCGAGGACTTCACCTTCCACGGGCTGCCGGTCACCACGGGGACCTTCATGACCATCGCCGTACCGACCGCGCAGCGGGACCCGCGCGCCTATCCCGGCGGACGGTCCTTCGACATCACGGCCGCCCGCGAGGCGCCGCTGCTCCAGTTCGGCGCCGGTCCGCACTACTGCCTGGGGTCGGCGCTGGCCCACGCCCAGTTGCGGGAGGCGCTCCCGGTCCTGACCCGCCGTTTCGGGCCACCGGTCGTCGCCGGTGAGGTGAGCTGGCGGCCCCCGATCGGCACCCAGGGGCCGGACCG
Organism: Actinoplanes hulinensis; assembly: GCF_019429605.1. NCBI lineage: Bacteria > Bacillati > Actinomycetota > Actinomycetes > Micromonosporales > Micromonosporaceae > Actinoplanes > Actinoplanes hulinensis. The sequence continues at coordinate 120,101 of NZ_JAHXZI010000025.1, read as the reverse complement.
GCTGCCGCTACGGTTCGCGGTCGCCTGACGGCGGCGGCCCGGTCCTCGAGGACCGGGCCGCCGCCGCGCCGATCACGCGGGGGCCACCTCGTTCCCGACCCTGAACGGCACGGCGACCAGCGGCGACCGGGAGCCGTCGGTGAACTCGCGCTGCACGTGCAGCGTGTGGTCACCGGCGCGCTCGGGGGTGTACGACGCCACGGTCTCCCACGCCCACGGGTCGTACAACACCTCCTGGACCGGGCCGTCGTCGACCGACCACAGGAACTTCGTGGTCACCTCGCTGAGATCCCAGGCGTAGAAGCCGAACTGGCCAGGAATGCCGACTCCGCCCATGGCCTCGCCCGGCGGCAGGTCGGTCGGCCACGGGTTGAAGACCTCCACGTTCGGGTTGCGCAGCGGCATCGAGAAGGTGCTGGTGTCCGAAACCGTGCCGTCGGCGGTCACGCTGGCCACTGCGACCGTGACGTCACCCCAGCCGTCGGGCACCTCGTACGTGACGGTCGCCGTGCCGTCCGGCCCGGCCGGGACGGTCTGCTGGACGCCGCCGACCGTGTACCGGAAGATGGTCGCGCCCTCCTGGGCCGCGGTGAAGGTGAACGACACCGGCCGCCCCATCACGGCGTCCGTGCCGAACGGCCCCTGCGCGGTGACCTTCGGAGAGTCGGCGAGGTGGATGATCTCCTCGGTCGGCGGCGACAGCGTGCCGTCGGTCAGCTTCACCCACACCTTGAGGACGCTGTCCCCGGAATGTGTCCCCACCACGTCGAAATTCGCGTAGGAGCTGTCGACCGTCTGCTGCGGCCCGCCGTCGAAGCTGTACACGATGCCGGCCGCGTCCGGGCGGTTGGACCAGGCCATCACACTGATCGGGTCACCGACGTGGGCGCCGATCGCGTTGACGCTCACCGTGGGCCGCGCGCTGATGACGGAGAACGACTCCTGGGCGGCCTGTGACCGGTTTCCCGCCGCGTCCACCGAGTACACGGTGATGGTGAAGTAGCCGCTCTTCTGTGGTGTCCACGTCAGCGCGGCCGTGCCGTCCGCGCCGGCGTCGACGCTGTGCTGCGTGCCGTCGCCGAACCCGTACAGGTACGACACGACGTTGGTGGTCCGCGGGGTGAAGGTGAACGATCCGGCGACGCCCTCGACCGGGTCGTTCGGCCAGTCGAACTCGGCGGAGGTGACCTTCGGGGCGTCGGTGACGTGAAGCTGGACGCTGTTCGAGCCGATCATCCGGTTGCCCGCGTAGGCGCGCGACAGCACGGTCCGGTAGCCGGTGCCGGTGAACACCAGGTCGCCCTTGCCCTGACGGTCGACCGCGGGCACCCGGGTCTCCGGGCCGCCGTCCACGGCGTACCCGAAACCGGTGACCTCGGCGGCCTGGGAGGTGAGCGTGATGTGGCTGGTCAGGCCGACGCCGTTCATCTCGATCTCGGCGAACGGGGCGGTGTTGCGGACCTGGTACCGGTACTGGACCCACGGTCCCCGGTTGCCGGCCGCGTCACGGGCGGCGACCTGGAGACGCCCCGGGCCCCACGTACCGGGTGTAACGGTGATCTTGGCCCGGCCACCGGGGTGGTTCGGGGTGACGCTCTGGAGGAGGCTGTTGTCCATCAGGGTCCAGTCGAAGCCGACGGTGTCGACATCGCCCGCCGCGTCGAACACGAAGGTGCCGGGCACGCCCGGACCTCCGGTGCCGGGGTAGTCCTCGCTGGGGTACTTCTTCGACGACACCACCGGGCTGGTCGCCGGCGCGACGGTGTCGACGGTGAAGTAGCAGGTCCGTCCCCACGGTCCGGCGTCGTCGTAGTCACGGCCCTGTGCCGTCCAGGCGACGACGGTGCCGTCCTCGAGCCCGCTCAGGTCCAGGCTCGGCGACGAGGATTCCTTGCGCTGATCCGGGCGGTTGACCGGCCAGTACGCGTACACGATCTGGGGGTGGTCGTTGGGGTCGGCGTCGGTGACCGTGGCCTGGACCCGCATCCAGTTGCCGGCCGTCGGGTGCTTCTCGGGCTTTCCGCAGCCCGCGTCCGGGTATTTCAGCTTGAGCCCGCTGACCCTGGGCGCGTGGTTGGCGGCGTAGCTCATCCGGGCCTGGGTCATCGTCCGGCCGACACCGGTGTCGCCCTCAGCGGTGGCGTTGATGCGCACCTCGATGGTGAGCTTCTTCTCGCCCCGGGCGAAGGCCGCCTGGATCGCGGGGATCATGTCGATCCCGAGGTACGCCCCGGGGCAGATGACGCCCTTGCCATAGGAGCGCTCGGCGAGCAGCTCCAGCTCCTTCGGCGGGTGCTGCCAGGTCGTCGTCTCGGTGACCTGCCTGGTGCGCCACACCTCGATGGGCGCGACCCGGGAGCAGTCGTTCACCGTCCGCTCGCTGGTGTAGAAGGTGACCCGGTGCAGGACCTGTCCCTTGAGCGGAGCCAGGTCGAAGGTGAAGTAGGCGCGGCCGGTGTGCTCATCGCTGCTACCGATGAGGAAGTCGCCGGCCGGGTTCGGGTTCGGTGTGGTCGGTTGCGCCCGGTCGGTGTAGGACCAGGCGCTCAAGGGCAGTTGGCCGTAGTTCGCGGCCTGCGCGGGGGCGGCCGGAAGTCCGACGAGGACGGTGGTGGCGCTCAGCGCGGCGACGGCCGCGGACAGCAACGCCCGGACAGTGCGATGCATGATTACTCCCCGATACCCCCGGCTCTCGGCGAGCGGGGGCGACGGATTTTAGCATCGATGATCTTGCTCATGGAAAGCGCTTCTCAGGCGCCGAGGAGTGCGGCCGCGGCGGTCAGGTCGGGGACGCAGGCGGTGGCGGGAGGCGCGTCGGGGGCGTCGGCGTATTCGCCGGTCCGGACCCGGATGGAGCGGGCGCCCAGGGCCGCGGCCACGGCCATGTCCTTGCCGGGGCGGTCACCGATCACGACCAGGTCCGAGGGGTGTACGCCGAGCGTCTCGGCCACCTGGCGCAGGCCCTCGGGGTGAGGTTTGCGCAGCGTGCGGCCGCCCAGCTCGTCGGTGATGACGATGGTGGCGAAAGCGTCCGCCAGGCCGGTGGCGGCGAGTTTGGCGCGCTGGATCGCCGGGTTGCCGTCGGTGAGGCAGGCTACCGGGTAGCGGGCGCTGATCGCGGCCAGCGCGTCCCGGGCGCCGGGGTAGCTCGGCAGGCGGCGGGGGCGGTAGGTGGTGAATGCCGCGACCAGCGTGGGGATCAGTTCGGCGGCCAGGTCGGGGCCGATGCCGTAGGCGGCCAGGGCACGGTCGATGGTGCCGCCCCGGTCCGAACCCGCGACGAGCTGGCGGCGGACCGCACGGCTGAGGCGGACCTGGTCGAGGCCGGCGGCGGCGCCGGCCCGGCCCACCGCGCGGGATGCCCCGTACAGGTAGGTGGACTGTGGGTAGAGGGTGTCGTCGAGGTCGACGACGACGGCCAGCGGGGGCTTCTCGAAGAAGGTCATGACGCCGGCTTCCAGGGGAGAGTGCCGTCGGTGTGGTCGGGTTCGTCGAGGGTGAGCAGCGGGTCGAGGGCCGGGTCGGCCAGCAGGGCGGCGACCCGGGCGCCGGTGTGGCCGTCACCGTACGGGCAGGGCAGGGCGGCCACCCGGGACAGCTCGGCCGGGGTGCTCAGGTGGTGGGCGGCGGCTACCGCACGGTCGGCCTCGTCGTCGCTGGTGAGTCCGGTGAGGACGGCGGTTCCGGCCTCGACGCCTTCCCAGCGTGGGGTGGAGCGGCGCAGCACCACGACGGGCACGCCCAGGTAGGCCGCCTCCTCCTGGAGGCCGCCGGAATCGGTGACCACCACCCGGGCATGGGCCAGGGCGGTCAGCAGGCCGTCATAGGGCAGCGGATCCTCGCAGGTCACGCCGGGTAGCGCGGCCAGGCGGCCGGCCAGGCCGTGTTCGTGCAGGCGGGCGCGGGTGCGCGGGTGGATCGGGAAGCGGACCGGGCCGATCGCGGCGAGGCGGGCTACGACGTCGACGAGGCGGGCCAGCCGGGCCGGGTCGTCGACGTTGGACGCGCGGTGGGCGGTGACCAGCACTCCGGTGCGGTCGGCGGGCGGCACCGGCCGGACGCCCTTCTCGCGCAGCGTGTCGATCACCGGGTTGCCGACCACGAAGATCCTTTCGACGGGTACGCCCTCGGCGCGCAGAAACGCGGCGGCCCGGTCGGTGGGTGCGAAGTGGAGCTGGGCGGTGGCCGCCGCGACCCGGCGGTTGACCTCTTCGAGGCTGCGCGGGTTGAAGCTGCGCAGGCCGGCTTCGAGGTGTGCGAACGGGATGCCGGCCCCACGGGCGGCCAGGGCGTAGGCGGGCACGGTGTGCGTGTCACCGAGCGCCAGCACCAGGTCGGCGCCCCGATCGGGGAGCACCGCGGCGGCCGCGGTGACCAGGGCGCCGAGGTCGTTCGGTTTCGCCAGGCGCAGGTCCGGGGCGAGGCCGAGAGTGCGCTGGATGTCGCCGCTCATCACGGCGTCCTGGTGCTGGCCGGTGTCGACCGCGGTGACCCGGTGCCCGGCGGCGCGCAGGGCGTGCACGACCGGGGCGAGCTTGATGACCTCGGGCCGGGTGCCGAAGGGCACCAGCACGTGACGCGTCCTCATCAACCCACCGCCACGAACATGCCCTGGCCGATCGCGGGAGCGTGCTCCGCGCGTACTGGGGAAGGGGTTCGAAGGGACGCCGGGCCGGAGGGTGAGTGGGCGATCGGCCTGGCCGCTCCGAAGCCGGGAACCGAGCAGGTGACCGGGTCGAGCGGGTCGGCGACCGGCGTGCCGTCGGCCGTGTAGTAGACCTCGGCGAAGTGGCGGGCCATCCGCACGCCGGGCCGGAAGCCGAGCGTGGGCAGCGGCGCCGACGGGTCGAGGATCCCGGTCAGGTAGGTGCCGACGACGTCGGCGCCGGCCGCGAGGGTGAGCGGCAGGCCGCCGGAGAAGCGCGGGTTCACCTCGACGACGGTGACGTCCCCGGAGTCGGCGACGAAACCCTGCACGTTGGCGGGCCCGGTGTGCCCGACCACGCGCAGGGTGGCGGCGACGATCTCGGTGACCGCGACCGAGGCGAACGTGGTGCCGCGCACGGAGACGCCGCCGCGGGTCTCGTCACGCCAGCGCGGTACGCAGGCGAGCAGCGTGCCGTCCGGCCCGGCCAGGGCGTCCGCGGTGAATTCGCGGCCGGTGACGCGGGTCTGCACGACGGCGCCGGGCACCGAGGCGAAGGCGCGGCCGAGATCGGCCGGGTCGTCGACCTTGACCACGTCGCGGCTGCCGCGGCCGCGGGACGGCTTGACGATCCAGGGGCCGGGGACGAGGCCGAGGGTGGCCGGGGTCCAGGCGGTCGCCGGGTGCGGCACACCGGCGGCGTGCATGGTCCTCGCGAAGGCGATCTTGTCGATGCAGCGTTCCGCGGCGGCCGGGTCGGGCAGCCAGGTCCTCACGCCCAGCTCGTCCATGGCGGGGGTGAGCGGGGCGAGGGCGGCGTACTCCTCGGCGACCGTGCAGATCAGCGCGGCCGGCCGGTGCTCGTCGAGGACGGCGAGCAGGGCCTCCGCGTAGCCGGGGTGGCCGGCGCAGGGCAGTACGGCGCTGCGGCCGGCCAGGCGCAGCCCGGCCGCGTCGGGGTTGGCGTCCAGGGCGAGCACGTGGTCGCCGGCCGCCTGGAGGGCCTTGACGACGGCGACACCGGCCGGGCCGCCCGCTCCGGTGACGGCGACGAGGCGGCCGGTCTCGGCGATGGACCGCTGCCCGGGCGCGCGCATCAGCCAGGCGCGGGCCCACAGGCGCAGCGCGATGACGTCGCCGCCGGCGACCGGCTCCCACTGGCGGGCGGCGACCACACCGGCCAGGGTGTCCAGGACCAGAGGATCCGTTTCGTACGAGGCGACCGCCAGCAGGGTGGCGGTGTGCACGCCGAGGCCCCTGCCGGCCAGCTCGCGGATGATCTCGGCGCGGCGGGCCGGGGTCTCGTGGCCGACCCGGTAGTCGATGCGGCGCTGCTCGCGGCGGCGGGCCAGGCGGCGCGACACCGCCTTGGGCAGGATCCGCCGGTGGACCACGGCGGCGATCCGCACACCGGGCTCCCGGGTGTCCTCGACGGGCACCCGGTGGCCGAGCCCCGGGCGGGCCCAGGCGGCCGGACGGTCGGCGGTGTGGCGGCCGGTGCGGTCCTGTTCGGCGCGCTGGGCGTCGTACATCGTCAGTCCGATCATGATGAGGAGTCCGATCAGGGTGTAGGCGAAGTTGAGGACCGCGCCGATCCAGTCGTGGAAGAAGACCAGCGCGTCGACGGCGAAGTAGCGGCCGGCCAGCAGGGAGCCGAGCAGCCGGACCTGGTTGGCGGCGAGGACGAAGACGGCGGCCGCCAGGAAGCCGGGAAGGGCCTGCGGGCGCTGCCGGAGGGCGACCACGGCCAGCGCGGCCAGGGCCAGCACACTGCTCAGGATCGAGCAGGATCCGGTCATCTCGGCGACGACAGGTTCCAGGTTCGGGCCGAAGACGATGAAGCCGTCGCCGAGCGCGCCGGAGACCCGGTCGACGCCGAGCAGGTCGATGATCCGGGAGGCCAGGGTGACCTCGAAGCGGCGTACCGGGTCGATGAAGAGCAGGTAGCCGCCCACGCAGCCGACCACCGCGCCGATCATCTCGAGCAGCACGAGCCGGCGGCGCAGCGGTGTGGCGGCGGGCTTCCAGCGGTGTTCCCGCCGGGCGAGCGTCCGGTTGAGACGCTCCTCGACACGGCTCATGTCACACCCGACCGGGCCGTCTTCGACCAGGTGTATAGGGTGCCCCACATGCCGTCGAGGTAGGCCTTGGTGGCGGTCAGGATGGACATCCCGAACGCCGGGATGAACCCGATCAGCATCCACACCGCCCTCCGTTCCACCCGGCCCAGCACCAGCCCGACCGCCAGCTCGGTGAACGGGCCGGCGAAGAGCAGCGCCGACAGCGACACCATGGAGACCGCCGACTGGCCGCCGATCCCGAGGGCGCGCAGGACGATGAGGAGAAGACCAAGACCACACAGCACCGGTACGTGGTAGACCCAGAGGAAAAGCATCGTCTCGAGCTTCTCCATCGGCGACAGGTGGCGGGTCGTGAGGATCGGCCGCCAGTAGTCGCGCAGGCACTTCTGATGGCCGCGCGCCCACCGGTAGCGCTGCTTCCAGAACCGCCGCGAGGACAGCACCGCCTCCTCGAAGTCGACCGCCGACGGGTCGTAGCGGACCCGCCATCCGTCGAGCAGCAGCCGCAGGGTGAGGTCGGTGTCCTCGGTGACGGTGTGCGGGTTCCAGCCGCCGAGCGCCCGGATCAGGTCGGTCCGCACGGCACAGTTCGCCCCGCCGTACGCCGGGAGTTCGAAGAGCGCCTGCCGGCCGTACTCGTTGACCAGGTAGCCGGACAGGTAGTCGATGAAGATGGTGGAGGCCAGCGACGACTCGACGCCGTTGCGCACCACGCACCGGCCCATGACGGCCCCGACCCTGGGGTCGCGGAAGTGGCGGACCAGCCTGCGCAGCACGTCCGGTTCGGGCTGGTGGTCGGCGTCGAAGACGACCGCGATCTGGGCGCCGTCGACGAGGGCGAGGGCGTCGTTGAGCGCACCCGACTTGCCGCCGCCCGCGCCGGGCCGCCGGTGCAGCACGCGCAGCCGCGGGTCGGCGGCCGCGAGCGCGTCCAGGCGGGCGCCGGTGCCGTCGGTGGAGGCGTCGTCGACGACCACGACGGTCAGCGCCGAATGCGGGTAGTCGAGCGCCAGCATGGCCGCGACCATGCCGTCGACGACGAGTTCCTCGTCCTTGCAGGCGACCAGCACGGCCACCGGCGGGGTGAACGACTCGGCGCCGACCAGCGGGGCGTCCAGGTCGCGTTCGGTCCAGCGGGCCGCGGCGACCGCGAACCCGAGGTGCCGGAAGAAGAACAGCAGAAAGACCACGTTGAGTACGGTCGCGATCCAGCCGAGCGTGGAGTCCAGCCCGAGGACCGCGACGGTGACCGCGAAGACGGCGAGGTGGGCGAGCAGCCCGAGGCGGTGGTGCGGGGACACCGCCCGGCGGCGCCCCCGCCCGGTCATGCCGCTGCCCTGGTCATCAGGTAGTCGCCGGCCCCCACCAGGTCGTCGGGGAGGACCGGCAGCGGGGCCAGATCCCAGACGAAACGGCCGGGTACGAACGCCTCGGCGTACCGTACGCGGGCCTGCGCCCCGAAGTGGCGGGCCGACGCGGCCACCACCTCGGGGTCGACCATCGCGGAGCTCTCCACCTGGCTGCGGTGACACGACAGGGCGTCGAGCTTGCGGTCCAGGTGGGCGGCGATGTCGACGTACACCGACGGCTCGAACCTCGTGGTGGACGGGCTGCGGTAGTGCAGCACCCGGCGGATGTGCCGGGCCGCCGAGACGGTGGCCGCGGCGACCGCCCGGTGATCCTGGTGCGAGTCGTCGGGCGCGTGCACGTAGACGACGTCGGCCCTGGTCTGCTCCAGGGCCCGTTCGACGAGGGCGATGGTGGCGGCGTCGGCGTTGACCGCGCAGTCCACCAGGTTCCCCCAGATGAGCAGGCAGTCGAGGCTGCACGCGGCGGCCTCCGCCTCGGCGCGCCGGCCGGCCGTGGCGCCGGGGCCGCTCTGGCCACCGGTGACCACCAGCATCGTCACCGCGTCCCCGGCGGCCCGGTGGGCCGCCAGGGCTCCGCCGCAGCCGAGCTCGATGTCGTCGGGGTGCGCCCCGACCGCCAGCACGCTGCGCGTCACGAGACCCGGGCCCCCCGGCGCTTGCGCCACACCGTCACCGCGCCGGCGACGACACCGGCCGCCAGGAACGCCAGGATCGGGCCGAAGCCGTTGCCGCCGGCGGGCAGGCTGACGTCGTTGCCGCAGGTGGGGCGCTTCCAGTTGGCGGTGACCTCCTTGCCACCGACCTTCCAGGTGACGCTGGTCTCCTTGGTGACCCAGCCGGTGGTGAAGGACGCCTTGTGGGTGCCCGGCTGGAAGACGGTGGTGACCTTGGCGTCGGTGGACGTGGTGCCGCCGTCCAGCGCGAGCCTGTTGTTGTCGCCGGCCGCGATGGTGCCGTTGGCGGAGGCGTTGCTGACGTAGCCGAAGACCGCCCGGTACTTCCCGGAGCCGCTGTCCTTGACGACACAGTCGCAGGTCGGGGTGCCGGACAGGGTCTTCCAGGTGGCCGCGGCCGGGCCGCCGTTGAACAGCAGTGCCGCCACGACGGCCGCGACCAGGGCGACGGCGCCGGCCGCCAGCGCGGCCCGGGGCCGGCGTAGCAGGGGTGGTACGAGACGCATGACAGATGACCTCCGGGGTCCGAGTGATGGCGCGACGTGTCAGATCGGTCGCGCCGTCACCGGCTTGAGGAGGTCTAGTCGTTCAGTTGATCACTGTGCTTGTCGAAGCCGATGTACAGACGGGCCGCCGCGTTGGCGCCGAGCGCGCCGAGCGTCTCCAGCTCGCGCAGCCGCAGCAGGGCCGGATGCTCGGCGTACGCCTGGGCCGCGTCGGCGAGCCGGCGCAGCGCGTCGACCTCGGCGTCGGCGCGGATCCGCTTCGCCTCGGCATCGGCCTCGGCGGCGAGCCGCTCCCGGTCCGCCTTGGTGCGCGCCTCGATCATCTGTGCCTCGGCGAGCCGCTGGGCGGTCAGCACCCGGTTCATGACGTCCTGAAGGTTGCCCGGGAAGATCAGGTCCTTCACGTCGGCGCGGATGATCTCGACGCCGTAGCCGGCCGAGACGCCCTCGACGTCGCGCAGGATGTCCTCGCTGAGCTGGTTGCGGTTGGTGAGGATGCCCTCGAGCGTCATGGACGCCAGCGAACGCCGGGCGGCGAGCTGGACGTCGCTGTAGACGCGGTCGCCGTAGTCGGCGACCCGCTCCACGGCGGCGACCGGGTCGACGACCCGGAAGTGGGTGATGATGTTGACGCGGACCGCGACCTTGTCGACGGTCAGGATCTCCTGGCCCTTGATGTTGAGCTCACGCTCGCGCAGGTCGACGATGAGGATCTCGACCTTCGGCACCCGGCGGCCGAACCGGCTGACCGGCACGTCGTACCGGCCGGGATCGAGAACCTGGTCGAACCGGCCGTCGACGTAGCGCAGGCCACGGAAACCGCTACGAATGATCACCTCACTGGACATGGGCACACCTCTGTACTTCTACGAGAAAGGGTGGCCCCGTAGCGGTTCCGATGTGAAGGATCGGTCGCGGAGGATGGCAGCGAACAAGCGTGGTTTCATCGCCAGTGCGCACGCTGCTTAGGCGCTTTCTTCTGAAGCCGCCGGGGCCGCACCGAGCATGGCAAACCCCCGGCGGTACGTTCAACGCAATATCAGCCGCATCGCCAGCCGCCGTGACGGCGCCTCGTGGTCGTCGGCGTCGACCACCGCATGGAGGCGTACGCCGTCGCCGGTGACCTCCCGGATCGTCAGCCCCTCCACCTTCTCGGCGCCGGGGATCTCCACGAAACCGCCGTCGAGCAGGGCCAGCCCGGAAGCGAGGACCGGGCCGTCGTCGACCGCGTTCGGCGTGTCCTCGGCGGCGGCGCTGACCAGCACCCGCCCGTCCGGCAGGCTGACCGCGTCAGTCACCGCCAAAGCCACACCGTCGACGTCGCCGAGGTCGTGCACCCGGACCTCGCCGACCCGGACCAGGTCGGGCGGGGCCTCACCGCGGACCGCGGCGAGCAGTGCGACCGCGTCCACGTCGGCGGAGGCGCTCGGCGCGCCGGCCGTCAGGTTGCCGCGCTGGAACCACCGCAACCGGTCCCCCACCAGGCAGGCCCCCTCCAGGTTGAGCTGCTCCTCGGTGAGGCCGAGGGCGGCGGCGACCGCGAGGTAGACCGGCCGCAGGTCGGCGACCGTGTAGCCGGACGAGCCGACCAGGGAGGCGCGCATCCGGTTCGGCGAGGAGCCGGAGCCGAGCAGCAGCACCTGCCCGCCGGCCAGGGCACAGGCCGCCTCGAAGTCCGGTTTCAAGTGTTTGGTGCCGGCCGCCTCGCTGAACTCGTCCAGCCCGTCGATCGGGTCGATGACGCGGACCGGGGTGATCGAATCCGGTCGCCACCAGGCGGCGTGGGTGGCGTCGTCCTGCACCACCAGCCAGCCGTCGCCGAACGGCGCGATCGCCGACGCGGACCGCACCGGTGAGCCGTCGTCGAAGGTCAGGGTCGCGCTGTCCTCGATCTCCAGTCGCACGACCCTGATCCTGCCACTGTTCAGCGAAGTTTCGCGCCGTAGACGCGGTTCACCCGGAGGGCCATCAGCACGCGCCGGTCGGAGACCATGGCCTGCCGGTACTCCTCCCAGTCCGGGTGCTCGCCGGCCGCACTGCGGTAGTAGCCGACCAGGGCCTCGACCTCCGGCCCGTACGGATCGGCGCCCGGCCCGGTGAGCGTCACCGGCCCCTCGGCGGTCGCCCAGGACCAGCCGTCCGCACTGGTCACCTCGAGGACGGCCCGTGGATCACGGCGCAGGTTGGCGGTCTTGGCCCGCCCTTCGACGATGGACACGTAGATCGTGTCGGCGTCCCGGTCGTAGTAGGGCGTCACCGGCGACAACTGCGGCAGGCCGTTGGCCTTGATCGTCGCCAGCACACCGAGCCGGGCGGCGGCAAGCAACTCACGAGGATCGAACTGGTCAGCGCTCATGAACCTGCCAAGTCCCCGTGACACGACGGTATTCCGGTTGCCGCACGGCCGTCCGTTCCGCCACGGTGGCCGGGTGATCGTCGTGCAGCGCGTCCTCACCGAGTGGACCAAACGCTCCCGGGGCGCGCCGGGCGCGGTTCGCCGCAACGCCGTCCCGGAGGCTTTCCCGCTCCCGCCGGGTGCCGTGTTCCACCAGGTGACGGCGTACGAGCAGAACGATTTCACGCCGGCGGCGACGGTCGGCGACATCGTTCCCGCACGGGCCGGTGTGCGCCTGGCCCGCTCCCCGGACGGCCGCCTCACGGTCACCGGTGCCACCGACGTGTGGTGCCAGTGCGTCATGGTCTTCCCACGCCGTCCCGAGCGTGTCGTCCTCGAACTGCCGCCGGGCACGTGGGGCCGCTGGCGCCTCAACTTCCGGCTGTGGGAGGAGGACAGCGACTGGCGCTACCAGAAATGGGTCCTCAACGTCGCCTATCTGCCCGGCCTCACCCCCACGGATCTGTTCCTGGCCGAGCCGCCCCTGCACCGCGACGACCTGGTCCAACTCACCACCCCGACCCGCTCGCGCCAGGACATTCGCATCCGCTGATCGCGGGATGTGGTGGACGCCACTTTCTCGGCCGACCCTCCCGCCGGGCGGTGACCACATGATCACCTATTGCTCCTGTCGCAGGTTGGGCGGCCGCGGGCCGGTCATTTCGGGTGGTTCACAGGCGGGACACAGATGAAGACCGATTTGACCGTGGGCGCGACAATCCCACCGATGAACACCGATAGGCCCACCCCCGCGCCCCAGGACAGCACGCCCGCGGAACCCGAGTCGGCTGAACCCACGGTCGCCTTGAACGAACCCGGCGACTCCGGTGAGGGTGAGCCGACGGTCGCATTGCCGGACGGCTCGTCGTCCTCGGCGGGGTCCGAAGCGACGGCTGATCTGTCGGCGGTCTCCCCGGCCGCGGGTTCCGTCCCGGTGGAAAATGGGTCCGAGCCGACGGTGACCTCGTCGGCGGCCTCGCCCTCAACGGCGGAGGTCGCCGAGGCAACGGTCTCCCTCTCAACAGAGGAGAAGGCCGAGAAGACGGTCTCCCTCTCAACAGAGGACAAGGCCGAGAAGACGGTCTCCCTCTCAACAGAGGAGAAGGCCACAGCAACGGCTGAGACCGCCGAGGAGACCGTCGCCCTCTCCATGCAGGAGATGGCCGCGGCAACAGCCGCCGCGTCCACGGCGGAGGAGTCCGATCCGACCACGGTGATCTCCGTCGGGGCCGAGCCGACGATCGCGCTGCCCAAGCCCCGGCTCTCGCCGGAATCGACGGTAGCGCTGCCGGTCAGCCGGGAGTCCTCGCCCACGTCGGATTCGACGGTCGCCCTGCCGATCCCGGCGCTCCAGCCCACGTCGGATTCGACGGTCGCCCTGCCGTCCGTGCCGGCCCCTCGGTCCGCGCCGACCGTCGCCCCGCCGCCCGCCGAGCCGACGATCGCCCTGCCGACCGCGCCGGCGGCCCCTACCGTCGTACCCCCGACGTCGAAGCCTGTCGCCCGCCGCCGCCTGCTCTGGGCGATCCCGGCCGCCGCCGGCGCCGCCCTGATCGGTGGCACGGTCGCCGCCCTGGCCGGACGCGGCGAGCCGGAAGCGGCCAAAACTCCCAACCTGGTCGTCAGCGAGCCCGCCCCCTCGCAGAGCCCGACCCCGGCGCCCACCACGCCCAAGCCCACGACCCCGGTCATCAAGGTTCCGGTGCACACGCTGAAGGACTTCCGCAAGCTGGTCCCGGGCGATCCGTTCCCCACCGACGCCATCGCGCTCACCATCGACGACGGGCCGCACCCGGTCTGGACGCCCCAGATCCTGCGCCTGCTGGAGAAGCACCACGTCCCGGCCCTGTTCTGCATGATCGGCAACCAGGTCCTCGGCCACGAGCCCACTGCCCGTGACGTCGCCGCCGACGGCCACCTGATCGCCAACCACACCTGGAGCCACCCGCTCAAGCTGGCCAAGCTGCCGCCGCACGTGATGCTCAAGGAGATCCACCGGGCTCAAGACAAGATCTACAGCACCACCGGGGTCGCCCCGAACCTGTTCCGCTCCCCCGGCGGCGCCTGGTCCAACGGGCTGGCAGAGTCGGTCTCCAAGAGCGGCGTGATCCCGATGGACTGGACCACCGACCCACGCGACTGGGCCCGCCCCGGCGTCGCCCACATCACCAAGCGTCTACTCGCCGCCAAACCCGGCCAGATCCTGCTCTGCCACGACGGCGGCGGCGACCGCTCCCAGACGCTGGCCTCCCTGAAGACCGTCATCCCGGCCCTCCAGGCCAAGGGCCTGAAGTTCGTCGCCCTCATGTGACGGTCGACGCGCCCGGCCTGGGACCGGCTCTGACAAACCCGCGGTCTCGCGGCTGTTCAGGTCACCGCCCGGCGGTACGGCGGCCCCGGCTGTTCAGGTCACCGCCCGGCGGTACGGCGGCCCCGGCTGTTCAAGTCACCGCCCGGCGGTGCGGCGGCCCCGGCTGTTCAAGTCACCGCCCGGCCATGCGACGGCCGCGGCTGTTCAAGTCGCCGCATGGCGGTACGGCGGCCCCGGCTGTTCAAGTCACCGCCCGGCGGTACGGCGGCCCCGGCTGGGCACGGCGCCACCCGATGGGTTCATCGCGCCGGCCAGGCGGCTCGCCATCACTGAGCGACGGTGTTCGTCAGTCGGTGCGGCAGCCGCTCGGGGCCGGTGGGCGGCCGATGTCGTCGCCGACGAAGGTGATCGGCCGGTTCAGGGCCAGTTCACGGGTGGTGGTGAAGCCCCACCAGCTGACCTCGAACGGCAGGGTGGTGATCTCCCGGGTACCGCCTTCCGGCATCGCCGCCTGGCAGGCCATGTCGAGCGACCAGAAGACCCTTGCCGCGTCCCCGGCGCTCAGCGTCACCTCGCGGGCCGGTGTCGCGTTCCCGTCCTCGGCGTCGAGCCCGGGCAGGAACGTGACCTGCTGCCGGTCGAACCAGGTACCGTCGGCGAGGTCCAGTCCACGCACCGTGAAAGGCAGACGGCCGTCGTTGCGGATGCTGAAGGTCGCGGTGACGGTGTCGACCGGTCTCCCCCGGACCAGCATCCGGGTGTCCATTACCCCGTCGTTCGCCCAGGTCATGCCGTTCCCTAGACCGACGAGACCGCCGGCGCCGAGTCGAGGGTGCCCCCACCACACGACGGCGGCGAGGAGAACGAGCGCGGCGGCGACCAGCACGGCCAGCCCTCGCCACGGTTGCCATGGCTGAGTGCCGGTCGTCGTCGCAGCGGCCTTCTCACGCATCGATAGCATTCGTGCCTTCCCACTGTGCCGCTCTGGAGTGCGGCCCGGCAATGATGCCTTACCAGCTCAGATCTGTCTCGGCCGTCGATCTGCCTCCGGCCGGCGCCGCCGTCACGAGCCGTGGCCGAGTGTTCCAACCGCGTTTTGTCGTGCCGATGTGTGCGCACAACGTCGCGGAGCGCCAGTCACCCACGAGCCGGGTGGCGAGCGATTTCTTTCGAACATCTCCCGGTTTTGCGGGTCCGTTGAAGAGCTGGTCGGATACCGGTTGTATTCGGTGGTTCTTCCGTTCTTTTCCGTGGTTGGGCTGAGGTGAATGCGACAGCGGCGGAGCCCGCGGCGCTACTGAGCCCGTGATCGGGTGCTGGTCGGGCTCATTCGTGACGATGCCACCTCGAACAGTGGGTCGTCGGGCGGCTTCGATGGCCGCGCCCGGCATCGAGTTGCCGGTTTGCGGCTCAGGGCTGTCAGCAGCCGGCGAGCCGTGGTGGGGGCGGGACTCCGGTAGGGCACAGCATCGCCGTTGCAGGCCGCGGACCCGGTGTCGCGGATTTCGATGGCGCCGCGCCGGTGAAGCCGGGGAACCGACCCCACCGGCCGGCGTGGCGGCGATGCCGCGTCCGGTTGCCTGACCTGTGCAGACGGAATCACTGTCGGGCGCGTCGGCGGGCTCGCGGGGTACGGCGTCTTGGGCGCGGGCGGTCTGGGCGGCGTGGGCGACCTGGGCGACCTGGGCGACCTGGGCGGCGTTATTACGGTCGTGCGGAGGGACTCGGTTGCGGCGGGCAGTCTCCGGTTGTTCGGTGCACACCGTGCGGCAGGCCGTGTCCCGCGGAGCGGCAACGACCGGCGGCACGGTGGGCACAGCGGACGGCACGGCGGGCGCGGCGGACGGCACGGCAGGCACGGCGGGCGCGGCGGGGTGGCCTGGGTTGGTCGGCGCCGGTGCGGCGGCGACGTCGCGACGGAGGCGGCGGAGCTTTTCGGCGTGGCGGCGCTCAAGACCGAAAACGCGACGCCGTTGTTGCGCGCGACGGAATTCCTCGCGCTCGGGAGAATGGTTACGCGCTTTCGCGGGGTTGCGCATCTCCGCGATGTGCGCCCTGCTGAACAGCGATCCCTGCCTCATGAACGAATTCTTTCGCACTCCGATCGCGAAGTGTAAGCGGATGATCATGCCATCCTTTTTCATCGACATTCAGAAATAATGAACCCCGATGTTAGAAATTAGTGACGGCGCACCGTATACGTTCGGGCAATGACCAAGCATGCACCCCAGGCCATTGACTGCCATCAGGTCATTGCCGGTACTACGGTGTCTCCAGGTCGCCGAAGTCGAAGTCGGGGTCTGAGACGTCGACCGAATCGACGGAGCTGCCGAAGTCGCCGAACCCATCCAGTACCGCGCTGACCACCGGGTACGCGCATATGGCGAACGCCAGGAAGAGCACGCCGACCACCACCGTAGTGACGAGCCGTCCGCCGCTTTTGTGCGCCGGTGTCGCGTCGGAAGGCTTTTGGGGGTCGTAGACGACGGGGACTTCGGTGCCGATGATGTGGGATCGGAACCCGTCCAGGTCGGCGAGTGCTGTCGTCACCTCTTGGCCCGAATCGGTTTGGAACGTGACCACCGGCCGGAAACTGGTTCGGCCGTCCGACCAGGATTCCAACTGGTTGTCGACCACGCGGGCGGTCGTCTGCCGGCCTGAGGCGGTGAGGCTGCTCAACCTGGTCCAGCGCCTCGTCGCGGCGACGATCAAAGCGGCGCCCACCAGGGCCGGGACGCCCACGAAAAGGGCTGTCACAACGTAGTGCCACCAGGTCGACTCACCGATCATGGCGTGACTGTAGAGCACGATCGCGAATGGCTGGGCTGCCGAGCACGGGGCGAATCCGGTCCTCTCCGACGCCGCGGAGAATGCGGCGATTCGGCAAGCCCTTCCCCTGATTCGTAGTCGCTGGTGAACGGCGCTCAAGGCGTCACGTGCCGGCGGGCGAGCGACCTGAAAGCGCCGGGGGAGGCCGATCGAGGTCAGCCAGTGCCGCCGCCGGAGGCTTTCGCCGTAAGTGGAATTCTTTGAACCTGTTTCCGCAGTTCAAGCCAATCTCGCGCTTGCTCGGCCGGACGGAATCGTTCGGTGACGGTTTCCCGAACGGCTCGCAGATCTTGATCGTCCAGGACTGCGTGAACGGCCGGAGCCGCATGCGAATGCGGATGTCCCCGCCGTCAGTGAAACGATGGGTCGATGCTCTGGCCGGTCCTGCTCGACTCTGCTCCGCGCGACACCACATGGTCACTGGGCGAACGGGTCTCGACCCGCCTCAGATGGCTCGACGCCCCGGATCTCCCCGAGGACCTGGTGCTGCAGCAGACCGTCGTGCGGGCCGGCACGCTGCTCGGTTTCGACGGACAGCCCTGGGCTCAGCTCATCGGGGCCGGCGGTCTGCGCGCGGTTCGGGAGGGTGATCATCGGGCGGGTGACGTCACGCTCGACGGATGCCTGGGCTTCGACGCCTTCCTGAGGATCATCGATGATCTGCCCGTCACGGTGGGCATCGTCCGGCGGGTCCGCGTTGTGCACGACCTGCATGATCGCGGCACCAGCGAGTGGATCCGCCGGCCCGGGGGCGTGCGCCTGACCGACGTTCCCGATGCCTGCCCCACCCGCCTGCGCGACGAACCGTCCTTCGGCGAACCCATGCCGGACGACGGGGAACCCGAGCCCGGCACCATGCGGATCATGAGTCCCGAGGAGTACTTCCGGTTGGCCCGCGACCAGCTTCCCGCAGAGCAGTGGCAGGCCCGGGGCTTTCTCGTCGACTTGGAGGTCGCCGGGCCCGCCTGAGTTCGGGCGACGCGGCCCACCACTACGGGGCAGAGGTCAGCCGATGGCGATCAGGAGCACCTCGTCGCCGGATAGGCTCGTGATGGCCGCCCGCAACAGCGACAGCGTGTCCTCCATCGCGCTGCGGGATTCCTCGTCGTCGAGTTGCAGGTCGATGGGGCCGTCGAGCAGGTCATCGATTTCGTAGGCGGCCGGGTCGAGCCGGTCGAGGAATTCTCTGGCGTTGCCGGTGATCAGCGTGGTGTGGCCGAAGTCCGCGCTGATCGCCCGGGCCGCTTCATGGAGATCGGGGTTCTCCAGAGTCACGTTCAGGCCGTCCAGATTGTCCAGGATGTTCATCATGACGTAGCCGGACCAGCCATATTCCTCGCCGGGTTCCCTGCCGGACTGCTGGATCGCCTCCCAGCTGCGTTCCTGACCCGCGGCGCCGACGATTGCCGGCAGAGCACCGATCTTCACGATGTACAGCGAGGCGATGGACGACATCGGCGAATCGTATATGTACGGGTGAGTGGGCAGCTGAGCCCGGCGGGCGCGGCAAAGGCGGGAGTGGGCAGCGGCTTGCGGGTCTGGTACGGCGGGTTCGGGTAGCCGTACCGGAAATGGGGGTTGAAGTGATGGGTGAGAATGTCGCCATGATCGGGGAAGAACGGGGTTCGCGGGTTACGGCATCGGTGTTCGGCAGGACGTTGTGGGTGATCGCGGGGGCGATTCCGTTCTTCTATCTGGCCGCGGGGGCCGAGGTGGCGTGGATGGAGGGGCTCAGCGACAACGGGACGGGTTCGGTCATCGGGACTGCCCTGACCTGGGCGGTTCTTCTGGCGTTGTTCCTGGGGGCGATGCTGTACCGGTTCCGGGGAGCGAAGATCGCGGCGGCTTCGGGATGGGCGCTGAGCCTGCTTCCGGCGGTGGGGTTGTTCGCGTTGCTCTACAGCTATATGTACGTCGGTTGACGTCCTCATCGACTTTGGTCGGTTCTGGGCTTCCGGACGGTTCGCGAGAGTTGAGGTCTCGCGGACTGGACGGGAGGCGACGGGATGGGGCGTGCGCGCTGGGTGCCGGTGGTGGCGCTGCTGGTGCTGGCACCGTGGGCGGCGGAAGCGTCGTGGGGTGGCTTTCCGGTCACCTGGTATCCGTTTCTGGTTCTGTTTCTGGGGCCGCTCTACGGTGGTGCGGCGGTGCTCATTCGGGAGGCCGCCCGTCGTAGCGGGGGCGGCTGGCCGGTGATCGTGCTGCTCGCGGCGGCGTTCGGGGTGGTGCAGGCGGGGCTGGTGGATCAGTCGCTGTTCAATCCGGGGTTTCTGGACGACACCGAGTTCGCGGGGTCGGCTCCGGGGTTCGCCGAGAAAGCGCTCGACTACGTCGGTAATCACGTTCTGCTGAGTATCTGTGCGCCGATCATGCTGGTGGAGGCGTTTCTGCGTACGCCGTACCGGCACCGGCCCTGGCTGGGTGGACGCGGTCTGCTCGGTGTCGGTGTGCTCTACCTGCTGGGCAGCCTGATGATATTCGCGGATGACGAGGACGGCCGGAAGGGGTTCGTGCTGTCTCCGGAGCAGCTGGGGCTCGCCGTGGCCGTGATCGTCGCGCTGGCCGGTGTGGCGTTGCTGCCCCGGTGGCGGCGCGCGCCGCGGCCGGGTGTGGGGTGGGTGCCGCATCCTCTGCTGTTCGGGTCGGTGCTGCTGGCCGTCCACATGGGTTTGTGGTTCGTGACCGGCTGGTTCGGTGTCGGGGTGCGGGTGGCCGTCGTCGTGTCGGTGGTCGTTCTGGTGCCGGCCTGGTCCCGGAGGGCCGGGTGGTCGCCCCGTCATGTGGTCGCCGGCTGGTCGGCCGGGTTGGTCGCCGCCGCGGCCGGGGCCGCCTTCGCCCCGGCCTATGTGCCGACGTCCGCCGTGCTGGGGGTGGTGAGCGATGTTGTCGTCGTCCTACTGGCGGTGACGCTGGCGGCGGTCGCCTACCGCGCGTCCAGCCACGGTGTGATCAGCGCGGGGTCGGCGACGAAGGCGGTGACCTGATCGCGGTCCTCGGCGCTCAGTGCCATCCGCCGCAGGCGCTCGCCCCACTCCGGCACTCGTTCCGGTTCGTTCAGCACGGTCGACAGCTCGATGAGTGCGGCCAGGGCCATCGCTCGTTCGACGGCGGGCGCACTGTCGCCGTGCCGGCGCAGCCCTGAGTTCAGCGCCCGGAAGGCGGCACGGTCGTCGGTCTTGAACTCGCGCAGGATTCGGGCGTTGTCGAGGACTTTGGCGAGGCCGGTGAGCTGCTTGGATCCGCCGTACTCCAGGTCTTCCGGTTCGTCGCGGCGGATGAAGACGATCGAGTTCCCGGAGGGGTCCATGATGGTGAAGCGGGAGGCGCCGGCGCGGTAGCGGGTGATCCGGGGCAGGCCCTTGGCGAGGACCTTGCCGTAGGCGCCGCGCATCGCGGTGGTGAACCGGGCGTGGTACGGGGCGACGTCGTCGACCATCACGAGGCAGCCGCCGGTGCGCTCCTGGGCCGGGTCGACACCCTCCGGAGGGCGCCCGTAGTGCAGGTCGAAACCGCTCCATCGAAATGCCAGATAGAGGTACGGCCGGTGCTGCTCCCAGGTGACGGTGAAGCCCAGCGCCCGCCAGAACGCGAGGGTCCGGTCCGGGTCGAGGCACGGCAGTAACGGCACGATCGTCTCGGTGGGTGGGATCGAATCGCTGGTCATCGCCGGAGTTTCGCGGAATCCGGACGGTGGCGCACATGGGTTGGCACAAAGTGGCCCTCAGCAGGGGCGTTCAGTGAGCGAAGTGGAAGCCGGCGGCTCGTAGTTTCGATGAGCTGACCGGGACCAGCGGGGTGGCGATCTCGGCTCGGTAGGCGAGTTCAGGCCGGCCGTGCCCGGTGGTGATGCCGGCGAAGAAGCCACGGTTGGTGGGCGGGATGTCCGTGTCGGGGACGGCGTTGTAGGCGCCGGTCAGGTCGTGGGTGACGACGAAGTCGAGGGCGGCGGCCGCGTCGCGGTAGTCGATGCGGTGCCGCGGCGGTACGGGCGGTGGCGGTGAGCGTGTCGGCGTATTCGGCGACGCGGGCCCGGGCGTCGAAGGAGCGGCTGATCCGGGGGCTGACGGTGAGGACGTACCTTAATTGATCCTTAACTATGCGACCTTGAGGAAACCGCTTTCCATCCGGATCCGTGCTTATGGAGTGAAACCCGCCCCCGCTACCGAAAGGCACGTGATGGCGCAATTGCGGCTGGCCAGAAGGAGAGTGATCGGGACGGCGGACGTCTTCACGAACTTCGCCTCGCACACTGGGAGGACGTCGGCGAGGACGCGGCCACCTTCCGGGGAGCCGGCACGGCCCGTGTCGCGACCGGGGTGACCGGCCCGTAGACGCTCGCCGGGGCGGCCGCCCCCAGCCGCTTCGCGGTCGCCCCGGCGAGTTCCCATCCTCCAATACCCTAGTTGACAGATGGGATTTAGAGGCTAAGGCTCTACGTATTCCTCCTGCTTCCGTAGGAATGCGAAGGAGCCTCCATGTCGTCTTCCGTGCTCGATCGGCGCAGTCCACCGGTCGTCCCGGCCGCCGCACCCCGCGGCACCGGTCCCACGGCACCGCCGCCGTGGCGCCGGATCGCCGCCGCCCTCACCCCGGCCCGCCGCCTCACCGGGCTCATCGTCGTACTGGCCCTGTGGCAGGTCGGCTCCACCTCCGGATGGCTGGGCAGCACCACCCCCAGCCCGGCCGAGGTGTTCGCCGCCGCCAAGGAGCTGATCGCCTCCGGTGAGCTGGCCCACCACCTCGGGGTCTCGCTGACCCGGGTGGCGAAGGGCCTGGCCATCGGGCTGTCGGCGGGGCTGCTGCTCGGTCTCGCGGCCGGGCTGCTCCGGCTCGCCGAGGACTTCGTCGACGCCCCGATCCAGGCGCTGCGCATGCTGCCGCACCTGGCGCTCGTACCGATCTTCATCATCTGGTTCGGCATCGGCGAGTCCGCGAAGGTCGCGCTGATCGCGATCGGGCCGATCTTCCCGCTGTATCTCAACGTCCTGCACGGCATCCGGGGCGTCGACGAGCGGCTCGTCGAGTCGGCGCGCTCCTGCGGGGTGGGCCGGTTCGGGCTGATCCGGCGGGTCATCCTGCCCGGCGCGCTGCCGCAGATCCTGGTCGGGCTGCGCCAGGCCCTCGGCATCGGCTGGCTGAGCCTGGTCGTCGCCGAGCAGACCGCCACCACCAGCGGCGTCGGCTTCCTGATGAACGACGCCCGCGAGTTCCTGCGCACCGACGTCATCTTCGTGGTGCTGGTCCTGTACGCGCTGCTCGGGCTGGCCACCGACCAGTTCGTCCGGCTGATCGAGCGGCGCGCGCTGGCGTGGCGCCGCGGATTCGCGGGTGAATAGGTGAGCGCGGTGGTCGTGGAGGACGCCCGGCGGGAGTTCGACGGCCGGGTCGTGCTGGACGGGGTCGACCTCACCATCGCGCCGGGCGAGTTCGTGGCGCTGCTCGGCGCCAGCGGATCCGGCAAGAGCACCCTGCTGCGGGCGCTCGCCGGGCTCGACCGGGGCGCCACCGGCGACTTCGGCGTCCCGGACAGGCGGGCGGTCGTCTTCCAGGAGCACCGGCTCATGCCGTGGAGCCGGGTGTGGCGCAACGTCACCCTCGGACTGGAGGGCTCCGGCCTGCGGAAACGGGCGATCGACGCGCTGACCGAGGTGGGCCTCGAAGCCCGTGCCGACGCGTGGCCGCGCACCCTGTCCGGCGGCGAGTCCCAGCGGGTCGCACTGGCGCGCGCGCTCGTCCGTACCCCTGAGCTTCTGTTGTTGGACGAGCCGTTCGGGGCGCTCGACGCGCTCACCCGGCTCAAGGCGCAGGGCCTGGTCGCGCGGCTCTGGGCCGAACATCGGCCGGCGGTGCTGCTGGTCACCCACGACGTCGAGGAAGCGCTGCTGCTCGCCGACCGGGCGCTGCTGCTGCGCGACGGGCGGATCGCCGAGGAATTCATCGTCGACGTTCCCCGGCCCCGCCTGATCGACCACCCCCGACTGCTCACCCTGCGCCGCGAACTGCTGGCCGGGCTGGGCGTCACCACCGAACCGGAGGACCCCCGATGATCAATCTGGATCTGACCGCCGACGTGGTCGTGGTCGGCGGCGGCCCGGCCGGCACGTGGGCCGCGCTGACCGCCGCCGAGGCCGGCGCCGACGTGCTGCTGCTGGACAAGGGCTACTGCGGCACCAGCGGGCCGACCGCCTCCGGCGGCACCGGCGTCTGGTACGTGCAACCCGATCCGGAACAGCGGGAGAAGGCGATGGCCAGCCGGGAGAAGCTCGGCGGCTTCCTCCAGGACCGGCGCTGGATGGCCCGGGTGCTGGATCAGACGTACGAGAACATGAACCGCCTGGAGGCCGAGGCGCGCTACCCGTTCCCGATCGTCGACGGGGTGCCGCACAAGCGGGGTGTGCAGGGGCCGGAGTACATGCGCCGGATGCGGTCCTGGATCAAACGGGCCGGAGTACGGATCCTCGACCACAGCCCGGCCACCGAACTGCTTGTCGACGGCACCGGCACGGTCGCCGGGGTGCGCGGGCACCGGCGGCAGCACGGCACCGACTACCGGGTCCGGGCCGGGGCGGTGGTGCTGGCGACCGGTGGGTGCGCGTTCCTGAGCAAGGCGCTCGGCTGCGACGTGGCGACCGGCGACGGCGCGCTGTTCGCGGCCGAGGCGGGGGCCGAGATGTCCGGGATGGAGTTCTCCACGGCGTACGCCATCGCGCCCGCGTTCACCTCGGTCACCAAGACCGCCTACTACGGGTTCGCGACGTTCTTCCGTGGCGACGGGACGCTGTTGGAAGGCGCCGGCAGCCAGGGCGGCCGCTCGGTGATCGCGAAGGAGCTGCTGCGTACCGGGGTCGTGCTGTGCCAGATCGACCAGACCACCCCGGAACAGCAGCAGCAGATGCGGCTCGGGCAGCCGAACTTCTTCCTCACCTTCGACCGGCTCGGGATCAACCCGTTCACCGAGAAGTTCCCGGTCACGCTGCTGCTGGAGGGCACGGTCCGGGGCACCGGCGGCATCCGGATCGTCGCCGACGACTGCGCCACCACCGTGCCCGGCCTGTACGCGGCCGGTGACGCCGCCACCCGGGAGCTGGTGTGCGGCGCCTTCACCGGCGGCGGCAGCCACAACTCGGCGTGGGCCATGTCGTCCGGCACGTTCGCCGGGCGGGGTGCCGCCGCCTTCGCGACCGCGCTGGGGGCGGCCGCGAACCGGCGGAAGCTCACCGGGGTCGGGGAGGCCGGTATCCAGCGGCATTTCGACAGGGCCGAGGCGCTCGACGTCATCCGGCGTGAGGTGCACCCGTACGACAAGAACTACCTGCGTACGGCCTCCCGCCTGGAACCGGCCCTCGCCCACCTCGACGCGGTCTGGGACGGCCGGCGTGGCGGGAACATCGTGACCGGCGGTGACCTGCCAGGAGTGCGGCAGGCGGCGGCCATGGTGGCGCACGCCCGGTGGATGTACACGAGTGCGCTCGCCCGTACCGAAAGCCGTGGGATGGCCCGTCGCGAGGAGTTCCCGCAGCTGGACCCGAACCAGTACCACCGGCTCACGGTCGGCGGCCTGGACCGGCTGTGGACCCGCCCCGAGGCGGTCACCGGCCGGGAGCTGGCGGTGGCCTCGTGATCGAGCTCGTCTCCACCGAACGCTGCGTGAGCTGCGACGTCTGCATCGCGGTGTGCCCCACCAACGTGTTCGACGCCGGCCCCGGCGGGATCCCGGTGATCGCCCGGCAGAGCGACTGCCAGACCTGTTTCATGTGCGAGGCGCACTGCCCGGCGGACGCCCTGTTCGTCGCCCCGCACACGCATCCGGTGCCGGCGGACTCCCCGCTGCGCGACGAGGAGCATCTGGCCGGCGCCGGGCTGCTCGGCAGCTACCGCCGCGAACTCGGCTGGGGCCGTGGCCGGAAACCGGGCGCCCGCCTGGCGGTCGGCCCCGAACTCGGCCCGGCCCGCATCACCCCGGCACTGACCTGATTGGGAGACGGCACCATGTTGCGACGTGTGATGGTCTTGTTTCTCCTCCTGGCCACCGGGGCGTGCGGCGGCGAATCCGAGGCCGCCGGGCCGGGTGACAGCTTCGTGCTGCGGGTCGGCGCGATCGGCAACTCCAACGCCATCAGCGGGCCAGTCGGCTATTGGCACAAGCAGGGCAAACTGGTGCCGGCGCTGGCGTCCTTGGGGGTCACCGACCTGAAAGTGGTCACCTTCCCGAACGGCCCGGACCTCAACCAGGCCCTGGTCGCCGACGAACTCGACCTGGCCCTGTACGGCGACACCCCGGCCCTGGTCGCCAAGGGCGCCGGCCAGCCGACCCGGCTGATCGCCCAGTCACAGATCAACCTGGACGCCGGCATTCTCGCCAAGAAGTCCGGTGGACCCGCGTCGATCGCCGACCTGGCCGGCAAGAAGGTGGCGGTGCAGACCGGCTCCTACATCCACCGCTACCTGCTGGGTGCGCTCGCCGACGCCGGCGTGAAACCGGCCGAGGTCGTGCACATCTACAGCTCCGACGTGGAGGCGGCCCTCGAACGTGGCGATGTGGACGCGGCCGCGGTGCCGATCGCCAACTTCGTCGCCCTCAAGGGCAAGGGATATCCGGTGGTCGACCTGGCGTCGGAGACCCACGCCAGGTATCTGGGCACCAGCTCGGTGGTGGTCACCGAGAAGTTCCTGGCCGCCAAGCCGGGCGTCGTCGACGCGTGGCAGGGCGCGCACGCTTCGGCGGTCAAGGCCGCCAAGGGTGACTGGCCCGGGTTCGTCGACTATTCGGTGAGCATCCAGGGCTTCCCGAAGGCGGTGCTGGAGCAGTCCCTCAAGCAGGACCAGTGGGTGGAGGAGCCGTTCTCGCAGGAGGGGCTGGCGCTGCTCGCCGGCACCAAGCAGTTCCTGGTCGAGCAGAAGTTCATCCGCAAGGACTTCGACCTCGACGCCTGGCGCGTCAAGGATCCGGCCTGATCGAGGGCCGGCACGCGATCACGTGCTGGCCCTCACCGTCTTTCAGCAAGGCGATTCGCCGACGGCCGCGCGGTTCCCGCCACCCTCTCAGCGCCACATCAGCGCGGCGGCTTGCCGCCGGGTGAGCGATTCCACCGCAACGGCCCTGGGCGTACGGTCCACAGCATCCGTTGCCACCAGTTGCGGCGTGCCCGCAGCGCGGTGGCGTAGGCGACCACCTGCTCCCCCGCCCGGTCCGCCTGCCCCCCGCCGGCGGCCTCCGGCGCGAATCCGGCCGTGTTGATCGCGTCCACCAAAGCGTCCAGTGGGGGCAGCGGTGCCGGTTCCGCGGAATGCGCTTCCGGATCCGGTGCCGGTTCCGATCCGCCTGCGACCGGTGTCAGCGGGCCGGTCGGCAACGCGGGTGGTGCGACCGGGACGGCCCGGCGGAGCAGTCCGGTTCGTTTCGGCGGCGGTGGCAGCACGGACGCGTGCCCGGCCGCCTCGGTGGCCGACAGATGCGATGAGACCGGATGCCCGGCCAACCGCAGGGCGTCGGTGAACTCCAGCCAGGCCCCGGTGATCCGCTGTGCCGGATCCCCGAAGGTGAGCCGCCGCCGCCGTTGGGCGGACCGCAGCGCCACCACCGCCAGAGCCGCACCCACCAGCACGAACACCACACCACCCGACGCCCCGGAGGCGACCAGCACGGTGGACGGCCCACCCGCGGTCGGCGCGGCCACGACCGCGGACGGTGGAGCCGACGACTCCTCGGTCGTAGGCGCCGGGGTGTCCGACGGTGACGGCGGCGGGGTGGGCTTCGGCGGGGTGTAGTCCTCTTCGACCGGCCGTACGGTGTCGCTCTTCGGCATCGGGTCGAAGGCCACCCACCCGACCCCGTCGAAGTACACCTCCGGCCAGGCGAGCGCGTCACCGGCGGTGACCGCCCCACCCGCGGCCGGCGCCGTGAACCCGACGACCACCCGGCTGGGCAGACCGGTCAGTCTCGCCAGCAGCGCGTACGCCGCCGCGAACTGCTCCGAGGTGCCCTTCTGCCCGCCGAGGTCACGGCGCCCGAAGAGGAAGTGGGCGAGGTTCGGATAGGCGTGCCCGCTCGGCGCGTCGGCCACGTGCCGGTAGTGCTCGGCCAGGAACTGCTCGATCACCACGGCCCGGTCGTAGGCGGCGCTGTACCCCTCGGCGAGGTGCTCGGCGAGCCCTTCGATCTGCTTGGGCGTGTTCTGACCGACCGTCAGGTAGCGGACCCACGCGTCCCCGGACGGCACCTCGGCGATCGGCAGCAGGTTCAGGTCCGGCGTCTGTGTCTGGGAGATGGCCGTGTAGCGGAGCCCGCCGGTCAGTCCTTCGGGGCGGATCAGGGTGCCGGTCGCCGCGTCGTAGGCGACCCGTGCCCCGGTGATTCGGGTCGGCGTCGGCACAGCCGGAAGGAGCCTCCCGGTCAGCCCGGTGATGGTGATCTGCTGCTGGGACTCGCTGACCTGGGTGCCGGCCGGCGTGGTGGGCGGGGGCAGCACCCGTCCGGCGTTGCGGTAGATGCCGCCGACCCGCCAGGTGACCCCGTCGTAGTCGGAGAGGACCGCGAGCCGCAGCCGCACATCAGGCTGGGCGGGCTTCCCGGAGGCGCCCGGTTTGCCGGAGGCACCAGGCTTTCCTGGCTTTCCCGAGGCGGCCGGGGCGGAGGCCGCGGCACCAGCGGACGGAGCGGCCGCCGGCACGAGGCCCGGCCGGAACTCCAGCAACTGCTGGGCCGGGTCGAGCGCCCACCCCGAGATCCGGTTGAGCGGACTCTCGTCCAGGCTGTCGACGCGGGGCGGCTGCACGTACCGTCGTGGGTCGACCGGCGTCGCGGTGACCCGGCCGGCGACCCACGGACCGGTGGCGGCGATCAGGCCGAGAACGACCGCCAGCCCGGCGGCCGCGCCACCGAGCGCCCGCACCCGCACGGCCGCGTGCGTCTTCGCCCCGGTCACCGACGTGCCGGCGAGAGCGGCCACGACCAGCCCCGCGAAGGTCAGCGTCCAGATCGTCGCCGCCGAGGCGTTGGGCCCGACCACGTAGAGCGCCCCCGCGTAGACCAGCGCCGGCGGCAGACAGCCGAGCAGAACCCGCCCACCGCGTACCGCGATCTCGGTGGCGGCGAGACCCGCCACCCACACCGCGCCCACCGCGATGACCACCGTGTCCGGCGTCGGCTCGATCGGGATCATGGCCGTGAGCAGGCGCGGAATCCCGTTGGCGAGCGCGTCCCGGGCGACCGTGAGCGTCAGTCCGCCATCCCCGGCGGCCAGATACAGGGCGAGCGCCGCATACCCGCCGAGCAGCGCGACCGAGATCGGCGCCACCGTCCACGAGGGCAGCCGCCGGGCCGCCACCCCGACCGCCACCGACCCGATCGCCGCGCCCGCCACCAGCCGGAACAGCAGACCGTCGGCATAGATCCCGCCGAGCGCCGCCCCGGCCAGCATCAGCATCCCGGCCAGCGCGGCCGGCACGACAGCACGCCGCAACACCCGGGTCACCATCCGCGGACCCCGTCCCAAGCGGCGGCGAACTCGGCGCCGTCGGCGGCCTCGATCACCAACAGGCGGTCGGTGGGCGCGGCGGGCGAGGAGTCGCGGTCGCCGAGGATTCCGGCCAGAGCGACGGGGTACGCCGAGCGCAGTCCACTGAGCGCACCGAGATCGTCGCGCCCGCCCGGCCCGGTCAGGAAGATCAGTGTGTCGCCGAGTTTCTGCGCCCGCAGCTGACGCAGGGTGGCGTCGAGGTCCCCGTCGCCGAGGGTCGCCTCGGTGAGCACGTCGAGGTGCGGCCCGCTGAGCGTGGCGGCGACCAGGTGCAGGGTGACCGGCAGGTCCTCGCGCACCGCGGCGACGACGATCGACGCGGCCGCCTCGCAGGCGTCCTCGAAGCTGTCCCCGCGGTGGGCGGCGGCCCGGTCGTCGAGCAGGACGACGATCTGCGGCTCCGAGGTGTCGAGCTGTTCGCGGACCATGAGCTCGCCGACCTTGGCGCTGCTGCGCCAGTGGACCCGCCGCAGTTCGTCGCCGGGCACGTACTCCCGCAGCGTGTCGAAGGTGATCGTGCCCTGCGGCACCTTGTCGACGCGCCCGTCGAGGCTGCGGGTGAGCCCCGCCGGGACGGCCCGCATCGGGTGCACGCGCGGGTAGACGCGGACGATCGTGGTGCCACCGTAGGCCCGTTTCAGGGTGATCAGCCCGAGCGGGTCACGGCGGGTGACGTACAGCGGCCCGATCGGTACGAGCCCGCGCCGATGGGTGGGCACCGGATAGCTCTCCACGGTGTCGTGCCCGGCCCGCAGGCGCAGCAGCGGCACGTCGACGGTCGCGGCGCCGCAGCGGTCGGTGGCGATCAGGCTGGCCGCCCGCACCCTACTGGTGTTGCTGATGGTGAGGGTGACGTCGGCGGGTTCGCCACGGGCCACCCGGTCGGGTTCGGCGACGCGGGCGACGTCGAGGCGGGGCCGCCAGAACGCGAATACCAGCGCCGTGACGACCGCGATCCCGGCGGCCGAACCCAGCAGCGCCAGGTCGGGGTAGCCGTAGCGGAATCCGGTGCCGAGCAGGATCCCGGCGGCGGCCGCGAGCGCGATGCCGCGGGCGGTCATGCCACTGCGCTGACGTTTCGGGTCGTGAGGGCCGGGCAACGGATCAGGCCGGGGAATGCTGGTGGTCGGGCAGCGGCACGTTCACCGACCGCAGCGCGTCGGCCAGCACGTCGGCGGCGGTCACCCCGCGCAGCTGGGCGTCGGCGGACAACAGCACCCGGTGGGCGAAGACCGGCTCGATCAGGTCCTTGAAGTCCTCGGGCAGCACGTACGCCCGGCCGTTGATCAGCGCATAGGCGCCGGCGGCGCGGGTCAGCGCGATCACCCCACGGGGGCTGACGCCGACGCGGACCTGCGGATGGTTCCTGGTCGCGGCGGCGAGGCGCACGGCGTACGCATAAAGGGGGTCGGCGATGTGGACGGCCGCGACCATCCGCGCCATCTCGCCGATCATGGTGGTGTCGGTGACCGGTTCGAGGGTGTCCGGGGACCGGACGGCCGCGCCGCGCAGCACCTCGATCTCGACGTCCTCGTCGGGGTAGCCGACGGACAGCTTGACCAGGAAGCGGTCGAGCTGGGCCTCGGGCAGCCGGTAGGTGCCGTCCATCTCGACCGGGTTCTGCGTGGCGACGACCAGGAACGGCTGCGGCACCGGGTGCGGCACGCCATCGACGGTGACCCGGCGTTCCTCCATCACCTCGAGCAGCGCCGACTGGGTCTTCGGCGACGCCCGGTTGATCTCGTCGGCGATCACCAGGTTCGCGAAGACCGGGCCGGGATGGAACTCGAACCCACGGCTGGCCTGGTTGAACACGGTGACGCCGGAGACGTCGGAGGGCAGCAGGTCGGGGGTGAACTGGATGCGCCGCCACTGCCCGCGGATGGACGCGGCGAGCGCCCGGGCCAGAGTGGTCTTGCCGACGCCGGGCACGTCCTCGAGCAGGACGTGCCCCTGCGCGAACAGCGCGGTGAGGGCGAGCCGGACCACCTCGGGCTTGCCGAGGACGACGGTGCCGATCCGGGCGGCCAGTTCCCCGGCGACCTCGGAGAATCCCTGTACGTGAGCGGGCGTCAGCACGTCGGCAGGTCCGCCAGGTCGTCCCCGCCGTCGAGGTTCAGCCACGCCCACGGGATGTAGGTCTTGCCCTCGTAGTTCACCTGGATCCACCACGTGCTTCTCTTGTTCTTGTTGTAGACGTACGCGAAGACCTCTTCACCGGTCTTCTTGCAGTACGCCTGGAGCCGGGTCCCGTTCTTGACCCAGCCCGCCTGCTGATCGTCGTCCTGCCGGGTGCCCTTGAAGATCTCGTTGCCGTTGCGGCCGGACACGTCGGAGTCGCAGTACGTCCTCTGGTCGCCGCTGTCACCGTTGATGCAGGTGGCCGTGCCGTACAGGGCGTCGGTGGTCTTGGCCATGTTCTTCGCGGCGCTGCCGGCCGCGTTCTTGGCGGTGACCGTGAACGTGTAGGCGGTGCTCGGTTTCAGCCCGCTGGCGCTGAGGCTGGTGCAGCTGCCGCTGGAGCCCTTGCCGCCGCCGGAGACGGTGAGGGTGCAGGTGGCCGTGCCGCCGCCGTTGTTCACCGTGAACGACACCTTCGCCGTGTTGAAGGTCGGGTCGACCCCGGTCATGGTGACCGTCGGCGCGGCCACCGTGCGGGCGGTGGCGGTCGCCGCGTCGCTCGGGCCGGCCTCGTTCACCGCGGTCACCTCGACCTGCACGGTGGCGCCGGTGCCGAGCCCGGTCAGGGTCACCGAGGTCTCGGCGACCTTCGTCTCCCTACCGCCGGCCTTCACCACGTACTCGGTGATGGGGCGGCCGTTGTCGGCCGGCGCCGTCCAGGTGACGCTGATCGCGCCCGCCTGCGCGGCGACCGTGGCGGCCTCGACGTTCTCCGGCTTGGCCGGCTTGCTGAACGGCACGATCGTGTTGCTGACCGCGGACGCCTTCGAGCCGGCGCCCTTGTCGTTGACCGCGACGACGGTGAACGCGTACTGCTTGCCGAATTCGAGCTGACCGGCGGCCACCGCGAGGGTGGTGGTGGTCGACTCGCCGATCGGGGAGCTGACACCCTCGGAGATGGCGGTCACCGCGTACCGCTGAATCTTGCGGCCCTGGCCGTTGGCGGCCGGCCAGGTGACGCCGACCGTGCCGTCGGTCTTCGCCTCGGCGACCGGCGTGCCCGGCGGATCCGGCACCTCGGCGGTCGGCATGACCGCGTTGCTCATCCGGCCCGGCCCGTCGCCCTTGCGGTTCACGGCGTGCACCTCGAACCGGTAGGTCTGCCCGTTGGTCAGCCCGTCGATGACGAGCGACCGCTGGTCGGCGCCGACCGGGAACGTGCGCCCGGCGCCGGCCACCACGTACCGGGTGATCGGGGCGCCGTTGTCCGCCGCCGACTGCCACGACACCCGGACCTCGGCGTTGCCTGCGGCGGCACGGACACCGCGGGGCGCGCCCGGCTTGGCGGCGACCGGCTTCTTCGGCTTCTCCTGCTTCGGCGGGGCGGGCGGCGTCTTCACCTTGGGCGGGTCGCCGCCGTAGACGTCGTCGCGCTCCTTGTTGACCGGGCGGACCGTGTGGTTGCCGTCGACGACGCGGGCCGTGGTGGCGCCGGGCGCGTTGATGAACAGGTGCTCCTCACGCACCTCCAGCTCCAGGTCGCCGCCGGGCCGCTCGAAGTCGATCGGCTGCTCCGGCCGGCCGTCCTGGTTGATGACGTGCACCGTGCCGTCGTCCTCCGGCACATACAGATAACCCTCGTACGGCACGGCCGGCCCGAGGTCGCCGCCGTCGTCCGGGACGGTGACGTCACGCACGCCCTGCCCGTCGGTGCCGACGGTGTAGACGCGCCGCTCGTCCGGCACGGTGATCGCGATGACGTCACCGTCGGTGCGCTCGGGCAGCTCACCCGGCCCGGTCAGCGGCAGCGTGGTCGGCCGGCCCGGCCCGTTCTCCCCGATCACGGTGAGCGCGTTGGTGGTCCGGTCCAGCACGGCGACGCCCTCGTCCAGGGCGGAGACAGCCAGGTCGTGGCTGGCGGCGGCCACCGAGTCGGTGCGGACCCGCACCGGGGCGGCCGCACCCGGGTCGATCGCGGTGACGGTGCCCTCGCTGGGCGCGGCGATCCACAGCCGGCCCGCCCCGTCGAAGATGCCAGCGCTGATGCCCGGCGGGAACTGCAACGCCTCCCCCACGGGTTGCAGGCTGCCCGGGTCGACCTGCTGCACCTTGCCCTGAACGGCGTCGACGATGAAGGCGCTGTCGTCGTGCAGGGCCACGCTCACGCCGATGCCCGGCTCCGACTGCGCATTCCAGTACGCCTGAAGATCGGTGAGGTCCATCGAGGCGATCGCTCCGGTGTTGACGTCACGAAGCAGCACGAACCGGTCACTCTGGCTCACCTGCAACGCGTGCCCGCGAGCCTGGTTGACGTCCGCGCGGGTGTCGATGCGGGCGGCCGTGCCGTTGATCCGGGCCAGCTCGCCCTTGCCCTTGCTCCACACCCAGGAGGCCGCGTCGAAGCTGGCCAGCGCCTTGTCAGCGGTGCCGAGCCCCCGCACGGTGAGCCCGAGCCCGGCCACCAGAACGAGCACGGTGGCCATCGTGACCAGTTGCCCACGGCTGGGCAGGCGTCGCCTCCGTACCGCCTCTGCGCTGGTCACCGCGGCTGTCCTCCTGTCGATTCCGGTCAATCCGCCTCAAGGACGCAGGCCATCATAGGGAAAGCCGCTGGCCCGCGGGTACCCGTGTCTCATCGCTGTGGACGAGCGGTCCCCCGCTTCGTGCACTCCTGGACAGAACTGGAGACCTGCTTGGTCGAATAGACGGCCACCACTGCGAAGCAGTAGTCGAGGTTCTTGTTGAGCCCCAGCTCCACGAACTCCACCGTCCCCGGCCCGACGTGCCCGACCGGCTTCAACTGCTCCCCCCGGCGGGCCATCGTGATGATGAACGACGCTTTGCCCCTGGCCGGATCACCCCAGGTCAGCCCCACACTGGTCCCGCGGTCGTCAAGCTCCAGCCCGGTCGGCGGCGCCCCACCCAGAACGGGCACGCTCGGCGCGACGGTCCCCTCGGTCTCCCGCGCCACCGGCTCCTGCGACCGGTTCGCGAGCACCACGACGAGCGCCCCGACAGCGACAATGGCGACAAGCGTCGCGAGCACGGTGAGGGCCACCGCGATCCCGCGGCTCCCGCTCCTGTTTCCTTCGATGGGGTACGGGCTGAGCGCACCCGCCGCGGCCTGCCCCGCCCCCGGGTAGCCCCCGGGCAGTTGCTGCCACACTCCGGGCTGCCCCGCCGCATACCCCGGATGGCCCCCGCTTCCCGGCCCCGGGTACGCCCCCTGGTGCGGGGCCGGCATCTGGCTCGCAGCGCCGCCGTTCGGGTACGTGCTCGCCTGGCCCGCTTGCGGACCCGGATACCCCGGCTGGCCCTGACCCGCGTGACCACCCGCAGGCCCCGACACCGGCCGACCAGGCTGAACACCGGCACGCCCGGACACGGGATCCGGATAGCCCGCCGGCGCCTGACCCGCGTGTGTGCCCGTGTGTGCGGACGCCGGGTCCGAATAGGCCGGCTGCGATGCCGGGTGACCGGCCCAGCTCGCCGGATAGCCATACGGCTGGCCCGGTTGGGACACCGGCGGGACGGCCGGGCTCGCCGTCGCGTCGCCCGGGAAGGGAGCGGGGTGCGCGTGCCCGTCGCGGCCATCGACGCCGGGCGCGGGAGCACCGATCCACGGTCCGGCGGGCGGCGTCTCAGGCCGAGGCGTGACCGGGTCAGGCCGCGCGGGAGCCACCGACTCCGGACGAACCAGCGGCAACATCTCGGTCGCCCGCTCCATCGCCCCTTGCGAATCCGGCGACGAGGTCGGCTGAGGGCCACGAATCGGCGCTGGCCCGGGCCCGGACGCAGGCAGTGACCCCGATCCCGGACCCGGAGCAGGAACGGGGGCCGGAGATGGCCCTCGGCCGTGGACCGGACCGGGCGCTGGGGCCGGGCTGGGCACGGGAGACAGCCCCTGGCCGTGGACCGGACCGGGCGCTGGGGCCGGATGCGGTCCGGGAACTGGGCCTAGGGCTGGAGTCGTCGTGGGCCCGGGGGCCGGGTGTGAGGCGGGGCCGGGCACCGAGGCCGGCGGAGTGGGTGTGGGGGCGGGTGGGGGCGGTGCTGTCGTCCGTACCGTCGCGGTTGAAGGATCTTCGGAGAGATAAGCCTGCGCCCGGGCGACCAGCCCGTCCCCCGCGCCGAGAGCCGCCGGCCCGTGCTCGGCGACACGCCCGAAGGCTTTGCGCGCTTCATGCCGGTTCCCGAGTTCTTGAGCGACGACGCCCAGATCATGGGAGATGCGCAGCATGAGCGGATCAGCGTCCCCGAGCCGCCACTGCCCGGCCGCGTAGGCGTCCTCCAGCACCCGGCGGGCGCCCATCGGATCGTCGGCCCGCAGATAGACCCCGGCAAGCTCCCGCTGAGCGGTGAGCACGTCCGGTTCGTCCTCCCCGAGCTTCTCCCGCCCGAGCTCGACAGCCCGTTCAAGCAGCACCTGAGCCGCGTCGAGGTTGCCCGCGGCGATCAGACCACGGGCCCGTTCGAGGGCCGGAGTGAGAGGGGACGGCTGCGACACGCCCGCCATGCTGCCCGCTCATCCCGCCCAACGCCACATCCGATCCCAGTGACGGTCCCGACCCCCGCTTCGACCCCGCCCGGGAGCCGTATATAGTTCTGACCTGTGCGGCCCGCTGGGCAGCCGAAACCCCAGGTGAAAACCCCGGTGACGGCCCCGGTAAGCTGTACAGAGCAAGAGCAGGTCCGGGTGGCGGAATGGCAGACGCGCTAGCTTGAGGTGCTAGTGCCCTTAACGGGCGTGGGGGTTCAAGTCCCCCCTCGGACACGATAAACCCCACGCAGGTCATTCACGTTTCACGTGATACCTGGTGGGGTTTTGTGCTTTACATCCTTTCTTCATGGTCCACACCCGCCGGGCCGGTGGCCGCCGATGCGGCGATCGCGGCGCTGGCACTGCTGACATCTCGATCACCTCACCCCCTTCGCCGCACGACGCAGACGCCTCCAGGGCTCCGGCAAGAATCTCGAGTTCGTCGGATACCGCAAGTTGGTCGGATAGGTCGTCCATGCGCGCGACGGGAATCGTGACCTGCTCCCCAGGCTCGGCACCTCCACAGGTGCGAGCTCGGCAGGCTCGGCGAAGAGCTCCTGCACTGGCATTACCGCCGCGTCCTCGATCGTGAGGGTGCCGAACCCGCAGACGATCACCGCGTCCCGTGCCCGCAGGTAGGACGCCAGGTCCTCGACGCCGCCGAGGTGAGCGAGGTCGCTGTTGGCGGTGATGAGGTCTTGGGCCAGGCGGGCTTCCTGCCGGTACACCGCCCGCACCCGGTCGGTGGTGGGCAGGTGCGCGCTGGTGTGCCCGTGGCGGCACCGGTAGGCCGCCCGCCGCAGCCAGTGTCCGGACATCCGCCGCCCGCAGACACCGCACACCAGGAGCCCGGTCAGCGCGTACCGGCGCGCCTGTCCGTCCTCCGGCATCGCCCGGGCGGTGATCGCCTGCGCCGTGGTGAAGTCTTCGTCGCTGATCAGCGCGAGATGCATGCGTTCCGGGGAGATCACCCACTCGTCCCGTGGGCTTCAGGCCCGCACCGGGCCGAGGCATGTGCGCCGGTCCCCGGGCACCGCCTCGCGGTGGTCGGTGAACTGCCGGTTCCACACCTCACGGCCGGTGTACCGCGGGTTCGCCAGGATCGCCGCCACCGTCCGCAACGTCCACACCGCACCCTCACGATGAGGATTCCGCATCCGGTCATACGCGGCCGGCGACAAGACCCGCCGCTCGTTCAACACCCGCGCGACCCCCGCCGTGCTCATACCCTCCAGCCTGCGCGCGAAGATCCACCGCACGTGAGAGGCTGTCACCGGATCCAACTCCAGGCAATGCTGACGCCGGTCCCAACTCGCGCGCACCTCGTTCGGGTGCTGGCCCGCATCCACCAACTGGTAGCCGTACGGCGGCCAGCCACCGAGATGACTGCCTTGCTCACCCGTCCGGGCGCAGCTCGACCCGATCAGCTACCAGGCCGTCCAGGCCCAGCAGCCGGGTCGTATCGTTGACCATGCTCGCAGCTCTTCACTTGTGACCATCCGAAATCGACACTCAGATGATCACCGAAGAGCTGCGAGCCCTCATCCCCAGGGCAGATCGATCAACGCACCCCGCTCAAGTTCGAAGAGCCCTGATGACCCAGCAGCATCAACAACGCCCGATGCTAGGCATCATCGAGATCGACCGGCCCCAGCGCCTCGGGTATCCACACTTGCACACCGAAGCTGCGCAGAGTCTCGATCAGGCAAACTGAAACGGGCGGCGAAGGATCAAACCCTCTGACGGATCGAGGTCGAGGCCAAGCCCTCGCAGAGCCGTAGAACGGATCTCCTGCTGGAATACTAAACAACCGCCGGTCGACAGCTACCTAGAATTAAAAATGACCTATCCAAAGAACTGGATCATAACCTCGAGGTCACGATTTGCGGCACGACACAGATCCTGGTTAGACCTCTTGAAATCAGCAAGTACGCCGGTGTACGAGTCCCCCAAATGGCGATCCAACTCTCTCTTCAGTAACGCCGGCATCAAGCCCCAATTTCTCTGACCAGCAGAGAAATGCCATTCAACAGATCCGTCCAGCGATCCAATAGCGTCACGAATAACCAGAATGGCCTCCGGTCGTGGAACTGAATATCGCCAGACGATCAGCGCAGGCCGAACTAGATCATCCGCCGGATCCAGGCCTACAGAAATCCGAAACCATTCAATAACGCCAAGCCGCCCGAGTGCAGCCAAAACCTTTTCGCTTTCAATCACGAGAATGATCCCGAAAATCCCGGTGGGCCGAACCTGATGCCACCTGAATTAATACCACGCATCATTTTCATATAATCCCCCCAGGGGACAGGTGTCATACTAAGCCGCGGATCGTACGCGTACTGGCCGTCAGTGTACACATGATGATAAGAAAAGTCAGCGATTGACCGACCCCCGTCTTCGGCGACCTTCAACCAATTATTTGAACCAGCAACGAACGATACGATACGACCCTTACCGTCGGCCGATCTCATCAGGCTACTTGCAATCTCTGAGCAGTCGAGACAATAGTCATTGATGTTTTGGCGACGCATAGCCTCGGTGACAGCTGCATTTGGCGGATGGGCGGCGTTAGGTGCACGAAAATCAAATAGACCTGGCTTACATGGGGTGTTATGTACAAGGACTGGGGCTTTACCGGCAAGCACATAGTACGTGTGTAGGTCAGCAACGGTGAGGTTGTACGCGGGGGCGTATTCGCGGCTCTCCTCATCCATCCCGTCAACGACGACGGTACCGGTTGGGGTTCGAATGAGGTCGCCGCGCTCGAGTAGTTGAGCATCTCGCCAGGCCTGGTCGGTTTCGCTCCAGAACGGATGATCCTCAGTTGTAACCAGGCGTTGACCGTCGATGAAAAGCTCGTACAGGTCATCGTCGTGAACCCAGACCTTTTCGACTCTGCGGGGACCTTGTTCTCCGGTCTCGGGGTCGGTTGCGAGAACCACGTCTCCTGTCCCTACCTCAGACAATGGTTTGGTTGTGCCGTTGGCGAGGAGGATTTCCGTGTCTCCTGAGAAGCTTTTCAACCCACACAAGCCTTGGTAGATCTTCGTTCCGCTTCTGACTCCGCTCATCGTTGCGGAGAGCCCCAGCACGCTACCTCCGCCGTACATGGCGAAGGCGGCCGTGTCATCCGCGAGGGCTGCGGCACAGAGCACGACACCGGTAGCCGCACAGCCCACAATCCCGCCGGTAGCGGCCATTACGCCTGCGATTTCCACGAGCGATTTTGTGGTGCCAACTCCGGAATTAGGATTCTTCCAAGGGTTTCCTTTGTCGCAAACGTCCAGCGAATACCCGAAGGTGTTTAGGCAGACGAAGAGGTATCCGGATTCTGATTGATCTGCCCAGGCGAGGGCCTCGCCCATGGTGTAGGCGCGGGTTCCCTGGTAGCCGGAGTTGTGCATCGCTTCCCAGGAAATTTGCTTCGGGTTCGGCGCTGGCTCAGATTGACAACTGAGGTCACATCCGCCACCGCCGCTGTTTCCTCCACCCTCGCCGCCGCCGGAGTCGTCGTTGGCGGGCGTCTGTTGGGGGTCACCGCCAGGGTTGCATTTCGGGTCTTCGGCGCATTGGCCGCCGCCGGGGTCGGTGCCGCCAGGGTCGGAGAGAGTGACGGGAGTGTTGTTGGCGTAGGAGTAGCCGTTCCATTGTTGCGGGTTGGTTAGGTCTTGGATGGGGTCGACGGAGATGAAGCGTCCGTTGGTGGGGTCGTATTCGCGGGCGCCGAGGTGGACGAGGCCGGTGTTGTCGAGGGTTCCGCCGACGTAGCCGCGGTTGTTGGGCCAGGTGTCGGCGGTGATGCCGCGGGGGGTGCCGTAGGGGGTTTGCCGTCGGACAGTGGCCTGCTGGTTGGTGGCGTCGATGGCGATGCCGGCGGTGCCTTGGTGGTCGGGTGACAGCCAGGTGAGTCCGGTGCTGGTGCGGGAGCCGATGGTGGTGCCGGCGTGGCTGTAGTAGCGGGTGCAGCTGGTGGTAGCGGTGCTGTTGTCGTAGCGGATTTCCTGGCCGGGCAGGTATAGGGAGCGGCCTTTGGCGTCGCGTTGGATGAGGCGGTTGCCGTCGGCGTCGTAGATGTAGGTGGTGGTGCCGGTGCTGTCGGTGGCGGTGTTGAGGTGTCCTTCGGGGTCCCAGGTCAGTGTTTGGGTTCCCGAGGATTCGGTGGGGCGGGTGAGAGTGTTGCCGCCGGCGTCATAGGTGTAGGTGCCGGTGCGGGCGCCGGTGGTACTGGTTACCGCGTGAGGTCGCACGCTGGTGCTGCCCGACGGGGGGTAAACGTAGCCGGTTTTCGTTTCTCCGGCGGTCGTGTGCAGGGTCTCTTCGGTGCGGTTGCCGATGGTGTCAAAGGTCCAGCTCTGCCAGTACGGGGCCGGGCCGCCGAGTGAGTCTGTTGAAGGTTCGACCGTGCAGTCGCCGCTGCCGGGTGTCCATGCCCGGGTCAGGCGGGCCAGGTGGTCGTGAGTGAAGCATTGGGTGTCGTCGTCGCCTGCGGGTGCAGCGTCGGCGATCTTGGTGATGTTTCCGGCGTTGTCGTACTGGTAGGTGGTGTCGGTGAGGATGTAGGGGGCGACGGAGTTGCGGTCGGTGCGGATTCCGGTAAGCCGGCCAGTTTCGAGTTCGCGCTTGTACTGGGTGTAGATCCTGCCGTCGCCGGTTCCGGTCTGGAGTTTGACCTGGTCGAGTTGGCCCAGGGCGTTGTAGTCGGTTCCGGTGACGTATGGCTGGCTCGTGGAGCCGTACAGGCTGTCGACGGTCGTGGGCTGACCGAGTGAGTCGTACTCGTAGGTCAATTCCTCTGACGCCAGGTCGGTGTTGAGGTTCGGGATGTTGGTGGTCTTGATGGAGCCGTCGAGGTTGTAGGTGTTGGTGTAGTAGTAGTTGCCGCTCAGGCCGGTCTCGGTGGTCGGGATGGTGATCTCGGTGGTGCCGGGCTGGTAGCGGTCGTTGTAGTCGTGGATCTTGACCTGGTACATCGCTGAGCCGACGAAGCGGGTGGAGTACGACAGAAGGCCCTTGGCAAGGGTGTCGTAGGTCCACTGGGCGCGGATGACGCCACCGATTCGGTCATCGAAGACGTCGGTCATACGGCCGAGCGCGTCGTACGCGTAGGCGATCTTCTTGCCGCGTGCGTCGGTCGAGGTGAGCATGTTGCCGAGGTCGTCATAGGTGTACTTAATGATTCCCTTGTCGGGGTCGTCTACCTCCGTCTGTCGGCCGCGGATGTCGTAGGTGTAGTTCCAGTCGTTGCCGAGGTCGTCGATGAGCTGAGTCTGGTAGCCGCGTGCGTCGTATTTGTATTCGGTGCTGACCCAACTGTCGGCGGTGTACGGAGTGGGCGTGGCGTCCGCGTATTGGCGTTGTTCGATGGTGCGGCCGCGAGCGTCGGTAACGGTGGAGATGGCGGTGCCGCCCGAGGGCGGGGTGACATCGGTGCGGTCGCCGCCGTAGGCCGTGGTGGTTCGCCAGCGTTCGACACCGTGGGGCTGGAAGACGCTCGCGACGGCGCGGCCTGCACCGTCGTAGAGGGTGCGGGTCTGCGTCGGGATGGTCGCCGCATCCGAGCTGGTGAGAAGGGTGCCGTCGGGGCTGCCGTTGGCATGGTAGGCGCTGTACTCCAGAACCTGCCGACCGGCGCTGTCGTAGAAGTTCTCGGTGAGGATCCGTCCTCCGGACGGCGACGGTGATTGGGTCTGCCGGGGGCGCAGCAACCCGTCATAGAGGGCGTACGAGGTGAGGTAGCCGCCGGCGGCGTTGAGGATCGAGGTGCTGACGACAGACGGCTTGTCGATGTTGAGGGCGTAGCCGTACTTGATGCTCGCCGTGTCGCTGCCCTTGGTACGTCCAGGTGTCCACACCGCGGTCAGCCGGCCGAGTGGGTCATGTTCGGTGTCGGTTCGTTTGTCGTTGGCGTCGACAGTCGCTGTCGGCGTGCCCCACGCGGGCTCGAGCGTCGTCGTCGTCCTGTGGTCGAGGTAGTTCTTTGTGAATGTCGAGGTGACCGGACCGTCGCTCCCGGGGGTGTAGTCCGTGGTGGTGGCGTAACCCCGAGCGTCGGTGATGGAGGTCGGCCGGCCGTGCACGTCGTAGATGGTCTTGCCGGTCACGACGAAGCTGGGTGCTCCGTTGTTCCAGGCGGACATCTCCTGTACCTGGGTGGGCAGGCCTTTCGTCGGTGCGGTGCCGAAGTCCTGGTTGTCGTAACTGGTGCGGGTCTCTCCGATGACCTTCGCTTCGGTGAGGGTCCAGGTGATGTCGTCGCATCCGACCGCGTAGGACTTGACGCTGTGTACGCGGTCGAGGATCCACGCGTCGGTGTTCCGTGGCGTGTAGGTCTTCTGCTTGCATTGTTCGTCGCCGTTGACGCCGTCCTGGCCGAGGTCGTCGATGCTTTCGATCATTCCGTATTCGTCGAAGGTGTTGACGGTCTTGGTGACATGTTCGCCGCGGCCGCCGTCGAGGGTGACGCGGTTGGTCGTGGATTCGACGCCGGTGTAGCGGGCGGTCACGGTGTCGCCGTTGATGGTGCGGGTGGCGGTGGCCGCCGACGCCCACGGCTTGTGGAGGGTTTGGGAGACGATGGCGCTGTTCGGGCCGTTGAGGTAGGTCGTCGACGAGCGTGTCTGCCCGGCGAACCAGTCCTCGTCGGCGATTCCGTCGACGTTGATGTCCCTGCGTTCGGGGGTGGTGTTCGTGTCGAGGCGGTCGCCGTTCATGCCGCGGAAGTAGCGGGTCTCGGTGTAGCTGGACTGGCCGGGATCGCCGACGGTGACGCCGACCTTGGCGAAGCCGCGGTAGTCCGACCAGGTCTGGTACTTCTTCTTGGTCAGTCCGTCGTCGTCGCTGTAGTGCCAGGCCGCGCCGTTGTAGTAGGTGTACTTGTATACCTTGCGGGGACTGCCCAGCGGCGGGACGCCACCGGTGTTGTCGTGCTCGTAGATTTCGGTGACGACGTACTTGTTGAACCAGTCGGTGACAGGCTCGGTCTTGCCTTCGGGCACCCATTTCACGGGGTAGCAGAGGCTGGTGTTGGTTGCCGGGGATGGTGTTGCCCCGGCTGTGCAGTCCTGCTGGGAGTACTCGACGCTGATCGTGGCGCCGGTGTCGGTGCGGATGCTGCCGATGCGCATCCAGGTCAGCTTGCCCGCGAAGTCGCCGGTGGTGTCGACCCGGTTTGCTCGCTGCACGGGGGTGAACTCGACGTCGGGGGTGGCAAGGGTGCCGCCGACCAGTCCTTCGTGTGCCAGTTTCGACAGCCATAGGCCAGCCCGGGTGCCGTCGCCGGGGTCCGGGAAGGTGTGGGTCAAGGTCCACCGGTCCACGTCACGGTAGCCGGTCCCGTTACGGACCTGGGTGGTGACGGTGTGCAGCCGCTGGGTGGACCAGAAGGTGGGCGAGTACTGGTCCTCGCAGGTGGCGCCGGTACACTCGGCATCCCAGGGCACGTCCGGCCAGCGGATGGCGTTGTGGGTATCGCATTCGCTCCGGCAGCGGTCTTGGTAGGTGAAGTTCACCCGCATCGGCGCCGCGGTCTTGTGGGCCGAGTCCATGCCGCCGCTGCGGCGGGTGCCGTACCGGATGTGGTCGAGCAGGGCTTCCCGGTCGTAGGAGGCGGCGTCCGACTTTTCGAGGTTGCGGGCGTATTTGTTGGTCTTCTTGACGTACCAGTAGGACATCGAGTTGCCGGAGGTGTCGACGACGTAGTCGAGGTTCCAGCGCCAGGACTGCATGCAGTCCGAGTCGATGAAAGCGGTGGCGTGGCACGGCTCGTCCGGGTCATTGCCGAACACGGGTGCGGTCAGCACCGAGTTCGTCAACGTCTTGCCGCTGGTCCAGCCGGGGAGCCGGTTGATGCCGAACCAGTACTGGGTGCCGTCGCTGGTGGTCAGGATCCAGTATTCACCGTTGTTGTCACCGTTCGTGGCGCCGGTCTTGCGTTCGATCCTGCTGGCATCGTCGCCGCGCAGATGCCAGCGGTTCTCGCTGGTGTTGAAGATGAGCTCACCGGAGTGGCCCGCCAGTGACAGGGTGGCGTTGTCGGTCTCCCAGCAGAGGTCGCCGGTCTTCTTGTCGTTGTTCGCCGACTTGTTCATGTCGTCGGCGCAGCCCTTGTAGCGGCGTTCGATGAAGCCGCCCGACGGTTCGTCGAATCCCTCACCGACCCGAGAGGGCTGGTTGTTCGAGGCGGCGTGCCGGCCGTCGACCGACTGTGACGAGTACGCCAGCGCCAGCTGGGGTGCGGGCCCGCCTAGTGACGGCGGCACGGCCATCGGATAGTTCCAGGAGAAGTTGCCGGAGTTACCGCCGGCCGACCAGGTCGACGACGCGTTCAAACTGGTCGCCGCGAAGTCACCGGCCGGCCCGGACGTCGCCGCGGTGGCGGCGACCAGCGTCGACGCGCTGGATACGGCGACCTCTGCCGACAGGGTCTGTGCTGTGACGTCGTTGTCGGTGGTAAGCGGGGTGCCTTCGCATCCGGGCTTGCTCGGGGTGGTCAGCGCACACGCTGGTAGCGACCTCAGGCGAAGCCGGCTCGACCAGTCGGCACCGTAGGCGGCGGCGAAACCCTTGTAGTCGAGAGTGACCTTGGTCGTGCCGGCCGTGGTGACCCCGTCGGCGCGGCCGAGCCGTAACAGCACCCCGCGGACGCCCGCCTGTTCGGTGGCCTTGCGGTCGAGGACCTCGAGCTGAACCTGCGAGGGCACGTTCTGCTTCTTCGCGGGCTGTTCCACGCGTACGGGAAGGGTATCGGCCTGCCGGGCGGCGATGCCCGGCGCGGGCACGCTGATGATCTCGCCAGCGGCCTTCGGCCAGACGGGTGCGGGCCTTGCCGAAGCCGGCGGCGGGTCGGCGCGCTTCGCCGGCGGAGTGATCTTGACGGGTTTCACCGGTACCGTCGGCACCGGCGTGGCCGCCTGCGGTTTGTACGGTGTCGGCTCGGCGGCCATGGCCGGGGCGTGTCCCAGCCCGAGGACCAGAGTGACCGCGAGGCTCGCAGCGATCGTGATGCGCGGCTTGGACACCAGCCGGCGGTCGGCGGGCGGGGATGAGTTCATCTGACGCTCCGAGGAAGCAAAGAGCCGGATCATGCGGCGGTGGGGGGGTCGATCCGAAGGGCGACGCCGGGACGCAGGGCGGGGAGCCGGTCGGCGTAGATCAGCGCGGTGAGTCCGTCCTTGGCACGCAGGCCGATGGTGGAGACGCCGCCGCTACGGATGTACGAGTTGTCGGTGCCGGGGTAGACGTAGGTAAATCCGCCGGTCTCGTCGAGGATGGCCTGGAACGTGACACGCGTGTCGGTGTCGGTGTGGAGCCTGACGTCCCGCCACTCCACCACGTACTGCCGGTTCGGGGCGGTGCCCCGGACGGTGGTACGGACGCTGGACTGGCTGTCAGCCTCCCAGTCGCCGCGCAACGGCAACAGGGATGCGTTGGCGAAGTCGAGCGTGCCTTCGGTGCCCACGGACATGCTGTGGTGTTCCTGGCCGTACAGGTGTATCGCGAACGGCAGCTCGACGGTGGTCCAGGTGTGGTAGCCGTCGGCGCCGGCCAGGGTTGTGTCGCTGCCCAGCGCGGTGTAGGCGGTGTCGGTCTCGGTCAGCGTGTAACCGGTGCCCTGCGCAGTGGCGTGGAGGGTCACGTCGACGGGCTGCATCGGCTCCCCGATCAGGACGGTCCTCGTCACCGTTCCGGCGCAGTCGCCGTCAGGGATGGTGACGAGCAGCGTCTGGGTCTTGGCCGGGATGTCGCCGATGAAG
The DNA here is from genome assembly GCF_019429605.1 of Actinoplanes hulinensis. Classification (NCBI taxonomy): domain Bacteria; kingdom Bacillati; phylum Actinomycetota; class Actinomycetes; order Micromonosporales; family Micromonosporaceae; genus Actinoplanes; species Actinoplanes hulinensis. Next base: position 75,355 of record NZ_JAHXZI010000025.1, on the reverse strand, counting down.
TAGCCGCCGTCGGATTCGGTAGTCAGGCTCTGTCCCGCGATCGACACGACGGCACCGCCGACAGGCTGGCCAGCGCAGGTGATCGTGCCGTTGACGTAGCCCGTCTCCGTAACCTTGGGCGTGTACGTCACGCCCAGGCCGCTGTGGAGCAGGTCGGCGCTGTACAGGTATTGGAAGCCTGCGGCACCGCCGGGGCCTTCGACGCCGACGGTGGCTTCGGCGCCGCGTTCGATCGGGTTGTCGTCGATGCCGTCGTAGGCGTAGGCGACGGTCCCGTCCTCCCCGAAGATGATCTCGAAGGAGGCGCGGACCTCGCCGTTGCCGTACGAAGCGACGTTGCGCCATTCGACGATCCACTGCCGGTTCGGGGCGGTGCCGCTGGTCTTGGTAGCGATCGCTGCGGAGGAATCGACGACCCAGTCATGCCAGAACGGATAGGCGGCGGTGTTGGGGGTGCCGTCCTCGGCCGGGGCCGGGATGGCGGTGTGGTCGGGGCTGGTCGCGCCTTCGGGGCCGAAGGTCAGCAAGCCGTTGCTGCTGATCCACGGCGTGGTGGTGGACTCGCCGTACAGCTTGATCGGGAACGGGGCGGTGGTCTTCCACGCGGCGTCGTCGCCGGTCCAGGACGTCTGCACGGTGTCGGCGGCGGTAAACGGCCGGGCGGTTTCGGTGCAGGTGTAGAAGGGGTCGGCGTCGTTGTTCACCGTCAGGTCGGCCTTCGCGTCGCCACGGGTCTTGTAGATCTCAGCGGTGGCGTACTGGCCGAGGCAGCGATCGTCTGTGGCGGAGGCGAGCACGTAGTAGGCGCCGGGTGCGATGTTGGTGAACTGATAGCTGCCGTCGGCACCGGTGGTCGTGGTCTGTCCGCCGGGGTTGAGGGTAATCGTCCGGCCGGCGATCGGTTCGGTGCTGACCGCCTCGGTCAGCACACCGGCGATAACACCGGACGCGGCCGGGGTGTAGGTGATGGAACTGTTGGCGGTCAGTGCCGGTTCCCAGTCGGAGTAGTAGGCCGTGGTCCGGAAGGACATGGACACCATGCCGACCGTGGACGTGCTGCCCTTCTGCACGTCGGTGCTCATCGCCCCGTAGTGGTAGGCGATGCGGCCGTCCTCGTGCAGGACCGCCTGGAAGTTAGTGCGGTCGCTGCTGCCGCCCAACTGGGCGTTGCGCCACTCGATCACGAAGGACCGGTTCGGTGCGGTCCCCCGGGATGCGGTGTACACGCCGGCCTGATCGTCGATGATCAGGTCACCCCAGAGCGGAGTGAGGTAGCCGCCGCCGATACCGATCCATCCGTTCGTCGAGACGGTCGCGTAGTTGTGGGAACGGCCGTAGAACGGCATCGAGAACGGCAGGTACACGGTCGTTTCGGCGTCGTCTCCGGTCAGCCACGTATTGGTGTCGGCAGCGGCGTAGCCGGAGGCGCCGACGGTGCAGGCGTAACCCATCAGCCCGTAGTCCGGGCCGTACTGCAGGTTCCGGACGGTGTCGGCGGCCAGGTCGACGACCGCTTCCGCCTTGGCCGCGCAGCGGCTGCCCTGCTTGCTGGTGACGGTGTAGCTGTCGGCGATCAGCCCGTAGAAGGCGTAGCTGCCGTCAGCGGTGGTGGTCGCGGTCAGCCCGCCCGGGTCGAGGCTGACGGTCGCGCCTGCCACTCCTGCACCGGCGGCGTTGGTTACCTTGCCGGTCAGGTTGTGCACCTCCAGCGGGGCCGCGTTCTCCTCGGCGAACACGACCGCCGTTCCGTTGGCCAGCACCGGGTCCCCGGCCGAGTAGGAGAACCCGACGTCACCGGTCGGCGACTCGGTACCAACCAGCGCGTTGCCGCCCTGCTCGGCCGCGTTGTCCAGACCCGAGTAGTTGGTGGTAACCACGCCGTCCACGCCCAGGGTCACCGAGAAGCTGAGCCGCTGGCCGGTGTCGCCCTTGCGGTGCACGTTGTTCCACTCGATCAGCACCTGCTGGGTGGCACCGGCGCCGCTGACCGCTGTCCGCACGTTCGCTGACGCGTCGACCACCAGGTCGTCCCAGAACGGGGCGATCAGGCCGCCGTTCGGATCGGTGGTCGATCCCAGTTGCCGGTTGCCGATGTTCGGGAAGGACGTACACGTCGTACTGAAGACGATCAGACCGTTCGTATCGACGCACAGATCCTGGAAGGCGCCGCCGTAGAACGGGAACGCGAACGGCAGGGTCACCTTGGTAGACGCGTCGTCGCCGGTCAACGGAAGCACCGCGCTGCCGGTGGCGAACGTCGCGGTCCGCACCGTGCAGAGGTAGTTCGCCTCGTCCTTGATCCGGTAGAGGGTGATCCGCAGCTCCGGGCCGGTCTCGTCGACGGATTTCGGCTGACTGCCCGCCGAGCCGCAACGGCCGTCAACGGTGGCTCTCACGATGTAGTTGCCGGGCACCACATCCGGAAAGTCGTAGAAACCGTAGGCGTCGGTCTGCGTGGTGTACGACGATCCACCGATGCTCGGTGTCATCACCACCACCGCGTTCGCAACGGCCTTCCCACCGTCGTAGGTGACATTACCGTTCAGGCTGGCAGGCGCGATCACCACGAATTGCTCCTGGTTCGCAGGGCCCTTGCGGACGGAATCCTCCGCAAGGGCGTACACCTGCCTAGGGCCACGAAGGGATCCTGCGGGGATGCTCACCGTCGCGGTGCCGCCGGCTGTGGTGGCGTTGACGGGATCCCCCGAACTGCTGCTGACGGTGCTGTACCAGAATTTGGTGACGTTGGTGTCACCGCCGGCGTCGAAGGTGACCCGCAACGTGCCGTTGGCCGTCACCTTGGCCCCATCGGGAAAGCTGATCACCGGTTTCAGCGGCATGGCCTGCTTTTCGATCGCCTCGGTCGTGGCGACAGTGGGGTACACCTGCACATCGTCGAGAAGGCCGTTGAAGAATCCGTCATCGGCGCCGTTCCACTTGCGTTTGCCGATGGTGACCGGGCCGGTCGTGTTGAAGCCGCCGACCAGTGGTTCGGAGCTGGGCTGCGCAACGCCGTTGACGTACAGGGTCAGCTTCTTGGTCGTCGCGTCGTAGACACCTGTTAGATGAGTCCACTTACCCGCGGTCGGCGCGGCAACAGAATTTGCCGAGCGCAACGCCGGGCTGGCCGCATCGGAGCCGGCCATGGTGAACCGCCACTTGTTGGCGGGCCCGTCATAGCCGAGCGTGTACGCCGATGTCAGGTTGCCACTGGCGGCGACCGCCACCTGCTGCCCGGTGACCCCGGTCGTCGTGGCGAGTTTGACCCGGGCAGTCACGGTGAAACTCGCGTCGGTGCGGACCGGGACCGACGTTCCAGCGCTGATGTTCGGGTAGGTGACCGTCGCACTGGTGGTAGCCGACCGGGCGGAGGTGCCGTTGAGCGACAGAGCGCTGCCGACGTTGCCCCGGCCGGGAACCCGGGTGCCTCCGGTCAGGGTCAACGTGTTGTTGTGCTCAGCTTTGTCATCCGCGGTGATGGTGTTCCCGGCGTCGTCGAAATCCCAATCCGCGGCGGGACCGGAGCCGTTCAACACCTGGAACCGGTAGGTCGCCGCCTCCGCCGAGAAGTTGCCGGCACGATCCTTCGCCCAAACGTAAAGGGTTTTGATGCCGTCGGTCCTCGGGGTCCACGATGGGATCGAACCGGTGAAATCGACGTTCACCGGCACAGTCGGGGCGTCTTTCTGAGAGCCGCCATCAAAACTCCACGCGTACTCCTTAATGTCCTGCTTCTGTTTGAGAGCCACCGCCTCAGACACGCCGGTGATCACTGGAGCAGCGATCTGGAAGGCACCGGGATAGCCGACCCCGCCGCTCGGATCGGTTGCCGAGTAGTTGGGCGAACTGAGCGGGCCGGGCTTTGGCGGCCGCGTCGCATCGACGGTGAACTCGCAGGTCTTCTGCGACCAGGTCTCCATGCGCAATTTGTCATTGGGGTCACGGTCGATGGTCTTCGCATTCCACGCATAGGTGGCACCATCGACAAGCATCGGCAAGGTGCCCGTCACTAGGCCCTTTTTGCTCTTTTGCGACACGGAGCTGACCGTTTGCGGTGGGCTGATCGGCCAATAGTAGAAGTACGTCGTAAGGTGCGTATCCCCCGGGTCAGGGTCGTCCTGATATCCCGACAGCGTGACGTCGGTGGTCGTCGTCACATAGGAACGGCTGGAGCCAGTGGCGCACTTCTTCGAGGTGTGAGTCTGCTGGTTCGCCAGCGGCAGCGGCGCCGCGTTGTAGGTGACCGACAGCCGCGCCGTCGACGGCTTGTATCGCTTCCACTGGTTCTTCGTCGACTCGTCGATCGCCTTCATACCCAGCGTCACGGTGGTGTCCGCGTTGCTGACCAAGCCCTTGACATTGAACTCGATGTCGCCAACACCGTCGCAGCCGTGTACCGCGCCGTACTTATGGTTGGCCTTAGACCCGGACTGCGCGGACTCACCCCACTTCTTCGGCGCGTTGTTCCAGGTTGTCGCCGAGGAGATGTCGCTGCCCATCCGCCAGACCTTGGCGTAGCTGGCCGGGCTGCACGTCCACGACCAGCGTTGCTGGATATAGAACGTGGCGCTGCTGATCTCACCCTTGACGCGCGTCATGTCCAGCCGGAAGAACGATCGGATGATGTGATCCGCGCACCCGACACAGTCCTCGGTCCGCCCCACGCCCGCGGATCCCGTGATCGAGCCATCGGTCAACGCGGTCGTGTTCTTCCAGAACGACTTCGTCGGATACTTGCTCCACACCGACGTCCACGCCCCACCCGACAGCCAGCCGGTCACATCGGGGTCGATGTAGACCGGGAACTCGGTGCGGGGATCGGACAACATCGCCTTGTCTGGCGTGATGGTCACGGACTCGGCGCCAACACTGATCGGTATCACCGCCTGCCGGGACCGGGCGCCCTGCACATCCTCCCCCGAGGGGCCGAGGTCGCGCGGGGCCTCGTCCTCCGCCGTCGGCACCGTCATCGACTCTTCGATCGACTTGGACGAGTCCCACATCAACGGCGCCGGCGTGGAGAAAACCTCCGAACCCGAGGCATCGTGCGCGGACAACCCACCCGACGCGTTCTTGCGAACCTCGATGCCCTTGGTCTCCAGACCGAACTTCAACGACGCCAGCTTCGAACTCGCCGCCGCCTTGCGGGTTCGCACCACCAGCACCTCGGAGAACCCGGTCGCCGATGCGGTCACCTGCAGGTCGACCCCTGGATAGACGCTGGGATAGATGGCGGTGTCACCCTTGAGCTTCGGCTTCGGTAGCGCATTCGGCCACCGCAGAGCGAACTCACGGTCGCCGTCGACCAGCCGGCCCACCAAGGTGTCGCCGCCGTTGGAGAACGTCATCGGAAGCAAGGCAGCCTTCGGCACCACACCGTCGGCCGTACGTTTCAGCGTCGTGTCCACCGGCACCCAGCCGCCGCCCTGACGCACCCGCTGGGGCTCGACACTCTGCTCCAGAGTCCGGGTTCCGTCCATGTTGGCAAAGATCTGGGAGTACTCGGTCCGCTCCGAGAGGATCTCCACGGGGCGACCGCAGATCACCGCCATCCGGCTCGCAGCAGTCGCGTCAGCCTGCTCCGCAACACACGCTGGCGGCGGCACAGCCGAAGCTGGTGTTGGCAGCCCGACAACGTGTAGCCCACCGGCCACCATCGTCGCAGCACAAAGCACGGCAACACGCTGCGAAACCCGCAGATGGACAGCAGTCATTGTCGTTCCCCCGCAGAGTCCCAACGATCGAACAATCGATGACTTTAAACAATCAAGATCACCTACGTAAAGGGCTCGAAGGCACCAAGGCACAGAACCTCGAGATCTATCGATCAATTGCATCGTCACGTTCCATAGCACGCGCTCCGAGCGGCACATTGCCATCGTGGCCAGGCGCAGCGGCGCCGCGCGATGGCAGTCGGGAGATCGGCCGCCTGTCGGCCTGGCCGTTTGCTGCTGGGCCGATTCACGACCGGGCAGGATCGTGGTCTGAATCAGACAGTTCAGCGGGCACCCGGTTGGGAATCTGATGATCTCCACCGCGGTGCCGGCTGGACCTCTACTCCTCGATCTGTTCGCTGAGCGCCAACGGGTGCGGTTCGCCGGTCAGGCCGGCCAGGGCGGTGGCGACTTCCTGCAGGGTGGCTTTGACGTAGCGGGCGGTGGTGCCGGTGTCGTTTGGTGATTCGGCGTGGCCGGCGTAGGCCAGGGCGACGCCGTAGCCGTAGACCCGCTCGACCCAGGTCAGAGTGGTGTGGCGTAGCCAGTGCGCGGACACGCCCTGTGCGGTCACCCAGGGCAGTTCGCGGCCGATCCGCATGAACAGGCCGTCGTAGCGGCGTCGCCCGACCGGGCCGCCGGTCAGATACCGCAGCAGCTGCTCATCTGGCGGTGCTCCGCGCTGGTGGACGTGGTGCAGCAGGAACGACATCAGCGTCGGTGATACCGGCTGACGGCGGAACGTGCCGCCCTTCTCCCGCAGCATGACCAGGCACTGCTGGACGTCCAGGTCCTTCGGCCGTACGCGGAGCAGGCCGCCGCGTCGGCAGGCGGTCTCGATGTGGAACCGGACGATCAACGCGTCCAGTTCCGGATCCCGACCCCGCGTTGCCGCAGCGGTCACGAGTTCGCCGAGGCGCTCGTCTGGTATCGCGATGCGCTGGGAGGCAGGCCGGCGTGGTTTGGCGACCTTCCTCGCCGGATCGTCGGCGTCGGCGATCAGCCGGTCCGCGACCGCCCGCCGATACACACACCGCAACGCGGTGATCAGATGCTCACCCGAGCCGGTGCCGCCCCGGAAGTTGCGGCGTTGCACCGCTTCGGCCTGCACCTGCCGCATCAACGTCTCCACCTCCGTCGGGGTGACCTCGTCCAGACGCCGATCACCCCACCGGTCCACCACCTTGCGCAGATAGTTGCCGTACGTGCGGGCCGCACCGGCGCCGATCGCGGCCAAGACCACCGGCACGTACTCGCCGAACGTCGGCACCTGCGGCCGGATGCCCGGTGTCTGTAGTAGATCCTGTGGGGTGATGCCCATCTGATCCAGCAGCGTCCGCGCCGCCTCGAGGACCTCGGGCTTGACCCGGCTCGTGGTCACCGGTCACCGCCCAGCACTGCCGTGTGTATCGGCATCGACCAGTGATCCAACTGGACCAGAGGGTGCACCACCAGCAGGCCCGGATTTGGGATCGCGGCCAGCAGCACCCGCTCGTTGACACCGATTCCGACCGCTCGGCGCATGCTCGACGGCAGCCGCAGACAATGCCGGCCACACACCCCTTGCCCGCCCGCATCGTCAGCACTGATCACGATCACCTTGTGCGCGACCGTGAACGACACCTCAAACCGGCTACCCAGCCGAGCGTCGCCATGGCCCGGGTATCGGAGATACGGCCTTTACCGTCCACGGTGCACATGCCGAAGACGACATCCCGGCGCGGCGGCGCCGGCGCGTCGGGAAGGGGCAGCGGTTTGCGGCTCACCCTCGCCCGCCGGACCGACTCCCGGCGATGGCCTTCGCGGTCCTCGGTGTTCATCCGCGGCACCAGCGCAGGCAACGGAACTCCTCTCACCACTGCGAACACCCGCCTGAGCGACTGCGCAACCACGGCTGCGGGGCTACAGTCAGTAGCAGGACGATCGCTTCGACAACTGCACAGCCCGCGGCTTCGCCAGCCCGGCGGTTGACCGGTCCGCCTGTACTGAACAGGCGAAAGACCTGAACCCGGGGTGGCATAGATGCCGCACCACGGTGTTCAGGCGCACTCGTTGACCCGATGTCCGAATGTGTAAGGAATGCCGCAATCGAGGGGAATAGTCCTCGGACACGATAAACCCCACGCAGGTCATTCACGTTTTACGTGGTGCCTGGTGGGGTTTGTGCTGTCCAGGCCTTCTTCACCGCCCACACCCGTCGTGATGGCGGCCGGCGGTGCGGCGATCGCTGCTCTGTCCGGGACGTCTCCTCGCCAGCAGTGTTCTCGGGGTTCTGTTCTTCCTCCGGCTTCGGCTCCTCCACTGGCTCGCTGCCGGCGACGGTGACTTCCGGCTCGTCACTCTTCTCGGGGGACGGCTCCGATTCTGCGAAGAGTTCCTCCTGGACCACGACCGCGCTCGCGTCCTGAACCGTCAAGCTGCCGGCCGTGCACACGATCACCGCGCCACGTGACCGGAGATACGACGCCACGCCCTCAGCGCCTGCCAGATGCGCCAGGTCGGGGTTCGCCGCCAGGATCTCTTCGGTGATGCGGGCTTCGGCCCAGTACACCGCCTTCGGCCGGCTACCGGCCAGGTGAGCGCTGGTTCGCCCGTGCCGACACCGGTAGGTCGCTCGGCGGAGCCAGTGACTCGACATCCGCCGCCCACACAAGCCACACACCAGCAACCCGGTCAGCGCATACCGATGAACCTGCCCGTCCTCGGGCATCGCGCGGGCGGTGATCGCCTGCGCCGCGGTGAAGTCCTCGTCACTGACCAGCGCCGGATGCATCCGCTCCGGGGAGACCACCCAGTCCTCCCGCGGATTCCACACCCGCACCGGACCCAGACTGGTCCGCTTGTCCCCCGGCACCGCCTCACGATGGTCGGTGAACTGCCGGTTCCATACCTCACGGCCGGTGTACCGCGGGTTCGCCAGGATCGCCGCCACCGTCCGCAACGTCCACACCGCACCATCACGGTGCGGGTTCCGTACTCGGTCATAGGCGGCCGGTGACAGGATCCGCCGCTCGTTCAGCACCCGGGCGATCCCCGCCGTGCTCATTCCCTCCAGCCGCCGCGCGAAGATCCACCGCACGTGAGTGGCCGTCACCGGATCCAGCTCCAGGCGATGCTGACGGCGGCCCCAACTCGCGTGGACCTTGTTGGGGTGCGGGCCGGCGTAGACGAGCTGGTAGCCGTACGGCGGACGGCCACCGAGATGGCGGCCCTGCTCGCGCACCTGCGCCGCCATCGCCGACCGCACCCGAAACCGGCTGCGCAGCACCTCCCGCTGCGACTGATGGCCCAGCATCATCAACAACGCCCGATGCTCGGCATCGTCGAGGTCGACCGGTCCTCGCGCCTCCGGCAACCACACCTGCACACCGAGGCCCTGCAGAGTCTCGATCACCCGTTGCGCCTCACCGCCAGCGAAGGCCCGCTCTAACTCCCCGACCACCACAGCATCGAAAAGACGGTCCGGGCCGGCGGCAGCGGCCAGCAACGCGGCCGCCTGCGGACGTCTGCGCCACGGCAGGCTTCGCGAGGCACCCGGGTCGAAGAACTCCGCCACGATCCGGCCCCGGCCGGCAACCAACCGCTGCGCCGACTCGAGCTGCCACGCCCGCGACGACACCGGATCCTGATTACTCACTCGTCGAGATTCGCCCGTAGAAGGCGAACGGAATGCCACCGGTACTCGGGGCATACGTACGGCCGCGGGCCCGTGGTACGGACGGGCCGCTCTGCAGCCATGCATCGAAAGCATCAACCGTTGGCGGCGAAGGAGAAGGCAAAGGCGTTGGCATCGCGAACCACCTCGATGGAGAGGAACGAGCCCTTATCTATCGATAGCAGCCGCAGAGCCCTGCGAGACATAGAGGCATCGAAACCATTCACCCTTACGACGCTCACAGCAGGCGAGGCACCATCCTCAAAGGTGACGGGCACCGATCCCGCTGGCAGTACCAACGCTTCAGCAGGAGTCGAGTCCAGGGCCAAGATGCACGGCGTCTCGTACGAGTCACCGTCAGATTGGTTCACGAGATTCGGATTCCGCCGACTGCTGAATCATAAGAATTGCATTCGACGTTGACCGGATCTCCGTTTGTCTCGCCCTTCGAAACTGCGGCTCTACGGGGATTGTCCAATCGGGATACAACCTGAATTCATCCTGCGCTCCGGATGGCGCGGTGAGAACGTCACCTCTCGATGGGCGGGCGACCTGAGCGCATCCCCTCACAGGGTAGGGCTCAAGGTGTGGTGGCGTCGGCCGGTGAGGGCGGGCAGCAGCAGGCGAGGTATCCCTGGAGGTCGGTGATGCGGGCGTCGATGGCGGTGGGGTCGGCGCGGTAGCGCACGAGTTTGCCGTGGCGGGTGGAGGTGAGTAGGCCGCCGCGGCGCAGGATGGCGAGTTGTTCGCTGGCGGTGGACTGGCCGAGGCCGCAGGTGGTGGCGATCTCGCCGACGGTGAGTTCCTTGCCGCCGATGAACAGCATGAGGATCTGCTGGCGGGTTTCGCTGGCGAGGGCTTTGAGGAAGTCCTGGGTGGGGCCGTCGAGCGGTGTGGGTGTGGTCATCGGTTTCCAGTGTCCCCTCGAACATTCATTTCGTCATTTCCCGATGTGACGATACATTGCTGGGTATGACTTCCGTAGACCTTGTCGTCATCGGTGGCGGCCAGTCCGGTCTCGCCACCGCCCACGTCGCCGCTCGAGGCGGGCTTCGCCCGCTGGTGTTGGACGCGTCCGCTGGGCCGGGTGGGTCGTGGCCGGCCTACTACGACAGCCTGACCCTGTTCTCTCCGGCCCGGTTCTCGGCACTGCCGGGCAGGCCGTTCCCGGGTGATCCGGATCGTTACCCGGTGCGTGACGAGGTCGTCGACTACCTCGCCGCATACACCGCGGCCCTCGACGCCGATGTCCGTTTCGGCGCCCGTGTCCAGCAGGTCACGTTCGCGGACGGCGGGTTCGTGGTCTCGACGACGGACGGTGGAGTCGTGCGGGCGCCTTCGGTGGTCGCGGCGACCGGTGGGTTCGGCACGCCGTTCCGGCCGGCGCTGCCGGGCCTGGAGTCGTTCACCGGCCGGGTGCTGCACGCCGCCGAGTACCGCAATGCCGACGGGCTGGCCGGCTCGCGGGTGGTGGTGGTCGGCGGCGGGAACTCGGCGGTGCAGATCGCTGCCGAACTCGCCCGCGTGGCGACGGTGAGCATCACGACGCGCGGGCCGTTGCGGTTCCAGCGGCAGCGGATCCTCGGTCGTGACTTCCACTGGTGGCTGGCCCGCACCGGACTCGACGCCTCGCGGTGGGGGCCGAGGCTGGTGTCGGGGACGGTTCCGGTGATCGACGACGGCCGGTACCGGGCCGCCATCAGCGATGGCCGGCCGGATCATCGCCCGCTCCCGCAGAGGTTCGACGGCGGCCGGGTGGTGTGGAGCGACGGTACGACCGAGCAGGTGGACGTGGTGGTTCTGGCCACCGGCTACCGGCCGGATCTGCCGTACCTGGCTGGAACCGGCGCCGTCGACGAGGCGGGCGTCCCGCTGCATGATGGCGAGATGTCGACAGTGCTGCCCGGGTTGGGTTTCGTGGGGCTGGAGCGACAGCGCAGTTTCGCCTCGGCCACGCTGCGCGGCGTCGGCCGGGACGCCGAGTTCGTGCTGGATCGGGTGCTGCGCCGTGTGGGCCGTCATGCCGCGGCGGCTCGGTGAGCACGGCGGCGGTCGCGGCCCTGCTGGTCGCGTCGATGCTGGCCGTCGGCACGACAGCAACCATCGACGAATTCCGCGCCCTCGCGCGGCGGCGTGGGCTGGTGATGCTCACGGTCGCGACCAACACGATCGTCCTGCCAGGGTTGGCGGTCGGCCTGGTCGGCGCAACGGGGTTGGCTCCGGAGGTGTCGCTCGGGGTGGTGCTGGCCGCTGCGGCTCCGGGCGGCGGCACCGGCGCGCTGCTGACGCTGCACGCGCGCGGCGACCTGGCGGTCAGCACCGGCCTGCAAGTCCTGCTGGGGCCACTGGGACTGCTGGCGGTGCCGGTGTGGGCGGCGGCCGCGGGTCAGAATGTGGTTCCGGCGGGTGACGCGGGTCTGCTGGTGGTGGCTGGTGGGCTGCTCGGTCAGGTGGTGCCGCTGGCGGTGGGTATGTGGCTGCGCCGGTCACGGCCACGGATCGCGGAGTGGGTCCATCCGGTGGCACGGCGCGCGGCCGACGTACTGCTGGCCGGTCTGGTCCTGTATTTTCTGATCACCGGTGTGGGCCGGCTGCCGCAGGTCGGCGGGGCGGGTGTCGTGGTGATCGCGGTGCTGGTCGCTGTCAGTGTGACGCCGGTGCTGCTGCCGTGGCTGGGGTCGGTGCCGCAGCGACGGGCGGTCGCGATGACGACCGGGGTACGCAACTTGACGCTCGGTCTGTTCTTCGCGGCCGTAGCCTCCCCGACCGTCGCGCTCACCGTCCTGACGTACGGCCTGCTCATGTATGGAATGTGTGTCCCGGTGGCGTTGGCCCTGGCCCGGTCGAAGCCCGTCGCGGTGCGGTAGCCGTCGAGTCAGCGACCGGCGGCACGGGCCGCGGCGTGCCCGCGCGGGCCAGGATGCCGCCGACGGCGATCAGGCCGGCGGTTCCGATGGCGGACAGCACGGCCAGATAGTCGCCCGTCAGTGTGAGCAGCCCGGCGGCGGCCAGTGGCGCGCCGGCCTTGGCGAGGGTGACGAACGCGGCGAGGGTGCCGGCGATGCTGGCGTACGCGCCGGTGCCGTACCGGTCGGCCAGCAGTTGCGGGGTGGCGAGGCTGGCGATGCCGAAGCCCAGCCCGAAGGCGGTCACCCCGAGAATCGCCCCGAGCCGGGTGCCGGCGATCGCGGGCAGCGTGAACGCGGCGGCGGCTTGCAGGGCGAAGACGACGGCGACGATCCGGTGCAGCCGGATACGGCGTCCGGCGGCGGTGAGCAGGAGCCGGCCGGTGACCGACAGGACACCGAGCAGCCCGGCGACGCTCGCGGCGAAGGTCGGTGGGTGGCCTCGACTGGTGAGGTAGCCGACGAGGTGGACGGTCATGGTGGTCATCGCGGCGGCATGGGCGACGAACGCGGCGGCCAGCCACCAGAACCGCCTGTCGCGGACCGCGGCCCGGATAAGGGTCCGGCGGTGTACGGAGCCATGGTGCCGCGATACGTGTAGGGCCGACGGTGCGCGGCGGACGACGAGCACATGCAGCGGGACGGCAATGCTCGCGTAGAGGGCGGCGAGCATCAGCAGTGTGGCACGCCAGCCGTGCCGGTCGTTGAGCCAGCCGGTGAGCGGCATGAAGATAGTGCTCGCGAACCCGGCCACGACGATCATCCCGAGGATCGCTCTCGGCCTGCGGGTCGCGTCGAACCAGGACACCAGCACCGGCGTGGCGGCCTCGTAGAGTGCCATCGCCTTCGCGACGCCGAGCCCGGCGAAGATCAGGTATAGCTGCCACACGGTTCGGGCCTGTGCCCAGGCGACGAGCATGCCGGCGCCGAGGATCGCGCCGGCGGTCATGAGGGCGCGGCCGCCGTGGTGGTCGAGCCACCTGCCGACGGGAACCGCGGCCGCGGCCTGGGCGAGGATCGCCGTGGTGAACACTCCGGTCACTACGGCCGGGGAGGTGTGCAGGTCAGCGGAGATCGGGTGGAGCAGGACGGCGAAGGCGTAGTAGAGGCTGCCGTATCCGATGGTCTGCGTGACGGCGAAGGTGACGACGATCCACCAGCCGTGGAACACCCGCCGGCCGCGGCCGGCGGCCGGCGGGTTCGTGGTTGTCATGCCGTTCAGCAGCAGGAGCCGGATCGTCCCTCGGCGGGCTTGTCGTCCAGGGTGATGAGGTTCAGTGGGGCGGTGAGCAGTCCCCCGGCGATGCCGGTGGCGAGCCCGCGGCCGGCCGGTTCGGCCGCCGGGGTGGACGTGCCGCAGCATCCGCCGCCGGCGGAGGTGGTGTCGTCTTCGTAGATCGGGTCGCTGTTGCAGACGCCGGTCTCCGGCAGGTCCAGTTGCACGTCCCGGGCCGCTTCCCAGTCGCCTGCGAGGGCGGCGACCACCGAGCGGGCCTGCTCGTAGCCGGTGGCCAGCAGGAACGTCGGCGCCCTCCCGTAGCTCTTGACGCCGATGGCGAAGTAGCCGGGCTCGGGGTGGGTGAGTTCGTCGATGCCGTGCGGCGGGACGGTGCCGCAGGAGTGCTCGTTGGGGTCGATCAGCGGGGCGAGTGCCCGGGTGGAGCCGAGGATCGGGTCGAGGTCGAGGCGCAGCTCGCCGGTGATCGTGTGGTCCGGGCGGAATCCGGTCGCGGACACGATCCGGTCCGCGGTGACAGTGCGCTGCCCGTCGGAGATGTGCACCTCGTCGCCGGCGATGTTGATGCTCTGCACGGAGAAGCCGGTGTGCAGGGTGATCGTGCCGTTGTCGACGTGTGCGCGCAGGCGGGAGCCGATCGCGCCGCGGGCGGGCAGGGCGTCGGCGGACTCGCCGCCGTAGGTGCGTGCCGGGCTGGTCGCGCGGATCGCCCAGCCGACCGTGGTGCCGGGGGCTTGGGCGGCGAGGTCGGCCAGGGCGAGCAGGGTGTTGGCGGCGGAGTGCCCGGCGCCGACGACCAGGGTGCGCTTTCCGGCGAATCGGTCACGGTCGCGGCCCAGGACGTCCGGGAGAGCGCTGTCGACGTACGCCGAAGCACGGTTCTCGCCGTGCGCGGGGATGCCGGAGGCGCCGAGGACGTTGGGTACGGTCCACGTGCCGGAGGCGTCGATGACCGCTTGGGCCAGGATGTCGTCGCCGTCGTCGAGGCGTACCAGGTAGGGGGCCCGCTCGCGGCCGAGGGTACGGACCCGGTCGAGGCCGAGCCGGGTCACCGCGACGACGCGTGCCCGGTAGCGGACGTGCGGCTTGACGGCGGGCAGGTCGGCGAAGGGCTGGAGGTAGTCGGCGGCGAGCTGGGCGCCGGTGGGCAGCTTGTCGTCGTCGGGGCGGACCCAGCCGGAGTCGTCGAGCAGGCGCGCGGCGGCCGGGTCGATGTTGTACCGCCACGGCGAGAACAGCCGCACGTGGCCCCAGTCGCGGACGGCGGCGGCCGGACCGTCCCCGGCTTCCAGGACGAGGAACGGCAGGCCGCGCTCGGCGAGATTCGCGGCGGCGGCGAGGCCGACGGGCCCGGCGCCGATGACCACGACGGGCAGTTCCGGGAAGTGGCTGTTCATGAGAGAGCTCCTGAGTCGGTCAGCAGTCGGTGGCGTGTTCGGGCGGGTCAGCGGGGCAGGCCGAACGCCGGCCAGTGGGCACGGGCGCGTGCGTAGTGCTGTGCGGCGCGCTGGTCGGCGGTGGTGACCTCGGCGCAGCTGTCGCAGAAGCGGACGCCTTCGGCGACGCGGGTACGGCGGGTGAAACGGAACATGATGAACCCCTCACAACTCGTCTCGACACCTGTCGAATTCGATGTTTCTCGAAACAGAGATTTGCACACGGCTTAGACAGCTGTCAACCTAGACGTATGTCGAAACCAGCCGTGTCGCTCACGCTCATCGATGTCACCGCGGACGAGCCGTGCTGCCCGCCCCTGGCACAGAGCCGCATCCCGGCGGAGACCGCCGCGGCCCTGGCACCGGCCTTCAAGGCGCTCGGCGACCCGGTCCGCCTCCAGCTGATGTCGATGATCGCGTCCGCACCGGGTGGCGAGGTGTGCGTGTGCGACCTGACCCCGGCGTTCGAGCTGTCCGGGCCGACCATCTCGCACCACCTGAAGACGCTGCGCGAGGCCGGCCTGGTCGACGCGGAACGCCGCGGCAGCTGGGTGTACTACCGCTCCCGGCCCGGCATCATGCGGCAGCTCGCCACCCTGCTCACCATCGACTCTGCCGCCTGCTGAAAACCAGGCCGATCGGCATCAAGAGCGGACGGCCACGCGAGGCACTCACATGATCACACCGACGTTGAGCGGCCAGATTTCGGCACCGAACAGATCCCACCGATCGGGGCGGAAACCGTCCACGACCATGCGCCAGATCAGCGAACCGGCGACGAAGACACCGCCGTCGGCAGCCAAGATCCGGGCGGCGTTCGGACCCCCCGGGGGTTCAGTAGCGATCTTGCCGCTTGCCAGCGAGGAAATAGTCGATCGCGGCGTACGGGCCGGGCCGCCGAGCGCCTTGAACCTCTGCGCCAGCGTGACGGCGCCCGTCTCGGTCAGCGACTCGGCGCCATCGCGCACAGCGGTCCGGCTCGCTCAGCAAATCTGATTTCGGCACTTATCTAGTTTGACAATCATCTAAACAGCGGTGCAGGCTGAAGGTGGATTCGACAGCCATCGAAATCAGGAGGGGTGTTCGCCATGACCGAACCCATCACCATCTCCACCAGTACCAACCCCTGCTGCGGGACCACCGCGGCAGCCGAGCAGGCCGAAGCCTGCTGCGACCCGGCCGCCAAGACCGAAGCCGTCACCACCGGCGCGACCTGCTGCGGACCCGCCGCAAGCACCGAACCGGCCGCCGGCGGCTGCTGCGGCACCGCCACCGGCACCAGCGGTGACGGCGCGTCGATCCGTGAACAGGTCCGCGCCCGCTACGCCAGCGCCGCCACCCGCGCCGCCGAAGGCGACCGGTGCGGCAACGAGGAACTCTACGACGGCGACGAACGCGGCGAACTGCCCGAAGCCGCCCTGCGCGCCAGCCTCGGCTGCGGCAACCCGCTACGGGTCGCCGACCTCAACCCCGGCGAGACCGTCCTCGACCTCGGCTCCGGCGGCGGCATCGACGTCCTGCTCTCCGCCCGCCGGGTCGGCCCGACCGGCACCGCACACGGCCTGGACATGACCGACGAGATGCTGGAACTCGCCCGCCGCAACGCCGCCGAGGCCGGCGCCACCAACGTCGAGTTCCACAAGGGCCACATCGAGGACATCCCGCTGCCCGACGCCTCGATCGACGTGATCATCTCCAACTGTGTCATCAACCTGTCCGCCGACAAGCCGGCCGTCTTCGCCGAAATGCACCGCGTCCTGCGGCCCGGCGGCCGGATCGGCATCTCCGACGTCGTCGCCGAGGACCACCTCACCCCGCAGCAGCGCGGCGTCATCGGCGACTGGTCCGCATGCATCGCCGGAGCGCTCTCCCGTAGCGAGTACATCGCCGGCCTCACCGCCGCCGGGTTCACCGACGTCAGCGTCGAGTTCACCGGCGCGTACGCGGAAAGCATGCACGCCGCGATCGTTCGCGCCTGCCGGCCGTGACCCACTGCACGCGCCGGGTGCTGCCTGTACCCGAGCCCTTGGGCTCGGGTACAGGTCTGTGCGCGGCAGCGCGAGGAGACGGCGGTGACTCGATCACTCGTCGTCGGCGCCCTGATGACCACCACCGAGGTGGAGAACTTTCCCGGGTAACCGGGACGGGATCATGGGCCCGGCGCTGATGGACAACATGCGCGCCCAGGCGGAGCGGTTCGGCGCCGAGTTCCTGACCGACGACGTCACCCGGGTCGAGCTGACCGACAAGCCGACCGAGGCCGGCACCGGACACCCCGACATGATCGACCACGGCGGCTCGCGTACCGATTTTGTCCGCCGTAGATCGGCTTCCTCCGATCAGGCCGGCGCGGGCATTCTCGGCGTATGCAGCGGCAGATCGAAATCTTCAACGAGGCGGCCGACGACTACGACAGCGTCGGCGTCGACTTCTTCAGCCCGTTCGGCGCGGCCCTGGCCGAGGCGGCGGCCATCGCGCCCGGCGAACGGGTGCTCGACGTCGGCTGCGGGCGCGGCACCGTGCTCTTTCCGGCCGCCGCTGCCACCGGGCCGCCGGGTCGGGTTCACCGGCATCGACCTTGCGCCGCGCATGGTGGAGCCGACCCGCGCGGCCGCCGCCGAGCCCTGTTCCACTTCCAAGGTAGCGGAACGGGTTGAAGGCGCGAGCCGTGGCTGCGCACTCGGGCCTAGCCGTAGCTTTGGCGTTCCCGGGCCCCGACCGCAACCGAGACACAATGGGCCTGCTACAACTAGGCTCCTGCCGAGTGGGGCCGCGGAAGGAGATCGACTGTGGACGGTGCCGAGACCGACGGGTCGGAGAATCCAGGGCCTGCCACGAACCGCCGCATCGCGCGCACCGTGTTCCTCACCCTCCTAACGGTGATGGTGGCGCCGTTCTTCGTCGTCTTGAAGCCCTGGCAAAGGATAGGAACACCGGCCACGGTCGCCGTCGCCCTCCTCGCCGTCGCCGCCGTCGGCTGGTTCTGCCTGGCTCTGCTGCGGCACGCGAACGCCAGGCCGGACTGGTACCAGGCCCGGATCTGGACGACCCTGCCCCACCCGCCGCTCGAACGGACGGTCACCACCGTCGTGTGCACCGACCTGGTGGCTCCCGGACACTTCCGAGACTTCGTCGAACGGCTCCGACACACGCTCGGGGACCGCACCGACGTGGTGTTCGATGTTGAGCCAATGAGCAGGCAGAACACGGTTCACGTGCACACCCCGCTACCCGACGGGCTGGCCGTCCGCTCCGCGGCAGTGGACGCGCTGAGATCGATCGGGGTCACCCGCATCGAGCAACGCCCCGAACCCTTCTCCGCGGAGCAGCCAGGCCCGACATGAGCCTCCGGCAGCGCGGCTGCCGCGGGCGGCGAGCCGTCACAAGCTTCCACCTGACCTTCGTTCTAATTGATCTTCACGGCCCAACCCTGGAAAACGCCGTTCCCCCCGCTGACCTGGGCGGACTCGCCCATCACTCGGACCGCGGATACCGATGGGGTGATCTGCTCCGAGCGCACTCACGAGGCACCTCGTGACGGCTGCCCTCGAAAAGGCCGGAGCGCCGAAAGGATCGACGGCACGGCTCGACAAACAGGAACCGGTGACGTTCGGGGTCACCGAAGGCTTGGCCGTCCACCTCAACGGCACCGATCTGCCAGACGAGGTATACGCGACCAGCGACATCAACGACCTGATCACCGCGCTCCTCGACGCCCTCGGCGCGCACGGCCGCATGCAGTCCTACTGGCAAGGCCCTCGAGAGACCGCCCTGTACCTCTACGGGCCATCCGCCGCCCGCATGGCCGACCTCATCGCCGACGTACTGTCCCAAATCCCGCTCGCGCAACGCTGCCGGGTCGTCCCACTCCCACTGAGCCTGACCACCAACATCTGACAGGCTCGGCAGTGAGCGACTTACGGCATGAGTGTGCTGGCCGACGCCGTCTACGGCGTCGGCCAAGTGCCTCGACGGGATTTGAACCCGCGCCTCCGCGTCCCCAAAGGGCGCGCGGGATCCTAGGCCTCTAGACGACGAGACACGGGGAATGTACAGCATTGACACGGCCCTCAGCTTGCCGCTTTCCGGGGGCGGGGCAAGCGCCCGTCCGCGTTCCCGCCTCGTCGGCTGAGCTGCGCGGATCGCGGCACGCGTGGACGCTCGCGCGGTCGGGCTCATTCCACCGGCTACCGGCAAAGCCCGACATCTTCTCCTTGATGGCACATGGGGCGGGCCGCCGTTCGGACGCTGGACATGAACGGGAGCGCCGCGTATCCAGATGTGATCGTCCGTTTCCAACGTCAAGACTCGGCCCGATGAACCGGATATGCGCCCAGCTTCAGGAATGCGCTGGGTGTCGACCCGCCACGGCGCACCCGCCATGCCGCCCGCACACCGTCTCAACCGATCAACGCGGGCCAGCAACCAACGGGCGCCGGCGGCGTGCTGGACAGAGCTGACATCCACCTGCACCGTCCAACCGACTCAGGCACCTCGATAACCGCGCGCCTCTCGGGAGTCGCGCATGCCGGGTCGGCGCGCGGACAGCAACACATCAGTACGCCGCATGGGCGCGGCAACGCTGATCGAGGCACCTACCAAGGCGGTAATCCCCGCCTCATGCTGTTGGACCACTCCTCGCCTGGGCCGGGGCTGGGCAGTTTAGGCGGACAAGTCCGGCATGGCCATCAGCGGTCACATGTGTCCCGCGTCATGAACGGAGGTGATCGTCGGAGCCGGTGTCGGTGACCCGAAACCCGGGATTAATCGTACTGATGGGCTACTGAACGAACGGCACGCGGCGAAGTGCCTCAAAGATTTTCGGACAGCGTGTCGAAGCTGGGTCCTGCCGTTCGAGTTACAGGTCGGAGGCCGGCAAGCGGCCCGTCCTTGAGAGGAGACCAGCATGCTGTCGAGCGCGCATACACCCGTCACCGCCCCGGATGGCGGGACCGTTCCTGGAAGACGACGGAACTTGCTGTTCGCGGGTTTGGTCGCGGGACCGCTGTACGTCGTGGTCTCCTTGATCGAGGCCGGGGGCAGAGACGGCTTCGATCCCGCCCGACACGCGTGGAGCATGTTGGCCAACGGGCCTTTCGGTTGGGTTCATAGTGTGAACCTGGTGGTGTCCGGCGCACTCGTCGTCGCGGGCGCGGCCGGCCTGTCGCAGGTGCTCCGGGATCGGATGGCGGCTGGGCTGCTGGCGCTGTACGGCGCGGGCATGGTAGGTGCCGGACTCTTCCGTGCGGATCCGGGCCGCGGCTTTCCGGCCGGTACTCCGGAGGTGACACCGATGAGCTGGCACGGAATCCTGCACTTCGTCGTTGGCGGGATCGGCTTCCTTGCCTTGTTTGGGGTGTGCCATCTCCTCGGCCGCCGCCTGCGCCGGGAGAATCATCCGCAGATGGCGATTTTCTCCCACGTCACCGGCACCCTGTTCCTGGTTCTGTTCATCGCGATGGCCGCCACGGGTGGGGCGTCCTGGGCGTTGTTCGCCTTCACCGGCGCCGTGATCGTGGCCTCCGCCTGGCTGTCGACGATCTTCGCCCACTACCGCCATTCGTTCTGACAGGAGAGATGACATGCGATACCTCACGTTGCTCCGCGGGACGCACTCCACCACACCTCCGCCGCCTGGGCTGATGGAGGCAATCATGGCTCTGGGGCAGGAGGGCACCCAGGCCGGCGCCCTGCTGGACACCGCGGGCCTGGCCCCGAGCGCGAGCGGCGCCCGGCTCAGTCTGGCCGGGGGCGAGCTCACGACGCTCGACGGGCCGTTCACCGAGTCGAAGGAGATCATCAGCTACGCAATCTACGACGTGCAGTCGAAGGAGGAAGCGGTCGAGTGGGCCGCACGCTTCCTCAAGGCGCACCGCGACCTGTGGCCGCAATGGGAAGGCGAGGTCGACGTCCTGAAGTTCTTCGGCCCGGAGGACTTCCCCGCCCCAGCGTGACGACCGCGGAAGACCACAACCCATGTACACCGATCCCGCGGCAGCGCGCCGCGTGCTCGAAGCGGTGTGGCGGATCGAGTCGGCGAGGCTCGTCGCGAGCCTCGCCCGGCTCGTCGGCGACGTCGGTCTCGCCGAGGAACTCGCCCAGGACACCCTCGTGATCGCGCTCGAGCAGTGGCCCCGTGACGGTATCCCCGCCGATCCGGGTCCATGGCTGAGGGCCACCGCGAAGCACCGGGCCATCGATGCGGTGCGGCGCCGCCAGCGGTACGCCGAGAAGCTCGCCGTCCTGGGCACTGACGCCGTTCTGCAGCAGCGTGACAGCGAGGACGAGCTCCTTGACCGCCTCGACGACCACATCGGCGACGACCTGCTCCGCCTCATCTTCACCGCGGCACACCCGGTTTTGTCCAGCGAGGCACGCGTTGCTCTCACCCTGCGCCTGTTGGGAGGGCTGAGTACGACGGAGATCGCGCGAGCCTTCCTTATCCCGGAGGCCACCGCCGCTCAGCGCATCGTGCGTGCCAAACGCACGCTCGCGGCGGCGGGCGTCCGATTCACCATGCCGACGCCGGCCGAGACCATGGACCGGGTGAACACGGTCCTCAGCGTCGTCTATCTCATCTTCAACGAGGGCTACGCCGCGACCAGCGGAGCCGATTGGACACAACCAGCGCTTTGCCGGGAGGCGATGCGTCTCGGGCGCGTGCTGGCCGGACTACTTCCGGACGAACCTGAGGTCCACGGGCTCGTCGCCCTGATGGAGCTGCAGGCGTCGCGGCTACCCGCCCGCACGGACCAAGAAGGCCGCCCGGTCCTGCTCGAGGATCAGGACCGGCGCCGCTGGGACCGACTGCTGATCCGACGCGGGCTAGCTGCCCTGGAACGGGCCGAGTCACTCGGCGGTGGCCCGTACACCGTGCAAGCCGCCATCGCCGCCTGCCACGCCCGGTCGCACACCGCCGCCGACACCGATTGGAAACGGATCGCAGCCCTGTACGAGGTCCTCGCCTACCTGCAGCCCTCACCGGTGGTGCGGCTCAACCAAGCGGTCGCGGTCAGCAAGGCCGGCGACCCGATGCGCGGCCTGATGATCGTGGAAGCGCTGGGCGCCGAACGGGCACTTCGTGGGTATCCGCACCTGCCGGCCGTCCGCGGGGAGCTACTGGCACAGGTCGGGCGGATCGCGGAGGCCCAGGTGGAGTTCCAGCGAGCCGCGGAACTGACCCGCAACGAGGGCGAGCGAACGCTGTTCCGGGCTCGCAGAGAATCGCTCGCGTCGGACCAGGGTCACGGCACCTTGAAGTCCCCTTGGCCGTGGAGCAAGAACCAATGATCAAGTGCACTCTTCTCGGCTACTTATCTACTGGTGGCACGACCGCTGCCCGGCCAGGCAGTGAAGCGCCCACCCATCAGCGATCTCCGCGCCGGCAGACTCGTCGTCAGTGACCCTCATGGGATCGCTGTTGAGATCCTTGTCGACTCCGAGCATGCGCGCTGCCTGGTGGACAGGAGCGCAGCCACTGGAACCCACGAAGCGAGGAACCCGTCCGGGAGAAGTTCTCCCGGACGGGTTCCTCGTGTAGGAGCACCGCGGTGACCTCTTCGACGGTGAACTGATAGCTGCTGCGGTCAGTGGCTTCCATCTCTTTCAGCTTCAGCCGTTCCTGGGCGAGTTGCCGCTCGGCCTGCGTCTCGGCGATTCGCCCCGGCCCGCCGCGATCACCATCTCTGTGGCACATAGTGCTTCGGGCGGCGGGCGCAGCATGTCGCCACGCCCGCCGACCCCAGGCCGTCACCCGTTCTGACGCAGCAGACCCCAGATGAGGACGGTCAGGCCCATTGCGGTGGCGGCCCAGCATGCGGCCACGATCACCGTCCGGTTCGTGGCGAACCGGCGGTCCCATGCGGTGGCGTTACCCGAGCGGACCGCGGAGTGCACCATGAACGTGCGGCCCAGCCCGAAACTGGCACCCAGCACCGGCGCCGCCCACCAGGGTGCGGCGAACAACGCCACGGCGACCAGCACGTACGGCAGATGGGTCGGCACGAACGTACGCAGGCCGGTGCCCATCTCGAAACCGAACTGGAGTGCTCCGGTCCCGTCCTGCCGGACGATGATGTCGCTGGGTACCTGTCGGCCGTTCTGCGGCAGGCGGAACGGTACGACCTTCGTGTCGCATCCGATCGCCAGCAACACCACGGTGCACAGCGCGACGACTCGTGCTGTGGGTGGAAGGAGTTGCAGCACGGCGGCCGGCAGGAGAAGCAGTGTCCCGGTCGCTGTGCCTCCGAGGGCCAGTCCTCGGTTGAAATAGGAGACGTTGTGGGTCCCTCGCCAGACCGACGAGGTCAGCAGCGCTGCTGAGTTGTGGCTTCAAACGGAGCCGGAGGTCGAGTAGCCCGCGGCTGTGCCGACGGCACAGGCCGCCACCACCAGTCCGGCGACTCCGGCGGTGAGCAGTCCGGCGCCGGCCAGCAGCGCGCAGGTGAGGGAGACGCCTGCCGCCACCGCGACCGGGGACGCGGTCAGCCGGGCCAGGGCGGGTCGCAGCAGGTCTGGTGACGTGCTCAACTGACCTTCTTCTTGCAGATGGTGGTGTAGGGGCCGTTCAGCTTTCCGGTCGCGTTGGTGCGCGTGTAGTAGTGGCCGTCCCAGCAGTTCGTGGTTCCGGCGCTGGTCCGCCAGAACCAGCCGGCGTATCCGGCGCAGGCGGGGTCCCAGCTGTACAGGGTCGAGTAGCTGCCGCTGTTCACCGTGTCGGTGCGGTGGCGGCCGTCGGACCCGCAGTAGCCGGAGCCGATGTAGTCACGGCCCCAGCAGGGGATGTCGCCTCCGGGCGTGTCGTAGCTGATGCAGTGGGTGGGACTCAGTGTGGTGCGGTCGCCCTTGGCGGCGAAGGCGGGTACTCGCTCGGCGACCCAGCCGAGCATGCTCAGGGCGAGCGCGCCTCCACCGGCGACGGCTCCGCGCAGGAAGGTCCGGCGACCGACTCCGCGAACCGTGATCTTGAGGTCCGGCACCGGTGTCGTCGCGGGCCGGGTGGCCATCGGCCGGGCACTGCTGCCCTCACCGCCGGCTTCCAGGTCGATCCGGATCTCCGGGATTCGATCCAGCAACGTCGACATGATGTGTCTCCTTAGGAACTCAGCGAGCGGAGGGAACGGACGGGGCCAGCAACTCGTGAACCGCTTCGCGCAGGCCGGCGGCGGACCCGAGCGGGTCGGCGGAGAACAGTGCGCCGGTGGAGTCGAATCTGACGAGCGCCGGCTGGTACGAGAGCAGCAGGGGCGCCGACAGGTCGCTGGCCAGCAGCAGGTTTTCCGCGCCCCGCTCGGTCCAGACGGGCGAGTTGTCGATGCTGATCAGGACCGGGCGGTGACCTCCGGCGACCAGCTCGCTGGCCAGTTGCGGCCAGATCTCGAAGGCCTCGTCACAGGTGCCGCAGGTGGAGCTCAAGGTCAGCGCCACGGTGTAGGCGCCGGGCCCGGTCGCGGCGAGCTCCGGGAACACGGTCGTGGGGGCGGCCGGGACGGCCCGGCTCTGAAGATCCTTGATCTGGGCGACCAGGCCCGCGTAGCCGAGCACGAGCAGCGCGATCGCCACCCACGACATGATCAGCATTGCGAGGATGACGGCGTTCAACTCAGCGGCTCCATCGGATGTCGAGGGTGGCCAGCAGTTGCTCCTGCCCGTCGGCGGTGACGTCGGGGTTGCGCCCGAGGTCGTCGTTGATCATCGCGACGGCCTCCGTCCCGGCGTGCAGGTACTTGCCGAGACTGGCCTTGCCGTCGGCGGCGTCCACGGTCTTCTTCCAGACCGTGCCCTGGGCGACGGCGAGTCCCTCCTGCTTCGGGATCAGGGCGGCGGCATCGTCGCGGGGATAGATCGTCACCATTCCTGAATCGGTGAACTTCACGCCGTAAAGGCTCCACATGACGATGTCGCTGCCGGGCTGCGGCTTGATTTCCAGGCCGGCCGGGCTGTCCTTGAGCGTGATCTGGTCGAGCAGTTCGACAATGGCGCGCAGGGCCGGTGCGGACCCCGCGCCGCCGAAGATCATGCTGTGGTACGGGCCGTTCCAGACGACCTGCCATCCAAGGCGATCCGGGGACACGGCGACCAGCAGTGGCCGTCCCCGGTACTGCACGGTCTGCGTGACGGTGTAGTCGTTGTGCGCAATGCCGTATTCGGCGTATTCGTGCGTGCCGACCGAAACACCGATGGCGAGCGTCTTGCTGGTCATCCGGGCGTGCCAGAACCAATCGTCCTGCATCGTTTCGGTGACGCAGGACAGCGTCACCGCATCGCCGTTGGGCGCGATTGCGCGATGGGTCTGCTTTGTCCTTGCCATGCAACATCCCCCAATGAAGAAGCTCATGCGGACCGAGCCGACCGTTGATCGACATCGGTCAGCGAGGAAGGCGATCATGCGGCACCCGGATCACGGGCGTCTGCCCCCTGCACGGACAGGTCCATCGATGCGTCTACCGGAAGGGCGGTGGCTTCAAAACCTCATAGCCCCACAAATCGCTCGCTAAAGAAGCGCTTAACGGCACAAAACAATCCACCGAGCACCCCGAAGCGAACTGTTAACTATCCTTGTGACTTGGCTCACATTTTGATCGGCGTCGGTGTCCTCCGACCCGAAGATGCCGTGGGGACAGGCCCGCCACCTGCATAGAAAGGCCTGCCGAAGATAGGCTGACGGCTTGCTCAACCTTTGCCGGGCCAAGGGCGTTGAGTACACATGGAGCAAACATGAAAGATGACTTCGCGGCATTCGTGGAGCACAGCGGCCCCCGGCTTCTCCGGTTCGGAGTGTTGCTCTGCGGCAGCGTCGGCGATGCCGAAGACCTTCTGCACGACAGCCTCGTGAGCTCCTTTCCGCGATGGCGGAAGCTACGCGATCAACAGCCCGAGGCCTACGTTCGCCGAGCGATGCTCAATCGACTGCTCAGCCGCCAGAGGTCACCGTGGGTCCGACGTCGCCAGACAGAGGTTCCCGACGCCGCGTCCACCCGTGACGAAATGAGCCATGCAGATAACCGGAACATGCTCCTCGACGCATTACGGGAACTGCCACCACGCATGCGGGCGGTGATTGTCCTGCGCTATTGGCTCGGATACAGCGAGCAGGAGACGGCGACGACCCTGGACTGCTCGGTCGGATCCGTGAAAAGCCAATCATCGCGAGGGCTGCAACGCCTCCGAGAACTGGTGAAGGATTGTGTCGCATCGGGAGCGGAAGGCCAGAACAAATGACGGACACCGGCATGCACGACCTGCTCGACCAGGCGGCCAGCACCGGTCAGCTTCCGCCCGGCTTCACCCAGCGCGTCGTCAAGGACGCCCAGACCTATCGCCGCCGGCGTGCCGTCGGCGCCGCCGGAGCCGCCGCGGTGGTCGCAGCCGCCGGGTTCATCGGCTTTCAACAGGTGAACGCCGGATCGGACGGGCTTCCAGCAGACCCCGGTCTCAGCGCTGCCGCCGCGCTGGCCGCCGAACTCAGCGGCGCCTCCAGCGAGGAGATCGACAGCAGCCAGATCCTCGCCGTCGGGCAGGCCGGCGAGGAACGCCTCGTCGCCGTGCGCCGAACCCCCAACGAGCAGGAGGCCGCAGCCGGCGGCAAGGCCGCCGAGATCTTCGTCGCCAGCGGATCCGTGCCCTTCGTCCGGGCACTGGACTATCTGTCCTACGACTACGGATGCACTCAAGGCGACGACGTATGCGTCGCGGTCCGGCCTACCGGCCTCGGCTTCTACGTCGTACGGCAGCAGGCGGACGGCGGCAAGTTCGTTCTCGTCCAGGCGCCCGCCGATCGGCAGATCAGCGTGACGAGCGGCAGCGACACCGACAAGGTGGGCCAGGCCGACAAGGGGGCCGTCGTGGAGGTGCCCTCAACGGTCACCGCCGAGCAGATCGAGGTCTGGGCGACGTTGCCGGACGGGCGCCGCTATCGGATCCCGAACGCGCCGGGTTCGACGATCGGGACCGCGCCCAAGTAGGAGATCACATGCGGGCGCCGGGACCGGGGGGCGACGACGATGTCCTCGTCCTCCCGATCGCCGGTGCCCTTGAAGCCCACAGCCGCATAGAGGGCGGCCCCCACCACGTTGCGGTGAATAGCACCGGAATCCCTTGAACAGGTTAGGGTCCGGTTTGCAGATTCCGACCACGTCCCGGACAGCATCCGTGGTTGACGGCGGCGCGCAGTCGCGGGATGACCGCCAGTATCCCGTTGGAGCGAGGATGGGAAGCACCACCGACAGCCGTGCCGCGCACCCCGGACTTGCCGGCATGCCGGTCTATCTGGACTACAACGCCACCACCCCCATCGACCCGCGCGTCACCGAGGCGATGCTGCCCCATCTGACCTCCGTGTTCGGCAACCCGTCCAGCGGCCACGCCTACGGCGCCGCACCGCGGGCCGCCCTTGCCCGGGCGCGTGCGCAGGTCGCGAACCTCATCGGCGCCGATCCGCAGCAGATCGTGTTCACCGCGTCCGGCTCGGAAGCCGACCTGTTGGCCCTACGCGGTCCGGTACTGGCCTGCGGTCGTCGGCAGCCACACGTGATCACCCAGATCACCGAGCACCCGGCCGTACTGGAAACCTGCCGGGCCCTGCACCGGCTGCACGGCGCCCGGGTCACGGTGCTCCCGGTCGACGACAACGGCATCCTCGACCCGGAGGCGCTCGCCGAAGCCATCACCGACGACACCGTTCTGATCTCGGTGATGGCCGCCAACAACGAGACCGGCGCCCTGCAGCCGCTCGGTGAACTCGCCGCCATCGCCCACGCACGCGGGGCACTGATGCACTGCGATGCCGCACAGGCCACCGGAAAGATCGCCCTCGACGTCGACGAATTGGGGGTGGACCTGCTTACCGTCGTCGGACACAAGATGTATGCCCCCAAGGGCATCGGCGCGCTGTACGTACGCGACGGCGTACGGCTGGAGCCGGTGGCCTACGGCGGCGGCCAGGAACACGGCCTCCGAGCCGGCACCGAGAACGTCGCGCTGGCCGTCGCACTCGGCGCCGCGGCCCAGCTCGCGGCCGACGATCTGCGCGACGGCCTGCCGCAACAGCTGGCGGCGTTGCGCGACGATCTGCACAACAGACTGACCAGCGCGCTGCCTGACCGGATCCACCTCAACGGGCCCGTCACCCGGCGGCTGGGTAACACCCTCAACATCAGCATCACCGGTGTCGCCGGTCATGACGTGCTCAGCGCCGCACCGCAGATCGCCGCATCCACCGGTTCCGCCTGCCATAGTGGCGCCCACACCCCGTCCCCGGTGCTGACCGCCATGGGCGTGCCCACCGCACTGGCGCTCGGGGCGCTGCGTCTGTCGCTCGGGCGCTGGAGCACCCCCGAAGACATCGACATCGCCGCCGTTGCGCTCTCGGACGCGGTAGACCGCCTCCGCCAGGCGAACGGCACCGGTCGCAGACAACTCCGCAGTCCAGGAGAAGGTCCGGTGCGTGACCGGTCGTGAGGCCGAACAGATCCGCCAGGACTTCCAGCGGTTTCAGTTCCCAATCGACCACCGAGAACGAGCCGGAGAATCGACCGTTTTGATTCCGGTGGCACAATTTTAAAAGCATTTGTCAGCTCCTCGACAAACGGGTCTCAAGATTGCGATCAAGTTCGTTTAATCCATTGAGATTCGCCATTGCCGCAGCCGACCTTCAGTCCCCACACATTGCACCTGATCCCGCTTCGACCTCGCGCCGGCAGGCGGCCGCCATCTGCCACAGGAGGGGCCGCGGGGCCGCGAGGTGCGCAACCGCCCTGCCCATAATAGCCCAAAATGGGGCTAATAGGACGATGTCGAACACAGATATGGCGACTGTGGGCACCCGTGTTTCACCCTGTTCACTCGTGTGCGAACGGCACGGCATCCCCGTCAATCCTGGCCTCGCCACTGTGTGCCGTTTCACTCAGCACCGGCTCCACATTGATGACCCGCCCTCCTCCAGACAGTCACCTCCGTCTACCGCCGGGTAGCGAGCCATTGATCAAGTGTGGCAGGCTGCGGAGCCACGGGGGGTCCGCTTGTCGATTCCACATTGGCTCGGCATGCCCCCGTGCCATCAAACACCGGGGGGTTTATTAATGGCGTTAACAACTTTGGACACCCGAGCGCCGAGCGGCGCCTGGGTCCGTGTGCAGTGGGCCGACGGGTCCGGTCTGGCGGATCGGATCGCCGGGGTGCGGTTCGTCGGCGGCAACTACGGGCGCGGCTTCCAGATCGGCACGCGGGGCAACCACGAGTTCGCCACCACGTACTTCGTGGCCGCTTCGGTGAAGAAGCGGCTGGTGGTCGGCAGCCGGGAGGTGGTCATCTCGGAGGCCGACGACGGAGGCTCCACCATCGTTTCGCTGCTGGGCAAGCACCACGAGCTGATGACGGTCTTCTCCGGGCCGGCGCCCACCGACGTCAATCTGACCGGCCTGTTCTCCGTGCTCGACATCGACGACCAGCCGGAGGGCATGCGCGTCGTCCCGAAGAAGTCGACGCTGCTGAGCGTCGCGAGCGAGCATGTGCTCGCCACGATCGAGAACCGGGGTTCGGTCAACGTCCCGTCCCCCGACCGGGGTCGTGACCTGCTGCCGAAGGCACGCGGCGCCAAGACCGCGTCCGGAGAGGTCTGGCGGTCCCGTCTGCCGGGCGTCGAGGCGACGGCTACCGGCGTGGAGAACTTCGCCTTCACCATGGGCTTCTCCAAGGCCGTGGCCGAGGTTCACCTGGATGCGCTGGAGGACGTGCCGGACTCGGAACTGCTCGGCTGGCTCGACGGCATCAACGTCGAGTGGTCCGGACGGTAGCTCGGTGAGTCCGTTGTGGGCCCTGTTGCTTCTGACCTGGGCCGCGATGATCATTCTGTTCCTCGGCCTCGGCGCGGTGCTGCGTGAGGTCCGGATACTGCGGGCTCAGATCGATGCCGCGGCGGCTACGGGTGAGCGGGTCGACATCGAGCTGCCCTCCAGCGTGGCCGGTGACCGGGGCGGTCTGGTCCTGGCCGTCGACAGTGGCTGCCCGTTGTGCATCGCCGTGGTTCAGCAAGTCGGGTCGGTGATGTCCGGGCCGGACAGTGCGGCGGCGGTCCTGCTGACCTTCGAGCCCGAGGAGCAGTGGAACGGACTCACCGGTGGTCTCCCGGTCGTACGGGACGACCGCGCATGGTCGGCGATCGCTCATCTGAGCACGCCGATCCTGTTGCAGGTGGACGGGCAGGGCCGGGTACGGCGCCTGCACCTGCCGGCCAACGAACGTGACGTCACTCCGGTCCTCCAGTCGTGGGGCCTGTTGAGTCAATCCGAGAAGAATGGGCGGGCCAATGCCGCTTGACATGGAACAGATCCCCGACGCCGAGACCTCGGCTGTCACCGAGCCGACCCTGGCCCTGGCCGGACTGGGCAAGGCATCCAGCCGGCGCCGTACGGTCCTGCGCGGTGTCGCCCTCTCCAGCCTGACCCTGGGCGCCACCGCGCTGAGCTGGTCGCCGCTGGCGGGTCAGCGGGCGGCCCGGGCGGAGAACGGTCCCAACGGGCTCAAGGGCTGGGACCGGACCGACTGCAAGGATGCCTACCCCGACGGCTACAGCGAGGAGAAGGACACCGGCGGCTCGTACGTGAACGAGCCGGCGGCCTGCTTCGGCGGTGACTTCATGGGCAGCATGTACTGCTCGTCGGGGTGGCACAAGAAGGGCACCGAGCGCGACGCCCCGATCCTCTACACGTACACGCCGATCTCCACCGCGTGCGGTTCGAGCACCACCAAGAACGCGTGGAAGTGGAAGACCGGCAACAAGGTGTGGCGTTGCTCGGACGGCAACACCCGCGTGTCCGGCGGCGGATCGACGCGCACGTACCTGACGATCTGCCGCGCTCGGGCCTGATGACGGTCGTTACGCCACGGCGCGTGCTGTGGCACCCGCTTGTCGCCGCGGCACTGATCGGTGCCGCGGCGACCGGCGGCGTTCTGCTGCACATCGGTGCCGTTTCCGTGGCCGCACTCATCGGGTGGCTGGTCGCGGGTGCGGCAGGCGGCTTCGCCGTCAGCGGCTCCACTTGAAGCCGCAACTCGGCCTTCGTGCTGAACTCGCCGGTCGGGCGAGGTTATCCACAAATCTCCTTCTGTCTGGGGCAGGTGCTCGGTGCGCTGGTCACCGCGCTCGGTGCCCTCGTGGTCGGCTCCCTTCTGCGTCTGGCGGCACCGTCAGGCGTGTGGGTCGTGCTGCTGGTGTGCTGGTTCGCCGTCATCACCGTGCGGGAGTTCGGGCTGCTGTCGTTCGGGCTGCCGCAGAATGCCCGTCTGGTGCCCGTGACGGTGTTCCGTCATGGACGGTTCTTCGGTCCGTTGCAGTTCGGCCTTGAGATGGGCACCGGCCTGCGCACCTACGTCACCAGCGGCTTGCCGTACGTTCTGCTGCCGGCCGTCGCCCTGCTCGCGTCACCGGGCGCCGCACTGGTCGCGGGCCTGGGCTTCGGGCTGGGCCGTTCCCTCATGACGACGTCCAACCTGCGGTTCAGCGACGACAACTCGTGGGACCTGGAGTTCTCCCTCTACGAGCGGTGGATCAAGGCCATTCTGGTCCTGGCGTTCGCCGGGGGGATCTTCGCTGCGGTGATCTGAGAAATTTCCTCCGGCGCCTGCAACAGGTGCTCCGGCTCCGGCGTACTAGTTGGAGGAAAACGGAGGTGACATGACGGACACGACGTTCGACGAGTTCGTGCGGCAGGCGCTGCCCGGTCTGGCTCGCTACGCCTACGTGCTCGCCGGCGATCGGCACGCGGCCGAGGACCTGCTGCAGGACTCCCTGGTGAAAACCATGGGGGCATGGTCGCGAATCAGGCGGGACGGCAACCCGGTCGGCTACGTCAAGACCATCATGGCCCGGACGAATGTCAGCTGGTGGCGTCGGCGGCGCCCGTCCGTGGCGGTCAGTGAAACCCTGGCCGCCACGGACGGGGCCCTGGCCGGGGTGGAACATCGCGATGAACTGCGCCGGGCACTGGCCACGCTGCCGCCCCTGCAACGGACGGTTCTCGTTCTCGGTTTCCTCGATGAGGCCGAGGACGAGGAGATCGCCGGTCTGCTGCACCGCCGGCCCGCCACCATCCGTTCCCTGCGGCATCGCGCTCTGCGGAGTCTGCGCCGCGACCTTCGGATCGATGAGCTGCGGTCGCTCGACCGGGCAGCGGACCTTCAGGAGACGCCATGACGGAGAAGCTGGAAGAACTGCTGGCCGCCGAGTTCCGCGACGGCCCCTACGACCTGCCGGTCGACGCCGACCGGCTCACCACGACAGCGCGTCGGCGCCGGTCGCGCCGGACCGCCGGCACCGCCGCGGCAGCCGTCTGCGCGGTAGCCCTGGGAGCCACCACGGGAATCAGCATGCTCAACGCCTCCGGTCCGGGACCCGCAGATCTCCAGCCGGCCGGTCCCGCACTGTCGATCTCATCCGCACCGGCGACGCCGGCACTGGCGCCACTGCGGATCCGGGCGGACAGCGTGCAGATCGGCGAGGCCGTGGTGCGCGGGCTTCCCGCCGAGGCCGAGTTGCTGAACACGGCGGGAGCCGCTGACCAGCCGCCGGCCGCCGCGCTGCCCAGCACCGGCGACCGGGCCCTGCTCTCGGTGCCGGGCGAGCAGGACGCCGAGACCCGGCTCACCGTCGTAGTCGACGCCCAGGACCATCCTGGCCTGCCCGGGGAACCCGAACCTCAGGACTGGTTCGGTTCCCTCGGCGGCGCAAAGGCTCTGCTGACGGTCGACGACAGCGCACAGACGACCTATTTCACGATGAACACCCCGACGGGCCGCCGCTGGGACCTGGCAGCGACCGGCGCCGACGCCACCGCTCGGCTCGCCCTCATCAAGGACGTGGCTGTCGCGACGGCCCCGGGGCGCTGATTCACCGGCGCGAGCCGGCGCCTCCGGTCCGGACCGGCCTGCCCACACCAACGAGCTGAGGCGCGAGCCGGCTGATCAGGGCGACCAGTGTCGCCGCGCATCCGACGACCATCCGATCCGTCACGGCGGCGTCCGCACCCGGCGCTGACGCCGCCACGATCACAGCGCCACAGAACATCCAGGCCCGCACCACCACGCTCCAGGAGACGGCGCTGTCGCCGTCGAAGCAGCCACAGGGCGTTCCGGGTCGCCGAATGCGCAGCACCGTGGTGTAGACACCGAATGCCGCGTACACCGCCGACGCCGGGATCATCAACGGCCAACTTGCCGTCAGCCACCCGGCGACGGCACCGGCACCGGCGCCGACCTCGACGACGGCGACCACCGCGGCCAACGGCCGGTACGACCACCGCGGAACCATGCGCTGCGCCGCCAGTACCGCCGCGAGATGCACCCGCCGGCGTAGATGCCCGACGCCGGCGGCCAACAGCAGCAGCGCGCCACCCACCGCTGTCGCTGTGGCGATCTGCTGATGCATTCGATCTTCTCCTTCCCGGACGGTGTCAGCGGCGTACGTCGGCGCGACCGGTCCACATCGGAAGGCCGGCCTCCCGCCACGCCTGCACCCCGCCGACCATGTCGGTGGCCCGGTGCAGCCCCACCGCGCGCAGACTCGCCGCCGCCAGGCTCGAGCTGTAACCGTGCCGGCAGACCACGATCACCGGAACGTCGTAGCCGGTGGCCTCGGGAATCCGGTGCGGGTACGCCGGGTCGAGCCGCCACTCCAGGACGGTGCGGTCGATGACCAGGGCGCCGGGAAGGTCGCCCTGCTCCCGCCGTTGGACATCGGTGCGGGTGTCGATCAGCAGCGCGCCCGCTTCGGCCGCCGCGAGCACCTCATGCGGCAGCAACCGCCGCACGCCCACGCGGGCCTCATCGAGAAGCGCCTGAACGCCGCGCGGCCGCTCGCCGCGAGCCGGGGTGCTGGTCATCGAGGTTCCTTCGTCATCATGCGGCGGGCGGTGTCGAGCCTGCGGGTCACGCCCTGCCGGTCGAGGTACTCCAGCAGCGGCACCGCCACCCGTCGGCTGGTGTCCCATGCCGCGCGGGCCTGGCTCACCGTGAACGGCTGCCGCAGCGCGGCGACCCGCCGCAGCGCCTCGGCGGGCGCGCCGGGCAGCAGATGGACGCCGTCGGTGACCCGGATCAGAACACCCGCGGTCACGGCGGCGGCCAGATGCTGCCGGGACAGACCCAGGCGGGCGAGATCCTCGGCGCCGGGCGCGGCGAACGGGGCGTCATGCAACCTGGCACAG
The DNA here is from genome assembly GCF_019429605.1 of Actinoplanes hulinensis. NCBI lineage: Bacteria > Bacillati > Actinomycetota > Actinomycetes > Micromonosporales > Micromonosporaceae > Actinoplanes > Actinoplanes hulinensis. The sequence continues at coordinate 41,208 of NZ_JAHXZI010000025.1, read as the reverse complement.
ATCTCGTCCAGCGCGCGGCGCACCGGCTCCGGGAAGCGGATCCCGGTGTCCCGGCCGTGTACGCCGCTGCCGTCCAGCACCAGCCCCGCCTCGGCGGCCAGGGCGCCGACCAGCCGCGCATCGGTGATCCCGGCCCGGCGAGCCGCGGCGTCGGGGACGATGCCGGGAGACAACGGGTTCGCCGCCGCCCACTCGTCGACGACCCGGTGCAGTGCGGCCGCCCATTGCTTCCACACGACCGGGTCGACCAGCCACCCGCCGGCGGCGACCACCCCGTCCGGATCGGCGTCCCCCGGGGCCAGGACACCGGCCGTGACCAGCGCCTCGCGCCGGACCGCGCCACGGCGGCCCACCTCCTCGGCGACCGTCGGACGATCACGCATCCCGGCCAGAGCAGTGGCCCGCCGCCGGGCGTCGCCGCGGGCGTGCAGTCCCGGCGGCATGGTGTCGAGGACGACGAACCCGGCGACGACGTGCTGGGCGCCCGGATCACGGAGCAGGCCCCGCTCGCCGATGTGCAACGGCAACGGCGTCGCCAAGGTGAGGCGGGCGGCAGACGGGCCGAGCATCCGCACGCGTACGGCCACCGCCGCCGACCCCAGGTGCAGAGTCAGCTGGGCGGGCAGCCGGTCGGCGGCCCGGACCAGGCGCACGTCCATGGACGTGACCGGAGCGAAGGCGCCCGGCTGGACCAGAGCGTGGCCCCTGCGTACCTCGTCGGTGCTCAGCCCGCGCAGGTTGACCGCGAGCCGGGAGACCGCGCCCGCCCGGTCGACGTCGGTTTTGAGGCTCTGCAGGCCGCGGACCTGCACGGTACGGCCGGACGGGTAGAGCAGCAGCTCGTCGCCGACCGCCACGGTTCCGGACGCCAGCGTCCCGGTCACCACGGTGCCGCTGCCCCGCACGCTGAACGACCGGTCCACCCACAGTCGCGCCGGTCCCGGCGCCGGTGCGGGAAGTGCGCGGGTGAGATCCCGCAGAGTGTCCCGCAGCGTCGCAAGACCCTGACCGGTTACGGCGGAGACCGCGACCGCCGGGATCCCGGCCAGGCCGGTGCCGTCCAGCCGCTCGCGGGCCTGCGCGATCGCCGGGCCGGGATCGGCCAGGTCGCTGCGGGTGACGGCGAGAACCCCGTGGCGTACGTCAAGCGCGTGCAAAGCTGCCAGGTGCTCCGCCGACTGCTGCCGCCAGCCCTCGTCGGCGGCGACGACGAACATCACGGCGGTGACCGGGCCGACCCCGGCGAGCATGTTCGTCACGAACCGCTGATGGCCCGGCACGTCGACGAACGCGGTCATCTCGTCGTCGGCGAGGCTCGTCCACGCGAAGCCGAGGTCGATGGTCATGCCGCGGCGGCGTTCCTCTGCCCACCGGTCGGGTTCCATCCCGGTGAGGGCACGCACCAGCGTCGACTTGCCGTGGTCGACGTGCCCGGCGGTCGCGATCACGAACACGCGCGCTCCACGGCCTCGACGAGGGTTTCGTCGTCGGCCGGCGGGACGCAGCGCAGGTCCAGCAGCAGGTGGCCGTCGTGGACCCGGCCGACCACGCACGGCATGCCGCGACGCAGCGGCGCGGCCAGTTCGGCCGGGAGCCGCACGGCCCAGCCGGGCAATGTCAGGCCCGGCGCCGAGCCGCCGCCGACCACACCGTCGCTGGCCGTCACCGTCGCCGCGACACCGGATGCCACCAGCCGGGCGGCCAGTTTGCCGGCGCGTTCGCGCAGCTCGACCGGGTCGGCATGCAGAGCCGTAGCGGTGGGGGTGACCGGCCGGCGCAGGGTCGCCTCCAGCGCGGCGAGGGTCAGCTTGTCGACGCGCAGGGCCCGGGCGATCGGGTGGCGGCGCAGCTTCTCGATCATGTCGCGGTCGCCGAGCAGCAGTCCGGCCTGCGGGCCGCCTAGCAGCTTGTCGCCGCTGGCGGTGACGATCGTGGCGCCGTTCCGCAGCCAGGTCGCGGCGTCGGGCTCGCCGGGCAGCAGGGGTTCGGGCCGCAGCAGGCCGGAGCCGATGTCGGCGACGACCGGCACACCCAGCCCGGCCAGTTCGGCGACGCCGACGCTGGAGGTGAAGCCTTCGATCCGATAGTTCGACGGGTGGACCTTGAGGATGAAACCGGTGTCCGGGCCGACCGCGCCGGCGTAGTCACGCAGGTGGACGCGGTTGGCGGCGCCGACCTCACGCAGCCGGGCACCGGCGCCGGCCAGCAGCTCGTGCAGGCGGAAGCCGTCACCGATCTCCACCATCTCGGACCGGGCCACGACGATCTCCCGGCCGGCCGCCAGGGCGGTGGCCGCCAACACGAGCGCGGCCGCCCCGTTGTTCACCACATGCACGTCGCCGGCGTCCGGGACGGCAGCGCGCAACGCCTCCAGGGTGCCGCGGCCGCGGCGGGCGCGGGCGCCGGTGGCCACGTCGTACTCGACGTCGACATAGCCGGCGGCGGCGGTGACCGCCTCGACGGCCGCCTCCGACAGCGGGGCCCGGCCGAGGTTGGTGTGCAGCACCACGCCGGTCGCGTTGATGACCCGTCGCAGCCTGACCGGGGTGGCCGGAAGCGCGGCGAGCGCGGTGTACAGGACCGCGGCGGGTTCGATGCGGCCGTCCCGGGCCAGTTGCTGGGCGTCACGGACGGCCTGTCTCACCAGGACCGGGCCGACCTGCCGGTGGGCGTCGGCCAGTAACGGGTCGGCGAGCAGGATGTCGGTGCGGGCGATGGCGCGGCGCGGATCGCCGCTCATCGCACCACCAGCGTGTGCTCGCCGTCGAAGGCGATCAGCTCACCGATCACCGTGCCGCCCGGGATCTCGCCGGCGACCAGCAGGCCCCCGGAGGTCTGCGCGTCGGCGAGCAGCAGCCGCTCCAGTTCGGTGACGTGCGGGCCGAAGCTGGTGTGGGGGTGCACCCAGTCGAGGTTGCGGCGCGACCCGCCGCTGACGAAACCGTCGCGTGCCGCCTCGCGAGCACCGTCGAGATAGGGCACGGCGGCCGCGTCGACGACCGCCGTCACCCGGCTCGCACGGGCGAGTTTGTGCAGGTGGCCGAGCAGACCGAAGCCGGTCACGTCGGTTGCGCAGACCACGCCCGCCGCCAGGGCGGCCTTGGATGCCGCCCGGTTCAAGGTGGTCATCGCGGCGACGGCCTGCGTGAACACCTCGCCGGTCGCCTTGTGGCGGGAGTTGAGCACGCCGACGCCCAGCGGCTTGGTCAGGCTCAGCGGGACACCGGGCCGGCCCGCATCGTTTCGCAGCAGACGGCGGGCGTCGCCGATCCCGGTGACCGCCAGCCCGTACTTCGGCTCGGCGTCATCGACGCTGTGCCCGCCGGCCAGATGGCAGCCGGCCTCGCGGGCGATGGCGTATCCGCCGCGCAACACCTCGGAGGCGACCGTCATCGGCAACAGGTCACGCGGCCAGGCCAGCAGGTTCACCGCGAGAACCGGGTCGCCGCCCATCGCGTACACGTCGGACAGGGCGTTCGCGGCGGCGATGCGGCCCCAGTCGTACGGGTCGTCGACCACCGGTGTGAAGAAGTCGGTGGTCGCGATGATCGCGGTGTCACCGTCGAGCCGGACGGCCGCCGCGTCGTCACCGGACTCCAGGCCGACGAGCAGTTCCCACGGCGACGGCACCGGGCCGCCATCGAAGACCCCGGTGAGCGCGGACTCCAGCTCACCCGGCGGGATCTTGCAGGCACAACCGCCACCGCGAGCGAACTGGGTCAGGCGCAACGAATCCTCGACCAGGTCCATCCGACGTTTCCCCCCGTAGACGTCTTATGGCGGAGGCGGACAGGAATCGAACCCGCCGGCCAGGCTGAGCCAGGCCCACCCGCTTTGAAGGCGGGGGAGACCACCAGGAACTCAAACGCCTCCATGCATGGATGGATCTTAGACCACGCCCTTCTTCGTGATCGCGACATGGCCGACGGTGGGCAGTCCGACCGAGGGGCAGGATCACCAGCTCTCCGGTATCTCGAGCCGGACGCGCCCTCCGATGCCACGGGGCCGACCAGGCCGGCAGCCAACGCCCCGGCCGGCGCGGTAACGCTGAACAAGTGGACACACCTGGGAGGACCGCAATGTGGGCTTCTTCCAGGGTGACATCGACGCGGCTCGGGCACGTACCTTTCAACATCATCTATCTGAATCGAGGAGTGCGGCCGGTGGCGGCAGTTCCCGCCGCGGACCGCCCGGTACCTGCCGTCACGCCGTCGCGGGCGGTGGCCGAGGCCCGTACGGCGATCCGCGGTCGTGGTCCGGCCATCCACGGTGCCGCCGGTGATGCGTACCGTGAGGTCGATGTCGTGGCCGATCCGGCCGGCCGGCGGCACGTGCGTTTCACCCGTACCCATCGGGGTCTCGATGTTCTCGGCGGTGACTTCGTCGTGCACACGGACGCCACCGGCGCGTACACCGGTGTGACCATCGCCCAGCGGACGGCCGTCGACGTCCCGGTGACACCAGTGATCACCCGCAAACGCGCCATCGCCGTGGCCGGGCGCCGGTTCGCTGGCGCCCGCGCGAGGACGAACGCGCGGCTGGTCGTGGACGCGTTCGAGAGCACGCCGGCGTTGGCGTGGGAGGTGACCGTCTCCGGGACGGCGCCGGGCGGGATCCCCAGCGACCTGGTCGTCGTGGTCGACGCCGGCACCGGGAAGGTGCGGCGCGCCTACGACGAGGTGCACGCCGCCGACAGCGCGACCGGCAACGGTGTGCACGCCCGTACGGTCTCGATCAGCACCACCGCGGCCCAGGACGGATGGGTGATGATCGATCCGGACCGTGGCGGCAACGCCGTCCGGGACGCCGGAAACCTGATCGATCCCGGTCTGACGACGTCACCATTGTTCACCGACGCCGACAACGTGTGGGGTGACGGCACCCTCACCGACCGGGCGTCGGTCGCCGTCGACGCCCACTACGGCCTGGCCAAGGCCTGGGACTACTTCGAGCAGACGTTCGGCCGGTCCGGGATCGCCGACGACGGCAAGGGCACGACGGCGTACGTCCACTACAGCCGCATCTACAAGAATGCGTTCTGGCGCAGTTCCTGCCACTGCATGTTCCTCGGCGACGGCCAGCCGGTCCCGTGGACCACCCTGGACATCGTCGCCCACGAACTGGCGCACGGGCTCACCGACCAAACCGCGGACCTCGTCTACACCGGCGAGGCCGGCGCCCTCAACGAGGCGAACAGCGACATCTTCGCCACCCTGGTCGAGTTCTTCGTCAACAGCCGCATCGACGGGCCGGACTACACCATCGGCGAGGACGTCACCACCAGCGGGTCCCCGCTGCGCTACATGGCCGAGCCGAGCAAGGACGGCAGATCCGCCTCCTGCTGGACCCCGCAGGTGAAGGACCTCGACGTCCACCACGGCTCCGGGATCGGCAACAAGTTCTTCTACCTGCTCGCCGTCGGCAGCGGCACCACACCCGGCCGGGGCACCAGCACCCCCTGCAACGGTGCTCCCGCGGTGACCGGAATCGGCAACGACAAGGCCGCCCGGATCTGGTACCAGGCGCTCACCGCCTACATGGTGTCCAACACCAACTGGTCCGGCGCCCGCGAGGCCACCCTCAAAGCGGCCGTCGACCTGTACGGGGCCGGCAGCACCGAAGCCGGCACGGTGCAGGCCGCCTGGCTCGCGGTCGGTGTCGACGGCACCGACCAGATCCCCACCCCACCGGTCGACCCGGTCATCAAACCGATCGCCGACGTCATCACCATGGTCGGCCAACCGGTCCACATCCAGGTCACCGCCACCGACCCGCAACACCATCAGGTCACCTTCAGCGCCAAGAGCCTGCCCGCCGGCATCACCATCTCCCCCGACGGCCTGATCAGCGGCACCCCGACGACCACCGGATCCGGCACGATGGTCCTCACCGCCACCGACAGCGACGGCCAGAGCGCCACCCTCACCGTGCCGTGGACCGTCGGACCGGCACTACCCGCCCCGCCCGCCGGCGTCTCCGTCACCGGCGGCAACGGCACCGCACTCGTCACCTGGACCGACCCGAGTCCCGCGCCGGCCACCCCGCTCACCGGCTACCAGGTCCGCGTCTCCCCCGGCACCACTCAAACCCTGCCGCCCACCGCACGGTCGACCACCATCACCGGCCTCGACACCCGCAAGACCTACACCATCGGGGTACGGGCCGTCAGCATCGTCGGCGACGGCCCCGAGCAGACCGTCACCCTCAGCCCGATCACGCTGCCGCTGGCCGTCTCCCCCACCGCCACCACCTACGCGGGCACGGTCACCCTCAACGGCCGGATCCCGCGCGGCGGCACCCCGATCGGTGGTGCCGTCGTCTACCTCGACCAACGACCCGCCGGCGCCGCCACCTGGACCCGCGCCGCCACCCTCAGAACCGACGCGAACGGCAACTGGACCCGCGCCCTCAAACCGGCGACGACGACCACCTACCGGGTCACCTACCCCGGCTCGTCCGGCATGTGGCCCGCCACGTCCACGACTGCCACCGCCACCGTCCGCTACGCCGCCACCGTCAAGGCCGGCACGCTCAAACCCAAACCCGGCAAGAAGATCAAGATCACCGGTACGGTCCGGCCCGCGCGCCCCGGCGTGAAGGTGACCCTGCAACGCTGGTCCGGCGGCAAGTGGATCAACGTCACCAACTCCAAGACCACCGCCACCGGCACCTACACGTTCTCCCGTGCCTTCCCCAAGGGAACCTGGACGCTCCGGGTCGTCGTCGCCGGCGGCTCCTACAACGCGACCGGCACCACCCGCTCCATCAGACTCGTCGCCAAGTAGCGCACACGGGCAGCCGTATCCATGGATACGGCTGCCCGTCGACGTACCGAAAGCAACCGGCCACCGGCTCGATCCCCAGCGTCTCGATCTCGGTCGGGGTGACCTCGTCCGGACGCCGGTCCGCCCACCGGTCGACGGCCTCGCGCGGATACCTGCCGAAGAGACGCGGATCGGGTCTCAGGCGCCGTTGACCTCGGCCAGGTAGGCGGTGGCCTTTTCCGGGTCGACGAACCAGTTGAGCAGGTCGTTCGGGTCGTTGAAGCCGGCCGCGAAGCGGCGGGCGATCTCCTCGTTCTGGGAGGCCGCGCCGAGCAGCTGCTGCACGTGCGGCGGGAGCGGCTGGAGCATGGCGTTGGTCCAGCCGGTCACCGCCTGGCCGTGCGCGGTCCAGAACGCCTCGAACGTGTCGGTCATCCACTGCTCGTCGAACGGCTGGTCGCCACGGGCCAGGACGGCCCGCAGGTAGTGGTTCGCGGCCTTGGCCGCCGTGTTGCTGCCCTGGCCGGTGATCGGGTCGTTGGCGATGACCACGTCGGCGAGGCCGAGCACCCGGCCGCCGCCGGGCAGGTGGCCGACCGGGTGACGGACGGTCGGCGTGTAGCGGCCGTGCAGGGTGGCCTTGTCGTCGGTGAGCCGCACGTTCGCGGCCCGCGCGGCGACCCAGGGCAGGTGCTCGCGGATCAGCTCGAGGGTGATCTCCAGGTGCTCCTCGGGCACCATCCGGCCGGTGTGACCGGCCCAGCGGTCCAGCGGGCCGCCCGGGATCGCCTCCCAGAAGAGGATGTCGCACGGACCGGTGTGGGTCAGGGCGGGGATCACGAACAGCTCGCCGAGGCCGGGCAGGGCGTGGAAGCCGACGTGCGGCTCCGGCCACTCCGGGTCCGGCGCGAGACCGTGGACGTACGCGACGGCGAGGCCCCGCTGCGGCTCGGTGTACGGCGAGCGGGCCGGGTCCCGGTCGAACATCGCGACCAGGTCGCCCTTGCCCGCCGCGACCACGGTCAGGTCGTACCGGCCGAGCTGGGTGATCGCGTCGAGGTCCTGGGTGGTGACCGCGTTGTAGATCACCTCGATGCCGCGCTCCTCGGCGTCCTCCAGCCAGTGGGCCATCTTGATCCGCTGGTCGGTGGACTGGGCGGGGCGCTCCAGCGGCGCGTTGAAGGCCAGCGCCAACCGGCCCTTCTCGACGGAGAGCTGGGGGCGCAGGCCGTGGATCGGCGGCGCCTGGTCCTCCCAGTGGTTCAGCCCGTACGCCCGCTCGGTGTTCAGCGACAGGTCGAACATCGCCTGGGTGGAGGTGGGCCAGCCGGTCCGGATCTCGTCCGGTGTGCGCGCCGACATGAGGGTGACCTCGTAGCCCTCGGCCCGCAGGCCGAGTGCGAGTTGAAGACCGGCCTGGCCGGCCCCGACAATCAGGATCTTGCGCATGTTGTTGTCTCCTGTAGTACTGACCGACGTTCGGTCGCGTGGTCCACAACGGTCAGTAACGCGCGCGCGACGTTTCGCGGTTCGCGGACGTCCGCGGCGATCAGCGGGATGTGTGGGGGCAGGGTCAGCGCCTCCCGTACCGCGGAGAGCTCGTGGGTCTGAACGCCGTGGAACGGGTTGACGCAGACGATCCAGGGCACCGTCGCGTCGTTCTCGAAGTAGTTGACCGCGGCGAACGAGTTCTCCAGGTTGTTGGTGTCGACCAGGACCACGGCGCCGACCGCACCGCGAACCAGGTCGTCCCACATCGGCCAGAAGCGGGGCTGGCCCGGCGTGCCGAACAGGTACAGCACGAGGGAGTCGTCGATGGTCACCCGGCCGAAATCCATCGCGACCGTGGTGGTGACCTTGTCGATGCCCGGGTCAAGCCGGTCGATCTGGGCCGCCGCCGCGGTCATCCAGGACTCGGTGCGGATCGCCGGGATCTCCGAGATCGCCTCGACGGCGGTGGTCTTGCCGACGCCGAAGCCGCCGGCGATGACGATCTTCGCCGAGGTCAGCCGCCTGTTCAGGTTCGCCTCACGTGAGTCGGAGAAGGCCGGCACGAAGTCTCTCCAGGAGCGCTAGGTCTTGCGAGGAACGGGTGTCATGCACGACTAGCTGACCGATTTTGAGCAGGTCATTGATCAGCAGGCGGGTCAGGCCGAGCGGCAGGCCGCAGGTCGCCGACAGCTCGGCGACCGAACACATCCGGCGGGCCTGCTCGTAGAGCGACCGGGAGGCCGGGGCCAGGCTGGCGGCGAGGGCCGGGTCGTACCGGTCGCCGGTGGAGACCAGGGTGTGCATCAACAGCGGGTTGCGGCTGCTGGTGCGACCCCGGGCGGTCATGTACGGGCGCACCTTCCAGTGCAGCCCCGGCCTTCGGGCCATCGGTGCCTCCGATCAGCGAGCCGGCGCGGGCAGGGTGTTCTGGTGCAGCGCGTGACGGGTCTCCGGGGTGAGCGCGTGACCGACGGCCTGACTGAATGTGGTCATGGCATATCCCAGTTGGCCGATCTGGGTCTGCGGCTGGGCGGAGACCAGCAGCGCCGCGACGAACTCGCCGGACAGGTCATCGATGCGCAGGAAGGCCAGATGGCCGTTCGGGTAGCGGATGCTCAGGTTCTCCGGGGCGCCGAGCTGGAGGAGGCCACCGAGCTGGCCGGTGATCCCGAGGAATCCGGCGGCGAGCGCGGCGACGCTCTCCGTGTGCTCGCGGCTCAGGTGGCCGGAGGAGGCGAGTTGCAGGCCGTCGGCGGAGACCAGGACGACCGCGGTGATCGTCGGCACCTCGCGGACGAGCTGGCCGATCAGCCAGGACACGTCCGGTTGGCCGCCGTCGGCCCCTTCGCTGGCACCGGCGGGGAAACGGTAGTCAGTCATCGCGGTCCTTCGGTTCTTCCTGGGGGGCGGCACTTTGCTGGGGGGCGTTGGCTCGGGCCGCGTCCACGCCGGCGTTGAAGTCGGCGGCGTCGTCGTGCCAAGCGGTCCGGTGCCGCTGGGCCGGGACCGGGGGTGGCGGCGCGCCTGCGCCGCGGACACTGGCCGGAACGCGGCGGGGCATCGGCTTCTGCAGCGTGGGGAGCACCATCGTCACGTCGTTCTGATGGTTACCCGCGGGCGGAGGCGCGGGCGCATGCGCGGGCATCGGGTCGTGCCGCGGCGCCTCGCAGAGCAGGTCCGCGCCGATCAGCAGCATCGCGGTCGTGCCCCGCGGCTGCCGGGGCACCAGGCGCACCCGCAGCGACGCGTGGCGATGGGTGAGCACGGCGGCCACGGTGAGGCCCAGGTGCCCCGGATGCAGCTCACTGGCGGCGGGCTCGGCCGGGTCCGACAGCAGCCGCTCGATCCACGGCAGGTGCGCCGGGTTGAGTCCGATCCCGACGTCCTCGACGCGGATCACCACGTCACCGTCACCGGTCAGGTGCGCGGCGATGGTGACCGGCTCGGTCGGCGGAGAATAGCGGTCGGCGTTGTCGATCAGCTCGGTCAGGATCCGGATCACGTCGTCGGCCGCGACCGCCACCACCGCGAGGTCGGCGATCGGGCCGAAGTGCAGGCGCTCGTAGTGCTCGACCGCCGCGCCGGCCGCGTGCGTGATGTCGTACAGCGAGGTGATCTGCTGATCCGGGTCGTCGAGCGGCTCGCCGGTGAGGACCCGCAGGTTCTCGGCGAGGCGGCGGACCCGGGTGACGGAGTGATCGATCCGGAACAGGACCTGGCGGCGCTCGGCGTCCTGCTCGCGGAACTCGGCTTCGCCGATGTGGTGAACGGCCTCCCAGGTGAGAGTGAGGAGGCGGAGCGCGAACTCGCCGGCGATCGGGCGCCACGGATCCGGCGGCGCGACCGCGGGCGCCGGCGCCGTTTCCGGTACGGCTTCCGGCACGACGAGGGGCCGCCGCCGGCGTGACCAGCTCAGCCAGCGACCTGCTGCGGGCATCGATTACTCCCCAATCAGCCTTCTGTCTCACCGAGGCGGAGGAAGATCACCGGCTACGGAGTCTGTACCGTACCCGCCCGATTGTCCGGATGGCTATCAGCGGTATCTCACACACTTTCGACGTGCTCGAACTCCACTGACCCGGCTGTCGGTGGCCGCGATACTGGACCGGTGCGCCTGATCGACCATCACTGTCACGGCGTGGTGACCGAGCCGCTCGACCGGGCCGGGTTCGAGTCGCTCCTGACCGAATCGGACCGGGCGGCGCCGCCGGGCTGCTCGATGTTCGACTCGCAGCTGGGGTTCGCCGTACGGCGCTGGTGTGCGCCGGTGCTGGGCCTGGATCCGCACGCGGAGCCGGAGGTGTACCTGGCCCGGCGTCGCGAGCTGGGAGCGGACGAGGTGAACCGGCGGCTGCTGCGGGCGGCCGGCGTCGACGTGTTCCTGATCGACTCCGGGTACCGCGCCGGCGAGTTGTTGGACGGACCGGAGATGGCGGCGGCCTCCGGGGCGGCGGTTCGCGGGATCGTACGCCTGGAAGCGGTTGCCGAAGCGCTGCCGGAGGTGACCGCGGCGGGTTTCGCGGGCGCGTTCGCGGCGGCCCTCGACCGGGCCGTGGCGGGCGCGGCCGGTGTGAAGTCGATCGTCGCCTACCGGTACGGCCTGGATTTCGATCCGCTGCCGCCGAGCCGGCGGGAGGTGGCCCGGGCCGCGGGGAGATGGCTGCGCCGCGGCCGGCCACGGCTGGACGACCCGGTGCTGCTGCGCCATCTGATCTGGGGCGGTGTGGAGCGTGGCCTGCCCCTCCAGTTCCACGTCGGTTTCGGCGACCCGGACCTCGACCTGGCGCGCTGTGACCCGCTGCTGCTGACCGGCTTCCTGCGGGCGACCCGCGACCGGCACGTCGGCGTCATGCTGTTGCACTGCTATCCGTTCCACCGGCAGGCCGGTTACCTCGCGCACGCGTTTCCGCACGTGTACGTCGACGTCGGGCTGGCCGTCAACCATGTGGGCGCCCGTGCCCCGGCGGTCGTCGCCGAGTCGCTGGAGCTGGCCCCGTTCCACAAGGTGCTCTATTCCTCGGACGCGTTCGGGCTTGCCGAGCTGCATCATCTCGGCGCGCTGGCGTTCCGGCAGGCGTTCGAAGCGGTGACCGGTACGTGGGTGCGGGAGGGACGGTGGCCGGCGTCCGGCGCCACCCGGGTGGGAGAGCTGATCGGATCCGGTAACGCCGAGCGGGTCTACCGGCTATCAAGGGGAGATGGGTATGGCCGGGGTGCTTGAGTTGCGCGAGCGGGGTGTGCGCGGCGTCATCCTTTCGTACGTGGACACGGCCGGGATCAACCGCGTCAAGGCCGTGCCGCTGTCCCGATTGGAGCACGCCGTCCGATGGGGTGTCGGCATGTCGCCGGTGTTCGACGTCTTCCTCGCTGACGACTCGATCACGAGCACCGACCGGCTCGGCAGCCCCGATGGTGACCTGCGCCTGCGCCCGGATCTCGACCGGCTCGTGGTGCTGTCCGGGCAGCCGGGCTGGGCGTGGGCGCCGGCCGACCGGTTCACCCAGCACGGCGAGCCGTGGGTCGCCGATCAGCGTGGCTTCGCCCGGCGGATGGTGGGCCTGGCGGCGGCCGAGGGTGTGTCGTTCCGGATGGCGATCGAGGTGGAGTGGGCGGTCGGGCGCGACGGTGAGGATTTCGTCGCCGCGTGCCGCGGTCCGGCGTACGGGATGACCCGCCTGGTCGAGTTGAGCGACTACGCCCGCGATGTGCTGATCGCGCTGGAGGAGCAGGGCGTCCAGGTAGAACAGTTGCATCCGGAGTACGCGGCCGGGCAGTTCGAGGTGTCGGTCGCCGCCTCCGATCCGGTCGGCGCGGCCGACGACAGTGTCCTGGTGCGCGAGACCATCCGCGCGGTGTCTCACCGGCACGGGTTGCGGGCGTCGTTCGCGCCTGCGGTGGTCGCCGACCGGGTCGGTAACGGCGGCCACGTGCATCTGTCGGTGTGGCGTGACGGAACCAACCTGTTCGACGGCTTCCCGTCCGGTGCGGGCGGGTTCGCCGCGGCCGGGATCCTGGCCCACCTTCCGGCGCTGCTCGCGGTGGGCGCGCCCACCCCGGGAAGCTATCTGCGGTTGGTGCCGTCGCGCTGGGCGGGGGTTTTCGCCTGCTGGGGTGTGGAGACCCGGGAGACGGCCCTGCGGTTCGTGCCGGGGACCGCGGGTCTGGCCGGGGCGGCGAACCTGGAGGTGAAGTGCTTCGACCTGACCGCGAACCCGTACCTGCTGCTCGGTGCCCTGGTGGCGGCGGCGCTGGACGGGCTCGCCGGGCGGCTGCCGTTGCCGGAGCCCGTGACCGGGGATCCGGTGAATCTGCCGGGGGCGCCGCGGTTGCCGACGACTCTGGACGCGGCGGTGGGCGAGTTCGCGGCGGATGCGGTGTTGCGGGAGGCGTTCGGGACGACGCTGTTCGACGCGGTCGTGGCGGTCCGCCGGGCGGAGGCGGCCCGGTTCCGCGACGCCGGTCCGGAGGATGTGGCGGCCGCTCTGCGCTGGGTCTACTGACAGCCTTTCGGGTGGGCTGACAAAACGCGGAACGCGAGTATGATTCGCGTCCACCATGATCCGTATCACACAGATCCGTGCCGCCGTGACCGCCGTCGTCATCCTCGTCGCCGTCCTGGCGGCCGCCGCCGTGGCGGATCCGTCGGGTCTGCTCGCGCCGATCGGCGGTCGAGGGCTCCCGCTGCTGGGTACGGGCGGCGTCTACCGCTGGGCCCCCCTCGTGATCGGTCTCCCGATCCTGCTCGCCGGCACCGCCGTCCCCACCTTCGTGGTCGCCGGGCACGCGGCGGCCAGGTGGGTGTTCGCCGCCACGTGGGTCGCGGTGACAGGCGCCGGCGCCTTGGCGACCGCCGCGAGCGGGTTCGCGTCGGCGCTTCCGATGGTGGGGCCGCACCTGTCGGCCGGCTCGGCCCTGACGTACGCGCTCAGCACGAGCGGCTTCGCGGCGATCAAGTTTCTGCTGGTCGGCTCACTGGTCGCGGCCGGCGCGGCGCTCGCCGCCCGGTTCGGGCCGCGGCCGGCACCTGCCGGGGCCGAGGCCTCCCCGGCCGCTTTCCCCATCACGGTCATGGTGGTGGTGACCGGTCTGGCCGCGATCGGGCCGGCGGCTCACTGGTGGCACGGCGGACCGGTCGGCTACGCGTTCGAGGGATTCCTGGCCGCACCGGGCGCGGCCAACGGCGTACTCGGCTTCCTCGCCGGCACGGCGCTGTTCCTGGCGGTGTTCGCCGGGGCCGTGCGGTTGGCGGGGCGGCGGCTGGCGCAGGACGGCCCGCTGGTGGTGTCGGTGACCGTGGGCCTGGCCTCGGTGGTGGCGGGCCTCGGGCTCGGGGTGGTCGATGCCGTCCTCGCCGCGATCCCCCGGTCAACGGACCAGTGGTGGGTCGCCACTTCGCTGATCAGCGTCGCGACCGGTATCGGTTACGGTGCGATGGCCGGTCTCGTCGGCGCCGGCGTGGTCGCGGTGGGATGGCGGCTGCGGTCGCGGGTGCTGCCGGTCGCGGCCACCGGCGTACTCGTGCTGGCTCTCGTGCCTTTGATCGGAGCGCCGGCTCCCGCGGGGCCGCCGGCCGCCGAGGAGGTCGCGGCGTCCGGCGGCACGGAATACCTCCGGGTGCTCCCGGCACGTGACGGGGACGAGCTCGCCACGATCGGTGACGTCACCGGCCGGCAGGTGATCCTGCGCGGGGTCAACGTGAATCAACTGATCGACTACCACCTGCGTGATCCGGCCGTTCCGGCGACGCAACCGCTGACCGGCGCCGACTTCGAGCAGATGGCGGCGATGGGCTTCAACGTGATCCGTCTCGGCATGTCGTGGTCGCGGCTGGAGCCCGCGCGCGGCACCTTCGACGAGTCCTACCTTCAGCAGATCAGGGCCGCGGTGGCCGGGGCGAAGGCCCACGGGATCTACACCGTTCTGGACATGCACGAGGACGCGTGGGGCAACGCGATCGCCCGCCCCTCCGAGCAGTGCGGCGGCGGGACGACTCCGGCCCGCGGCTGGGACGGCGCACCCGCGTGGGCGACCATCACCGACGGGACGGCGCACTGCGAGTTCCTGGCCCGCGACCTGGCGCCGGCGGTGGCGACGGCGTTCGGGAACTTCTACACCGACCGCGACGGCATCCAGAGTGAACTCGTGCGTACGTGGGCGTTCGTCGCGAAGGCCTTCGCGAACGAGCCCGCCGTCGCCGGTTACGACCTGCTCAACGAGCCGGGGATCGGGGCCAGCCCGCCGATCAGCTCGGGGCTGCTGCTCGGCCGGTACTACGACGCCGCGATCACGGCCATCCGCCAGGCCGAGCAGGCCGCCGGCGGGCACACCCACCTCGCCTTCTTCGAGCCGAGCGTGCTGTGGTCCGGCCTCGGGTTCGACGCGGCCCCGGCGCCCGGGTTCACCGGCGACCGGCAGCTGGTGTTCGCCCCGCACCCGTACAGCGAGTCGATCAGCATGGACCAGGGTCTGGGCCTGACGATCGCGTCCATCGAGCGGAATCTCACCACGTCGGCCCGCGCCGCCCGGGCGTACCGGGCCGCGCTGTGGTTCGGCGAATGGGGCTGGTTCGGTGACCCGGCGGTGGACGGCGCCAAGGTGCGGCGCCTCGCGGCGGCCCAGGACCGGCTCGGCGCCGGCGGCGCGTTCTGGGTGTGGCGGCAGGGATGCGGTTCGCCCGAGACCGGCGCCGACGCCACCACATCGGGGAACCTGGTCGCCGTCGACTGCCGTACCGGTGCGTCGACCCCGCCGCCGGAGGGCTTCGCACGGCCCCTGTCCAGGGCTTACCCGCGAGCGCTGCCGGGCCGGCTGGAGTCGCTCACCTCGGATCCGGACGGTGGGCTGCGGATCACCGCCACCGCCGCCGACGACCCGGCGAACTGCCTGGTCGACATCTGGGTGCCCGGCGACACGATGCCCCGCCTGACGACGACGGGGATCACCGACCTGTCGTCGAAGCAGGTCACGGGCGGGTGGCGGATCAGCGGCTGCGCCCGCGGCGCCTACACCGTGACGGCGGCGTCTTAGGGACACGTACGCAGATCTGCGTACGCGGAAAGCCGCCACGCGACGGACGACCCGATGGGCACGAGATCATGGTGCTCGCGGCCGAGGGCTGGCCAACGACGAGATCGCCGGGCGGCTGGCGATCAGCACGGCCACCGCCCGGACCCACGTCAGCCGGGCGATGATCAAGCTCGGCGCCCGGGACCGTGCCCAGTTGGCGGTCTTCGCGTACCAGTCAGGTCTGCTCGGTCAGCTCTAGATAAAGAGTGGCCTCTTGCTCTACAAATAGGCATGCGCCGCCCCATGATCATCATCGTGCTGCTCTCCCTCGGCGCCGGAATGGCGTTCGGGCTGAGCAGCGCCCTGCGGCTGTCCTGGACGCCGGCCACGGTGATGGCCGAGCCGTCCGGCACGGCGCCGCAGCGAACCGCCGTCGCCTCCCCGATCGGGTCGGTGACGATGGACCGCCACACGCACCGGCTGGACGTCGCGGCCCGGGCGGTCACCGACGCCGTCGAGGGGCAGAACGCCGACGGCGTACTGAAGGTGATCGTGGGCGAGGGTGGCGCCGGCGAGGACTACCGGCTCGACCGGACGGCCACCGGTCTCACCCTGACCGCGGCGAGTGAGGCGGGCGCCGCCGCCGGCCTGTACTCGGTGGCCGACCGGATCCGGTCCGGCGCGCCGGTCGCCACCGGCCCGGTGACGCCGAAGCTGGGCCTGCGACTGACCGACGTGGGCTCGGTCGGCCGCGAGCCCGACGCGGCACGCTGGAGCAAGGGCACCGACTACTCGCTCAACTCCGACATCGTCACCGGCACGCTGCTGCCGCGGGCGCCGTGGGTCGACCGGGCCGAGGTGGAGAAGGTCGCCGCCCAGTTCCGGCAGTTCGTCGACCACTCGGCCGCGCAGGGCTACAACGGTGTCGTCGTGCCCGGCTTCCTGGAGTACGTGACCTTCGCGGACGTCGGCGGCGGCCATGCCGTCTACCCCGCCGGAGATCCGCACATCGCCCGCGCGCAGGCGATGGTCACCGCGTTCGAGCCGGTCTTCCGGTACGCGTCGGACATGGGCATGCGGGTCTACTTCATGACCGACATGCTGGCGCTGTCCGGGCCGCTCGAGGCGTACCTGGCGAAGCAGACCGACCAGTGGGCGGTCTACCAGGCCGGACTGCGTGAGCTGTTCGCGAGCATGCCGTTCGCGTCCGGCCTGATGATCCGCATCGGCGAGGGCGGCTCCGCCTATGCCGCGCCGGGCTGGGACTACTTCTCCCGCATCGCGGTCACCACGCCCGAGAAGGTGCGGGCGATGCTGAAGGCCTTCCTCGCGGTGGCCGCCGAGAGCGACCGGGACATCATCTTCCGGACCTGGACGGTCGGCGTCGGCGCGGTCGGGGACCTGCACACCAACCCCGATTCGTACGAGGAGGTGCTCGGCGATCTCGACGACCCGCGCCTGATCGTCTCGACGAAGTTCACGCTCGGCGACTTCTACAGTCATCTGCCGCTCAACACCACGCTGGCGGTGGGCGACCAGCGGCGCATCGTCGAGTTCCAGGGCCGGCGCGAGTTCGAGGGCTTCGGTTCGCTGCCCAACGACCTGACGGCCCTGCACGCGTCCGCGCTGAAGCGGCTGCTGGCCGGCAACCCGCACATCGAGGGCGTCTGGCTGTGGACGCAGGAGGGTGGCCCGCTGCGTGCCGGGCCCATGACGCTGTATCTGCGTACCGGGTTCTGGCAGCTCTACGACCTGAACGTGTACGCGATGGGCCGGCTGGCCAGGCAACCGGACGCCGACCCGGGCGAGATCACCGCCGACTGGGTCCGCCGGACGTTCTCCACCGATCCGGAGACGGTGGCCGCGATCTCCCGGATGTTCGCGAGCTCGCGCGCCGCCGTGACGAAGGGGCTCTACCTGACCCCGTACGCGGACAACTCGGTGAAGGCCCTCGGCCTCGAACCGCCGCCGATGATGTGGATCTTCGAGTGGGACATCGCCACCGGCGACTCCGCCGTGCTGAGCAGCATCTACGCGACCGGCCGCGACCACGTCGACGAGACGATCGCCGAGGGCGAGCGGGCCGTCGCGATCGCCGCCGAACAGTACGCGGGGGTGGCCGCCACCGACCCCGCGACGTGGCGTGACCCGGCTCTGCGGGAACAGCTGCTGGATTCGCTCGCGTACCAGAAGGACCTGTACGGCACGCTCGGCGCGTACCGCACGATGTTCCTGCGGCGGGCGCAGTGGCTCGACACCGGCTCCACGACGGCGCGTGAACAGTGGAAGGCCGCGGAGATCGCGTACCGGGAGGCCCGCGACGTCTACGTTCGCGAGTACGACGGCGACGTCGACCTGCCCGCCTACAACTTCACCGCGGCCGACCTCGGCAGCGAGCGGTCCGACCGGGATCCGGCGATGGCGATCCTGGCGCGCGTCCTGCTCGGCCTGCTGCTCGTCTCGATCCTGGTGCCGTGGCGGCCGGTCCGGTCCCTCTGGCGGGCGGCGATCATGCCGTGGAAGGCGCCATCGACCCCGGACCGGACGGCACGGTGGGTCGCGATCCTGCTCCCGGCGGCCGCCCTGCTGCTCAGCCGCGAGATCTACACCTGGTTCGCGGCCCCGGCCCACCTGCTGGTGACGCTCGGCTCCTGGGTCCTGTTCGCACTGGTGGCCCGGCTGCTGGTCCGCGGCCGTGACCCGTACGCCCTGTGGACGGTGATCGGCGGTGTGGCGCTGCTCCGCACGGTTCTGCTGCTGGCCGTGCTGGCGGTCCGCGGCCCGGGCCTCTACTGGTTCCAGTTCTGGACCGATCCGGTCGCGCGGACGGCGTACGTCACCGTCGCTTTCGCGTCCTTCGCCTGGCTGTTCGTGGCGGTCGGCTCGGTTCTGCGCAGCCGCTACGGTTGGTCGCGCCGCCGGGTCACCGGCAGCGTCATGCTCGCGGCGGGCGTTCCGGTGCTCGCGGTCGGCACGCTGATCCGGTCGGTCGGCCTGGAACGCGCGCTCAGCGCCTGGAACGACCAGATGGCGTTGCTGCCGTGGGGCCTGCACCGGATCCTGGGCATCGTGACGTTCCTCGACATCCCACCCACCCTGCCGACCTGGATCATCGTGACCGGCGCCGTCCTGTCGATCACCGGCGGCCTGACGGTCGCGGTCAGCGGCGGCGCGGCGCGACCGGACCCGATTCGTATGCCCGCACCCGATCTCGACAGTGCGACTTCGGCATCGCCGAGTTGACGTCCGACCGAAGGAGGCCACCGCCGATGTCCTCGACAGCTCTTCTGGCGGACCGGTTGTCGCGGGCGGGGATCCGCGACGTCGTCACCGTCGAGCCGGTGAGCGGTGGACTCGCCGCGCTCGCCGGGATAGCCCGCCGCGAGAACGGGCCGCCGGTCTTCGTCAAAGCGTTCGCCGAAGCGCTGGACGGTGACGCCTTCGCCGCGGAGGCGGAGGGGCTGGCGGCGTTGCGGGAGCTCGGCGGGGTGGCGACACCCGACGTGATCGTGGCCGGCCGGGAACTGCTCGTGCTGTCGATTCTGCGACCGAGACCACCCGATGAGGCCTTCTGGGAGCGGTTCGCGCACGCGCTCGCCCGCCTTCACACGAGCACCGTCCATCCCCGCTTCGGATGGCACCGCGACAACTGGCTGGGCCGCCGCCGGCAGGTCAACCGGTGGGCCGACGACGGCTTCGCCTTCTTCGCGGAGAACCGGTTGCTCCGCTGGCTCGGCGAGCCCCGCGTCGAGGCCGCGCTCGAACCCGCCGACCGGGCCGCGCTGGAACGGCTGTGTGACCGGCTCCCCGAACTGTTGCCGGACCGGCCGGCCTGCCTGACGCACGGCGACCTGTGGGCGCAGAACGTGCTGGCCACCGTGGACGGGCGAGCGGCGCTGATCGACCCGGCGGTGTCGTACACGTGGGCGGAGGTGGATCTGGCCCATCTCTGGACCACCGCGCCGCCACCGGAGTCACGCCGGTTCTTCGACGTCTACGCCGAGCTGACCGGTCTCGACGACGACTGGCCGGCCCGCATGCCGGTCATCCAACTGCGGCAGCACCTGGCGGTCCTGGCCCAGTTCGACGACGACTGGGGCGCCGCCGAGACGATCCGCGCCACGCTGGCGCCGTTCCGGGCGCGGCCCTGACCGGAGTCATGTGCAGGCGGAACCGTTCAGCGCGTACCCGGCCGGGGGCCCGCTGTCGCCGGTGTGGGTGGCCTGGAATCCGAAGGTGACCGACGCGCCGGGCGCCAGGCCCGCGTTGTAGGCGACGTTGGTCGCCGTGACCCGGCCGGAGGTGGGCGCGTAGGTGGCGTTCCAGCCGTTGGTGATCGTCTGACCCGAGGGCAGGACGAAGGCGACGGTCCAGCCGTTGATCGTGGAACCGCCGGTGTTGGTGACGGTGATGTTGGCGGTCAGGCCGTTGTTCCAGGAATTGACGGTGCTGGTGGCGCGGCAGGCCGTGCCGCCCGGCGAACTCGGGCTCGACGAAGGGCTCGACGAAGGGCTCGACGGGCTGGAAGGCGAGTTCGACGGCGTGGTCGTGCCGCCGAACTGGGTGAAGAACTGCCACACCTCGCCGGACACCCAGGACGACGACGCGTTGCGGTCGACCGGCAGGGGCACGTGGTCTCCGTCGAACGCCGCCCACTGAACCGGATGTCCGGCACGGCAGCCCGAGTACGTCGTGGTGAGGTGGGTTCCGCTGCCCTGCGCCGGCTCGGGCGGACTCTGCGCCGTGCAGCCGTTGGCCCGGACGAAGGTGTCCCGGATCGACCGGCCCATCGAGATGTTGAGGACGCTGTCCCGGATGCCGTGGATGCCGAAGTAGGCGACCGGCTGGGTGCCCGGGGAGCAGCCGCTGAGATTGGCTCCGGCGATCGGCGCGACCGCCCGGAAGACGGTCGGCCGCGCACAGGCCAGGGCATAGCTCATGGCGCCGCCGTAGCTGAAGCCCAGGGCGAACCGTTGCGACGTGTCGACGCACAGGTCTCCCTCGACGACGCGCAGGATGTCGTCGACCAGGGTCACGTCACGATCGCCGGTGTTCGCCCAGCCGGCGTCGAGTCCCTGCGGCGCCACGAAGATCGCGCTGTCGCCGGCCCGCTGCTGTAGACCGTAGAAGCCGTTGCCGACCACGTCGTTCGCGCTGCCGTTGAGCCAGTGCAGGCCGACGACGAGCCGGTAGGCCCGGCTGCTGGTGTAGTTGCCGGGCAGCCGCAGGATGTACGTCCGGGCCCGGCCGCCGCTCTGGATCGTGTAGGTCCCGTCCCGCAACGTCGGCGCCTTTCCGCATCCCGCGGTGGCGGCCAGGGCGGTCACCCGCCCGGCCGAGGCGGTCCCGCCGGTGAGAACGGCGGTCGCCGCGACGATCATCAGCGCCGCGGCGGCGACAGCCGTGCTGAGCACGGCGCGGTCTCTTGCTGTTCGCTCTGCCATGGAAGCCTCCGGAAGCTGGATGAACGAATCCAACTATGTCAATTGCTGGATGCCTCGGATGTTACGGAGACGCTTCGTAAATTTCAACGAAAGCGGCAGCGACTTCCGGCAGCGGGTCGACATAACAGATTTTCCACAAATAGTTTTCACGCGACGAAAGTCGCCATTCACCGCGCCTGCTTCTCGAATAACGGCAAAGTCCCTCTTGAATGTCTCGAAACATCCTGGCAATCTTTCGAGGCAAGCTGTTAGCGCTCCCAGAACCAGGCCGCATCAGGCGTGCAACTGCATGGGGACCATTGTGAGCGATAACAGGAACTGCCAAAACCAGAGGCGATGATGAAGAATCTGAAGACCCTGTTCGCCGTGGGCCTGCTGCTGGCCGGCGCCGCGGCCGTCCTTCCCGGCTCCGCAGCCCAGGCGCTGGACAATGGCGTGGCCCGGACCCCGCCGATGGGCTGGAACAGCTGGAACACTTTCGGCTGCAACATCAACGAAACGCTGATCCGGGGCATGGCCGACGCGATGGTCTCCAGCGGTATGCGCGACGCGGGCTACCAGTACGTGGTCGTCGACGACTGCTGGATGAACCCGAACCGCGACGCCTCCGGCAACCTGCAGGGCGATCCGGCCCGGTTCCCCAGCGGCATGAGGGCGCTGGGCGACTACCTGCACAGCCGTGGGCTCAAGTTCGGTATCTACCAGGCGCCGCTGGACCGCACCTGCGCTCAGTACTTCGGCAGCTACCCCGGCGCGACCGGGGCCCAGGGGCACGAGGCGCAGGACGCCCGGCAGTTCGCCGCCTGGGGTGTCGACTTCCTCAAGTACGACTGGTGCTCTCCGAGCGGCTCGATCAACGACCAGGTCACCACGTTCGCCAAGATGCGTGACGCGCTCGCCGCGACCGGCCGGCCGATCGTCTACAGCATCAACCCGAACAGCATCCACTCCAAGACCGGTCCGCAGCGCAACTGGGGTGACGTCGCCAACATGTGGCGCACCACCGAGGACATCACCAACGCCTGGGACACCGGACAGACCAACGGCTACCCGATGGGTGTGAAGAACATCGTCGACGTCACCGTGCCGCTGGCCGGATACGCCCGGCCCGGAGGATTCAACGACCCGGACATGATGGAGGTCGGCCGTAGCGGCATGACCGACACCGAGCAGCGTAGTCACTTCGCGCTCTGGGCGGTCATGGCTTCGCCGCTGATCGCCGGCAACGACCTGCGGTCGATGAGCACGGCCACCCAGACCATTCTGAAAAACCCGCGGCTCATCGCGATCAACCAGGACACGCTCGGCCTGCAGGCGACCCAGGTTTCGTACGACGGGACGCGCCGGGTTCTTGCCAAGCGGCTGGCCAACGGTGACGTGGCGGTCGCCCTGTTCAACGTGGGCGGCTCCACCACGACGATCTCGACCACCGCCGCGGCGATCGGCAAGTCCGGCAGCTCCTTCACGTTGCAGGACGCCTGGACCGGTGCGACGACGACCAGCACCGGCAGCATCAGCGCGAGCGTCCCCGCCCACGGAACCGCGGTCTACCGGGTCAGCGGCGGGACCAGCACGCCACCGGCCGGCACCACGTTCGTCAGCGCCGCCTCGGGACGCTGCCTCGACGTACCGAACGGGAACACCGCCAACGGCATCCAGCCGGCCATCTGGGACTGCAACGGCGGCGCCAACCAGCGCTGGACCACCACCGGCCAGACCATTCAAGCGGTCGGCAAATGCCTCGACGCTCCGCTCAACGCGACCGCGGGCGCGAAGGTGCAGCTGTGGGACTGCAACGGCGGCGCCAACCAGCAGTGGACCCTCAACGCCGACGGCACCGTTCGCGGCGCCGCCTCCGGGCTGTGCCTGGACGTCGACCGCAACCTGACCGCCAACGGCACCCTCGTACTGCTGTGGACCTGCACCGCCGCCGCCAACCAGCGATGGAGCCGTGTCTGATGCCGAGAAGACTCCTGTGGGCTCTCGCCCTGGTGTGCGCGAGCATCGCGGTCCCGTCCGCCGCACACGCCGACAACCCGATCGTGCAGACCGTCTACACCGCCGACCCCGCACCGTTGGTGCACAACGGGCGCGTCTATCTCTACACCGGCCACGACGAGGACAACTCCACCTACTTCACCATGAAGGAATGGCGGCTGTACTCGTCCGCCGACATGGTCAACTGGACCGACCACGGCTCGCCGATGAGCCTGGCCACGTTCGGCTGGGCCGGCGCCGACGCCTGGGCCGGCCAGGTCGTCCAGCGCAACGGCAAGTTCTACTGGTACGTCCCCGTCAAGAACCGGACGTCCGGGCGCATGGCGATCGGCGTCGGCGTCTCCAGCAGCCCGACCGGCCCGTTCACCGACGCGCTCGGGCGCCCGCTGGTGGAGAACGGCGAGATCGATCCGACGGTCTTCGTCGACGACGACGGCCAGGCCTACCTCTACTGGGGCAACCCCAATCTCTGGTACGTCCGGCTGAACCCCGACATGATCAGCTACTCCGGCGGGGTGAACCAGATCCCGCTCACCACCGCCGGCTTCGGCACCCGCACCGGCAACACGTCCCGCCCCACCCTCTACGAGGAAGGGCCGTGGGTCTACAAGCGCAACGGCCTCTACTACAACGTCTTCGCCGCCAAATGCTGCTCGGAGTTCATCGGCTACTCCACCGCGCCCGGCCCCACCGGGCCGTGGACCTACCGCGGCACCGTGATGCCCACCCAGGGCAGCAGCTTCACCAACCACCCCGCAGTCATCGACTTCAACGGCGGCTCGTACTTCTTCTACCACAACGGCGCGCTACCCGGCGGCGGCGGTTACACCCGCTCGGTCGCGGTGGAGAGGTTCACCTACAACGCCGACGGCACCCTCCCGGCGATCACCATGACCACCGCCGGCGCCCCACAGCTCGGGACGCTCAACCCGTACGTCCGGCAGGAGGCCGAAACCATCGCCTGGAGCTCCGGCGTCGAGACCGAACCGGCCGGCGAAGGCGGCCGAAACGTCGGATTCATCGACAACGGCGACTACATCAAGGTCAAGGGCGCCGCCTTCGGCGCGGGAGCGACCTCGTTCACCGCACGGGTCGCCTCCGCCACCGGCGGCGGGCGCATCGAACTGCGGCTGGGCAGCCCCACCGGCACCCTCGCCGGGACCTGTACGGCGCCGGGCACCGGCGGCTGGCAGACCTGGACGACCGTCACCTGCCCGGTCAGCGGCGCCACCGGCACCCGGGACCTGTATCTACGGTTCACCGGCGGCACCGGTTACCTGTTCAACGTCAACTGGTGGCAGTTCGCCTAGGAATTCAACGTCGGGCCGATCCGAAAAAAGGTTCACACAAAAGTGTTATGCGGAGACAGCTCGAAAAGTCGCGAGACTGAAAGTTTCGGGACAGAATCGTGCGCTGAATGAGTTCGCACCCAGATTGATGCACGACAGGGTGGCCCCATCTTGCGAACCTGCTGGCAGAAGGCATGGAGGCGGGCCCGCAAGTGGGGTTGCCGGCGCTGATAGTTACGAGAATTCTCCGGAAGCCATTGTTTCCACTCCATTACCGTGCCAGCATGGCCTTGCATTGAAGTCCGTCGTGCTAACGCGGCTCGTGCACTCACCGAATCTTTCACCCCGCATGCCGGGTATGCCGCCGTGCGCGATGCCCGGCGGCCAGAGAAAGGGAGCCCTCGTGGAGATACGATCCCGATCGTTGTGGGTTCGAACGCTGATCGCCGGCACCGTTGCCGCCGTCGGGGCGTTCGGCGCCCTGACGGTGATGCCGTCGGCCGATGCCGCAGAGTCCACCCTGGGCGCCGCGGCCGCACAGTCGGGCCGCTACTTCGGCACGGCGATCGCCGCCGGCCGGCTCAGCAACTCCACCTACACCACGATCGCCGGGCGCGAGTTCAACATGGTGACCGCCGAGAACGAGATGAAGCCGGACGCCACGCAACCCCAGCGGGGTCAGTTCTCCTTCAGCTCCGGCGACCAGATCTACAACTGGGCGACCCAGCGCGGCATGAAGGTCCGCGGCCACACCCTCGCCTGGCACGCACAACAGCCGGGCTGGATGCAGAGTCTCAGCGGCAGCACCCTGCGCCAGGCCATGATCGATCACATCAACGGCGTGATGGCCCACTACAAGGGAAAGCTCGCCGCCTGGGACGTCGTCAACGAGGCCTTCAACGAGGACGGCAGCCGTCGCCAGTCCAACCTCCAGGGCACCGGCAACGACTGGATCGAGGTGGCGTTCCGCACCGCGCGCAACGCCGACCCGTCGGTCAAGCTGTGTTACAACGACTACAACATCGAGAACTGGTCCTACGGCAAGACGCAGGGCGTCTACAACATGATCCGGGACTTCAAGTCCCGCGGCGTGCCGATCGACTGCGTGGGCCTGCAGACCCACTTCACCGGCGGTAGCTCGCTGCCGGGCAACTTCCAGACCACCCTGTCGAGCTTCGCGGCCCTGGGCGTGGACGTCACCCTGACCGAGGTCGACGTCACCAACGCCTCGACCAGCCAGTACGCCGGCCTGACCCAGGCCTGCCTCAACGTGCCGCGATGCATCGGCATCACCGTGTGGGGCGTGCGCGACAGCGACTCCTGGCGTGCCAGCGAGAACCCGCTGCTGTTCGACGGCAACGGCAACAAGAAGGCCGCCTACACCTCGGTGCTCAACGCTCTCAACGGCGCGGGCCCGAACCCGTCCTCGCCGGCCCCGTCCTCCTCGGGCACGCCGGGTACCGGCAACCGGATCGTCGGCGCCCAGTCCGGCCGGTGCGTCGACGTGCCGGGCGCGACACAGAACAACGGCACCCGCGTCCAGCTCTACGACTGCAACGGCCAGGCCAACCAGACCTGGACGCTCACGTCCAGCAGGCAACTGACGGTGTACGGCACGAGGTGCCTGGATGCCGCCGGCTCCGGCAACGGCTCGGCCGTGCAGATCTACGCCTGCAACGGGCAGGCCAACCAGCAGTGGAACGTCAACACCAACGGCACCATCACCAACGTGCAGTCCGGACGGTGCCTCGACGTGTGGGGAACCGGCAACGGCCAGCAGATCCAGATCTACGACTGCAACGGCCAGGCCAACCAGCGGTTCAGCCTGAGCTGAGCGCCACGTTCGCCGTAACGGTCCGGGCCGGGGCAGCAGAGCCCCGGCCCGGATCCGCCGTGGCCGGAATACGGTTTCCCGCACGTGTCGCGGTGGCGGCGTACGGGTTTCCGGCACGAATTCCGGCATGACACATCTCTCATTTGCTTGATTGGATGAATGCCTGGCGAAAGCATTGCCCCCAGTCAATTCGCGGGACCTCAGCGCGGCCATCCGGGGTGGCCGCCCATCCGAAGGTGTTCTGGTGATTCACACCCGTTTCGAATCGGTCGGCGCCTACCTTCCGACGGCCGTCGTCACCACCCGGGACCTCGTCGCACAGATGAGCTACCAGCCACCGTTCGACCTCCAGAGCATCACCGGAATCGCTGAACGACGGGTCCACGACAAGCACCCGGAAACCTTCGAGGACTCGTTCGTGCTGGCCCGGCGGGCGGCCGAGGACTGCCTGTCCCGCTCGCGGTACGCCGCCGCCGACCTCGATGTGATCATTTCGACGTCGATCACCCGGTTCAAGGACGGTGACGACTTTCATTTCGAGCCGTCGTTCGCCCACCAGCTCGCCCGGGCGCTCGGCGCCCGGCAGGCGATTCACTTCGACGTCTCCAATGCATGCGCCGGAATGATGACCGGCGTCGCGATCCTGGACCGGATGATCAAGGCAGGAAACATTCGTAACGGAATCGTGGTCAGCGGTGAACGGATCACCGCGATAGCGGAAACCGCGGTCAAGGAGATCGGCGAGGCGTACGACCCGCAGTTCGGCTCGCTGACCGTCGGCGACTCCGGGGCGGCGGTCATCGTCGACGAATCCACGTCGGAGGCCGACCGGATCCACTATGTGGAGCTGATGACCTGCTCGGAGTACTCGCACCTGTGCATCGGCAAACCGAGCGACCGCAACCAGGGCATCGCCCTCTACACCGACAACCATCAGATGCACAAGGAAGAACGCTCCCGGCTGTGGACCCGGTTCCAGAGTGACTTCCTGGCCAAACGCGGGTCGAGCTTCGCCGCCGAAGACTACGACTACATCATCCACCACCAGGTCGGCAGTAGGTTCATCCGCAACTTCAACAACCATGGCGAGGCCGCGTTCGGTACGCCGATGCCCGAGTCGCTGTCCGTGGTCGAGAAGTACGGCAACACCTCCACCACCTCGCACTTCCTGGTCCTGCACGATCACCTGCGCGGCCCCAGGGCCCGGGCCGGGGCGAAATACCTCTTCGTGCCGGCCGCCTCGGGTGTGGTCACCGGTTGCGTCTCCGCCACCATCAGCTCGCTGGAGGTCTGAGCATGCCCACCGCCATCATGTCCACGGCCGTGAGCACCGACCCGTACCTCGGCGGCTCCATCGCGCACGCCTCGGCCGCCGCCACCGCCTGTCTCGAACGAGCCGGCATCGGCCCCGACCAGGTGGATCTCCTGATCAACGTCGGTGTCTACCGCGACGAGAACATGGCCGAACCGGCGATGTCGGCGCTGATCCAGAAGAACGTCGGCACCAACCTGGACTACCTGCGCTCGGGCCGCGCGGCCCTGTCCTTCGACCTGATGAACGGCGCCTGCGGGGTGCTCAACGCGGTGCAGGTGGCCGGTGCGTTCCTGGAGACCGGCGACGCCGAGTTCGTCCTGGTCGTCTCCGGCGACGCACACCCGTCCGGCCGGCCGGACCCGGCCTTCGGGTACGCCTCGGTCGGCGCGGCGATACTGCTGTCGCGCACGGCCGACGCCGGCACCGGGTTCGGCCGGGTCGGCACCGCGGCCGATGACGGCGGCACACCGGGAGTCGTCGGCTACATCGACCTCGACGCGGTCGGAACACTGGGACGCGAGCGGGTCACGGTGGAACGGGACGCCGACTACACCGACCGGCTGGTCGAGTTCGCGGCGGCCGAGGCGGCCCGGTACGCCGCCGAGGAAGGCATCGACCTGTCGGACGTCCTGCTGGTCGCGTCGCAACCGACGTCCACGTTCGCGGCCGAGCTGGCCGGGCGCCTGGGGATCGCGGCGCCGGCCGTGGTCACCGTGCGGGGCGTCGACGCGGACCCGCACTCCTCCGCCCTGACCTTCGCATACCACCAGGCGGTCAGCACCGGCCAGGCGGCCGCATACCCGCAAGCACTGTTCGTGGCGGCCGGCGCTGGACTGTCGGTGGCCTGCTCGGTCTACCGCGGCGCCCGCTGATGGCCACCTCGACCGTGGCCGGCGTCGCCGCCCGGCTGGCCGCCCACGCGCGTGACCTCGGCACCCGAGACGCCGTGATCCGGCCCGGCCACGGCAGGCTGACCTTCCACGAACTCGACGAACAATCCGACACGTACGCCGCCGGCCTGCACGCGCTGGGCATCGGCAAGGGCACCAAGACCGTCCTGATGCTGCGCCCGGGGCTCGAGCTGTTCCCGGTGCTGTTCGGGCTGCTCAAGCTCGGCGCGGTGCCGGTCGTCGTCGATCCCGGCATGGGCGTACGCCGGATGCTGCACTGCTACCGCAGCGCCGGAGCCGACGCGTTCATCGGTATCGGGGCCGCGCACGTGGTGCGGTTGCTGAACCGGCGCGCGTTCGCCGGGACGCGCACACTCGTCACCGCCGGACGGCGCTGGGGCTGGGGCGGGACCACGCTGCGTACGCTCGCCACCCACCGGGGCCCGGCACCGACCGCCCAACCGGACGCCGGCGACCTGTTGATGATCGGCTTCACCACCGGCAGCACCGGGCCGGCCAAGGGCGTCGAGTCCACCCACGGCGCCCTGGAGGCGACGGTCGAGCAGGTGATCGCCGCACACGGCCAGTCGGCCGACGACGTCGCGCTGGTCACCTCGCCGATGTTCGGCGTCCTGCACCTGCTGATCGGCTCCACCTGCGTACTCGCCCCGATCGACCCGGCCCGTGTCGGCGCCGCGGCCCCGGCTACGATCGCCGACACGATCGAGGAATACGGCGTCACCACCATGTTCGCCTCTCCGGCCCTGCTCGGCCCGTTCGGCCGGTACCTGCGCGACACCGGGCGGCGGTTGCCGTCGCTGCGCACCCTGGTTTCCGGGGGCGCACCGGTCCCCGATCGGCTCGTCCCGCTGCTGCACCGCCATGACCTGCGGTTCCACAACACCTACGGCGCGACCGAGGCGCTGCCGATCGCCTCGATCGAATCACGCGAGATCCTGCGCGACGCCGGCGCCGGCAGCCGTGCCGGGGCGGGAACGTGCGTCGGCCGTCCGGTGGACGGCATCGAAGTGCGCGTCGTGCACATCACCGACGAGCCGATGCCGGTGTGGCGCGAGGACCTGCGTACGGCGCCCGGCGAGATCGGTGAGATCACCATCGCCGGCCCCACCGTCAGCCCCCGGTACCATCGGCTGCCCGAGGCCGACGCGGCCTCCAAGATCGCCGACGGTGACCGGCGCTGGCACCGTACCGGTGATCTCGGCTGGATCGACGACCAGGGCCGGATCTGGTTCTGTGGGCGCAAGAGCCAACGGGTCGGTGACCTGCACACCGTGCAGTGCGAGGGGGTCTTCGATGCCCACCCGGACGTGCACCGCACGGCTCTGGTCGAGGCCGACGGCCGTCCGGTGGTGTGCGTCGAGGCCTGCCGGGGCGTCGACGATCACGACCGGTTGCGCCGCGAGCTGCACGAGCTGGCGCAGAGCCAACCGATGACGAAGACCCTGGACACGTTCATGTTCCATCCGTCGTTCCCGGTCGACATCCGGCACAACGCGAAGATCAACCGGGAGTACCTGTCGCGCTGGGCGGCACACCGGCTGCGACCGAGCCGCCGGCGCGACCTCGCACCGCGCCTCCTCCCCCTGGCCGGCTGGGCATTCCTCGGGTACGGCCTGCTCGGGCCGATGCCGCACCCGGCGCTGTGGGCACTGTGGTGGATCGACGCGTTCCTGAGCATCGTCGTGCACCTCCTGCAGCTCCCGGTCGTGCTGCCCCGGGCCCGCCGGGCCGGCATCACCCCGGCGCGCGCCGTCGCGATGACCGTCGTATTCGGCGCGACCTGGTGGCGAGGTCTGCCGTGAAGGTCCTGGTGACCGGCGCCTCCGGCTTCCTCGGCGGGCACCTCGCCGAGGCGGCCGTCGCGGCCGGCGACGATGTACGCGCCCTGCTGCGCCCGGGTGCGACCCTGTCCATGGATGCCGGCGCGCATCGCGTCGAACCGGCGCGCGGGGATCTGTCCGACCCGGCGTCACTCGACGCGGCGACGCGCGACGTGGAGGTCGTCTACCACTCGGCGGCGCGGGTGACCGATCACGGCACCCGGGCACAGTTCCACGACACCAACATCGCCGGCACCGAACGGCTGCTGGCGGCGGCTCGCGCCAACGGCGTACGCCGGTTCGTGTTCGTCAGCAGCCCGAGCGCCGTGATGGACGGCGGAGATCAGGTCGCCATCGACGAGAGCACGCCGTACCCGGCCAGATATCTGAACCTGTACTCGGAGACCAAGGCGGCGGCCGAACGCCTGGTGCTGGCCGCGAACGCGCCCGGGTTCACCACCTGCGCGCTGCGCCCGCGCGGCATCTGGGGGCCGCGTGACTGGTACGGCTTCATGCCCCGGCTGATCGCGAAGCTGCGTACCGGGCGCCTGCCCGACCTCTCCGGCGGGCGCACCGTGCACGCCTCGCTGTGCCACGTCTCCAGCGCCGCCCGGGCCTGCCTGCTCGCCGCGGGTTCGGACCGGGTCGGCGGCCGGGCGTACTTCGTGACCGACGCCGAGATCACCGATGTGTGGGCGCTGATCGCGCAGGTCGCCCGGCTGTTCGACGCGGCGCCACCGACGCGCCGGGTGCCGCCGGCCGTACGCGACGCGCTCGTCGCAACGGTCGAGACCGTATGGCGCATCCCGTACCTGCGCCATCGGCACTCCCCGCCGCTGTCGCGGTACTCGGTCGCGCTGCTGACACGATCGAGCACGTACGACACGAGCGCCGCTACCCGCGACTTCGGGTACGCCCCCGTGATCGACCAGCAGACCGGGCTCCGGCAGTTGCGCGCGTGGGCCGACGGCATCGGTGGCGTCGACGCGTTCACCAGGCACGCCCGGTGAGCCGCTACCAGCGGCCGGTGTCGCCGACCGAATGGTTCTACCTGGCCGCCGAGCGCACCATGCCGCCCTTCGCCGTCCAGCTCGTCGTCGAAGGCGAGGGACGCCTCGACCCCGAGGCGCTGACCCGGGCGGTGCGGGTGGCGTCGGCCGCATGCCCGGGGGCGCGCCTGACCCGGCACGGCCGCGCCTGGGCCGACACCGGGCAGGCCCCGCCGGTGACCGTCGCCGACGGCACTGCGCGGTGGACCGATCACGCGTCCGCTCCGCTGGAACGCACCTGTGAGGTCGTGGCCGCCGAGGGCGGGGTGCTGTTCCGGGTGTCGCACACCGTGATGGACGGCCGGGGCGCGCTGACCTGGATCGCGGACGTGTTCCGGGCGCTACGCGGCGAGCCGCCGCTGGGCGCCCCGGCGGCGCTCACCGACTACGAGCTGGTCGAGCGGCTGGGCACGCCCGGCCGGCGACCTCGCACGAGCGTCGGCTGGCGCTCACCGTTGGCCGGGCCACCCGTCGAACGCACAGCGGCGCGGCACTGGGCCCGGCGGACCATCGACGGCAACCCTCCCGGACTGGTCGCGAAGCTCGCCGCGGCGGTGGCCGCGTTCTCCGGTGCCGGCCGGTCACGCTTCATGGTGCCGGTCGACCTGCGCCGGCACGACACGGCGATGCGCAGCACCGCCAACCTGAGCCTGCCGGTGTTCCTCGCCGCGGGGCCGGACGAGACGTGGGAGGCCCTGCACAAACAGATCCTGCGCGCCCTCGTCGAACGCCGGGAGGTCACCGGCGGGGCGCTGGAACGGGCCGCATACCGGCTGCCGCTGGGTCTGCTCTCCCGGTTTCTGACGGTGGCCGGTGACCGGCACCTGTGCTCGGCGATCCTGTCGCACCTCGGTCGCGTCGATCCGGCCGACTTCAGCACCGGCGGGTTCCGGGCGTCGACGGTCTTCGCACTGCCGACGCACGCGCCGATGGCCCCACTGTCGATCGTGGCGACGGCGTCACCCGGGCACACCGAGCTGACCATGGCCCACCACGGCAGGCCCGAAAGCGCCGAGGCGCTGCTGGACGCGGTCGAGGCGGCGCTCTCGCAACACCGGCACCGGCCGGGCGCGACCCGCGTCACGTACGGATAATCGGGTGTGCCGTTGTGGTGTTTTCACTAGCGTCCCGCCGCATGGGGAACGACATTCTGCGCACCGAACGCCTCGAACTTCGCCCGGTGCGTGACGAGGACATCGACCGGATCCTGGAGTATCGCAATCTGCCGGAGGTCACCCGCTGGCTGTTGCGCACGAATGTGGACCCGGAGCCCTTCCGGGCGGCGTGGCGGCGCGCGACGGCGGACCCGGACGACCACAGCAGGGCGGTCGTGCTGGACGGCGTGGTGATCGGAACCGTCTCGCTCGAGGCGCTCGACGGCATGGGGGGACAGCCCGGCATGCCATCGAGGACGGAGGCCCTGCTCGGCTACACCTTCGACCCGGCCTTCGGCGGCCGGGGCTACGCGACGGAGGCGGTCACCGCGATGGTGGCGTACGCGTTCGAGCGGCTCGGTATTCGACGGATCACCGCCGGCTGTTTCGCGGACAATCTCGCCTCGGTGCGGGTCCTCGAAAAGGTCGGCATGCGTCGTGAGCAGCACGGTGTCGGCGATTCCTGGCACGCCGAGCTGGGCTGGGTGGACGGGTACACGTACGCCCTGCTCGCCGGTGAATGGCTACGGGAGGCGACGCCGTAGGCGGGCCGGACGGAATCATCCGCTATCCGGGCAGCCCCGAGGATGAGCGTGTGCGGTGGTCCGGCGCCGGCTCCGGCCGGACGAACTGCGACAGGGGCAGCAGGATGCGAAAGGTGGTGCCGGCGCCGAGCGTCGAGTCCACGGTGATGGCGCCTCCGGCGTCGCCGACGATGCCGTAGACGGTGGCGAGCCCGAGACCGGTGCCCTGGTCGGCCGGCTTGGTGGTGAAGAAGGGCTCGAAGAGGCGGTCCTTGACCTCCGCGCTCATGCCGGTGCCGTTGTCGCTGACCGTCAACTGGGCGTAGCGACCGGCCGGCAGGGTCTGCTGAGCCGGATCTTCGGAAAGTTCGACGGCGCTGGTCGCGATGGCCACGAATCCACCGTCGGGCATCGCGTCGCGGGCGTTGATGACGAGGTTGAACAGGATCTGGTCGAGGCGGCTGCGGTTGGCGTACACCGGCAGGGCCTTGGAACAGGTGTGGCATCGCAGCGTGACGCCGGCGCCGATGGCCCGGCTCAGCAGGTCGGTGGCGTCCGTGACGACCGTGTTCAGGTCGACGATCTCGACGTGGGTCGGTTCCCGTTTGGCGAACAGCAATAGCTGGCTGGTCAGTTCCTGGGCCTGATGGGCGGCGTTGCGGATCCGGGCCAGGTCCTCCGCCACCTCGGCGCCGGTGTCCTCGGCGATGAACTCGATGCAGTTGAGGATGATGGCGAGCAGATTGTTGAAGTCGTGTGCCACGCCGCTGGCGAGCTGACCGAGACTCTCCAGCCGGGCGGCCCGGGCCGCGCGTTCGTCGGCGGTCTTCTGTTCGGCCTCCCGCTGTCTGCGGGCGGTGACGTCGCGTTCGGTGGCCGCGCCACCGATGAGCTCGCCGTCATCGTCGCGGATCGGCCAGACGTTTGTCGACACGAAGATCTCTCTGCCGTCCTTGCGCCGTCGTGGCGTCTCCTCGAACTGGAACTCGATGCCGTCGGCCAGACCTTTGAGCACTCCGGCGTGCCGGGCTTCGCTGTCGGGTTGCAGCAGCATCGCCACGCGACGGCCGATCGCCTCGTCGGCCGTGTAGCCGTAGAGGCGCTCGGCGCCGCTGTTCCAGGTCGTGATGGTTCCGTCGAGAGCGAGCGTGAGGGTGGCGTCGGCGGACTGTTCGACGATGGCGGCCAGGATCGCCTTGTTCCGCGCCTTGTTCACGAGGTTGCGCGCCGCCGCCCAGGTGAGCACCGTGGCGATCACGAGACAGGCGACACCGACCACGACCATGAGCGTCAACCCTCGGGTGCTGGTCGTTCGTGCCGCGGCGGCGTCGCTCGCGGTGTCGGCCTGCGCCTGCACGGCAAGTCGATCGACCGCGGCGGCGGCCTGGTCGAACCAGTGCAGTGCCTCACCCGCGACCAGGTCGTTGGACGCCGCGATCATGGCGGGCGTGCCGGCCCGGTACCCGGCCACGATCCGCTCGTCGGCTTCCATGAAGCGGTCGAAGGCGTACTCGGCGGTGCCCAGCAGCCGCCGCTCCTCCCCGTTGAGGTCATGGGCTCCGATCCGGGCGAGATCCTGCCTTAGGGCCTCCGCTGAGGTCAGGAAATTCGCCCGCATACCGACCGTGTCGGCGGTGGCGTCCGGCACGCCCCGGATCGCGTTGAACGCGTACCCGGTCTGCCAGCCGTTGAGGTCGGCGGTGCGGAATTTGGCGATCAGCGCGTCACGTTGCAGCGCCGCGGACGTGGCCACGCGTTGATCCGCGTGGCGCTGCGCGACGATGTTCCAGACGGCAGCACCGATCATGACGACCAGCAGTAGCGTGACCGATCCGAAAGTGGCGCTGAGTCGCGCGCCGACACGAACTCGACGCAACCTCTGCATGTCTCCACTCCTGGGGAGGTGTCACACATAAGGCCAGTTCACGTCGATTTCGCGATTCCGCGACATCGCGAGGCGCGTCTCTGGCTGTTTACCTCACATTAGCGGCAGATCGGCCACGGAAAGGGCGGATCAACCGCGCTGCCCGGGGTGATCGGCTCCGCGATCGAGGTCGGCACCCTGCGCGCGGCCGCCTCCGGGCGGTCGCGTGGATCGCTCACTGTGGACCGATCGTCGTCCGAATATTTCCTGCGCTGAAGTATTCAGCGTTTCCGCCGCCCATCCGATCTGAATCGCAACGTGGCGGGGGCCACACCCGGCTGAGCCGGTGTCGAGTGCGGGGGTGTTATGAGCAGGTCGGACGAGGTACGTGGGTTCCGCGGCCACCGGTGGGCGCGGCTGGTGACCGACCTCAAGGTCGGCACCAAGATCGGGATGGCTGTCGGCGCGATGGCATTGGCGACCGCCGGGGTGGCCGGCGTCGCGCTGACCAGGATGAGCGAGATGCAGAGCCAGTCCGACTACATGTACGGCCAGACACTGGTGCCGATCACCGACCTGACCCGCATGCAGCACGCGTCCGATCTCCTGCAGAACCGCCTGCTCAACGCCGCGGTGTCCACCGACCCAGCCCAGGTGCGCTCGTACCTGCAGGCCAGCCAGGACCAGGACGGGCTCTTCGACCAGGCGTTCGCGGCCTACACCGGCACGGACATGACCGGCCGGGAGGAGGCGGTGGCCGAGGTCGAACAGGCTGTCGCCGCCATCCGGCAGCTGCGCGACACCAAGCTCGGCCCGGCCGCCGAGAAGGACGATCGGGAGGAATTCGCCCGCGTACGGGACGAAGAGGCCAAGCCGATCCTCATTGACCTCAACGACGGGGTGCAGAGCCTCATCGAGATCGAAGGCGACGCCGCCCGCGCCCGCAACGACGAGTCGCGTGCCACCTCCGACAGCGCCCGAACCACGGTGACCGTGTTCGTCGTCCTCGGGGTGCTGCTGGCCGGCGCCGCGAGCTGGCTCATCGCCCGCGGGATCACCGGCCGGCTGTCGCGGTGTGTATCGGTGCTCACGCGGGTGCAGGGCGGGGATCTCACCCAGCAGACCGGGCTCACCGGCCGCGACGAGGTGGCGCGGCTGGCCATGGCGCTGGACGCCTCGACGGGGTCGACGGCGTCGATGGTGCGTGAGGTGACCGACAACGCCACCCAGGTGGCGGCCGCCGCGGAGGAGTTGTCAGCGGTGTCGACGCAGCTGTCGGCGTCGTCGGAGGAGACGTCGGCCCAGGCGGGGACGGTCTCGGCGGCCGCGGACCGGGTGTCGGGCAACGTGCAGACGGTGGCGGCCGGCGCGGAGCAGATGTCGGCCTCCATCGGTGAGATCGCGGGCAATGCGGGTGAGGCGGCGAAGGTGGCCACCGAGGCGGCCGAGGCGGCCGCCCGGACCAACAAGATCGTGGCGCGGCTGGGGCAGTCCTCGGCGCAGATCTCCGGCGTGGTGCAGCTGATCACGTCGATTGCCGAGCAGACGAACCTGCTGGCGCTGAACGCGACCATCGAGGCGGCGCGTGCGGGTGAGCACGGCAAGGGATTCGCGGTGGTGGCGACCGAGGTGAAGGACCTGGCGCAGGAGACGGCGCGGGCCACCGGTGACATCGCGGCGCGGATCTCGGCGATCCAGGGCGAGACCACGCAGGCGATCTCGGCGATCGGGGAGATCGCGGAGGTGACCGGCCGGATCAACGACTACACGGCGACGATCGCCGCGGCGGTGGAGGAGCAGACCGCGACGACCAGCGAGATGGTACGGAACGTGGCGCAGGCGGCATCGGGCACCGGGGAGATCGCCGGAAACATCGCGGGGGTGGCGACGGCGGCGGATTCGGCGGCGTCGGGCGCGTCGGAGACACAGGCGACGGCGAACAGCCTGGCCGCGATGGCGACGGGGCTGCAGCGGCTGGTCTCCACCTACCAGACATAGCGGTCGAACTCACACCGGTGGCCGGGCCTGGACAGGTCCGGCCACCGGCCCGTCTCCTCGACGGAACACTTCACCTACCCAAGCAGTTTTTCGCTGACCCGAGAATGTCGTACCCCCTGGCTATCTTCATCGGCGTTCCCCCTTCTGCCGAAAGGTGGCCCGGATGCCGGCCGAAACGACGTACCTCGAGCTCTCCGAGGACAACGGGAGCTCCCACAAGTTCTACGAGGTGACCGTCGAGGGCGCCGATCTCACCGTCCGCTACGGGCGGATCGGGGACCGGGGCCAGGTCAAGCAGTCGTCGTTCGCCAACGAGGACAAGGCCCGTTCCGAGGCGGCCAAGAAGATCGGCGAGAAGGTCCGTAAGGGGTATGCGCCGGCGGTCATCGGTCAGCGGCAGCCTCGCTCGGTCACCCGCCGGCAGATCGTCAGCACCCGTTCGACCGCCAAGCGCGCCCCCGTCCTGTGGCGCTACAAGACCGGCAGTCCCGCGTTCGGTGTCTTCGTCGACGACGACGTCTGCATGGTCGGCAACGAGGCCGGCCTCATCACCACGCTGAACCATCAGGCCGAGGTGCAGCGGCAGTTCCGGCTTCCCGACGGCGTCAAGTGCATCGTCGCCGACGACCGCTGGATCTACGCCGGATGCGACGACGGCAACGTGTACGACCTGTCCGGCAAGGTGCCCCGCCTGGCGTACCGCATCGCACCCGAGATCGACATCTACTGGCTGGACATCCACGACGGTGTTCTCGGCGTCTCGGACGCCAACGGCGGCATCGCGGCCATCGACCACGAGGACGAGTTCCTGTGGCAGCGGCCCGGC
The DNA here is from genome assembly GCF_019429605.1 of Actinoplanes hulinensis. Classification (NCBI taxonomy): domain Bacteria; kingdom Bacillati; phylum Actinomycetota; class Actinomycetes; order Micromonosporales; family Micromonosporaceae; genus Actinoplanes; species Actinoplanes hulinensis. Next base: position 3,421 of record NZ_JAHXZI010000025.1, on the reverse strand, counting down.
CGCGGCTCGTCGGCCTGGATGGTGCGCTGCGACGACAACGCCGTCCACCACGGGCACAGCGCCGGCGTCACCAGCTACGACTGGCGCACCGGCCAGGAGCTGTGGCACACCGGCACCCGCGGCGCCGTCCTCTTCGGCTGGCAGGAGCGCGACACCGTCTACGCCGGCACGTCCGCCCGCCAGGTCGCGGAGCTCGGCAAGGACGGCAAGCACCGCCAGACCTACCAGTGCGACGCCGCCGTGTTCTCCTGCGCCGCCGCCGAGGACGGCCGCTATGTCTTCGCCGGTGACAGCGCGTCCTCGGTCTACTGCTTCGACGCCGCCGGCACCCGCCTGTGGAAACTCGCCACCGGTTGCGGCTCCGCCTACTCCATGCAGTACCACGGCGAGCGCCTCTACCTCGTCACCACCGACGGCTCGCTGGCCTGCATCGACGCCAGCGAGCAGGCCATCCGGTCGGCCGTCGACGGCACGGTCCCCGTGGTGGTGGACGTGAAGGCCCCGCCGCGCATGGCGGAGGTGGCTCCCTCCACCACCGTCGAGATCGTCCACGACCCGGCCGACGGCATCGTCGTCGAATGCGTCGAGGAGTCCGGCCGCCTCCGCATTCGCGTGGTGTCCGCCGGCTACCACCACGACTGGCAGGTCCAGTTCCCCAAGGGCATCCGGGAGAGCGGCACCCGCTACGTGGTCACCGGGATCCGGGAGGCCTCCCGCGGCGGCTTCTACCGCGCCTACGGCGACATCCGCCGTCTCGGCTGACAGAGATCCGGCCGGGTGGCGCGGCGGCGACACCCGGCCGGAGACCTGCCGTCAGGGGGTGAGAACGACGGTGGAGATGCTGCGGGCGGGGACATTGACGGAGACCTGTCCACCGTTGACGGTGGCCGGCTGGCTCGCGGCGTTCGCGTGGAGCGAGGTCACGTAGTGGTCGGCGCGGCTGATGTTCTGCGGCGCCCGGATGACGGCGTTGTTCACCGCGCCCGCCGAGCGGTTGAGGACGACCAGGGTGATCTTGCCGCCGCCCTGGTAGGCGGTGATCTCCAGCGGCGACGCCTTGGTGCTCTTGGCCAGGGCGACACGCTGGTGACCGGGGCGGACGTACTTGGCGAACTGGGAGAACGCGTAGCCGCGTTTGAGCGGGGCGCCGGCCGTGGTGCCGTAGGCGGCCTCGCCGTCACCGATGAACGAGTAGAAACGCTTGCCGTACCACCAGATGTAGGCGCTCCAGTTGGACTCCATCGACCTGTGGACCGTACGCATGATGTCGTCGAGGGTCTCGTTCCAGACGGTCTGGTCGGCGGGGTTGCCCCAGATGTTGGAGCCGCTGCCGTCGGCCTCGTGGAGGTTCCACTCGGTCATCCACACCGGCTTGCCGTTCTGCGCGGCGAGCGGGTAGTCCCTCAGGCGGCCGGACGCCTCGGTGCCGTAGAGGTGGCCGCCGATGTAGCCGATGTTGTCGCGGGCGGCCGGGTCGTTGAGGGTCGGATCGGTGTAGCCGTAGTTGAGGTTCACCGCCTCGGCGACCATGAGCCTGGTGTTCTGGACCTTGGCGCCCTGGTCACGGACGAAGTCGCGCAGTTCGGTGCCGCTCCAGTCCATCGAGTCGTAGTCGGGATGCCAGTCCGGCTCGTTCTGGATCGACGTGACGTCGATGTCGACGCCCTGTCCACGCATGTACTGGACGTAGCTGTTGAGGTGGTTGGCGTAGTCGTCGTAGTAGTCGGTCTTGAGTTTGCCGCCGTTGACGCGGCTGTTGTTCGACTTCCACGCGGCGGGGGCGGTCCAGGGCGAGGCGAGGATCTTGACGCCTGAGCCGTACGACTTCGCGGTCTTCAGGGCGTTGACCTGCGTGCCCCATTCGCCGGAGACCGGTGAGACGCCGGTCCGCACGATCGACAGGCCGAACTGGTTGGCGCCCAGGCCGACCAGGGTCTGTGTCTCGGCGGCCGACCAGGCGCTCCCCCAGATCGACACCGCCGCCCCGAAACCGTCGACGGTCTGATATCTGGTCGCCGTGTTCACGGTGATGTCCGGTGTGGCGCTGGGCCCGGTGCTCGGTGACGTGGTCGGCGACGATGGCGGCGTGGCGCTACCGGTGCAGGCCACCCCGTTGACGGCGAAGCCCACCGGCGCCGGGTTGGCGGCGGTCCATGATCCGTTGAAGCCCAACGAGATACTGCCGTTGGTGGCGATCGCGCCGTTGTAGCTGACGTTCCTGGCGGTGACCGCTGCCCCGCTCTGGGTGACTGTCGCGTTCCACGCCTGGGTGACGGTCTGCCCGGCGCCGTAGGACCAGGTCAGGGTCCAGCTGGTGAGTGGATCGCCGAGGTTGGTGATGGTCACGGCGGCGCCGAATCCGCCCTCCCACTGGGACGACACCGCATAGTTCACCGAACAGCCCGCGGCCGCGGCGGCGGGAAGCGCCACCACGATCGCCGCCGAGCCGGCCAACAGGACACCACCCAGCGCGGCGCCGAACCTGGCGCCTTTGACTTCGCGCATTCTTCTCTCCTGACGGGGACAACGGCTGAACGATCGCGGGGATCGATCGTTTCGCATGGATGACAGCCGATCGACGAATGCTACGGAAGCGCTCCCATTCATTCAAGGAACAGCGGCCGGCCCCTTCTGATCAGCGATTCCGCGACGGCGAGGCATCCCCGACCGGTCAACCGTCGCTCGCATAACACTTTCTTCGACCACACTTCGATGAATGCCGCGAGCCCGAAGACCGCCCCGGAAAGTGTTATGCGGAAGGGCGCTGGATAGTCCGCCAATACGAGCATCAAGGTGCCTTGAAAATCCTGGAAACCTTCTGGCAACATTCCGGCCTATCGATGCATGCCACACCATGCATCCTCAGACGATCCGGTTGTTAGCGATAACAGGAGGCGGTTCCACGATGAGGAGCATGCTGAGAACCCTGGTGGCTCTCGTGCTGACGGCAGCGGCCGTCGTGCTCGGGCCGCCCAGCGCCTCCGCCGCGACGATCGACACCGGCGCTTCCTACGTGCTGGTCAACCGCACCAGTGGCAAGGCACTGGACGTCTACAACCTGTCCACCGCCGACGGCGGCCGGATCACCCAGTGGACGCGTAACGATCAGGCGCAGCAGCAGTGGCAGTTCGTCGACTCCGGCGGCGGCTTCTACCGGCTCAGGTCGAAGCACTCGGGCAAGGTGCTCGACGTCTACAACCTGTCGACGGCCGACGGCGGCGCGATCGTGCAGTGGACGGACAACAACACCACGAATCAGCAGTTCAAGGTCGAGGATGTCGACGGCTACATCCAGTTGATCAACCGCAACAGTGGCAAGGCCGTCGAGGTGCAGGGCGCCTCGACGGCGGACGGCGCGAACATCGTGCAGTACTCCGACTGGAACGGCGCCAACCAGCAATGGCAGCTCGTCCGGGTCGGC
>NZ_JAHXZI010000024.1:0-137999 GCF_019429605.1 Actinoplanes hulinensis | reverse complement strand
AAGCCCTGCACTGATCCAGCACCACCCCACGGCGGGGAACTTATCTGGCCGCCAGCGGGGAGAAACCGTGGCCGCCAGCGGGGACAACTACTGGCCGCCTCTGGGGCGAACTGATTGGCCATTGACAAACGGTTGGGATCCTCTGGCGGCGACTGCGAGCGCGATCGCCCTGATCATGATCGTTTTCTATGTCGGACTGATACGTCAGGAGGGCGGTCAGGTAGCGGCCTGGTTCCTCGCCGGACTTGCCATCGCAGCGCTTCTTTCGATCTATGGTGTAGCGCGAGCAGCGCCCGGGCGCCGGTCGGTGCTGGCAGTGTCGGGCGTGATGATGGTGGCACTCGGCCTTCTCGGCATCCTGTCGATCGGAATACCCGTCCTCGGTGCGGGTGTTCTGGCCCTGATCGCCGCCACGCGCGTAGCGGGCGCCGGGGCGGGGTCGCCCTCCCGGTAGAGGGTTCGCCGGCCTCGTACAAGGTGACGTAGAGGTCTTCCGCCGTTGCGCGGTCGAGCCGCAGTACGACGTGGTCCGCCACGCGGAGACGTGCGCTCCCCGTCCCCAGCATCGCGCAACCAAGATCGAGTGCACGGATCAGCCGCAGACAACGCGCGCTCGGGGCTCGTCGCTGCCGGCACCGGCTCTGTCGCCGGCAGTTCCCGCAGTTGCCCTTGGTGACGTAGTGAGCTGGTCCACAGTGACGCCGGACCGGGGTGGAGATTGCCGGCACGCTTACTCGTGCAATGCGGCCTCGTAGGCAGAGCGGAGCTCGTCGGCCGCTCGCGGAGCGTGAGGATCCGGCCGAGGCACGCCGAGGCGCAGGTGGCGCAGATCGTCCATGAAACGAGCGAGTAGTCCCGGGCCGCTGTCGCGTAGCAATTCGGCACGAACCCGCAGGCGACGTTCGCCGCTGCGGTGGGCGAGGCCCCACGAGCCGAGCGCCACCATGATCGGCAACGTTTGGATACCGGCTTCGGTGAGCGAGTAGGCCGCCCGCTGCCCACGCCGGGCTTCCTGCCGCGTGAGCAGACCCGCATCCGAGAGCCGCCGCAAGCGGCTGCTGAGGATGTTCGGGGCGATGCCTTCCTCGCTGCCGGCGAGCAGTTCGCGGAAGTGACGCCGGTCGCCGAACATGATGTCGCGCAGCACGAGCATCGCCCACGGGTCGCCCAGGACCTCGACCGCCTGATTGATCGGGCAGCCCGAGCGTGGCGCGGGATCCATCGACAGCCCCTTCGCAAGTGATTGCAGATTACTATCACTCTATTTAGGGTGACGGCTAGCAGTGGCAGACCGCTATCACCTGGAGGGCTCATGCCAGGCCGGTTCGTGTACTGGATGAACGTGTCCCTCGACCTGAGTGACGGCCACCTGCTTCGCCGCCAACGAGGCGTCGTGGCGACTCATGGAACGCGTCGGGATGCGCCGTGAGTTCTACACCGTCCGGGATTCCCTGCATCGATCCGGCGAGTGGCTCGACTGCGTCGGCTATGCCCTGCTCACCGACGAGTGGCCCGGTTCGGCATAGCCTGCAGGTCGTGCGGCATGATCCGCAGTGTCGAGCAGAGGGAAGACGCGCCGCAGCATCCCCCACGACGTCCTCCTTCACCGTGGTGTTGCGTGGTTACGACATAACGCCGATTCCCCTTTTGCGCTCACGTACCCTGCCGGGTGTGGCATGTCGGGGAATGTTCTTTGCGCTCACGGAGGGCCAGGAAGCCGCGCTGATGGCGACGCGCGACGACGCCGAGGTTCGGGCGTTCGTCGAAGAGGTCGAGATGGGCGACTGGGATGGCGTACCTCTGGATTGCGAGACGGACAAAGCCTGGGATGCCATCCATCGGTGCCTGAGCGACGGCACGCTCGGCTGCGGCCGGCGCCTTTCCCCGTTGGACATGGCGGTGCTCGGCGTCGGCCACCACTACGAAGGCGATGACTACGTCGTGGCGCACCTGCGCGCCGGCGAAGCCGCTCAGGTCGCTGAGGCCCTCAAATCGGTGGATCAGTCCTGGATGCGTGAGCGCTACAACCGCATCGACCCCGACGATTACCAGGGCGTGCTCAGCGATGAGGATTTCGACTACACCTGGTACTGGTTCACACGAATGCGCGATTTCTACCTCGAAGCCGCGGCCGCGAACCGTGCTGTCATCTTCACCGTCGATCAGTAGTACAGCCGGCGGCCGTCAACGGCGTACCCGATAGCGCAGGTGAAGCACCCGGTTGCCCTGAATCACCACGTCCGGATCCTCCAACAGGTGCTGCGCGTCGACCGACCCGAAGTAGCGCTTTCCGGATCCGAACACGACGGGTACGACGTCCATGCGCACCTCGTCGACCAGGCCCGCGGCAAGCACCTGGCCGCCGACCTCGCCGGCGGCGACCTCGACCAGGCGGTCCCCCGCGAGCTCCCGCGCCTTGGCGACGGCTGCCTCGACGCCGTCGACGAAGTGGAACGGCGCCTCGGGGTCCCAGCCCTCGGGCTCCGGCCGGTGCGTCACGACGACCACGTGGCCGACCCCGCTCGGGGGCTTTCCGTCCCAGCCGTCCGTCAGGTCGAAGACGTGGCGGCCACAGATCGTCACCCCGATCTGGTCCCAGTACGGCCGGGTGTAGTCGTAGGACGTCTGCGACACCTTCACCACGCCGGTCTCGTCCAACGGGACGTCACCGCTGGACAGCCAGTCGAACAGCGGTCCGGGCTGGTCGTTCTCGTCCGCGACGAAGCCGTCCACCGACACCGAGCTGTACATGACCACCTTGCCCACGGGGTTCTCCTCTGCTTCGGGATGCCCCCAAATTATCGTTTCGTGAGCTGTCGCTCTTGTATGAAATCAATCGGCCGGCAACGACCAGCCGTCCAGTACGTGGCCGGGATGTTCGCGCAGGAACCGCCGCCGGATTTCGAGGTACCGGGTCGGCGTGAGCCCGGTGAACGCCCGGAACTCGTGGCCGAAGTGGGCCTGGTCGAAGTAGCCCGCGGCACCGGCGAGTTCGCTCCAGTCGATCGGTCCGGCGGGGTCGATCGACAACAGGGTGGTGGTGAAGCGGTGGGTGCGGGCCAGCCGCTTCGGCGTGACGCCGATGAGCTCCTTGAACCGCTGTACCAGATGAGTGCTGCTGACACCGGCTGCCACCCTCAGGTCGCCGATCGCCACCGCCCCGCTGGTCGCCGCGATGACGCTGCTCGTATGGCGGACCAGCCCCAGGCCGGCGGTCTCGCACAGCCGTCGCGTCAGCTCCTCCTCGAGCAGCGTCAGCATCTCGTGCGGCCCGTCCGCCGTGGCCAGCCGGTCTCGCAGCTCAGCAGTGGCGGGCCGGCCCCAGACCTGCTCTATCGTCACCGGCCGGTCACACAGCTCGGCCGCGGGCATCGGCAGGAACGGCGCCAGCCCCCACGGTTTGAAGTGCACGCCGACGGACCGGGTCCGGGGTGGGTAGCCGAACTCGAACACGCGGGTGGGCATCGTGACCACGCAGCCGTCGGCGTACTCGGCCGTCTCGATGTCGGTGCCGGCGCGGATCCGGAACGGCGCCCCGAGGTTGACGATGAACAACGCCGCCGGCATCGGCGGCAGCATCAGCCGGGCGTACGGCGACGCACCCTCCAGGTAGTAGAGGTCGTCGATCAGCCCGTCCAGCGGCGGTCGCGGCACTCTGGACACGTACTCCACGCTCCCAGCATCGCCGACGCCCCGCCGGCGTCACGCGCCGGGAGGGAGATCGCGGGTGGCGCTTTCCGCGCGCCGAATCTCCAGCCCCGTGCGCACAACGGCTCGCCATGCGATCCGCCGAGTCACCGGCTTTCCGGGCTGTCGGCCGGCCACACCGCTTCCAGGCCGTGGCCGGTGGCGTAGAACAGGTATGGCCGCAGCTCGGGGGCGTGTTCCAGGCGGCGGCGCAGCGCGTACAAAGGGGCTGATCTCGCCGCCAGGAACGGTTGGGCGGCGAGATAGCCCCTAAGATCTCCGACCCGCCAGTACGCACCCAGCAGCTTCCTTGCACGCATCAGCAGCGCAACTCCATCGACCGGAAACCTGTCTATATAGACGTCGGCGGTCAGTGGCATGTCCGGCTCCGGTTCGGACGGCAGGGCGAAACCGGAACGCAGCCACACCTCGAACGCGGGAGCGACCACCTCGAGGTCGACTTCGCCGAGACCGCCCAGGTCGGCCCGGAACACCGGGCCGCCACCGTCGCACCTGAGAAAGAATCCCCGGTCGCCGTCCTGGCCGATCATGAGGTAGCCCGTGAGCCATTCGCCGATCTCGTAGGTCGTGTTGCGCTCCGGCAGGGATTCCCGGCAGTACACGTACACTCCATCGGCGTCGACGTCGTCGGTGACCGACGCCAACCATCGCTGGTAGGCGGCATCCGTCCGGGAAACGAGTTTCTCGATCATCTCCACCGTCGGCTCCTACAGCATCTCGATGCGACCGTTTTCCAGTCGGTAGATCGCGCCGACGACGTCGATGCGGCGGGCCGTGAGCGCTTCTTTCAGGTAGGCGGCCTGCTTGAGAGTGGCCACTGTCCGATGGATGTGGCCGCGTGTGGCCTTGTCGAGGTTGTAGTCGGCCGGTCTGGCCGCCGGTATCGCGGGCGTGATCTGGTCGATCAGGAACTGGCGTCCACCGGCGGGCCGGCGTCCGGTGCGGACCGCCTCATAAGCGGCGGCTACCGCGCGGCAGTCGTCATGGCCGAGCACCACCACCAGCGGCACCTGCAGCTCGGTCACGGCGAACTCGACCGAGCCCATCACGGCGCGGTCCAGTACGTGGCCGGCGGAACGGACGACACAGATCGCTCCGATGCCCTGGCCGAGCACCGTTTCCACCGGCACCCGGGCATCGATGCAGCCGACGACGACCGCGTAGGGCTGGGCGTCGACGCCGCTGTTGAAGAAGCTGCCGGGATGCACGGCTCGTGAAGTGAATCGGGCGTTGCCCGCGCGCAGACGCGCCAGCGCTTCGACCGGGTCCGGCCGGCCGAGGTGTCGCGCCACCTGTTGCGGCGGGATCGGCGCAGCTGTCGGATCGGAGAACAACCGTCCCGGTTCCACAGATGTGAGGATGACACGCCAACCAATGGGCGGGAAGTCGGCCACCCGGCTTCGGTCGTGGAAGTCGGCACCTGACGGCGAGCATGGCGGCAGCCTCAACGCCTACAGCCGGCCGTGTACGACCAGCAGGGTGGCGCCGAGCGCGCCGGCCGTGATGAAGAGCGTGGCCGCCGCCGTGAGCAGGACCGCGGCCTTGCTGCGGCGTACCAGTGAGGCGAGGTGGACGCTGGCGCCCATGCCGAACAGGGCGACGCCGAGCGAGATCGTCTGCAGTGTTCCGATCCAGCCGAGCGCCGGCTGCGGTACGACACCCGCGCTGCGCAACCCCGCGCAGGCCAGAAAGCCGAGGACGAACAGCGGGATCAGCGGAGGGCGTGCGGTCTCGCCGCCGGTACGGGGTGAACGGATCCGGCGCAGCGCGCTCACGCCGGCCACGACCGGGGCGAGAAGCAGTACCCGGGTGAGTTTGACGACGACCGCGACGGTGACGACGGCCGCGCCGGCCGGGCTGGCAGCGGCCACGACCTGGCCGACCTCGTGTACCGCCGCGCCGGTCCACACGCCGTACTGCACGTCGTCGAGACCGAGCGGCGAGCGCAGCAGCGGAAACACCGTCAGCGCGATCGTGCCGAACAGAGTGATCATCGCGATGGCGGTGGTGACGTCCTCCTCGTCGGCTTCGGCGGCGTCCTCCATGGCGGCGATGGCCGCCGCGCCGCAGATCGCCACACCGGTGCCGATGAGCAGGCTTCGCGGCCCGCCCAGGCGCATCCGGCTGCCCAGCCAGGTGGTGCCCACGAGGGTGGCGAGCAGCGTGCCGGCGACCGCGGCGATGACGGGTGCGCCGAGTGCGGTTATCGCGTCGATCGACACCGAGAACCCGAGCAATGTCACGCCTACTCGCAGCAGCCGCTTGGTGAGCCGGCCGAGGACGGCCCGGCCGCGGCGGGGCAGCAGGTTGAGGTTGGCGGCCGCGACGCCGAGGGCGACCGCCCAGGTGAGCACGCCGATCTGGGGCACGATTCGGTGGCCGAGCAGCGCGCCGCCGAGGCCGGCCGCGGCCACCAGCAGGCCGGGTGCGAGACCCGGCTGCTGGTGGCGGCCGGCCGGGGCCTGGGCGGCGACGTCCGTCGCGGTCAACGACCGGCCAGTTCGCGCTTGAGTATCTTGCCGGTCGCCGTCATCGGCAGCTCGTCGACGAACTCGACGATGCGGGGGTATTTGTAGGACGCCATGGTCTCGCGGCACCAGGCGATCAGGTCGCCTTCGGTGACCGCACCGGAACGGATCACGAAGGCCTTGACCTCCTCGCCGTAGCAGGAGTGCGGCACCCCGACGACGGCGGCGAGGGACACCGCCGGGTGGGTCAGCAGCACCTCCTCGATCTCGCGGGGATACACGTTGAAGCCACCCCGGATGATCATGTCTTTGGCACGGTCGACGATGTAGTAGAAGCCGTCCGCGTCCCGCCGGGCCAGGTCCCCGGTCCGGAACCAGCCGTCCCGCATCACCTCGGCGGTCGCCTCCGGCCGTCGGTGGTAACCCTTCATGATGTTGTGGCCGCGGATGGCGATCTCGCCGATCTGGTCCGCACCCTCGATCGTCTTCCATTCGGCGTCGATCAGTTTCACCTGGACACCCCAGATCGGTACGCCGATGGAGCCGGGACGGGGATCACGTTCCGGGTCGCTGAAGGTGGCGACGGGTGAGGTCTCGGACAGGCCGTACCCTTCCAGGATCTGTACCCCGAACCGTTCCTGGAACTGATTGATGATCTCCACCGGGAGCGACGCGCCACCCGAGACGGCCACCCGCATGTTGCGAGCGATCTCCGCCACGTCGACACCCTCGTGCAGCGCGCCGAGCAGGCCCCAGTACATCGTCGGCACCCCGGCGAAGAAGGTGATCCTGTCCCGTTGCAGCAGCGCGACCGCCTGCTCCGCCTGGAACCGTGGCAGGAGCACCAGGGTCGAGGCGACCGCGAAGCCGGCGTTCATCTGCACGGTCGAACCGAACGAGTGGAACAGCGGCAGCGTGATCAGATGCCGCTCGTGGCCGGTGGCGAGGTTGCCGAACAGGCGGTTGCAGGTTAGCGCGTTGAACACCAGGTTGCCGTGCGACAGTTCGGCGCCTTTGGGCTGCCCGGTCGTTCCGCTGGTGTAGAGGATGACCGCGGTGTCGGTCTCGCTCGTGGCCACCGTGTCGAAGGGGCCGGACCGGCCGGCGAGCGCCTGGCCGAGGGTGCGCGCGCCCTCGATCGGCGAGGCCGCCGCCGGGTCGGCCGTGATGAGCAGGAACTGCTCGCAGCCGGGCGTCTGCCGGAAGCCGGCGAACCCCTCGGCACCCATCGCCAGCTCGGCGGTGCCCTCGAAGCACAGGTATGCCGTGGCCTGCGAGTCTGCCAGGTGATAGGCGATCTCGCGGGCTTTGAGAAGCACATTCAGCGGTACGACGACCGCGCCCGCTTTGAGGATGCCGTAGTAGGCGATCGGGAAGTACGGCAGGTTCGGGCAGGACAGGGCGACCCGGTCGCCGGGCTGGACTCCCAGGTCCACCAGCAGGCCGGCTACCTGATCAGCGGCCCGGTCGACGTCGGCGTACGACAGCCGGGTGTCGCCGAGCACGACCGCGTCGCGGTCCGGGTGCCGTCGGGCGCTGTCTTCCAGCAGGGTGGCGAGGTTGAGGATCATCGCGGTGCCTTTGCGTGGTCGAGTTCGTTGATGAGCGGCCCGGCTCCCGGCCAAGGGCCGTAGCCGGATGCCGGGTTGAGATGGCCCACGGTGCCGAGGTCGTGGTGGCGGCTGCCCCAGGCGTCGGCGAGGGCCCGCACCCGTGCCGGGTCTCCGAGCGGGTCGTCGGAGCTGGCGGCCACGATGCTGGGGAAGGGCAGCGGCAGCCGGGGTATCGGTAGCCAGCCGTGGTCGGCCAGGGCGGACAGCGAGGGGTAGACGGCGGGTAGTGGCGCCGCCAGGTCCGGTGGGGTGGCCAGGAGCGCGCCCCGCACCTGCCGGGCGGTTCCGGGATGGCGGGCGGCCCAGTGGACGGTGACGATCACGCCGGCGCTGTGCGCCACGATGACGACCGGTTCGCCGGCCGCCTCGACCGCGAGTTGCAGTGCCGTCACCCGCTCGTCCAGCCTCGGATTCTCCCGTCCGAGCGGTGTGACGGGCCGAACGTTCGCCAGGCTGTCGGCGAGCCTGGTCTGCCAGTGGTCGGGTACGTGCCCGCGGAGCCCGGGCACTGTGATGATCACCGTGCCCGGGCCGGGGGTCACGCGGTGTCCCCGTCCTGAGCGTCGGTGGCCGTCGCGGGTTCGAGGCGCCGGATGCTGGACGGGTAGGCCTGCCGTCCCGCGATCAGCAGGACGACGGCGGCCACCGCCGCCAGTGGGACGTATCGCATGGCGGTCTCCAGGCCGAGCCGGTCGGCGAGGGCGCCGGTCACGAGCGGTCCGGCGGCCAGGCCGAGCACGTTGTTGAAGAGGGTGAGTGTGCCGAACGCGGTGGCCCGGATCGATTCGTGGGTCAGCCGGGCCACCATCGCCCCGGTGGGGCCGGTCGTGCCTGCGGCGAAGAAGCAGCCCAGCGCTAGCAGCAGCATCTGCGCTCCGCCTGGCTGTACCGCGAAACCCGTGCCGAGGAAGATCAGGGTCAGGGTCGCGAAGACGATGGCGGTGGTCCATTTGCCGGTCGGCCGGGCCCGCCCGACACGGTCGGTGATCAGGCCGCAGACGACCATGCCGGCCCCGATGATCAGGATGAACAGTGCGGCGACCTTGGCGGCCCGGTCCGGCGCCATGTCGTACGCCCGGTTGAAGTAGCTGGGCAGCCAGGCGAACAGCGAGCCGGTGATGAACAGTTGCAGGCCGCCGCCGAGATACGCGAACACGACCGCGGGGGTGGAGAACAGTGTGCTCAGGCGGGCGCGCCGCTGTCCGGCCGCCAGTGACGGGCCGGTGTCGGCGTTGTCGTCGACCTTGTGCGCGGCCAGTTTGCGTTCGTTGACGGCCGCCAGGTACAGGCCGGCGAGCACGAGTCCGAAGATGCCCATGGCGGCGAACGCCCAGCGCCATCCGAACTGGACGGCGAGCACGCCGCCGAGCGCGACGCCGAGGACTGATCCGAAGGAGCCGGCGGCCATGAACGCGCCGGTGAGCGAGGCGCGCCGTCGTGCGGAGAAGACCGCGAGGACGACGGCGAGACCGACGCTGCCGTACGCGGCTTCGCCCACACCGATGAGCAGGCGGGCCGCGAGCAGGTGCCCGTATCCGGCGGCGAGTGCGCAGCCGAGCGTGGCGAGGCTCCAGACGACCGCCATGACGACGATCGACCTCACCCGTCCCCAACGGTCGCCGACCAGCGACAGCGGGACCGCGAGGATGCCGACGGTGAGGGCGACGATGCTGGTCAGGCTGCCCAGCTGGGTGTCGGTGAGCCCCCACTCCTCTTTCAGGAACGGGAACACCGCCGACAGGACCTGCCGTGACATGTAGTCCGACAGCAGGAGTCCGAAGGTGAGTGTGAAGACGACCCACGGGAAGACCCGGGAGACCCGGATGGAAGGTGCGGCCGGCGACGCGACATCCGCGCTGACGGGCATGGCCATGATCGCTCCAAGAATGAGCCAGGGGGAACGCGGTATGAGTGACCAGAGGGGGGTGAAGGCGTGGGGTACGGCGCAGCGCACCCCACGCGAGCGGATCAGGGCTGCGAACTCAGGCGTGGAAGGTGAAGCCGAGCTGTCCCGGCTTGCGGTTGGGCGGGTAGCCGAGCTTGGCGAGGGCTTCGTCGGCGCTGTCCCAGTACTCGCCGATCTTGTAGATGTCCCGGGCTTCCTTACCGTCGGCCACCTTACGGCCCAGCTCCCCGGCGATCCGGACCAACTGCTCGACCTGGTGGACGGAGGTCATCTTCTCGCCCAGGCCGTACCAGAGGTTGTCCTCGTTGCCGCAGCGGGTGTGCAGGCCCATGGCGATGCCCATGGTGTTGATCGGCAGCACGGCGCGCATGATCGATTCGAGGGTCAGGCTCGCGCCGTCCGGCACCCGCCGGATGAACTCCATCATGGTGTACGGGTTCGGGCCGTCGAAGCCGCCACCGATCGCCACCCAGCTGATGTTCAGCGGCCCGGTGTAGACACCCCGGCGGACCAGCCGCTCGACGGTCTCCAGCTGTGCGCTGTGGGCGAGCTGGAAATGCGGCTGGATTCCGGCCGCACGCAGACGCTTGAGGTGCTCCTCGACCCAGGCCGGCTCGGCCGGGACGACCATGTTACGGAACGCCTCGTGCAGCGCGGGCCGCTCGAACGACGTGCCGGCGATGTCGTCGGCGGTCATCAACTCGACGATGTTCATCTGGCTGGTGTTGATCGCGATGGTGACCTGATCGGGTGCCGGGTCGAGGGTGGTCAGCAGGTGCCGGGCCTCGTCCTCGAGCCATTTGGCGGCCTCACCGTCGTTCTCCGGGGTGAAGGAGATCGACCCGCCGATCTGCAGAATCATGTCGGGTACGGCGTCGCGCAGCCGGCCGAGCAGCTCGTTGAACATCGACATCCGCTTCGAGCCCTTGCCGTTGAGCTCCCGCACGTGGATGTGCAGCACCGTCGCGCCCGCGTTGTAGCAGTCGACCGCGGCCTGGACCTGCTGGTCCATCGTCACCGGAATGTCCTCGGGAAAGTCGCCCGGCTCCCACTCCGGCCCGTAGGGGGCGGCGGTGATGACCAGCTTCTCCTGGGTCTCGGGCCACAACGAATCGTCAAGGAAGTGCATGGGGGGTCTCCTCTGTACCGGGAAGGGGATCAGAAGGTCTTGTCGCCGATGACGCCGGCGCGTTCCATCTTTCGCACGGCGGGCCAGTAGTCCTGTACGGCGTAGTGCTGGGTGCTGCGGTTGTCCCAGATCGCGAAGCTGTTCTTCGTCCACCGCCAGCGCACCTGGTACTCCGGGACGGCGGCCTGACGGATCAGATAGTTGAGCAGTTCGCTGCCGCCGGGGGTGTAGTCGAACCCGAACCGCACGTTCGCGGGCGTGTGGAAGTTGGTGAAGTGCGTGGTGAACGCGTTGACGAACAGCACCTTCTCGCCGGTCTCCGGATGGGTACGGACCACCGGGTGCTCGGCGTCGGGGAACCGCTCGTGCAGGGCGAGCCGCTGCTCGACCGGCATGTTCGCGCCGAACGACGCTTCGATGCTGTGCCGGGCCCGCAGCCCCTCGATCCGGGCCTTCACGTCCTCGGGCAGCCGCCGGTAGGCCTCGGCCATGTTCACCCAGATCGTGTCGCCGCCGACCGGGGGACCCTCGACCATCCGCAGCACACAGCCCATCGGCGGCGCCTCCCGCCACGTCGCGTCGCAGTGGTACGCGTTCTCGTAGTGTTCGGCCGGGCTGTCCAGGTCCTTGTAGATGCGCACCAGCCCGGGGTGGTCGGGGTCGCTGCCGGCCACCGGATGGTCTTCCAGCGGCCCGAACCGCTCGGCCAGCGCCACATGCTCGGCCCGGCTGATGTCCTGATCCCGGACGAACAACACCTTGTACCGCAACAACAGCGACCTCAACTCGGCGAACAGATCACTGTTACGCGAAACCTCACCCAAATCCACACCGCGCAGCTCCGCGCCGATGTGCACCGTGAGCGGGTGCACCTCGAACGGGCTCGCGGGCGCTGCCACCGGCTCGACAGCCGGATCGATGGTGTCCTGCATGGGGTACCTCCGGTGGGTAGAGGGGATGTCAGTCGACGGTGAGGACCGAGGAGCCGATACTGCGGCCGGCCTCGAGGTCCCGGTGGGCGGCGACGGCGTCCTCCAACCGGAACCGCTGGTTGATCTGGATCTTGATGCGACCGGCCGCGACGTGCTCGAACAGCTCCCCCGCGAGTTCGGCCCGCTCGCTCTCATCCGCGATGTAGTCGGCCAGCGCCGGGCGGGTCACGAACACCGAGCCGTGAATCGCCAACTGCATCGCGTCGATCGGCGGCACCGGACCGGACGCGGTGCCGAAACACACCAGCAGCCCACGACGCCGCACCGACTTGAGGGACTGCTGGAAGGTCGTCGCGCCGATGCTGTCGTAGACGACCGGCACACCCGCGCCACCGGTCAGCTCACGCACCCGGCCGGCCACATCCTCGCGCGGGTAGACGATGGTGTGCGCGCAGCCGTGCGCCTGGGCGACCGCGGCCTTCTCGTCGGTGGAGACCGTGCCGATCACGTTGACACCGAGCAGGCTCGCCCACTGCGTGAAGATCAGCCCGACACCACCGGCCGCCGCGTGCAGCAACACGGTGTCACCCGCCGACAGCGTCGCGATACGCCTCAGCAGGTAGGCGGAGGTCAGGCCACGCATGGTCATGGCGGCCGCGGTCTCGAACGAGATGGCGTCCGGCAGCCTGATCAGTGAAGCGGCCGGCATGACCCGGCAGGTGCTGTACGCGCCGAGCGGGCTACCGGTGTAGGTCACCCGGTCACCGGCCGCGAAGCCCGGGACGCCGGGCCCGACCGCCTCGATCACACCGGCCGCCTCCACACCCAGGCCGGCGGGCAGCTCGGCAGGGTAGAGCCCGCTGCGGAAGTAGGTGTCGGCGAAGTTGAGACCGACCGCGTGATGCCGTACCCGAACCTCGCCCGGACCCGGCTCACCCACCTCGACCGGCTCCCATCGCATGACCTCCGGCCCGCCGGATCGGTAGAAGCGGATGGCCTTCGCCACGGTTTACCTCCAGGGATAGGTGCCGGCCGGACTCACAAACGGCGCGCGCCAGAGGCGAGCGACCCGTGATACGGGCAACAGTAGGCGTGACGCTCGCCACATGCTTTACTCAGCGGGACATTTTTCTTGCCCCACCGGGACACTGCGGAGGAATGTTTGCGACCTTCTATCAGATATGCGACGTTGAGCGGCTATCTACAGCTCGCTCAATCGTTTGACATCGATCCCGATGCCCTGATGCTCGCCGTCGATCTCGATCCGGCGGACCTGGCCACCCCCGACAAATGGGTGCCGGCAGTCCGCGTCGCCCGCCTGCTGGAGCTGTCCGCCCGAGCTTGCGGGCACACCGACTTCGGGCTGAGGCTGGCCGAGTACCGCCGGCTGTCGACGCTGGGCCCGCTGAGTCTCGCCCTGCGCGGAGAGAGCACTCTGCGTGACGCCCTCAGCCTGCTGATCCGCTACGAACACACCTACAACGAGGCGATCCGGATCCGGCTGGTGGAGGCGGAAGGGCTCGCGTCCGTCCGCCTGTGGTTCGAGATGGGCGAGCCGGCGCCCTCGGCCCAGGCCGAGGAACTCGCGGTCGGCGCCCTGCACGGGATCGTCCGCGAGGTCGTCGGCTCGCGGTGGCAGCCACTGGCGGCGTGTTTCACGCACGACGCCCCGGAGAACGCCGACACCCACCACCGGCTGTTCGGCGGTCGCGTGCACTTCGGCCACGACTTCACCGGCCTGGTCTTCTACGCCAAGGACCTCGGCACGGCGAACATACTCGCCGGCGCGGAACCCGTCAGCCGCCATGACGGAATGTTCGATTCGCTGGCCGCGCCACGAGGCGTCACCACCACGGACCGGGTCAGGGACCTGGTGGAAGTGTTGTTGCCGACCGGCCGCTGCGGCGCCGACGAGGTAGCTCACAGCCTGGGCATGGACCGGCGAACCCTGCACCGGCACCTGGCCGCCACCGGGGAGACCTTCACCTCGACAGTGGACCTGGTCCGCGCCGGACTGGCCGAACGCTACCTCTCCAACAAGCGCTACCGCCTGACCGAGATCTCCGACCTGCTGGGTTTCGCCGCCCCCAGCGCGTTCACCCGCTGGTTCCGCCGCCGATTCGGCGACAGCCCGAGCAAATGGCGGGCACGCCGGACGGAGCTGCCGACCGGCTGATCACCACGCGGCCGGCTGTTCCGCGACCGGCGGACCAGTTCACCGCTTTGTCAGAGGCCGAGTTGGACCGGCTGGTCCGGTGTCCCCGCGGTAAGAAGGGCTGTCAGAGGTGTTGTGAGGTCACGGGGCGAGAACAGGTCAGATCCCGTATAGCCGGCGATCTCCGCGAGGTGCCACCACCGGAACCCAGCCAGATTCTCCAGCGCAGCGAGTTGGTCGTCGGTCATCTCACCGCGGGGCTGGAAATGGGCCGTGCGGACGAGGAAGTAGTCGTTGATGATGCCGCCGGCGCCCGCCGCATGGTCGGCGGCCAATACTTCCTGGTGCCAGACGTGCGGTGGATCGGCGGTGATCGCCAAACCGGTCTCCTCGAGCAGTTCACGGCGCAGAGCCGTCAGCTGGTCCTCGCCGGGTTCGATGCCGCCGCCTGGGGCCGCCCAAACGACCTTCGCCTCTTCGGGCACCGCCGGGTGCGGAAAGACGAACCGGCAGAGCAGGATCCGGTCGTCCTCATCAAGGATGATCGCGCGGACGGCGCGGCGCGGATTCGGCGTCATGGCGTGTCGAATGTGGCGGCGACGTGGATGATGGTCGGCACCGCCACAGGCTACCAACCACCCAGGTCGATGCCTTGGTCCCTGGCGAGCGGCAGTACCGGACAAAGCACGTCGGCGCGGAAGTCGACTTCCAGCTCAGCCGCCGAATCGCCTCCGTCCCGCGTCTGGCCCGTCTTCGAGCTCTCCATCGGGTGGCAGTCGGCAAGCCGTGACGCGCCGACACCGGACCGGCCCGCCGCGAGCCGGTGTGGACAGTGAAGGGCATCCCGGCTGCTGGATCATCGCGATCCGGGACGCCCTTCACTGATGGAACGACGGGTCACGGCCAAGCAACACCCGCTCCTGCCACCATCATCTGCCAATTGCAAAGTTCTTGCAATAAGGGTTGGGGAGACGGCCACCTCGACTGCCGTGTGCCAGAAGCACCCCGGGCCGCGATTGACTTGTCGCAAGTCTTGTCGCAATATGGCGAGACAAGGCTTGCGACAAGATGGGGAGGCCGCCATGCCGAGGAAGGTACGCCCGACGGAACTCGCGATAGCGCGTCTGTGGTTGGACGGGCGCGGCCTGGCCGACGTCACGCCGATACCGATGCTGGCCGCACGCCTGACGGTTAGGCGACGTGCGCGGCTGGGCGCTGCCATCCTGCCGGCTGTGTTCCTCTGCGCAACCGCCCTCGTCTACGTCTCCGCCCTGCCGATCCGTCCCGCGGATGACGGGCTCGGGACGCAGCAGCGCTGGGCGCTGGTGGTGCTGACCGTGCTGACGGCCGGGTTGGTGCTGGGCCTGTCGCTGCTGGACCGGTGGGTGCGCCGGGTCGATCAGCAGGCCGGCGCGGATCTGCCGCGACGGGCGGCTCATTCGGTCCGGCCCGGCTGGCGAACCGTGCTCGGCGTGCCGCGGGCCACGTTGCTGGCGATCACGTACGCGGGCGCGGCAGTGCTGGCGATCGCGGCCCTGACCGTGCGCGACGGCGCCGCGAGGTACGCGGCGGTCATCCTGCTCATCGGGCTGTGCGGGGTCGCGGCCGGTACGGCCGTCCAACTGCGCCATGTGCTGACCCACCCGGTGGTGGCCGACGACGAGAGCTCGCTGAAGGCCGACTTCCTCATGCGCGTCGAGGACGCCCGCGAGGTGGCCGTACCGACCGTGGTGTGGTCACTGCCGGTCGTGTCGGTGTTCGACACCGGGCTCGATCCGTGGAACTCCGGCTGGCTCGTCTTCATCATCCTGAGCGTCATCGCGCTCGTGCTGATCACGGTTTGGGACGGACGGAGTGCCCTGGCGGCCCAGCGCGACCCCAGCGCCCGGTGAACCGCATGATCGTCATCGACTCGGCCTCACCCGTCCCGCCGTTCGAGCAGCTCCGCGCCCAGCTCGCCGGGCAGATCCAGGACCGCACGCTGGCCGTGGGCACCCGGCTGCCGACCATCCGCCGCCTGGCCGCGGACCTCGGCCTGGCGGTCAACACGGTCGGCCGGGCCTACCGGGAGCTGGAGGAGGCGGGGCTGATCGAGACCCGCGGCGCGGCGGGCTCATTCGTGTCCGCGGCCGGCGAGCAGGGACGCGAACGGGCCCGCCGCGCCGCCGCCGAGTACGCCGCCGTCATCGCCAGCCTCGGCATCGACACCGCCGAGGCCGTCCGCATCGTCCAAGCGGCGCTGACCCAGAGCGTTCCGGAGGTCAGCTGAGGATTGGGAGGACCTCCCTCTCCTAGCCCGAGCCGGCCGGATGGTTCCCCGAACTGTCATCGGGCGCCGCACTCGGCCCGGCGTCGAGGGCCGGAGCCGATGAGGCCGTCCCGTACCTGCCGCCATGCTCGGCTACCGCCCCGAGTGCGGTAGCCACTGCGCTGGCAATGACCGCTGCGGGAGCCCCCGACGCCCCGGCCGAGGCCTGCACGGAGGTGGCCGCCGCTGAGTCCTGCGTCGCGGATGGCGGTTTTGTGCCCGTCGTCCGCAGCGAAACCAGCCGGGAAAGCGCGTCGAACCAGAACGGCGTCCCCAGCATCACCAGCAGAGCGGTGGCCAGCCAGCCTGCCACGTGCGCCGTGGCCCACGCCGGGCTGTCCCAATCGGTACCGCTCTGCCAGCCGACCGGTATGCCGATTCCGGCCACATCCTGAACGGCCTTCACGCTTTCGTCGATGAGGTCGTCCGGTGACGTGCTTTTTGCGGCGGCCTGCTCGGCGGCATTGAGCGCCGCCTGCCGGATCGACGGTTGTTGCCAGAGAATCTGCGCCAAGTGGAAGATCGACACGTTGCCGGCTACCGCCAGAACCAGGCCGACGATCAACAGCACACCGGTGGCCCACCGCTTGTAGGCCCCGCTGAGCCTGCCCATCGTTTCGTCGTACCAGTTCTCGATGGCCGCCTTCTTTTCGACGCTGAGCCCTTGACGTTCGGCCTTGAGCATGGCCAGCCGGGCGTTCAGGCCCTTGACCGGCGCCTCGGTCGCATTGTCGGTCAATTCGTCGATCGCACTCGCGAACGCCTTCGCGGAGAGGTAGGCGGGGCCGGCATGGGTTCGGAAAAGGCGCCGCCCGCGGGAGGCCGCGATGGTCGCGCTCTGGTAGATGGTGGTGTCCCTGAACCTCTCCAAGGCGTTCTCCGCGTCCTTGTCGAAGGTGGTGCTGCCACTGAGCATCTGCCCGATCGTGTCTTCGAGGTCTTTGGCGCGCTTTCGCAGAAGCCGCGCGATCCCCTCGACGATCGCTGAGGCGAGTGAGGACAGTACGAAGAGCACCAACGCGAGCCCGATCGCGGTTTCCAACGCCTGTGAGCCGAGCATCCACGTTCCTTCCCTGTGCCGTGGGACGTCCTCGTTCGAAGCTGCCGAACCAGCTTCGAACATTCCCACGCTAGAAGGCGCGTGCTGACCGCCTGAATCGAATGCCCCACCGGTCGTTCCGGCGGGTGATCTTGAAGTCCCAGGAGCCTTGAAGGTGCAACACGAACACGCACTTATGAGGCGCGATTCGACCGGCGCAGCAGCCAGCCGGCGATCGGAATCACGATCAACGTGCCGATGATCGCGCTCAGAATCCCACCCCAGTCGACGATGTCGTCGTCGCCGATACCGAACCCGAGGGTGAAGATGACGTACCCGACCATTGCGCCGGCCAGGCCGAGCCCCACTGAGACCAGCCACGACACCGGTCCGCTCATCTTGCGGAAGGCATCACCCGGCATGAGCACTCTCGCCACGACGCCAGCAATGAAGCCGAGGAACAAAGCTCCGACCATACGGCCACCTTGTCCTTCCACCGCCACGCCCGCATCATCCGCGAGGGATGATCCTTCAGGCGTCCCTGAAACACCTTCCCTCGCTGCCGATCATGGACCGGTAGCGCCGGATCGACGAGTCAGGATGTACTTGCCGGCCACGCCCAGGCGACCCTGGCGATGACCAGCAGGAGCACCATCTCGATCAGGGTCCCGGCAATGTAGTAGACCCAGCTCTCACCGATGAGCGTGGCCCCTGCGGTAACCATGTAGAACAGGCTGACGACGATGTTGGCGATCCGGTTGATCCGCGCCCGGGCGAGCAGCGAGACGGCGACCATCAGCGCCGCGATCACGATGTACAGCGTCGTGAGCACCAGGAACGTCTGGTCGATCGCGAACCCGGTTCCGGACACCTCCCCCGCGAGCACTCCGTGGATCACATCAGCGCGGTAGAAGCCGAAGATGTCGACGTAGGCGAACACGAACAGCGTGGTGACCCATAGGCCGCAGAGCACGATCCTGGTGTCGATCCCGTTCACGGGTCGTCTCCTCAGCGTAGCCGTGGCGGTGGACGGTCCCAGTCTCAGCCGTACCGGCGGCGGAACGCCCGAGTCCTGTGGCCGACGCCGTCCTGGCTCATCGGCCAGGGAAGCGGCTGGTCGGACGACGGGTTCGCCGGCAGCGCCCGATCGCTACCGTGGCAAGCGTGTGGAACCCGGCGACGACGTTGCGAGCCGCCACCCGGCGCGACTGGATCCTCGCCGCGCTGGTGCTGACCGTGCTCGTGTTCGACGCCACCTTCCGGGACCTGACCTGGCCCCCGGTGGCCGTCGCATTCGGATGTGGCCTGGCGCTCGCGACCCTGGTCCGGCGGACCCATCCCCTGGCCGCGGTGGTGTTCGCGTTCGGAGGGTTCGCGGTCCTCGACGTCGCCGCGTACGTCGCCGGCACCGAACCCGTGGTCCTGAACAGCGGATGGGTGGTGCTCGTCCTGGCCTACTCCCTGCTGCGCCGGCGCTCCGGCCGCGACGCGGTCATCGGGATGACGGTCATCGCGGCCGGACTGACCATCATCGTCAGCGTCGACTTCCCCGGGATCGCCGAGACGACCGCCGGGATCGCCATCGTGCTGTTGGCCGCCGCCCTCGGGGCGTCCGTGCGCTACCGGAGCATCGCCCGCGAACAGCTGATCGTGCAAGCCAAGCTGCAGGAACGCGAACAGCTGGCCCGGGAGTTGCACGACACCGTGGCTCACCACGTCTCGGCGATCGCGATCCAGGCGCAGGCAGGCCTGTTCCTGGCCCGGTCATCGTCGCTGAGCGGAGCGACGGAGGCCCTCGAAACCATCGACCGCGAGGCCGCCCGGACGCTCGCGGAGATGCGCACCATGGTCAGCGCACTGCGCGACCACCGGCAGCGGCCGCCTCTGCTCCCCCGGCATCGGATCGCCGACATCGCAGGTCTCGCCGCCGACAGCACCGAGGCGCTGAGCATCGGCGTCGAGCTGCACGGTGACCTGACGAACCTCCCGCCGGCCGTCGAGGGCGCCCTCTACCGCGTGACCCAGGAATCGATCACCAACGCCCAGCGCCACGCCCAGCAGGCGACCCGGGTCCGGGTCGAGGTGACCGGCGGCGCCACCGACGTCCAGCTGACGGTCAGCGACGACGGCATCGCGTCCGCTGCCGGCCCGTCCGGATTCGGTCTGGTCGGCATGACCGAACGGATCGCGCTCCTGGGCGGCACCCTCACCGCCGGCCCGCATCCGGATCGCGGCTGGATCGTCCGGGCCGTCCTCCCCCGCCGAGGCGCCACGACATGACCATCCGCGTCCTCATCGCCGACGACCAGGGCATCGTACGGGCGGGGCTGTCGACGATCCTCAACGGCCGGCCCGGCCTCGAGGTGGTCGGGCAGGCGGCCGACGGGCGTACGGCCGTCGCGCTCGCCCGCCGCCTGCGGCCGGACGTGTGCCTGTTCGACATCCGGATGCCCGTCCTGGACGGCATCGAGGCCACCCGTCTGCTCGCCGGCCCGGAGGTCTCCGATCCGATCGCCGTCGTCGTGATCACCACGTTCGACACCGACGAGTACATCTACGGGGCCCTCCAGGCGGGCGCCCGCGGCTTCCTGCTCAAGGGCGCCGAACCGGACCAACTGGTCCAGGCGATCCACGCCGCCGTGCAGGGTGACGCGCTCATCGACCCGGCCGTCACCGGCCGGCTGCTCGCCACGTTCGCCACCAGCGGCCCTGCCGGCACACCGGCCCAACCGGTCGACGCCCTGACCGACCGGGAGGAGGACGTGCTGGCCAAAGTCGCGTTGGGCAGGACGAACGCCGAGATCGCCCGGGACCTGCACATCAGCATGAGTACGGTCAAGTTCCATCTCACCGGCCTCATGACCAAACTCGGTGCCCGCAACCGCGTCGAACTCGCCATCTGGGCCTACCAGACCCACCGCGTCACGTGACGCCCGACCCGGAAGCTCGGGACTGACGTAAGACAACGTCAACCCCATCAAGATCATCAACAACAGATGTACGGCGAGCCGATCAGCCTCGTGACAGGACACTCAGTCTTCGCATTCCCCGTCTTCGTCGTCGTCCGGGACCATCTGGCACTCGCCCGGCAGCCGCTCCCGCACTGCCTGCACCGCTGCCGGTGTCCGGCCATGGACCGACAGCCACGTGTCTCCGTGATTCCGCAGCAGCACATCAGGACCGGCGAACCAGCGGATTCCTGGCCCGTCCATCCCGGCCCAGAATGGGAAGACCGGCAGCGGCAGGCGCTCGAACGCGGCATTCGCCACCGCGCTCGCGGTGTCGTCCAACTCCCGGTCGTCGACGTTGCGTTCGTCGGCGGAGAGCATCGCCTCCGCCATCACCATCTCGACGAGCGCCGGCGAGAGCCGATCCGGGTAGGGAACCCAACCGTCTCCGATGTTTCATCACGACCGGAGGATCGTCCTGGCCGATGGCCTGGCCGGACACGCCCGGATCACGCCGGCGTGCTCTTCGAGGGCATCTGATCCGGATCGGACACCGTCGGCGAGGCTGGTCGGGGGTCGGCGAGCCGGGCGACGAGCAGTTCGAGCTGGGCGGCGTACCGCTGGTGGAACTCCGGCGAGTCGGCGGCGAGGCCGGTGAACTGGCGGGCGACCTGTGGCACCACGGTGGGCGCCAGGACGGCACCGAAGAGCACGAGCATCACGTACGCGGGGTCGAGGTCGGCGGCGATTTCGCCGGCCTCCTGGCGGCGCCGCAAGTCGTCGACCATGCCGGCGAAGATCGGATCGTCGGGCATCGGTTCGGTGTCGGTGAGCCCGCTGAAGGCGAGGAGGCGAGCGCCGGCCCGGTGCTCCACGTTCAGGCGGAGGAAGTCGGTGACCACCTCGGCGAGCGGGCGGTCGGCCGAGGTGGCCGGGCCGCTGATCGTCTTCCAGCGGTCCTGGAGGGCGCGGAACAGCCCCTCCTTGCCGTCGAAGTAGTACGAGATCAGCTGTTGGTTGACACCCGCTCGCCGGGCGATCGCGCTGATCCGGGCCCCCGCGTAGCCGTGTTCGCCGAACTCGATCTCCGCCGCCTCGAGCAGGCGCTCGCGGGTGCGCTCGGAGTCCCGCTTACGGTCCGGGCCGTGCGGAGAACGGCGGGGTGGGGTCACGGCGATCACGGTAGCAGCCGAGTTATTCAACTGTTTGTTTGACTAAGTCACTCGCAATGTTGAAACTGGCGGCATGACGAACTTCCACGTACTCGTGATCGGGGACGGAATCGGCGGTCTCGCCCTCACCCAGGGCCTGCAGCAGGCCGGGGTGCGGGTCACGGTCTTCGAACGCACCCGAACCCGCACCGACTGGTTGCAGGGCTACCGCATCCACATCAACCCGGCCGGCAGCCGGGCCCTGCACGACTGCCTGCCTCCCCCGGCCTGGCAGCGTTTCCTGGACACGGTCTCCACCGTGGGCGGCGGCTTCGGCTTCGTCACCGAGCACCTGCGGGACCTGCTTCGATTCGCGGAACACGAGATCACTCCGGACGCCGGGCCGGCCGACGCCCACCACGGCGCCAGCCGCATCGGTCTCCGCGAGGCGCTGCTCACCGGGCTCGACGACGAGGTGCTCCACCTGGGAGCCGAGTTCGAGCGCTACTCGATCGCGCCCGACGGGCGCGTCACCGCACACTTCGCCGACGGCAGCACGGCGACCGGCGACCTGCTGGTCGGTGCCGACGGCGCCAATTCACGTGTACGCGGTCAGCTCCTGCCCCACGCCCAGCGCGTCGACACCGGCGTCCTCGCGATCGCCGGCAAGCACCGTCTCCCCGCCCCCGACCTGCCGACGGTCCTCGTCCGGGACACCAACATGGTGATACCGGCCGGGCGCGGTTCCCTGTTCACCTCGGTCTGGCATCCCGACCGGGTCGCCGTCCCGGCCGACACCGCCGGGGACTCGTTGCTGCTCGACACCTCAAGCCCGTACGCCATCTGGGGTTTCGGTGATGCCACCGCGACGTTCCCGCCCGGCGTGACCGATCTGTCCGGCCCGGATCTGCGGGATCTCGTCCTGGAACGCACGGCCGGCTGGTCGACCGGGCTGCGCCGGCTGGTCGAAGGCTCCGACCCCGCGACGATCAACGCGATCCGGGTGCGCAGCGCCACCCCGGTCGGCGCCTGGGAGACCGGCCCGGTCACCCTGCTCGGCGACGCCATCCACAACATGACCCCGATGGCCGGCATCGGCGCGAACACCGCCCTGCGCGACGCCGACCTCCTGCGCCGCCGGCTGATCGCGGCCGCCCGGGACGAGATGCCCCTGCACCGGGCGGTCAGCGGCTACGAGGAAGAGATGCGAAGGTACGGTTTCGCCGCGGTCGCCCAGTCGCTGCGCAACGCCCGGATGACCGCGTCGGGCGGTCGCGCCGGCCGGTACGCGTTTCGCACGGTTCTTCGGACCGTGCACGCCATCCCGCCGCTCAGGCGCAGAATGGCCTCCGGCCTGGGCTCTTAGATCATTCATGCAGATCAGGTGACGTTGACGTGGCTGGACGAGCCGACCGTGGATGCGTTGCGTGCCGCGCTGCGCATGGTGACGCCGGATCTCGCTGACGGCGTGATCGTGCCTCGAGGCCTGGAGCCGAGCGACGATCCGCACTGGTAACGTCATCCGATCACCCCAAAAGCACCATATCGACTCTAGGAGTGCAGCAGTGGCGCGGATCCTGGCCGAGATCTCCCGCACCTTCGGTGAGTACCTTCTCCTGCCCAACCTGACCGACGAACGCTGCACGCCG
The DNA here is from genome assembly GCF_019429605.1 of Actinoplanes hulinensis. Classification (NCBI taxonomy): domain Bacteria; kingdom Bacillati; phylum Actinomycetota; class Actinomycetes; order Micromonosporales; family Micromonosporaceae; genus Actinoplanes; species Actinoplanes hulinensis. Next base: position 114,993 of record NZ_JAHXZI010000024.1, on the reverse strand, counting down.
GGCAACGTCGATCTGTCCGCGCCGCTGGTCCGCCACCGAGTAGGAGAACTTGCGCCGATACGAGTCGCTACCCCGCTGGTCAGCGCCATCATGGGGGCCGTCTCCTCGGTGGAGTTGGCGATCGCGCTGGCCCAGGCCGGTGGTATCTCGTTCATCCACCAGAACCAGCCGATCAGCGAGCAGGCCGGCATGGTCGCCGCGGTCAAGCGCCACAAGGCCGGCTTCCGGCACAACGACGTCAACATCAAACCGTCCGCGACGCTCGACGAGGCCGACACGCTCTTCAAACGGACCGGCAGCGACGTGATCGTCGTGACCGATGACGGCAACCCGTCAGGGACCTTCCTCGGGCTGATCACGACCCAGGACTTCAACTTCATCCGGCATCGCCGCGACGAGGTGGTCGACTCCCGGATGCGAACGGCCAGGGAACTGGTGACCGGGGCCGAGGGTATGTCACTGGCGGAGGCGAACTCCCTGCTCTGGGACTCCCGCCAGGACGTGCTGCCCGTCGTCAGCGCAGACGGCCGCGTCACCGCTCTGGTCCACCGCCGCGACGAGGCGTTGCACCACAAGTTCAGCAACGAGACCGTCGACGCCGCCAAACGGTTCCGGGTGGGCGCCGGCGTCAACACCCACGACTACCTTGAGCGGATCCCGGCGCTGGTCGAAGCCGGCGCCGACGTCCTGTGCCTCGACTCCTCCGACGGCTACTCGGTATGGCAGCAGAACGTCCTCGCCTTCGTCCGCAAGGAGTACGGCGACGCCGTCAGGATCGGTGCCGGCAACGTCGTGGACGGCCGCGGCTTCCGATTCCTCGCCGACGCCGGTGCCGACTTCGTCAAGGTCGGCATCGGTGGCGGCTCGATCTGCATCACCCGCGACCAGAAAGGCATCGGCCGCGGCCAAGCCTCCGCCCTCGCGGAAGTCGTCGCGGAACGCGACGCCTACGCCGAAGAGACCGGCATGTACGTTCCGCTGTGCTCTGACGGCGGCGTCATCCACGATTCCCACATGGCCATCGCCCTGGCCTTCGGCGCCGACTTCCTCATGCTCGGCCGTTACTTCGCCCGGTTCGACGAGAGCCCGACGAACAAGGTGAAACTCGCCGGACAGGTCGTCAAGGAGTACTGGGGTGAGGGCAGTTCCCGGGCCCGTAACGTCGCCCGTTACGGTCAGGGCAAGGATCTCGCCTTCGAGGAAGGCGTCGATGGATACGTGCCCTACGCGGGCAGCCTGTACGACAACGTCACGGTCACGCTCGCCAAGCTCCGATCCACCATGATCAGCTGCGGCGCGATCAGCCTCCGGCAGTTCCACGACACCGCGCGGCTCGTGCAGGTATCCCAGCAGACGTTCGTGCAGAACTCCGACGAGGTCCAGCGCAACGAACGACCGACGGTCGCCTGACCTCAGGGCGGGGCGCCGGCGACGCCGGCGCCCCGACGGGACGTCAGCCGGTGCGCTTGCCGTCGACGGGCAGACGCAGCACGAAAGTCGTGCCCTCGCCCGGAGCCGAACTCAGCTCGATCGCGCCGCCGTGCTTGTCCACCACGACCGCGTGTGCGAGCGGCAGCCCCTGGCCGGTCCCCTTGCCGAGTTCCTTGGTGGTGAAGAACGGCTCGAAGATCACCTTGTGCATCTCCGGTGGGATGCCGCTGCCGTTGTCCGCGATCGTGATGACCGCGTCCGGGCCGTCTCTCCGGCTGGTGACCGTGATCGTGCCGCGCCCTTCCCTGCCGCGCATGGCGTCGGCGGCGTTGACCAGGAGGTTGAGGAAGACCTGGTTGAGGTCGCCGGCATGGCACAGCACCTCGGGCAGGTCGCCGAGGTCGAGGACGACGTCCGCGACGTACGTCACCTCGTTGCGGGCCACGGTCAGCGTGCATCGCAGTGCCTCGTTGAGGTCGGCGTATGCGGCGCTGCCGCCATCCTTGTAGCTGAACGTCTTCATGGCCCGCACCAGCGAGGCGACGCGCTCGATGCCCTCCAGACTCTGGCTGACCGCCAGCGGCACCTCCTCGACCAGATATTCCAGATCGGCCTGTTCCTCGGCGTCCTGCGCCCGCCGCAGACGCTCCTGCCACGGCATCGGCTCGGACGCCGGAGGCATGCTCAGGCACTCGCGGTAGACCAGCAGCAGATCGATCATGGCCTGGCAGGAGCCGGCCAGGAACCGGGTGTTGTCGCCGACGAACTGGATCGGCGTGTTGATCTCGTGCGCGATGCCGGCCGAAAGACGGTCCAGCGACTCCAGCTTCTGGGCGTGCCGCGATTCGATCTCCCGCTGCCGGCGCTGCTGCTCCTCGGTGATGTCCCGGAAGACCACGACCAGGCCGCCGACCGTGGCGGTGCCGATGCGCAGCGGCGCGGCCGAGTACGCCACCGGAAGGGTCCGGCCATCGCGGCAGGTGACCGTCGCCGTGCCGGCCGCACGGTGCGCCGGCGCCGGCGCCGAGCCGTCCTCGCCGCAGAACTCGACGACGGAGTGGACCGGTCGGCCGCGCAGTTCGTCCTCGGTTCCAGCCGAGCATGCTCGAAGCGGCGCGGTTCATCGAGATCAGCGCGCCGCACTCATCGACGGTGTAGAGCCCCTCGGCCATGTTGTCCATGACGACCGACCGGAACTCCTCGGCCTCGGCGCGTGCGGTGATGTCCATGACCACGACGCCGACCCCGACGATCTCACCATCCATGCGTACGGGGTAATAGCGCCACAGCCACCAGCAGGTCCGGCCCGGCCTGGCCGGTGAGGCGCCGGTGATCTCCCGGTTCAGCAACGGCTCGCCGCTGTGGAGCACCTGACGGAAGTCCGGGCCGACGATCGGTGCGAGGTCCGGGATGACCTCCTCGACGGTACGGCCGAGCTGGTCGGCGACCGGCGTGCCGTGGATGGCGGCGAGTGTGTCGTTCATCCGTACGTAGCGCAGGTCACGATCGACGAGGGCGTGGCCGACCGGCAACGCCGACAGCAGCTGCTCGGTCAGAGCCGGGCCTCCGCGCTCACCCGCTGCGCCTCGCGTAGCGTGGCCGCCACGGCCTTCTGGTCTTCGATGTCGGCCGCGGTGCAGGCCCACCGGTTGACCCGTCCGTCGGCGCCGGCCATCGGCATGGCCATCACCCGGTGCCAGAAGAACCGCCCGTCATGGCGGCGCAGCCGGCAGTCGACCTCGTACCACATCTGGGTGTCGGCGCCCCGCTCGGCCGCCGCCCGCACGTCCGTCACGTCATCGGGGTGGATGAATCCGGTCCACTCCCATCCTTCGCCGGAAGGTGTCGCACCGCCGCTGTATTCGACCGCCAGCACGTTGAACCATTCCGGCATCGAATCCATCCCGGAAATCCAGCTGACCCGCGGGACGCAACCCAGGATGCCGCGCAGCTCGAGTTCGGGCTGGCTCAACGGCATGATCTTCGCAGCCACGTCGCCGGCGGCCGGCCCTATCGCAGTGATCGACATGACTGCCCTCTCCCTGGCACCTACGTCCTCGTGCCCTGTCCATCGGCGGCGACCGGCCACGCTTGAGAGGGCGGTGAGGGAGATCGGCTCTCTCCGGAGCACGAGTGAACGTTCGAACCCGTTCCGGTCCTGCTTGCGGTCAGGGCGGCGGCGGCCGGGCCGCAAGACACCGGCCACCAATCACTTCATGTTCGCTTCTTCTGCCGGGGTTCGGAGGCCTCTCGTTGCGCGCACCATGCCTCGACCTCGGCGGCCAGCCAGATCTTGCCCTGACCGAGTTCGGCGACCGGGCGCGGGAAGTCGGCCCGGTTCGTGATCTGATACACCCGCTGACGGCTGAGCCAGCCCAGCCGCACCCGGATTTCATGGCTGCCGACCAGCTTCGGCTTTCGAATTCCCATGAACAAGAGAGTAGGCGCTGGACAAGATTCCCAGTGACAAGTTCACCCGCACCGGGGTCTAGGCATGAGTGGTGGCGAGATCAAGCCCGTCTGACCACTTCCTTGAGGTGGATCTCCGAGTACCCGCTGGCCCGCCTGTTCGAATTCACGGACAAGGGGCCATCCGCATCGACAACCAGGATCTTGGGCGTGCCCAACATTGATCTTGACCGTCATGTGCAGACCGGGCCGAGGCGGCCGTCTCGGCGGCACCTGCCGGCCTTGATCGTGCTGGCAGTCGGTTCGTTGCTCTTCGGTCCCACCGGGGAGCCGGAGAGCCCGGCGAGTCCTGTCGACGAGGCGAACGCATGTGCCTCAGTTCCGGCCGTAGCGGTTCGAACGGAAGCGTCGTCATGGTGGACTCCGAAACCGGCGAGATAGTGCGGATGATCCACTGCCCGGTGTGATCCGCGGTGCGGGGCTGCCCCGGTTGCTGCCGGATGGCAAGATCGTGCCCCGTGATCGGTGATCGCGTGAAGGACTACCCGCACGGCCGGCTCAGGTCGAAACGTCAGTCGCTGGTCCGGAAGCTGCACAGGAAACCGCTGGCGGCTCGCCGCATACCGGGATTGCGCGCCGTGAGAAATCCTCGTCCTGTGGAGGCATGCCCGTGAGGGCGGTCATCGTCGCGGCGGCAGTCGCGTTCGTCATCTCCCTGTTCGGTACGCCGGTGGCGATTCGGGTCTTCACCGCGCTCAAGGCCGGACAGCCGATCCGTTCCCTCGGGCTCGCTTCGAACGAGGGCAAGAATGGCACCCCCGCGATGGGTGGCGTCGTCTTCATCGTGGCGACCCTCTGCGCCTACGTCACCGGGCACGTCGCGCTGACCACGCTGCCCGAGCGGCAGATCGCGCAGGAGAAACCGACCATGACGGCCCTCGTCCTGCTCGGGCTGTTCGTCTTCTGTGGAGTGATCGGCTTCGTCGACGACTTCCTCAAGGTGCGCCAGCGCAACTCCGACGGCCTGTCCGCCAAGGGAAAGCTTCTCGGCCAGGCGATCGTCGGCGGCGGGTTCGGCATCGCTGCGCTCTACGTGGCGAGCACCAACGGCCAGGCCGTGGCCAGCGAGCACATCTCGTTCATCCGGGACATCGGGTGGTTGAACGTCGGCAAGGTCGGCTCGGTGATCGTGTTCGTCTTCGTGATCACGGCGATGTCGAACGGCGTGAACCTCACCGACGGCCTCGACGGCTTGGCCACCGGCGCGTCGACCCTGGTGCTCGGCGCGTACGCGCTGATCGGGTACTGGCAATACCGGCACTGGTGCGCCGACGAAACGTACGCCCGCGCGAACGACTACTGCTACCAGGTCCGGGATCCCCTGGAGATTGCCATGATCGCGGCGGCAGCGGCCGGCGCCTGCCTGGGCTTCCTCTGGTGGAACACGTCCCCAGCGCGGATCTTCATGGGCGACGTGGGCTCGCTCGGCCTCGGCGCCCTGATCGGCGGGCTCGCGGTGGCGACCCGCACCACGCTGCTCTCGATCCTGATCGGCGGCCTGTTCTTCATCATCACGACGACCTGGGTGATCCAGATCGTCTCGTTCCGAACCACCGGCAGGCGTGTCTTCCGGATGGTGCCGCTGCACCATCACTTCGAGCTGGCCGGCTGGAGCGAGGTGAACATCGTGGTCCGGTTCTGGACCGTGGCCGGCGTCTGCGTGGCGGTCGGCTTGGGCCTGTTCTACTCGGACTTCTTGGCGGCCGTCGGATAGTGTCCCCTGGTTCCCGGCGGGGTGCCGGCATCGCCGTCAGCGTTGGTTGGTGGGCCCAGTTCGTCGCGGACATGGGCGGTTGCTGACGTCGGTGTAGCTGGCCCAGTCGCCTGCGGGTCTGGTTGTCAAGTTGACGGAATCCGCTGGGGCGTCGCGTTGGCATGGTGCAGGATGGTCGCCGTGATGCTGACCTTCCCGTGCGTCTGCTGCGGGCATCTGACCATGAAGGGGCCGCCCGGCTCACACGACATCTGCCCGGTGTGCTTCTGGGAGGACGATCAGGTGCAACTGGGCTGGCCCGACTGGGCCGGCGGCGCGAACGGGCCGTCATTGATCGAAGCCCAGGCCAACTTCAAGGCATTCGGAGCATCCGAGGAACGGTTTGTGGCCCGCGTGCGGCCGCCCGGCGATGATGAACCGCTGGATCCGAACTGGCGCCCCATCGACCTCGAACGGGACCACTTCGAGCGCCGAGGCAATCCAGAGGCGCCGTGACCTGACGACCGCACTGTCCTGTCCGGTGGCGTTGCCGCGACGCCGGACTCCGGCGTCGCGGCAGTCCGGATCACCCGGACGACGAAGGACGCGATCGCTTCTCAGGCGCGCTCGCGCGCGGCCTTCTCGATGAACGACGCGGTAATCGCCGGCTGGGACACGAACACCGCGTGCGAGGCGACCTTGACACTGCGCACCGTGCCGTGCGCCCGCGCGGCAAGGAACCGCTGCGTGGCGGGCGGGATGTTGCGGTCCGCCTCGGCGACCAGGAAATAGCTGGGAATCGTCGTCCAGGCCTGCGGCCCGGCCGCGTCCTCGCTCAGCGCGGCCGCGGTGACCGGACGCTGGGACACCGCCATCAGCTCGGCCTGCGCGGCGGGCACGTCCGCGGCGAACTGCTGCGGAAACAGCTTGGGGTCGACGTACAGGTCGGCGTTGCCATCCGGCAGCGGCACCGGGCGCAACGTCTCCCCGAGGGTGCTGCCGGGGAACAGGCCGGACAGCTCGACGGCGCTCTCGCCGGCCTGCGGCGCGAAGGCCGCGACGAACACCAGCGCCTTGACGTCTGCGTCACCGGCGGCGGCCTGACTGGCGACAATCCCGCCGTACGAGTGGCCGACCAGCACGATCGGGCCGGCGATGCTGTCGAGCAGGGCCTTGAGGTGCGCGGTGTCCGAGGCGACGCCCCGCAGTGGGTTGGCGGCCGCGACCACCGGATAGCCGTCGTGCTGGAGCCGGCTGACGACGCCGTTCCAGCCGCTCGAGTCGGCGAAGGCGCCATGCACCAGCACGACCGTCGGCTTTGGGCCGTGGTCGCGGGCCGCCGCGGCGGCGCTGGGTCCTACCGCGGTGATCGTCGAGGCGGCGACCAGCACGGCGGCGGCGATGCGGAGGGGCGGGGACGGTTTGCGTCGGAACATGATTCCTCCTTGATCGGATGTCGACGACGCTAGAAACGCACAGTGCCGAACCAGTTCCGAACGAGTGTGATCGCGCGTGGGCCGGTAACGGCCGAGGGCTTGGCGCAAGACGTGAATAGCCTGTTCGACGGCCGCGGCGGTCCCGCGTACCGGATCGGGCGTGCGCAGGCGGCACCGGTTCGTTCGCCGGTGCACTCCTTCGTCACTGGGATTCCATCGGCCGTGCCTAGCGTCCGCGGGATGAGGATTGTTGTCATTGGCGGCACCGGGCTGATCGGTACATGGATGGTGCGGATCCTGCGCGCTGGCGGGCACGACGTGGCGGCGCACTCGCTGTCGACAGGTTTGGATCTCCGCAGCGAGAAGGGCCTGCCGCAGGCGCTGAACGGCGCCGACGTGGTGGTGAACCTGACGAACTCGCCGACCTACGATCGTGCGGCGCCGGTCTTCTTCCGGGAGACGACGGAGAACCTGCTGCTGGCCGCCGAGGATGCCGAGGTCGGGCACTTGGTGACGCTGTCGGTCGTCGGTGCCGAGCGGGTGCCCCGGCTCCCCTACTTCCGGGCGAAGGTGCTGCAGGAGGACCTGATCGAGGCCGGGCCGGTGCCATTCTCGATCATGCGGGCCACCCAGACCTTCGAGCTCGTCGAGGCGATGCTGCCGCCGGCCGCGAGCGGGCCGACGGTACGCCTGCCGGCCACCGCGCTGCAGCCGCTCGCGGCGAAGGAGGTCGCGTGGATGCTCGCCACGGTGAGCGCCGGCGAACCGCTGGAGGGAATCCGCGACGTCGCCGGCCCGGAGGTGCTCACTCTCGCTGAGGTCGCGCAGGCCACCCTGTCCGCTCGCGGCGACAACCGAACGGTCGTGACCGGTGGGGATGCCGGCCTGTTCGCCGCTGTGCCCGGAGACGAGCTGCTCGCGGACGCCGGCGCGACAATCGCCCCCACCACCCTCGAGCAGTGGCTGGGCCGCTGACCGGCTCGTGGTACGGGCCTCGGCGGAAGCTCCGCCGAGGCCCGTCAGTATTCGAACAGTTCGGCCCAGCCGAGCACGCCGAGCACACGCCGGACGTGCGGGCTGACCCCGGCCAGCCGCATCGTTCGGCCGCTCGTGTGCAGCCGGATGGCGGCGCGGGCGAGGGCCCGGGAGCCGGACACGTCGATGAAGGTCAGCCGATGGAGGTCGACGATGACGTCGCCGGGCGCGTCGGTGAGCAGTTCCAGCGCGAGTTCCAGGATGGGCAGGGTGGCCATGTCCACCTCGCCGTGGAGCCGGATGCCCGATGGGCTCGTCAGGGCGGTCACCTCGAGGTCCGGTGCGGGTGCGACGGTCACGGTCATGGCTGCCCGCTCAGTGGTGTTCCAGCGCGGCCCGCAACGCCGTGGCGGCGTAGTGGGTCCGGGATCTGACGGTGCCGACCGGCACGCCGAGACGGTCCGCGATCTGTTCGGCCGGCTCGCCGCGCAGGTAGACCTCGGTGAGGACGTCCTGCTGCGCCCTGGTGAGCCGGGCGAAGGCGGCCTGCACGGTCCACCTGGTCAGCGCGGTGTCTGCGGTGTCAGCGCGGCCGGTCGGCGCCCAGGTCAGGTCGGCCACCCCGATCTCGGCGGGGCGGGCCCGATAAGCCGTCGCGGCACGGGCCATGATCGTGGGCGGTTCGCAGTCATCGAGACGAGACATCAGTCCTCCTGGAGGGGAAAGACGGGTGCCCGCCACCGCCGGCGGGCACCCGGATGGCGATTCTCAGAGGTCACCGGTGAAGGCGACGGCGTCGAGGATCGTGGCGGTCACCTCGTCGGGCCGGGACGTGGCGATGGCGTGCGAGGCTCCGTGCACTTCACGCACCCCCTGCGCGGCCGACCGCTCCGCCTGCCACCGGAACAGCTCGGCCGGGATGTTGCGGTCGGCGTCGCCGAAGACCTGCCAGCTCGGCAACGTCTTCCATGCGGGCTTTTCGGCGCTCAGGCCGTCGGTCAGCGCTGTCTCGGTCACCGGCCGCTGGGTGAGGCCGAGCAGGATCGCATCCTCCAACTCCAGGTCCGCTGCGAACTGCCCGTGGAACTTCGCCGGGTCGATGCGGACCTCGTTGCCGCCGTCGGTGATCGGGTACGCGATCAGCGCCGTCCCAAGTGTGCTGCCGGTGAACCTCCCGGACAGTTCGAGCGCGGACTCGCCGTGGTCGGGGGTGAACGCGGCCACGTAGACCAGCGCCCGCACCACGTCCAGGTCGGCGGCGGCCTCGGTGATGACCATGCCACCGTACGAGTGGCCGACCAGGATCACCGGCCGTCCCAGGCCCGCGACGACGTCCCGTACATAGTCGGCATCGCCCCACAGGCTGCGCAGCGGATTGGCCACGGCGACGGCGTCGATGCCGGCGCGGGCAAGCCGGGTCAGGACGGGATTCCAGGCGCTGGAGTCGGCGAACGCGCCGTGCACCAGAACGACGGTGGGCTTCTCGGACATGTCTGTCTCCTGTCGGAAGGGCTGCTCTTTCGGGTTGCCGGAATCGACGCTAGGCAGAGGCAGTGCGAATCCGGTGACGTTGCGATGACTGGCGGAACCGGTGAACGCGAAAGGTCGCGATCCGTTGTGGTGGGAGCAACCGGGCACCGCCCGGCCGATCACCGCTTCGCCCAGGCGGACGCCGTCTGCGTCGACTACGGGCCTCGATCTGCCTCGCTCGCCCTGCCACTGCGTCGGCGCCGCCGGTGACAGGAAAGAGGCCGGCCTCGGGAGTCCCCGGGGCCGGCCTCTCCGTGCGCGGTCAGGCCGGCACGACGTACGGGAACGTCTCGCTGCGGGTACCGGCGGTCCGCGCGGCCGGTAGACCGGTACTCACCGCCGTGTTGGTGACCAGCGAGAACATCACCTCGGGCGCGTTGTCTCCGAGCAGCCGCCCGTTGAAGTCGGTGAAGCCGAAGATCGCGGGTGTGCCGACCTGATAGGGCAGCGTGTCCGGCAGAATGCGTTGCACGACCGCGAGCGCGTACGCCTCCGGACGTGCCGTGCTGCCCAGCCGCTGGACCGCGGCAGTGACCCGGTCCCGCAGCCGCTTACCGGACTGCACCAGATCCTCGTTCGGGTGCGTCCCGTTGGCGTTGCCGGCCTCCTCGCCGGTGGCGTCCCGGAAGATCGGCCAGATCATCGGCAGCCCGGCCCGGCCGACCTGCCGCCATCCGCCGGTGTCGGTGGCCAGCCGGGTGGTGCTCCACACCCGGATCATGCGGTCGTTGAACAGGGCGCTGTCACGCAGTGGTACCCGCAGCACCACGGTCCAGACTGTGGAGCCGGCGAACGTGTTCGAAGCCGTGCCCGGCAAGGCACCGGTGATTTCCGCGTCCTCGCCGCCGATGACCAGCCGGTCGACCGCAGCCAGCTGGTTCAGGTCCAGGTAGAACGGGTCCAGCGCCCGTCCGGCCCAGACCTGCACGCCGTCCGCGCCCATGGTCTGCTGCCCGGTGCGGCCACGGGCGACCTCCACGCCGATGGCGGTGTCGGCGGCGGCGGCCTCACCTTCCAGCCGGAACACCCGATACAGCTGAGCGCCCCGCTCGTCGGCACGGTCGAAGGCGAACCGGAACGCGAGATTCTCGATCGGTGCGTCGTCGAGATGGACCCGGAACTCGTATCGGCCCTCCTCGTGGAAGCCCTGCGGTGTCGTGTCACCCCCCAGTGAGGTCCGCACGTTCATCACGAACACGGTCGCGTCGCGGTCGTCGAAGACGTACTGGTCGGTGATGTTCAGCCGCGGATCGCGCCGGGCCAGCGGAGAGTCGAGATGGTGAGACATGGGGTTGCTCCGTTCTCTGCGTCGAGTTCCTTGCCGCCGGCGGACGTGCATCAGGCGGTCGCGACCTGTTCTGCCGCTGTTTTTGCGGGGGAAACCTCGCGCCCGGGCCGCGAAAACAGGGCGGGGCAGCGGGGGGGCGCGCCCTGTGCGGCCGTTGGGGCGCGGGAGAACAGGTCGCGACGGGCCTGCTAACCGTGCTTGACGAGCGCGGGGGTGGCCGACCGGCTGAGCCACTCGTCGAGGCTGGTGGGGGCGAGGCGGGCGCTGCCTTCGTCGGGGACGAGGCTGCGCTCGGCCAACTCCTCGCCGAAGTAGGTCGCGTGGACGTCGCTGATCACCGTGCGCGGGTCCTGACGGGTACCCAGGACGCTGCGGACCAGTTCGTCGAGCGGGAACTGCTGGGGCCCGGCGACCTCGACGATGCCTTTCACCGGGGAGGCGACGGTGGCCTCGCACAGGGCCTCGGCGACGTCCTCGGCCGCCATCGGCTGGATGAGCGCGGGCGACAGCCGGACGGTGTCACCGTCGGTCGCGGAGTCGGCGATGCGCTCGATGAACTCGAAGAACTGTGTCACCCGCAGAATCGAGTACGGGACCGGGGACGCCTCGATCAGCTTCTCCTGCGCGACCTTCGCCCGGAAGTAGCCGTTGCCGGGCTCGCGGTCGACGCCCACGATCGAAAGCGCGACGTGGTGCGTCACGCCCGCTTCCGCCTCTGCCGCGAGCAGGTTGCGGGTCGAGGTGGTGAAGAAGTCCAGCACCGCCGATTCCTCGAACGACGGCGAGTTCGTGACGTCGACGACGACCTGGGCGCCCGCCAGCGCGGCGCCCAGGCCCTCACCGGTGAGCGAGTTGACACCCGATCCCGGCGACGCCGCCACGACCTCGTGACCGAGGCCGCGAAGCTTGTCGACCAGCTTGCCGCCGATCAGCCCGGTGCCACCGATCACGACGATCTTCGATTTAGGGGTACGGGCACCGAGCGCCTGCCGCAGCACCGCGATCGCCTGCGCGGTGGCCGCCTTCGCCGCGTTGGTGTCCTTGAGCCGGTTGAGCATCATGAAGTCGTGGCAGATGCCGGCGTAGCGGACCGTCGTGACCGGCACCCCGGCCGCACGTAGCTTCGCGGCATACGCCTCGCCCTCGTCGCGCAGCACGTCCGCCTCGTCCACGATCACGAACGCCGGCGGCAGACCGTGCAGGTCCTCCAGGGTCGCCCGCAGCGGTGACGCGGTGATCTCCGAGCGCACCGCATGGTCCGGGGCGTAGTTCTCCCAGAACCATGCCATGCCCTTCGCGGTCAGGAACGGCCCGTCGGCGAACGTGCGGTAGCTGTCGGTGTCCATTCCGGCGTCGGTGACCGGGTAGTACATCGACTGGTGGACGAAGGTGACGTCCCCCCGCCGTTTCGCCAGTAGCGTGATCGCGGCGGTCATGTTGCCGCCCACCGAATCGCCCGCGATGGCCAGCCGCGAAGCGTCCAGGTCGTGCTCCGCGCCGTCGGTCACGATCCACCGCGCCGTGGCGTAGACCTGCTCGATCGCCACCGGGTAGTGCGCCTCGGGAGAGGGCGTGTACTCGACGAAGACCACCGCCGCGCCGGCCCCGGCGGAGATCTCCCGCACCAACCGGTCGTGCGTGCCTGCGTTGCCCAGCACCCAGCCGCCGCCGTGCACGTACAGCACGACCGGCAGCGGGCCGGTGAGGCCCCGCGGCCGCACGATCCTTACCCGGACGTCGCCGACCTCGGCCGCGACGGTCACCCACTTCTCGTCGACCGGCGGTGCCTCGACCGGCCCGGCCTGCGCGGCGTCGAGGATCTTCCGGGCCTCCACGGGTGACCTCTGGTAGAGGAAGGGCGGCTTCGACGTGGCCTCCGCGAACGTCTGCGCGGCCGGCTCGAGCACAACATCGGACATGATCGTTCTCCTCAGTCGGTGGTTTCTCCTGATCAGGAACGCTACGGAGGGCGAGTGCCGAACCAGTGCCGTACGAATGAGTGCGTCAGCTCGCGACCGGCATCCGGGTCGCTCGCACTCGCCTTGTCCGGCCGTTCCAGGCGTAGCGCGTGCTCAGCGTCCGGGAGTGCCCGGGGGCGGCCATCGGGCCGGCTTCGCCGCCGCGGGGCGCGGCCAACTCGCCGGCGACCACCGCGAGCGGCGTCTCGGGCAGTGCCGCCGCCCGCGCGGCCACCACGGCCAGGGCGAGCGGCAGCCGCCCGCTTCTGGCGATGATCTGCTCCACGGCGGCGGACTGCGCGGCGATCCGTTCAGCGCCCAGTCGCCGGCCCAGGTACTCCCGGACCTCGTCGGCCGATGGCAGGTCCAACGGCAGGGGGTGAGCGCCGCCGGTGGTGACGAGACCGGTGATCCGGTCACGGCTGGTCACGATGGCCAGGCAGCCAGGGGTGCCCGGAAGCAGGTGGCGCACCTGCTCGAAGTCCCGGCAGTTGTCGAGCACGATCAAGACCCGGCGGCCGGCCAGGACGCTGCGGTAGAGCCCGGCCAGCGCGTGCAGTTCGGCCGGTACGGCCTCTCGCGGCACGCCGAGAGAGCTGAGAAACCCGCGCAGCGCCTCGTCGGGGCACATTGCGCGCTGCCGGGCACCGAATCCACGCAGGTCGACGTAGAGCTGCCCGTCCGGGAACGCAGTGGCGAGCCGGTGTCCCAGGTGGATCGCGAACGTGGACTTGCCCACGCCGGACATCCCGTCGATGGCCAGCGCAACCGCGGCGCGCCCCTGCCGCCGGTCCTGCTCGAGCAGCGCCTGCGCCCGGGTCACAGCGTCGGTCCGTCCGGCGAAGAACGGATGGTCCGGCGGCAGCTGAGCCGGGACCGGCACCGGCCTGACGGCATCGGGCGAGGGCGCCAGTGGGCTGCGCGGCGCCGCCGTGCGCTGGTGCAGCAGGCGCTGGTAGGCGTCGAGGAGCTCGGGGCTCGGATCCATGCCGAGTTCCTCGTCGAGGCGCCGGCGAACCTCCTGGAAGGTCTCCAGGGCCTCGGCCTGCCTGCCGTCGGCCGCCAGCGCGAGGACGAGGCGGGCCTGCAGCGCCTCGTCGAGCGGGTGCTGCCCGGCCGCCTGGCGCAGCGCGGGGATCACCAGGGACACCCCGTGCCCACCGCGTAGGGCGGTGTCCGCCGCGTCCCGGACGACCCGCGCGCACTCCGCGTCGATCGCGGCGAAGGCGGGATGGGCACGCGCCTCCGCGTCGAGGCCCACCACACAGGATCCGCGCCACAGCGCCAGCGCCTCGATGTAGAGCCGCACCGCGGCGGCGGGGTCGGTCACCTGCCGGGCCTGCCCGGCCAGGCTGCGGAACCGCAGCAGGTCGAGGGAGTCCTCGTCGACCCGCAACTGGTAGCCGGCCGCGTGCCGGATGAGGTAGGTGCCGACGGTGCGCACCGGCAACTCGGGCTGGATAAGCCTGCGCAGGGTGCCGATGTAGCGATGGACGACATTGACGGCACTCGTCGGCGGCTCCTGACTCCAGATGGTGTCGACCAGGTCGGTGATGCCGACCACCGATCCGGCGTGGGCCAGCAGCAGCGCCAGTATCAGCCGCTGCTGGCGCCCACCCAGATCGAGATCCAGATTGCCGTGCCGGGCGCCGACCGGACCCAGGATCGTGAACTGCACCACCGTGTCTCCCTCGCGTAGTGACTCGACGGCGGGTTCCACCGCCTCTCGAATCACCCTCACACCGCCCGCGACACGTTCGCCCCGGTGAGACTCCCTGGCGCATGCCGGGTTCGTGCCCAGTCAGCCCAGGGTGTCCGGTCACCAGGTCTGGTCGGCGGCGCGCACGAGCATCTCGTTGACGGCGACCCGCCGTTCCCGCGTGACGATGTAGCCGACCGCATCCGCCACGTCGTCGGCCAGTAGCACTTCGATCGCGTCGCCCTGCCGGCCGGTCACTGTCCCGGTCGCGTCACCACGGGGGTTCACCGGGGCGCTCTCCACGGCCCCGGGCTGCACCACGCTGACCCGGACGCGTTCCCTGATCAGCTCCTGGCGAAGCGATTCGGCGAACCCACTCAGGCCGAACCGGGTCAGGGTGTAGGCGCTGCCGCCCGGCCGGGCGACCCGCCCGGCCACCGAGTTGACATTCACGAGATCGGCCACCTGCCGTGGCGACGTCGCGGCCGCGTCGATCAGATGCGGGACAGCAGCGTGCGTGACGTGCAGCAGTGCTGTCACGTTGAGCGAGACCATCCGGTCCCATTCCTCGACGGCGGCATGCAGCGCGGAGTTGAGCAGCCTGATCTCGGCGTTGTTCACCAGGATGTCCAGGCGCCCGAACCGGTCGAGCGTGGCCTGCACCGCCTCGTACGCGCGCTGGGGCTCGGCGATGTCCGTCTCGACCGCGGCCGCGTGCCCACCCGAACCCACGATGTCGTTCGCGACCTGGTCCAGAATGGCGCGTCTGCCACCGACCAGGGCGACCGCCGCCCCCTCGCGGGCGAGGCGACGTGCGGTGGCAGCGCCGATGCCGCTGCTCGCGCCGGTGACGAGCACAACGGCTCCGGTGAGTGGCTGGTCGGGCATGACGATCTCATTTCCTCCGGTCACGGACATGGCGAACGAAGGGAGAGTCGCAAACCCGGGGACCGGGCCGCGCCAGGGAGACTCACTGGTCACCGGTCGACCAGGGAAGACACGGGCGCGAGCTCGGCCTACGGGGTGGGCTCGTACTCGCCCCGGGGCAGGGCGTCACGCAACTCCCTGCGAGAGGAGATCGACAGCTTGGCGAAGATCTTGCGAAGGTGCCACTCGACGGTCCGCGGGCTCAGGAAGAGCCGGGCCCCGACCTCCGGGTTGGACAGGCCGTTGCGCACGAGTAGGGCGATCTGCTTCTCCTGTGGTGTCAACTCGTCACTCGACGGGGCCTCGACGGTGCGCTTGCGGACGGTCTCGCCCGTCGCGAGCAGTTCGCGGCGGGCACGCTCGGCGAACGCCTCCATCCCGATGGACACGAACGATGTATAGGCGGTACGCAGGTGGGTGCGCGCCTCGACGCGCTGACGTTCCCGGCGCAGCCATTCGCCGTACAGGAGATGGGCACGCGCGTGCTCGGGACGCAACCGCGTCCTGCCCAGCCGCTCGATCGCCTCCCGGTAGAGGCTGTCCGCGGCGGTTCCGTCGCTCAGCAGCGCCCGGCAACGGGCGAGGATCCCCTGTGCCCAGTCGGTGTCGCACGGCTCGGCCGCGTCCGCCAGCTTCTCCAGCGCCTCGCGGGCGGCCTTCTCGTCGCCTACGCGGGTCGCCGCCTCGACGATCTCGGGCAATACCCAGACGGAGACCCACAGCTCGGCGATCCGGGTGCTGGCCTGTGCCGCCGTCATCGCCTGCTCGTACCGGGACAGGCCGTTGTAAAGGACGGCGGCCGCCCAGTTCGCGCTGGTGACCCCCATCAGCTGACCGTCCGCGCCGGCCCATTCGATGGTGGCGGCGATCAGCTGGGCGGCCTCGACCTCCCTACCCTGCATCGCGGTGAGCAGGAGCTTCGTATGCTGGGCGATGGGGATGCCGGTCGCCGCCGCGACCGCGTCGGCCTCGGCCACGATCGCGGCCGCGGCGGCGAAGTCCCCGGTCCACGACGTCGCGATCCCCAGCGAGGCGAGATAGATGGGAAGCTCGGTGAGCGCGCCGGCGGCACGCACCACGTCGGCCGCCCGGACGTACGTGTCGAGCATGACCTGGTCGTCCCAGATCGCGCAGCTCACGCCGCAGGCCACCCACCCCCACTTGAGCAGGTCCTGCGTGGGGTAGTCGGCAAGCCCGGTCATCGCCCGCTGCAGGGTGGGGATCGCGGCGGCGCGGCCGTCGGTGACCAGCAGCGCGTAGCCGGCGAGCACCAGGTCGATGGGGCGCGGCGTACCGTCCGGCGGTGGGAGGGCCCGCATCGCCCGGGAGATCGCCATCAGGCTCTCCTCGTCGGCGGCGACGAGAGCCGCGGCGCCCCACGCGAGCAGATAGGTCTCCCGGGCAAGATCCATGTCGGACGGCTCGAGCCGCTGCGCCGCCGTCAGCAGCATGGGCGGCGCCTCGTTGTTGAAGCCGGCCGCGAACGTGATGTGGCTGCGGACGAGGTGCCCTCGCGCGCGCAGGAACTCGCTGTCGGCGTACCGGTCGGCGATGTCGACGAAGGTCCGCGCGGCCGCGAGATCGCCGGCCCGGAGGCTGGCGTCGGCGGCCGCTACCGCCCGCTCCGCCCGCCGCGCATTGTCGACGGTCAACGCCACGGACCGTTGCAGGAACGCCGCCGCGGCCGCCAGCCCACCGCGTGCCTGCGCCCGGTGAGCGGAAAGCTCGAGCTCGGCGGCGACGGACTCGTCGGGTGCGGCGGACGCGGACGCGAGGTGCCACGCCCGCCGGTCCGGGTCGATCTCACGGTCGGTGACCTCGGCCAGGGCCAGATGCACCGCCCGGCGGTCAGCCTCCCGCGCCGACCGGTACACGGCCGACCGAACGAGCGGGTGGCGGAACGTGACACGTACGTCGAAAGACAACAGCCCGTCGGTACCGCCGGCGAGGGCCGTCGCCGGCGTCACGCCGAGCCGGCCGGCGGCCCGCCAGACCAGGTCCGGGTCGCCGACCGGCTCGGCGGCGGCGATCAACAGGAGCAGCCGGGTCTGCTCGGACAGGGCTTCGATACGCGCCAGGAAGCTCTGCTCGATCCGGCCCGGCAACGTGTCGCCGTGCAACAGACCGAATCCGCCCGCCATCTGGGTAACGGTCAGCCCGCGGGAGAGCTCCAGCAACGCGAGGGGGTTGCCCTTGGTCTCCGCGACGATCCGATCGCGGACACGCTGGTCGAGGCGGGTGTGTGTGACGGAGTCGAGCAGGGCGTGCGCGTCGGCGTCCCGGAGCCCGGTGATCTCCAGCTCGGGCAGCCCGAGAAGATCCTGAGGCCGTTCGCGGGCGCAGAAGACGAGCGCGACCGACTCCGCCAGCAGCCGCCGGGCAACGAAGCCGAGAACCTGCGCCGAGGCCCGGTCCATCCACTGCACGTCGTCGACGACACAGAGGAGGGGCTGTCCTTCCGAGGCGTCCGACAGAAGGCTGAGCACGGCCAACGCGACCAGGAACCGTTCGGGCGGGCTGCCCTCGCGCATCCCGAACACCGTCTCGAGCGCGGCCCGCTGCGGCACCGGAAGGCCGTTGAGCCGGTCCAGCAACGGCACGCACAGCTGGTGCAGCGTCGCGAACGCCAGCTCCATCTCCGACTCGACACCGACGGCACGCATCACGCGTGCGCCCGCCGCCGAGCGCTCCGCGTACTCGAGCAGCGCCGACTTTCCGACCCCGGCGGCCCCATGCACGAGGAGCACCCGGCTTTCCCCGGTACGGACCGCCGCGATCGTCTGATCGATGACGGCGCGCTCACGTCCCCGCCCGAGCAGCCTGACGTTCTTTCCGTGTCCCGAGCGGTTGCGTGCCTGGTCCACCGTCACCAACCTTCGTCACGACGCGATGCCTGTCCGAATGACAGCTAGGACAGGACAGCTGGGCGGCATGTGACAACGGGTCCGTGTTATCGCCGTCACACAGACACGGAGCCGCCTACGACCGCGAGGAACCGCATCTTCTCGGCGCTCTCCGAGCCCGGCGCGGCGGTGTAGACGACCAACTGCTGGGACCGGTCCGGGTCGACCAGCCGCTGGCAGTGCAGTTCGAGCATCCCGACCTGTGGGTGCCGCAGCCGCTTGGGCCCGCAGCACGGGCCGGAGACCGGATGCTCCCGCCACAGCGAACCGAAGTCCGGGCTCGTCGCGAGCAGGGCCTCGACGATGGCGCCCGCCCGAGAGGCCCGGCCTTCCCGGGTGTACGAGGCGTGCAGGTCCGCGACGATGGTCCTGTTCTCTGCGGCACGGTCTTCCTCGGGGTAGATGAGCCGGGTCGCCGGATCGGTGAACCACCGGTAGTGCATGCTGCGCGCCAGCCCGGTGAACACGCTCTCGTCACCCAGCAGGGCCACCGAGAGGCGGGTCTGCAGCATGGTCTCGCCGAGCGGGGACACCACCTGGGCGGCGGCGTCCCGCAAGCCCTCGAAGATGCGCGTCATGCCCGGATTGACGTCGCCGGCGTCCACCGATCGGCCTGGGGTGGCGTAACCCGCGAGCTGGAAGAGATGGTCACGCTCCTCGATCGACAGACGCAGCCCACGGGCGAGCGCGCCGAGCATCTGTTCGGAGGGATGTGGACCGCGTGGCTGTTCGAGCCGGCTGTAGTAGTCGATCGACATGTCGCTGAGCACCGCGACCTCCTCGCGGCGCAGGCCCTTGGTACGGCGGCGCTGCCCGCGGGGCAGGCCCACGTCCTCGGGTTGGAGAGCTTCCCGCCGGGTACGCAGGTACTCGGCCAATCGGGCGCGGTCCACAGCAGTTCCCTTCTAGATCTTCGCGAAGGCGACGCCGGCAAGGTCCCGGGAGTGTTCCCACAACCGGGCGGCCTCGGCCCGGTCGCGTGCCGATCGGTAGATCGCCAACTCGGCCGGACCGCCCGTGAACTGGCCGATCCCGTCCGGCCCGTACAGGCGACCGCCCTGCGCCTGTGGACTTGTCGCCGCGTACAGGGCAGGGAGAGCGCCCTGGTCGACGCCGTGCACGAACACGCCCCAGCGCGCCAGGCGGGTCATGATCGCCTCATGTGGCGCGGGGCGCCCACGGCCCAGGTTCGGGCCGGCGGCGTACAGCCCGGTCAGGGTGGTGCCGGGGTGAGCGGCGTTGCTGACGATCCCCCAGCCGGCTGCGGCGGCGCGCCGGTCGAGCTCGAGAGCGAACAGCAGGTTGGCGAGCTTCGACTGCCCGTACGAGCGGACCGGCTGGTACTTGCGCTCGCCCTGCAGGTCCGCCCAGTTCAGTCGCGCCTGCCGCGCGGCGCTGCTGGTGATGGTCGTCACCCGCGCCTGCCCGGCCCGCAACAGCGGAAGCAGCCTGGCCGTGAACGCGAAATGGCCGAGGTAGTTGGTGCCGAACTGCAGCTCGAAGCCGTCCGCGGTGCTGTGCCGGGTGGCGGGCGCCATCACCCCCGCGTTGTTGATCAGTATGTTGATCGGCCGGCCATCGGCGTTGAGGCCCTCGGCCAGGGCGGCCACCGAGGCCAATGATGCCAGGTCCATCGTCCGCGGCGAGACGCGGGCGCCGGGCACCTCGAGCCGGATCCGGTCGGCCGCGGCCCGGCCCTTGCCTACGTCGCGCACGGCGAGCAGAACCTCGGCGCCCGCGGCGGCCAACCGACCGGCCAGCCCCAGGCCCAGCCCACCGCTCGCACCCGTCACGACCGCGAATCGTCCGGTCAGGTCGGGCAGCGGCAGCATCGTCACCTTGTTCACAACAACTCCCAAGTCAGCGGTGTTTCCTCAACGCTGACGCTGCTCGGGACGCGTAACCATGTTCCATGAATACAAGGTTCAGCGGCGATGCCGGCCGGAGACCACGCCGGCGCTGTCGCACACGTCAGTCGTCTGCCGTCACCGCGCCGATCTTGTCGGGGTTGAGCATCCAGAGCAGCTGGTGTATGCCCTCGGCCGATGAGGTGACCGTCAGCATTCCGCGCAGGGGCCGTGGGCCGCCGCGCCACAGCACGACGGCGGGCTGACCGTTTGCGGTCACCCACCGAATATCAAGGTCGTCCCAGAACCAGCCGGAGACCGCCACCATGAACTTGGCCACGCGCACGATACCGCCGATCGGCCTACGTGAGATGCGCACCGCACCGTTGCCGTCGGACACGGTGGTCACGTCGGGTGCGAAGAGTCGCTCCAGCGCGGTCATGTCGCCTGAGCGGGCGGCCCCGAGGAAGGCGGCCAGCAGTTCGCGATGCTTCTCGGCGGTCGCCGGCGTGCGCCGTTCGGCCGCCATGTGCTTGCGCGCCCGGCTGACGAACTGACGCACCGTCGGCTCACTCGCCTGCAGGATGTCGGCGATCCGCGGATACGAGTAGTCGAAGGCCTCCCGCAGCACGTATGCGGCACGCTCGTTGGGTGACAGCTTCTCCATCAACAACAGCGCCGCGAATTCCAGAGCCTCGCCGCGCTCGGCGCCCAGGTACGGGTCGGCGCTGGTATCGACCGGCTCGGGCAGCCACGGCCCGACATATGTCTCGCGCCGCACCCTCGCCGAAGCCAGCACGTTGATGGCCAATCGGGTCGTCGTCGTGGCCAGGAACGCGGCCGGACTGGCCACCACAGTGCGATCACATGCCTGCCAGCGCAGCCATACTTCCTGTACCAGGTCCTCGGCCTCCGTGACGCTACTGAGCATCCGGTACGCGATCCCGAACAATCGTGGCCGGATGCCTGTGAAGACCGCCGTGGCCTCCTCGAGATCGCCGGTGGCCACCGGGCCGGCATCCACACCGGAATCCGGCATCCCTCGTCCCCGTTCGTCGCGACTCACCAAGAGCATCTTCTACCCGTGCACCGAGCATCACAAGATCGCCGACAGTGGCCGGATGGCGTGGCGGCAAAATCGGTTGCCGCTTTGTCGATGTGTGGCACCGTGTGGATCCCCGCCCCCTACCGCGAGGCCAAGGTGACGATCTACTTCTACGGCGCCGACGAGGTTCCGTACGGCTGCTTTTCCAACTTCTCCTCGCACGGCTTCGACCTCGACGGGCACTGGTGGCCGACATCCGAGCACTACTTCCAGGCCAAGAAGTTCGCCGGCACCCGCCACGCCGACCTGATCCGCCGGGCGGCCAGCCCGTTGCGCGCCGCCGAACTGGGACGCGACCGGTCTCGGCCGCTGCGCCGCGACTGGGAGCGGATCAAGGACGACGTGATGCGCCGGGCCGTCGCGGCCAAGTTCGCCGCCCATGCCGACATACGTGCCATCCTGCTGGACACGGGCGACGCTGAGATCATCGAGGACACCGGCACCGACCACTACTGGGGACGAGGCCGGACCGGCACCGGTAAGAACGTGCTCGGCCGGATCCTGATGCGCACTCGCACCCAGCTACACGCCGACCTCGCCTACACCGAGGGCGACCAGAATCCGCGCTAGTTGCGGAAACAGGCTGCGAGACAGCCACTCAGCCGCCTCGGCCCTGCCACGTTGTCACGCACGCCGACCGGAACCGAGGTACGCGACGCAGATACCGCCAGCCCTCATCACTGACCGCGTCCGACCCACACCGAGATCGTCGCAGCACCCGCGCTTCGTAAATCCGCGCGCCCGCTCTTGATCTCGCGGCGTCTGATCGGTTCAGTCGTCGACGCGGAAGCCGAGCTTCACCAGCACCTGGTAGTGGGCCAGTTCGCCGTCGACGACCTGACCGCGGATCTCCTTGGCCTCGAACCACTCGATGTTGCGGATCGTCTCCGCGGCCTTGGCGATCGCGGTGCGGATGGCGTCGTCGACACTGGTTGGACTGCTGCCGACGACTTCGGTGAGCCGATACACGTGATGCGTCACGACGAAACCTCCTCGGATCACGGCCGAAGCCTTTGCTTCAAGGGTGGGCGACGCGGCCACCATCCGCTCGGGAACGCCCAGAACGCGACACCGAGTACGGGCAGGCGCCAAATCGGCTGCGATTCGTGGGCAGGGTCCGAGTTCGGCAGACCACGCTGCGGGCGTTACCGGCCGAGGACCGTCCGTGCGGCGTGCTGCGCCTGGATGAAGGCCTGCCGGCAGCTGTCCGCGTCGCGGTACTCCGCCGGGGATTCGGCGATCATGCCTCCGTCGGGCGCGGTGAGCGTCCACCGGAAATGGCCATCCACGGTACCGACAATGCGCAGTTCGCCTGCGCCGTCGCTCAACTGCCGCAGCGACCGCCGCGGGCCGGCGGCGAGTACGTCGGCGCTGGTGGCGGACCGGCTCACCAGGCGCCACCGGTCCGGCGTGGCGCCCGTGGAGGCGACGACGGTGATCAAGGCGCGGGCCGGGCGGCGGTACCGTCCGTCCGTTCGCGGGTGTGGCGGCCGGACAGGCCGGCGGCGATGCCAGTGATCATCTGCTCCAGATAGTTGGAGTCCGGCGCCGCGACCGCTTCGGCCCGCTCGTGCAGGGTCGAATCCATCGCCGTGTCATCGATTCGGGGCACGTGGTGTTCCGTGTTGTGATCCATCTGGTCCTCCCTCACCGGATCAGTACGCGCTTTCCCGCTCCTCCTGCGCGTAACCGTTGCAGTGTGCAAATTTTGCGGGCTGCGCTGCTACTCCGCCGTGGCGAGGTCGTCCTGGTGTGCGCCCCAGCCCAGCCACCAGTCCTGTTCCGACATCTCTCCGGCGGCGTGCGCGAAGGCGGTCAGCGCCGCGGTGACCGCCGGCTGCCACAGGTCCTCGGTCACCGCGACCAGGCGTTCCACCTCGGCGTGGCGGCGGGTCACCACCTGTTCCACGATGTCGTGGCCGGCCGGCGTCAGTCTCACCTTCACCACTCGGCGGTCGGTCGTCGACCGTGATCGCCGGATGAGGCCCTTGCGGGCCAGCCGATCCAGCATGCGGGTGGCGGTCGACGGGTTCACCTGTAATTCCTCGGCGATGTCGCTGCCGCGCCGCGATCCGCGGACGGCGAGCACGGCCAGTGCCCGGAACTGCGGCAGCGTGATGTCGCCCTCGACCGCGGCCAGCGAGCGGGCGGTGATCCCCACGAAGACGCGGCTGGCCGCCATCAGCGCCTGCACGACGCTGTCACGGTCGGGCGAAGCTTGCATAGGGACATTTTTGCACCTGCCCTCTCATTCCACCCGGAACGGCGACGCCGCCTCGGCACGGAGCTCCGGAAATCTGCCAGTAGAGGTCGGCGCGCCGACCGCCCTCGGCCAAGACGGCCGAGTCGGAGGCGTCGGTCGTACAGATCCCGCGTACCAGCATCGGAAGCGCACGCCGCCGCGGACCCGGCGGCGCAGCGCCGCCGTCAGATTTCGCTGTCCGCGGCCCGCACCGGCGGAAGCAGGAGCTGCGTCATGACCCACCCCGTAGCTGTGCGAGTTTGTCCTTGAACAGGGTCGTGGCGATCGCCGCCCTGTGCGGCTGCCCGTGCAGGAACGAGGCGGCGAAGTTCTTCGCCTGCTCGTAGCTGACCTTGCCCGGCATCGGCGGCTCGTTCGGGTCGACGGCCACGTCGAGCAGGGCCGGACCCGGATGCGCCAGCGCCTCGGTGAGGGCCGCGCGCAGGTCGCCGGGCTTGGTGATGCGCGCGCCGAGACCGCCGCACGCCTGCGCCCACGCCGCGTAGTCGGGTTGCGGCTCGCCGAACCGGACACCGTGCTAACAAACGTTGCACTCTGCAATCGACTTGCGCCGACAAGTCGGCTTGACGGGCCGGGACGGATTCAGCTGCCGCGCTCGATGACCATCTCCCCCGCGTCAACGCCCTGGTCGCCGAGCACGGCCGGCAGGCCCACTACGTGCGGTTGACCAGCCGCCGCCAGGCCAACCGATTCCTTGGGCAGGTCGGCACCCCGCCGACCTGAGGGGATCACACGCGCCGCTGCTTGTTGTCCCGTGACCCGATCCGCTGCTCCAGACGCTGTTTGTGGTGCGGCCAGTCGTCGTCGACGATCGCGTAGAGAACGGTGTCGCGCCAGGAGCATCGCCTGTCCGTCAGAGATTGGTGACGGGCGGGGAGGGCACATGGTGAAGCCGGCACGGCTGGTGACCGTCGGGGTTCTGGCACTCAGCCTGCTCACCATTCCGACGATCATCAACCTGCTGACCGACCAGGCTCCCGGATGGCTGAAATCGCCGTTCCTGCTGCTGTCGGTTCTGGTGGTGGCGTTCGCGGTGGTCGCGGCCGACGCGGTCCGGCAGGGACGGCAGACCGACGGCGGGCCGGTCGGCAAGGACGGGCTGTACACGGAACGGCTGATCAGTGGCATCCGGCGCACCCTGGACGGGATGGACCGTGGCTCGATCGCCGCGGAGGCTGGGGTGCAGCTCGGGGAGCTGGCCCGGCTGCCGCTTCCACTGAGCGCGGGGAACGACGGCATCACCGGCGCGGCGGACCTCGTCCGGACCGTGAGCACGGAACGCGGCGGGTTCTCCGTGGTCGTCGTCGGTGAACCGGGATCGGGCAAGAGCACCCTGCTGCGCGACGTGGGCTGGCATCTGGTCGTGGAGGCCGGCCGCCGGCGGAGTAGCGGCGAGGAGGCCGTGGTGCCGGTGCCCGTCGACGCAGGCACCTGGCGGGGTGAAACCGAACTGGCGGCCCACCTGCGGAGGGCGTTGCGAGCCCACGCGATTCCGCCCGGGGTCACCGACCGGTGGCTCGCTGAGGGGACGCTCTACCTGTTGGTCGACAACCTCGGCTGGCTTCCGGCCACCCGACGGCGGAGGGTGATCGAGGAGCTGAACACCTTCCGGGAACGGTATCCGGCGATCGGCATGCTGGTCTGCGCCAACGAGGACGACCAGACGGACACGTTGGGTCTGCGGACGGTCACTGTCGAACCGGTCAGCCGGGAGCAGGTGCTGCTGCATCTCGACCGGGCCGCGAACACCCACCAGGAACTGCGGGACGTAGCCACCGGGTCGGCGGCGCTGGTCGAGGTGCTGCGCAACCGGCTCTTTCTCACCGCCGCGCTCCTGGCATTTCCTGATCGCGGCGAGAGCCGGGTGGCGCGGTCGGCTCACGAGCATCCACGGGAGGCGATCATTTGGGCGTACGTCGAATCGATGCTCGCGCGCGACCCCGGCCTCACCGGCTCGAAGCCGTTTCTCAGCCGCCTGAGCTGGATCGCGAAGCAGTCGGAACGGATGGGGACGTACTACTTTCACGACTACCTGGTCTCGGGCTGGCTGCCGGGGAAGGGCCGCCGCCGGGCCGTCGGCATCCTGATCGGCGTGCTGCTCGGGCTGGTCCAGGCAGCGGCCACGGCTGTGATTCTGGTGCCGCGGCATCAGACTGTGGGTTTCGTGGTGGCGGCGGCCCTCTTCCTGCTCAGCGTCGGAGTACGACTACCGGACTGGCCGGCCACGACCGAGCCGGTGCATACGTTCCGGCTGCACGGGTCATGGTCGGTGCGGGAATTCCGGCGAGGCTTCCGGCGGCCGATCGGGTTCGTGACCATCGCCTGCACGGTGTTCGACCTGTACCACCTATGGGGCCACGTTCCCGGGTGGGCCGCCTATGATGCCGCGCAACGGCGCCAGGTGCTGGTGTTCGCGCTGGTAGCGGTGCTGGCGGTCAGCGGTCTAGGGTTCGTGCAGGGATGGACGCTGGAGGCGGTGGACACCGAGAAATGGGCGGCGTCGATGGAACCGCGGCCGTTCGGGCGCTACCTGATGCGGGTGCTGCGATGGGCGGCGATCGGGGCGGTCGTCGTCGGAGCGGGCGCCGCGCTGGTTCTGGCCACGGCCGGGCTGATCCTGCACTGGGGAGAACCGGTGAACCTGAGGCCGGCGGCCGGTGAAGGGCTGCTCGTCGCGGCGGTGGTGTTCGTGGTCGTACTGGTGACGCTGCTGGGCGTGCGTGTCGAAATCGCGGTGGTGGAGGCGCTGCTCCGAGATGACGGGCTCATCCCGGAGGACCTGCCGGGATTTCTGGGGCAGGCCGTCCGGCTCTCGCTCTTGCAGCGGACCAGTGGTGGCGATTTCGCGTTCAGCCACCAGATCCTGCGCTACTACTTCGCAAGCCGGGAGGCCTGATCAGGACGGCCCGACTCAGGTCTCGTTCCTCCGGCGGCTCGACGACGCCGGTACGTGAATCGGTACGGCACCGCAGCAGGCGTACGGCCGGTCCGCGAGCTGGCCGGGCCTTCGACCTCGTTCCGAGCGGCACGGGTCGCCGGCGTCACGCTGCCCGGTGGACGATCCGGGCCGCCGAGGCCCACCAGAGGGTACGGCGGAAGGAGCCGAGTTCGGGCAGTCCGGGGGTCTGCCGTTGCAGCACCGGCAATGCGTCGCGCAGGAGTGTCTGTGCCTTGGGTGGGGTGCGTTTCGCTGGGGCCCGCCGCCGCCCGCCAGATGGAAGAGGTCGAAGCCGGCACCCCGCCCAAGCGGCGCGGCGGCATCGACCTCTACCACCTGGCCTGAGCTGGGCCCGCCGGACGACTGCCGTCACCGAAGAGAAGTCGTCCGGCCACACCGTGACGACCTCGACGTCAATGCCCTGCGCGGCGCCGTGCGGGGCGAAGTCCTGTTTGAACCCGGCGGGTGCCCGGCATGACCGCCCTCTGACGCGGTGAGGACGAACCGCGGCGGCTCATTCGCCATTTCGCCCGAGCACAGCGCATCGCCTGTGACACTGGGAGACGATGGGAATGTCGGGGCGTTCAGATGCGCATTTGCCGAGGGAGCAGTCTGCGCTGCGTCTGTCCCTGGTCGCGTCGGCCGTGCTCGCGGTGCTCGGTGTCGGCTGGGGCATGGTCGCGGGTTCCCAGGCCATTCTGCTTGACGGCGTGTACACCTTGATCGGCATGGCCTTGACCAGCCTGTCGCTACGTGCCGCACGGCTGATGGACGCCGGGCCGACACCCCGCTATCCGTTCGGCCGGGAGTCGTTGGCACCACTGGTCGTCGGTATGCAAGGGCTCGTTCTGCTGGGTACCTGTGTGTACGCCGCGCTCGACGCTACCCGCGTCATCTTCGACGGCGGCGTCGAGAATGTCTCCCCGGGTTCCATGGCCGCCTACGGCCTTCTCACCGCCGTGGCCGCGCTGGCCGTCCACCGGTACCTGCGGCGCTCGGATCCGGCCTCCGATCTTCTCGACGCCGAGGCGAGGCAATGGTGGGCCGGCGCCCTGCTCAGCCTGGTCGTCCTGACGGGATCGGTACTCGCGCTGCTGTTCAGCGACCGCCTCGGTTCAGGACCGCAGCGCTACCTCGACCCGGTGCTGGTGCTGGCGGCCTGCCTGATGCTGGCGCCGCAGCCGGTACACATGATCAAAACTATGGCCGTCGAGCTGCTCGAAGGCGCCGCTGATCAGCGGGTCCAGCAAGCCGTCAGTGACAGGATCGACCGGGTCGGCGCACAGTTCGGCCTCGGCCAGTCGGCACTGCGGGTGGGCAAGCTAGGACGCAAGCTGTACGTGGAAGCCGATTTCATCGTCGAGGCCGGGCATTGGGACATTGCCGACGAGGACCGGGTCCGTCGAGAGATCGCGTCGCAGCTGACTGACCTACCCTACGATGTCTGGCTCAATGTCGAACTGACCACCGACCCCACCCGACTCAAATGATCCGTCGGTGATGACGTCGAGGGCGATCACCGACTGTCGCGGCGGCCCTGTTGCCTGGCCCCGGTGGCGGCGCTGGCGGCCTGCCGCTTGCGGGCGGCCTGGCCGGCGCCCGGCGACGCGCGCCCCGCCGGTGCGGTCTTCTTGGCGGCCCGGGTCGGCGTGGCACGCTTGGCGGCCGGTCGGGTGCGGACGGTCGGCGGCGCCGTGTTGCGCATTTCCTGTGCCGCCGCGAGGCGCTCGCTCTTCAGCTCCTGCGCACTGCGCCGGGCGGCCGCGGCCAGGTGTCGGCTGACCCGGGCGAGCGCGTCCTCGAAGACCTCGGCCTTCTGCGCGTTGTGCAGGTTCTTCGGTCGGGCCTTGCCGCGACCGCCGGACGTGGCGACCCTCGCGCTCGCCTCGCGGCGGTAGAGGCCGACGTACTTGTCGCGGGCCCGGCGCACCCGGCCGTGCAGTTCGACCAGGTCGTCCTCGTCGGCCCCGGTAAGCTGCTCGCGCTCCGTCTCCCGGAACAGCGCCAGCTCAGTCTCGCTGAGCGAGTTCAGTAGCGCCTTCATAGCCACGACCATAAGCCGCCGGCCAGCCCGACATGTCAAGATTCGCCAACGGGAGTGGGTCACGAAGCGGTGGGCGGGCGGCGTCGGCATCCCCGGCGCAGGTCCACGGCCCCTGTACGGTGCCAGAACTGTCGCACTTGAGATCGATCACCACGGTCAGGTCGTGCTCGGGCAGACGCTGGTCGCGCCCCTGCATGTAGAGACGACCGCCACGGTGTGTCCACAGTCCGAGGTGCGCGAGCGACCCGGCGGTCGGCGAGAATGCGGTGGCCGAGGCCGACAAAGTTCACCCTGGACACGCCGATGGCCCCAGCCCGGGTTCCCGCGAGCCAGCCGTAGAACCACCAGGTCGGTGCGTAGTCGCCGAACACACCCCCAACCGTGACGCACGCCTTCGTCGACGCCGGTTCATGAGGCTGCGATGGTGGGCGCTCGTCTGTGGGCGATCCGGGTTGTGTGCCGTGACGCCAGGAGTTGCAGCCGGTCCGCGTCGATGCTGCCCGGTTCGGTGGTGAAGACAAGCATGACCGGGCCGGGGTTGCCGGGCAGCGGGTAGGTGTCCCAGTCCAGGACGATGTCTCCGACCTCGGGAATCCGGAAGGTTTTGGTGCCCCGGACCGACTCGCGGACGTCGTGGCGTGCCCACAGTCGCCGGAATTCGGCGCTGCGGATGCTCAGCTCGCCGACGATCGCGGTGGCGCGGGGATGCGTGGGGTCGGTGGCGACGGCGGCACGCATCATGCCGATGTAGTCCAGTGCTTGTCGCTCCCAATCCGAGCAGTTCCGCTCACTGGTCAACGTGTCGTCGAACATCAGCAGGAGCATGTTGAGCCGGTCAGGCGGATGGCCGGCAGGGTCGCCGAGCAGTGCCTCCGCCATCGGATTCCAGGCGAGCAGATCGAGATGCCGGCCGATGACGAGCGCCGGGGTCTGCATCACTCGAAGCAGCCGCCGGGTGCTGTCCGGCACCCGTTCCGGTTCGCTGTCCAGCCGGGCGGCCACCGGTCGGCGGGCGGCGTGGGCCAGGGTCAACAGGTGCCGGCGTTCCCCGTCGTCGAGGCCGAGCGCGCTGGCGATCGCCTCCAGGACGTCGTCGGACGGGCGCACCTCCCGGCCCTGCTCCATACGCTGGTAATAGTCGGTACTCAGGCCGGCCAGCAGAGCGAGCTCCTCGCGTCGCAGCCCGGTGACCTTGCGCCGGCCGCCCGGCTCCAGGCCGACGTCGTGTGGGCGCAGCCTGTTACGCCGGGCGCGCAGGAAATCTCCGAGTTCACGAGCGTACGGATGAGGGCTGCTCATGCCGTAAGTGTGCCGCGGCCCGGACCACGGAGGGTAGGTCCCGCGGACCTAGGCAACCGAGAACGACCGAGCGGGTTCGCATCGCCCCTAGCGTCGTCGGTCTACCACTCCGACACCTCCAGGAGCAGCAGATGACCGGATGGACGAACGACCACATCCCCGACCAGCACGGCCGGATCGTCGTCGTGACCGGCGCGAACTCGGGCCTCGGTCTAGTCACCGCCGCCGAGCTCGCCCACCGCGGCGCCCACGTCGTGCTCGCCGTCCGCAACACCGCCGCCGGCGAGGAGGCGGCCCGCCGGATCGGCGCAGTCGTCGAGGTACGCGAATTGGACCTGGCCTCCCTCGCCTCCGTGCGAGCCTTCGCCGTGAAGCTGACCGCCGACCATCCGGCGCTCGACCTTCTGGTCAACAACGCCGGCGTGGTTCTGCTCGGCCCGCGCCGCACCACTGCCGACGGCTTCGAACTGCACCTCGGCACCAACATGCTGGGCCACTTCGCGCTGACCGGCCTGCTGCTCGGCAACCTGGCCGCGGCCCGGCAAGCCCGCGTCGTCAGCCTCAGCTCGATCACCCACAAGAACGCCCACCTCGACTTCGAAGACCTGATGCACGAACGCGACTACCGGGCGGCTTCCGCCTACGGCCGGTCCAAGCTCGCCACCACGATCTTCGGCATCGAGCTGGACCGCCGCCTACGTGCCGCCGGGTCGTCCATCGTCAGCACCCTGGCCCACCCCGGTCTCACCCGGACCAACCTGACTCCGCGCGCCTGGGAGCACCGCGGCCGGCTCGGACGACTGATCGCGTCGGCCGGCCTGCTGGCCACCCAGCCGGTGGAGCAGGGCGCGCTGCCACAGTTGCGCGCCGCGACCGAACCTGGGGTGCGGGGTGGCCAGTTCTTCGGCCCGGGCAGACTCTGGGAGACACGTGGCCCGGTCGCTGAGGCCAGCCTCAGCCCGGAAGCGACCGATCCGGCCGTCGGTGAGCGGCTCTGGGCAACGGCCGAGAACCTGACCGGCATCAGCTATCTGTGAGTCGGCGTGACCCGCAAGACCCTCGGCGGCCTGCAGACCGACCTGCAAGGCCTCCTGGGCGCCGGCTTCGACGACAACCCCGGGCCCGCGACGACGCCGCAGGCCCTGCCCGTCGTGCTTCGTCTACCGGTTCAGGCGGGGGCAGGCCGGGTCCGGTGTGCGGGGCCGTTGCAGGATCGCGGCGTTGAGGGCCATGTTGGCCGCGAACTGTCCGTTGACGACCTCGTGCCGTTCGAGGCGTTGCTGCACGGTGGAGTCGTAGCGGCCGAGCTTGACGAGGCCGTCGGAGAACCAGCCGTTGTCGGTGCCGCTGCCGTCGACGTACGCGGCATAGCGGCTGCCGCCGGGCCAGATGACCTTCGTCAGGAGGTTGCCGAAGGCGATCATGTCGGCGTCGGTCCAGGAGTCGGCCTGGTCGGCGGCTTCGACGACGTACGACAGGACGCCGTTGGCGTGGCTCACGTCCTGCCCGGGCCGTTCGGTGGCGCCCCACTCGTCGCTCCAGAAGTATGCCGACGGCTCCTCCGGGTGCGGTCGCATCTGGCCGCGCAGCCCGGTCGGATGGTTGGGCAGCTTCCGGTCGATGTCGTCGACGACCTGACGGTAGCGGTCGCGGCGGGCCGGATCATCGGTGATCGCGGCCAGGTTGAGGGCGATCGCCGCCCAGTGCGACGCCATGTGCGTACGATTGCGGTAGATGTTGTCGTTTGATCCTCTAGCCTGCCATTTGTCGAAGACGTTCGTCTCGGCGAAGGCAAGCAGCTTCTCGTACTGTTCCCGGTATCTCGCTTCGTCGTGAACGGCCGGGGTCTGCCGCATCACCCGCAGAGTGGTGGTGGCGTGCCGCCAGAAATAGCTCTCGTAGAGCGGCACCTCGACACCGGTCGGCCGCAGGTCCTCCCGATTGGACACCCAGCCCAGGTAGCCGTCGCGGTACTGGCTGGCCGGAAGCTCCTTCGACGGCCGGGCGGTGGAGACCACGCCGGTGACGTACTCCAGCGCCCGGTCCAGATACCGGGTGTTGCCGGTGGCGCGGAACATCGCCGTGTTGGCGTCGACGGAGTAGGACAGGTCGTAGTGGCTCCAGCTGTCGGGTGTGCGGCTGGCCGGTAGGGCTTCGGTGCGCTCGAACTGCCAGGTCTCGAGGTACCGCTTCTCCCAGTGCGACACCGGCAGCACGGCTACCGGAGACTGTCCGGCCGAGCAGGCCGGGGTGGCAACGATGGTGGCGGGCGGAGTCGTGGTGGCTCGAAGGGCGAACAGTCCGGCGCCCGTCACGGCAACGGCCACGAGCGCGAGGAGCGCCCAGGGCTTGTAAGGCTGGAAGTTGACCATCGGAGTCGACGTCCCTCTCGTCTTTCTGATCTGCGGGAACGCGGGCAGGCGCCACGGCGGCGTCAGGCCGCGGGCGCGAGGTCGTGCTCGGGAAGATGCGGGAAAGACGTGGTCCTATATACGCAGGACACCCAGAAGGCTCAGCGGTGAGTGCGGTGCCGCGGCGGACGTCCCGGTGGCGGCGGCGCCCTGATCGATCAGCGTCGGCACCGCCGAGATCACGGCCAGGAGCACGGCGTCGGCGGTCACCCGGATGCGCTGGGTGAGGTGCGGTGTCCAGGTGTTGCCGTGCTGGTGCTCGTGCACGGTCTCGTTGTGGTGGACCGCGACCACCGCGCCGGTCGTGGGCTCGATGTGCACATGGTCACCGGCGGCATGGTGGGCGCTGGCCGCGGAGAACAGCGCGGCGGCCGCGAGCAGCAACACGATCATGACCAGGGCGACGAGCCCGGCCGGGCTTTCCCTGCCGGCCCGGGCGAACCCGTGCGGGCGCGCGGTCACATCTCCAGCTAACCAGACAATGACAATGCGGCGAGACGGTCGCGCCGAACGTGTGACAACTCGTGGTGGTGCTGGTCACCCGGGTGGCTGTCCGGGTCGACGTGCACGGTGGCGGCCGCGAGGCGGGGCACGTCGTGGGTGAGCTGGTGCTCGGCGTCAGCGGCGATCTCGTGGGCGGCGAGCAGGCTGAGCTCGGCATCGACGACGATGGCGGCCTCGGCGTGCAGACGGTGGCCGATCCAGCGCAGCCGCAGCCCGGAGACGTCGCGGATGCCGGGAACCGCGCGCAGCGCCTGTTCGGCGTGGTCGACGAGTTCGGGGTCGACGCGATCCATCAGCCGCCGGTAGACCTCACGGGCGGCGTCCTTGAGCACGAAGGCGATGGCGGCGGTGATGGCCAGGCCGACGACCGGGTCGGCCCAGCCCCAGCCGAGCCGGGCCCCACCGGCGGCCAGGACGACGGCCAGCGAGGTGAACCCGTCCGTGCGGGCGTGCAACCCGTCGGCGACCAGCGCGGCCGAGCCGATGCGGCGGCCGACGGCGATGCGGTAGCGGGCGACGATCTCGTTGCCGGCGAACCCGATCAGCCCGGCGGCGAACACCCACGGCAGGTGGGTCATGGTTCGCGGGTCGAGCAGCCGGTCGACGGCGAACCAGGCGGACACCACCGCGGAGGCGGCGATGACCAGGACGATCACGATGCCGGCCAGGTCTTCGGCGCGGCCGAACCCGTACGTGTAAGCCCGGGTGGCGGCCCGGCGGCCGAGCCAGAACGCGATGCCCAGAGGGACGGCGGTGAGCGCGTCGGCGACGTTGTGCAGGGTGTCACCGAGCAGCGCCACGGAGCCGGAGAAGACGACGACGACCGCTTGCAGCAGCGCGGTCACGCCGAGGCCGACCAGGGAGATCCACAGAGCGCGCATCCCCTCGCGGGACGCCTCGAGGGCCGAGTCGACCTTGTCGGCGCTGTCGTGGGAGTGCGGGGTGACCACGTGCTTGAGCCGCTGCCGCCATCCGTGACGGTGATGGTGGTGGCCGGTGCCGTGACGGTGCTCGTGGGCGGACATCGCGCGCCTTCCCTAGTGGTCCAGACGGCCCATAATATGTGCTCATGCGCGCACGCGACAACGTTGCAGATGCCAATGACCTGCAGAAACGTGTTCCGGGCAACGCCGTGGTCGAGGCAGCAAGGGTGCTCCTCGGGATGCTCGCCGACCCCACTCGCCTTCGGCTGGCGGCTTGCCTCGCACACGGCGAGCAGGACGTCACCGCGCTGACCGCCGCCGTCGGCGCGGCCCGCCCCGCGGTCTCCCAGCACCTCGGCAAGCTACGGCTGGCCGGCCTGGTCACGGTACGCCGCGACGGCCGCCGCCAGGTGTACGCGCTCGCCGACCCACACATCGGCCGCCTGGTCACCGAGGCGCTGCACACGGCCGAGCACCGGGTGCCCCGCCCCGCGATCAGACCGCACTAGGGTGTCAGGGTGGCCGAAATCCTGAACCTGAACCTGACGCTGGAGGCACGCGGCCCGGGCGGCGCCTTCGTCCTCTCGGACGAGCAGGCCGCCGCCGTCGGCGAGGGGCGCAAGGCGTTCCCGGTGCGGGTGACCGTGCGCGACGTGACGTTGCCACTGCGACTGGCCCGGATGGGTGGCGAGAACCTGATCGGGCTGGCCAAGGCGGCCCGAGAGCGGGCCGGGGTGGAGATCGGCGGGGCCTATCAGGTGTCGATCGCCGCGGAGACCGGGGAACGTACGGTCGAGGTGCCGCCGGAGCTCGAGGCCGCCCTCGCCACCGACGATGCGGCGAAGGCGGCGTACGAGAAACTGGCTTACTCGCACCGCAAGGAGTTCGTCCGCTGGATCACCGAGGCCAAGCGTGACGCCACCCGGGCCGAGCGGGTCACCAAGACCGTCGAGATGCTCCGTGAGGGCCGGCATCGTTGATCGCCCGCCGGGTCAGGCGTTGGACAGCAGGTCGTCGAGGGGTCTCGGCAGGACGTCCCGGTCGACGGCCGCCTCGACGAGCAGCCGGGCGTAGCGGGACTTCCGGCGGGAGCCGCTGGTCAGGAACCGCCGCATCTGGTCGTCCACGGACCGGTCGCGCCAGGCCGGCTGGCTCCGCAACGCATGGAACGAGCCGAGGTCACCCTGCGCGTCGATGAGCGCCGCGAAGACGTCGGTGCCGACGGCCCGGATCAGCTCGTCCTCCAGGTCGTCGACGCAGACATGCGTACGGGCGGGGCCGAGCCCGCGCCGGAAGATGCCGGCCTCACGCAGGTCGCAGAGGCCGGCCAGCACCCGGGTGTCCAGCTCGCCGAGGACACGCCCGAGCGCGTGGGCGCCGCCGATCGGGACGACCGTGACGTGCTCGGCGTCGAGGTCGCGGCCGCGGCAGTGGGCTGCCGTCTCCACCGCGATCTGGTCGCTGATGCCCTCGACGAGGATCAACGCGGTGGCGGTGCCGGCCTTCGCCAGCGCGCGGGCCGTCGCCTCGACGGGAGCGGCCGGTCCGCTCACATATCCGGCGAGCACCCTGCGGTCGCGCTCCCGGCGCCGGTCCTTCCACTCCGGTGGCATGGTCGCCATCATCGGCTTCGCGACCACGGCGGACAACCGATATGCCGCCAGGGTCTCCCGGCGCCGGCACCGCGAACGGGCTGTCTTCTCTTCCCGCGGATGGTTCAGGTTCGCCGGCTGTCGGCCGTTGGTGAGGTCAGCGTGATCGTCCGTCATCCGAGAAGTCTTCGGGCCGGCGTAGAGCGCGCCCGGTGCGATTCACCGCACCAATCGTTGCTGACACCAGGTAGAGGAGGCGCTGATGTCGGATTCCCACCCCCCACGGGCTCCGAGGCGGGAGCGTTGTGCCGGCTGCGGCGTGCACCGAATCGTCGAGGCGGTCGTCGATACGGCTGCCCTGGCTTTCGCCTGTTCCGCGTGTACGGAGAATGCCGTACTGGTCGTGACGGAGAACGTGGCCGCCGCCGCATCGCCGGTTGATGCCCTGCACCAGGCCTTGCAGCGGCTGCTCGGCGAACGTGACGGCATCAGCATCCAGGTCCTGGGACCCGAGTCGGCGGTCGCGATCGTCCTTCCGTCGGGCTACCGGTGGCAGGTGTACCCCCCGTTCGCCGGCGTCATCAGGGTCTCCGCCCAGCACGCGGCGTTGTACGGGCCGGACCTTGCACCCGTGCCGGGTATGCCGCTGATCACGCTGATCAGCCTCGAGGACATGCTCGACCTGCTGATCTCCACCGAGGCGGGACCGGTCGCCGAGTTGATCGACGCCGACCTGATCGCCCGGATGGAGGCCGACCTGTTCGATCCCGACACCCTGCTGGGCGAGGGACGCTGAGGTCCGCCCACACGATGAGGCGACACCGGCATTGACCCGGTGCAGGCGAGGAATGCTGTGCAGGGCCACCGAGAGGTCGACGACCGCCGGGCCGCGGACGATGGCCTGGTCCTCGGTGGCCCAGTTGCCCGCGGAAGGGACGGGGGCGTGCGGTACGAGATCACCAAGGAGCAGTGGACCGCTTGACGGGATCCCCGCCGATCACGGCCCGCTCACTTCGAGCGATCAAGGCCGCTGTGGGAGACCTGTCTCGAACGGCTCGTCGCCCTCACCCACCCCGGCGCCTCATGCTCAGCCGATAGCATGCCGGAATGGGTACGGCCGCAGCCGATCTCGGAGACTCCGCGTTCCTCGATGCCCGTTCACGCGCCCTCGCCCGTGACGGCGTGCTCGACGGCCGGTACGTACTGGTGGACGGGGAACTGCTGGAGCAGGCGTACTCGTCCGGCGATGCCGACGGACTCACCGTGGTGGTGCGGCCGGACCATCCGGGCGCCAGCGAGGAGCCGTCGGGGCGCTGGGTTACGCGCGTGCCGTACGAGCGAATTGTCCTGCTGGTCTTCTTCACCACGACGGCCCGGCACCGCGACGGCGGCCTGCTGGAATTGAAAGCCCGCGACGGTGGCATGGTGCGCGCGACCTGGTGGCGCGGGGACAACGCGGACATGTCCCAAACCATCCCGGCCGGATTTCTCTGGGAGAAGAACGACGACTACCACTACGGCACCGTCACATGGGACGAACTCGAAGACGTGACGATCTCCGTCAGGCCCCTGCCCGGATATCCGCGGTGACGGCCAGCGTCTTGTGCACCCCGCTGATCCTGAGTACCTGATAGACGATGCCGGTCGCGTTGACCACCCGGAACCTCCGGCCTGCCTGCAGGGTGGCGTCACGTCCGCGCAGCAGTGCACGAACCCCGGCGGCGGCGAGGAGCGTGACGCGGCGCAGGTCGACCACGATCTCCGCCGCGTCGTGATGTTCGGCGGCGTACGCGATGAGCCCGGCGCAGTCGTCGCTGGTGTCCTGATCGAGTTCACCCACGATCATCAGCCGGTGCACCCCCGCGCCGTCGTCGCGTCTCGTAACGGCGAAAGGCGTCACCATCGGGGCCTCCTGGCGCGTTCGTTGCCGTAGTGCAACTGCCGCAGGTTATCCGGCCCGCACATGATCAAACGTCGATACGCCGAACGGATGACGGGTCAGGGCCGAAGCAGGGCGAGTGCACGAACACGGCGAGCGCCACACCCGCGACGGACTCGCCACCCCGACCATCGCTGACGGTGGTCCCCTGGCCGGCGTCTCCGCGGAGGAGCTCGCCGGCCCGATCCAGGGCATCGTCGACGGCCTGATGCCCTGACTCTTCGTACGCGCGGGGCGGCTATCGAGCCGAGCCGGTCCCGGCGTGTGTGAAGGCCTCGGCCAGGGGCCCGTCCGCACGGCGCAGGCTGGCGATGGCCCGGCTGGCCCGGCTCTTCACCGTGCCCGTCGAACACCCCAACTGGGCGGCGATCTCCCCCTCGGAGAGCCCGGCCCAGTAGCGCAGAACCAGTACGACCCGCTGCCCGGCGGGCAACGCGCGCAGGGCGGCCAGCACCGCCTCGGCGATGTCGTGGCGGGCGTAGGCGTCGCCGGCCGCGGTGCGCTCGGGTAGCGCCGCGGCCGGGATCTCGCCACGCCACAGCCGGCGGCCGAAGCGCCACGCGGCCCGGGCCATCACCGTCCGGGTGTACGCCTCCGGGTCGCCGTCGGGAGACAACCTGCGCCAGGCCCGGTACGTCTTCACCAGCGAATCCTGGGTGAGGTCCTCGCCGTGGCCGCGGTCGCCGGTCAACAGCGTGCCGTAGCGGACCAGGGCCGGATAGCGGGCGGTGACGAACTGCGCGAAGTCGGGTGCCTCGTTCATCGTGCCCCGATCCCGTAGACGTTCTTCAGCTCGGCGACCGTCTCGGCGCTGAGCCGCACCCGTCCACCGTGCGACGACACCGCCTCCTGGCAGTCGCCGCCGAGAGCGATCACCACGACGGTCGTGTCCCTCGGCCCCGCGGCCGGGGACGGTCCCGGGACGGGAGAGGGCTCGGTTCCCCAGGGAACACCCTCCACGGCCTTGATGGTGATCTCCGCGGTGGCCTGGGTAGCGCCGGCGCACGCCTCCGCGTCGGCGACCGCGTCCTCCTGATCACGCAACAGCCCGAGCAGCCGGGCGATCGTCTCCGGCGCCCGGATCCGGCCGATGTCCTCCGGCCGCACCCCGCCGGAGGCGTCCGCGATGACGAGGTCGGCAATCGCCGCGGTACGGGGCACCGCGAGGGTTCCGGCACCGACCGGTGCACTCCGCATCGAGGCGATGAACTCGCCGGCGGCGGCACTGTCGAGGCGGAACAGGAACTTGACCCGGGACCAGGGAAGAGCCAGCCAGCTGGCGGGGTGAGGGGCATCCTCCCGGCCCGAGGTCCGCTCCAGCCAGCCCGGTTCGCCGCCTTGCAGCGTGACCAGGGCGGGCGGGGCGACCACACCGCCCTCGATGACCTGGCTGCCGAAGTTGGTCACCGCGCCGCCGACGCTGCTCACCGGCGTACTGAAAATCTCCACCGCGGATGTTCCGCACCGCTCGTTGTCGTGGACCCGGATAAGGATCGTCCTCGACGTGTCCGCGCAGGGCTGGTCCGAGGTCGCGGCCCGCCAACCGTCCGGAATCGGCAACCGCACCGCACCGGCCACCACCGTGCGGCCATCGACGTAGGGCGCCTCGGGCTCGGCCGCGGCGACCCCGACACCCGGTCCGCCGGCCAACCGCGGACCGACCACCACACCACTGATGGCCAGCCCGGCACACACCACGGCCGCCATCAGAGCCGACCGTCGCCGCGCTGACCGGCCGCGCCGCAGCACCGCCCCGACCGGATCCGAGGCGGCCGGCTCGACGCCGGCCACCGCCTCGTTCAACAACTGGCTGATGCGCTCTGTCATACCCCTCCGAAAGACATCGGCCGACCGTTCGGTTCCAGTGACCCGTCAAACATTTCGGCGGCCGACACACCCATCGAACTGGTCGGGCCGATCCTGGAGCCGCCCGCCACGCCCGCGAGGTGACGCCGGTCGCTCCTGGCGCGCCGCTTTCCCCGTACATCAAATGGAGGGGAATTGCCTTCGCCGCCCTGCCGGAGGTCCGCGCGATCATGGAAGTGCCGGTCGAAATTTCCGACGGGCCCGGAGCGTCGGTGCGCGCCGAATGGCTCGAAGCGGTCGTAGGCTCACTGCCGTCACCGACGACCTCGCCCGCGTGGAGAAGCCGATGAGCGTTCTGAAGGCCCTGCTGTCCGGACTCATCGGCGGCACGATCGAGGTCGTCGACCTCACCGCGCCGCTGTCCGCGAGCACGCCGATCCTGCAACTGCCGCCGCCGTTCGCGAACACGATCCCGTTCGGTCTCGAGGAGATCAGCCACTACGACGACCGCGGCCCAGCCTGGTACTGGAACGACATCCACACCGGCGAGCACACCGGCACCCATTTCGACGCGCCGATCCACTGGCTGACCGGCCGCGACGGCGAAGACGTGTCGCAGGTGCCACCGCGACGGCTGGTCGCCCCGGCGGTCGTCGTCGACGTCGCCGACCGGGCCGCCAAGGACCCGGACTTCCTGCTCGAGGTGCGGCACATCCGCGAATGGGAGGCCGAGCACGGGCCGCTGCCCGAGGGCGGCTGGCTGCTGCTGCGCACCGGCTGGGAGGCCCGCTCCGGTGACCAGCAGGCGTTCCTGAACGCCGACGAGACCGGCCCGCACACCCCCGGCGTGTCGGTGGAGGCCGCACGATGGCTGGCCGAGGAGTCCCCGGTGATCGGCCTCGGCGTGGAGACGGTCGGCACCGACGCGGGGGCCGCGCACTCGTTCGACCCGCCGTTCCCGTGCCACTCCTACCTACTGGGGGCGAACAAGTACGGGCTCACCCAACTGCGCAACCTGCACCGGCTGCCACCGACCGGGTCCGTGGTGATCGCGCCGCCACTGGCGATCGTCGGCGGTTCCGGCAGCCCGGTGCGAGTCCTGGCCCTGATCGAAAAATGAGCGACCTGACCGTGGCCGACCTGGTCGGCGAGACGCTCGCGAAACTCGGCGCGGACCGGGTGTTCGGCGTCGTGGGCAGCGGAAATTTCCACGTCACGAACGCTCTCGTCGCGCACGGGGCACGGTTCGTGGCGACCCGGCACGAGGGTGGCGCGGCCACCGCGGCCGACGCGTACGCGCGGGTCAGCGGCCGCCCCGGGCTCGTCACGGTGCATCAGGGCTGCGGGCTGACGAACGCCATGACCGGCATCGCGGAGGCGGCGAAAAGCCGTACCCCGATGGTCGTCCTGGCCGCGGAGCCGGCCGCGACCGCGCTGAACTCGAACTTCCGGGTGGATCAGGACGCGCTGGCCCGCGCGGTCGGCGCGGTCCCGGACCGGGTGCACAGCGCGGCGACCGCGGTCGCCGACACCGCGCGGGCGTGGCGGACCGCGGTGCGTGAGCGGCGGACCGTGGTGCTCAACCTGCCCCTGGACGTGCAGGCCGCGGCCGCCGAGCCGGCCGATCCGCCACCGGCGCCGGCGGTGCAGCCGCCCCGCGCCTCCGACGACGCGGTGACCGCTCTGGCCCATCTGCTGGGCCGGGCCGAACGGCCGGTGTTCATCGCCGGCCGGGGCGCGGTCGCGGCCGGCGCCGAGGTGGCCGACCTGGCCGCGGCATGCGGTGCGCTGCTCGCCACGTCAGCCGTCGCGCGGGGCCTGTTCGCCGGCGACGACTGGGACCTGGACGTCTCCGGCGGCTTCGCCACCCCCGTGGCGGCCGAACTGATCCAGGCCGCCGACGTGGTGGTCGCCTGGGGCGCGTCGCTGAACATGTGGACCAGCCGGCACGGTTCGCTGATCGGCCCGGACGCCGTGGTGGTGCAGGTGGACCTGGACGAGGCCGCCTTCGGCGCCCACCATCGCATCGATCTCGGTGTCTGCGGCGACGCGGGGCCGACGGCGGTCGCGGTGGCTGCCGCGCTCACCGGCCACCGGGTCGCCTATAGGACCGATACGGTACGGGAGAAGCTGCGCGCCGGCTCACGATGGCGTGACGTGCCGTTCGACGACGACGGCGACGACACCCACATCGACCCGCGGACGCTGGCGATCGCCCTCGACGACCTGCTGCCCGCCGAGCGGGTGGTGTCCGTCGACTCGGGCAACTTCATGGGCTACCCGTCGATGTTCATGTCCGTTCCAGATCATCATGGGTTCTGTTTCACGCAGGCGTTCCAGTCGATCGGCCTGGGCCTGGCCACCGCCCTCGGAGCGGCCCTGGCGAGCCCCGGCCGGCTGCCGGTCGCGGCGTGCGGCGACGGCGGTTTCCTGATGGGCATCGCCGAGCTCGACACGATCCGCCGGCTCGGCCTCGGCATGCTCATCGTGATCTGGAACGACGAGGCGTACGGCGCCGAGGTGCACCATTTCGGCCCCGCCGGCCACCCGATCTCCACGGTCGTCTTCCCGGAGACCGACCTGGCCGCGATCGCCCGCGGACACGGCTGCGCCGCGGTCACGGTACGCGGCCCGAACGATCTCGCCCCGGTCCGCGAGTGGCTCGCCGGCCCACGGGACGCCCCGATGGTGATCGACGCGAAGGTGGCGGCCGGCCGCCCGTCCTGGTGGCTGGAGGAGGCCTTCCGCGGCCACTGACCGTTCGGCAGGTCGCGCGCTCAGATCCCGGCGCAGCCGGGACGACTCTTCGAGCCGGTCACGCGCCTCGTCCAGCCGGCCGGCGGTGTGGGACGCGATGCCCAGGTGCCGTAGAGCCTCGGACTGGGTCCGCTTGTCGCCGACCTCGGCCGCCAGCCGGAACGACCACTCCAACAGTGGCTCGGCGGTCCCGTCGTCACGCCGGATGAACTGGTGCAGGCAGCCGATCCAGAACAGGGCCTCGGCCTCGCCGCGGGTGTCCCCCAGTGCCCGGTACAACTCGAGGGCGCGTTCGAACAACGGCAACTCGGCGGGATCCTCGACGGCCGGCGGACCGTCCTCGCCGGGTGCGCTCTGAAACCGCGCATGCAGGATCCTCCCACGCGCCAGCGCCGTGTCGGCCTCGACCGCGTCCAAGGCCCGTTCGGCGTCGATCAGCCCGCTGGTGTCGCCGCTGTATACCGCGCGCTCGTACCCTTGCCTGGCTCGTTCGATCCGGTCTTCGGTGATCATCGCCGCCCCGCTGTCATCGCCTGCTACGTGCAACGGCAGGCAGTCCAGATAGGACATCAGTGTTCCCCGCCTTGGCCAAGGAGCTGCATTTCGGCCGAACGAAGAGGTCCTCACCCTGATCAGCACGGGAGATCGTCCGCTCCATCCGGCCCACCTGATCCGGTACTCGGCCCATCCGGGTTTCGCTTGGGAGTCCTTCAACGGGCTGACATCCGCATGCCGCGGATCGAGTGCGCTCTCATCCGGCCCGCGCCCCATCGGCGTGGGCAGGACCCGACAGTGCCACCAGAAGTCGACTCGCAAGATGAGGCCAGCCAGCGATGAGGCCCATCCGCATCTGCGGCAAGTGTTCGCACTGATCGCCGCGCCGTCGTCCCGCTCGTGTACGAGTCCGGTTCAAAGCAGTTCCATACGCCGCCACGAGGGGCCCGCAACTCCGGTGGAGTTTCCCGGTCTGCCTTGAGCGGGAAGCACCAGCGCAGGGCATCGGCGAAGAGTCCTCGCCACCATGCGTAGTCGTGTCCGCCCGCGAACTCCCGGTAGACGGTGTCGTAGCCCTGGCCGCGTTCGACGTCCCCGCCGAGGTTCACCGGGCCTTCCGCGACGAGACCGGCATGACCTTCGCTCGCTGGCGCTACGCCGCCCGCATGCGCATCGCCCGTGACCTGCTGGCCGGTGGCGCCAAACCCAGCACCGTGGCCCGCCGCGTCGGCTACGCCCACCTGCCGACGTTCAGCACCGCCTTCATCCACTTCCACGGCCTCTCCCCACGCGACTACCAG
Source organism: Actinoplanes hulinensis (assembly GCF_019429605.1). NCBI lineage: Bacteria > Bacillati > Actinomycetota > Actinomycetes > Micromonosporales > Micromonosporaceae > Actinoplanes > Actinoplanes hulinensis. The sequence goes on along the minus strand of NZ_JAHXZI010000024.1, from coordinate 71,961 downwards.
GAACGCGAGACCGAGAAGTCCTGATCGCCGGCCCGCGACGGGCTCGGATACCGAACGATCTCGCTCCCCTACCGCGGACGGCCTCGCCCGGACATACGCTGGCCGCATGACGACTCTTGCCGGCCGCACCATCGCGGCCCTGCGCAGTGAGCACGACAGTCTCGCGGATCTGGTCGCGGGGCTGTCCGACGGGCAGCTCACCGGACCGTCCGGCGCCTCCGCCTGGACGGTCGCCGATGTGCTGTCACACCTCGGCAGCGGCGCCGAGATCACCAACGCCGGTTTCCGGGCGGCGATCGGAGAGGCGCAGGCGCCCGGCGCCGACTTCAACCAGGGTGTGTGGGACCGCTGGAACGCGATGAGCCCACGGGACCAGGCCACCGGCTCGATCGACGCGAATCAGGCGCTGGTCGCCGGGCTCGAATCCGTGCCCGAGGGGCGTCACGAGGATCTGCGGGTCCGAACCTTCCTGCCCGATCCGGTGCCGTTCGCATCGTTCGCCGCACTTCGGCTGAGCGAGGTCGCCCACCACACCTGGGACGTGCGGGCGGGCCTCGACCCGGCGGCCACCCTCGCCGACGGTTCGGCCGTGGTCCTCGCCGAGCACCTCAGCGGCGGCCTGGGCTTCCTGCTCGGTTTCATCGGCCGCCCGAAGGAGGCGCCCGACCACGCCGTTGTCGAGATCAGCGGCACGGCGTACCGCATCGTCATCGACGACTCGGTGCGACTCACCACCGAATCCCTGCCCGCCACCGCGACGTTCACCGGCTCGCTGGAGTCAGTGCTGCGGCTGCTCTACGGGCGACTCGCCCCGGAACACACCCCTGACGGCACCACGGTTACCGGCAACATCACCCTCGACCAGCTACGCGCCGTCTTCCCCGGCTTCTGATCGCATCCGGGCCAGGTCCCGGTGGTACGGGTAGAGCCGTTCCACCGGGAGAAGCGCGGTCGCCGCAGCCGCGTCACGAGCGTCGAGGTGACCCCGGATGCGGCGCACCAGCGGGGTCACGTCGGTGATCCCGGTGATCCACTCGTCGGCGTAGAGCGGCACCGCCGCACCGCCGAGGCCGAGTTGCAGGGAACGGTAGGGCAGCTCACGCAGGTGCAGATCGCGTTCCGGGTCCCACTGCACGCGGGTGGACGCCTGTTTGAGCGCACGCTGCCAGGTGACACGGTCGGGGTGGACACCACGCACGTAGTGGCTGAGGACGGCGTTGTCGAGCGCCCACTCGAAGCCGGCCCGGGTGATCGAGATGGCGAGGACGTGCTCCTGGCCGGGTTTGGTGGCCCAGCCGCAGCGGTACATCATCCACAGGAACGACGGTTTGATCCAGGTCATCCGGTCCCGTTTGAACGGCGGCACGAACCGTCCCGCGCTGACGGCCGGCACGGCGATCAGCGGCGAGTAGGCCTGGTAGACGGTGATCGTGCTGTCGTCGTACACCGCTCTGATCTCATGTTTCACGCGCCTCATGGTCGAGGTTCGGTCTCACCGCCGCGACCGGATTTCCGCCGCGCCGTTCGAGGGTCCGGCAGGGTGGCCGGCTCACCGGCGGGTTGCGGGGGCGCTCCCGAGGCCGAGGTCGAAGGGCTGACGAAGCCGTTGCATCGCTTCGGCGCTGCGGTCGGTCTCCTGCTTCGGCGCATCGTCCCGCGCCGTCCGCTGGTCTGCGCCGCGGAACTCCACAGCGTTCACGGACATACTGGTTCCCCGTTCATCGGTCTTGCTTTCGGCGGCAGTATCACCCGTATTCCTCCGTTCGGGAACCCATTTGTCGTTCACCTTGAACAGCGGGCCGGCTCGAGCGCCGCAAACGCACGCTCAAGGGCCGAGGACCGGACACATACCTCGCATTCCCCTAAAATGGTAAGGCGTGATCGACTACCGGCTCCTGTTCCGGCGCGCTCCGACGCCGATGCTGGTCCTCGATCCCGACCTGGTGATCGTCGAGGCGAGCGACGCCTACCTCGCGGCCACCATCACCCGGCGCGAGGACATCGTCGGACGGCACATCTTCGACGCCTTCCCCGACAATCCCGACGACCCGGAGGCTCGTGGCGTCGAGGCGATCGGGGCGTCGTTACAGAGGGTGGTGCGCGACCGTGCCCCCGACGTGATGCCGGTCCAGAAGTACGACGTCCCGCGGCCCGACGGCGGCTTCGCGACCCGTTACTGGGCGCCGCTGCACGCCCCGGTGTTCAACGCCCACGGTGACCTGGAATTCATCGTGCAGCGGCCCGAGGACGTCACCGCGTTCATGGTCGCCCAGACCGCCGGCGGCGAGCTGGGCCGGCTCACCGAGGAACTACGCCAGCGCATCGGGCAGGCGGAGGCCGAGATGCTGGCCCGCCAGCAGCTGCAACGACAGCAGCACGAAACCATGCAGGTGCTCGCCGACAGCCTGCACACCGCGGTGCTGGGCTGCGATTGCCTCGGGCTGCCGGTGCTGTGCAACAACGCGGCGCGGGCACTCACCGGCGACCGGCTCGACGGCGCCCCCGCCGAGCAGTGGCCGCAGCGGCTGGGCCTGTTCGACCCGGCCGGGCATCCGCTGGCCGAGTCCGACAATCCCCTTGTCAACACGCTGCACGACAGACAGGTCCACGACGCCGAGGTCGTCATGCGCACACCGGATGCCCCGGCCCGTACCTTCCTCATGCACGCCGGCCCGATCGAAGGCCGCACCGACGTCGTCGCCGTGGTGGCGATGAACGACGTGACGGCGCTGCGGCACGCCGCCCGCCTGCAGGAGTGCGAGCTACGGACCTCGAAGCTCCTCGCGAGCGCCGAACCCACCGACGATGTCCTCGTCACAGTGGTGCAGCTCGTCGGTTCGATGATCGGATGGGCGGCGACCGAGGTCTGGATCGTCGACGAGGTCGGACAGGTCCTGCGCCGCGCCGCCTGCTGGGACGCCGGCGGGCGCGGCCGGGTCTGCGCCGGCGACGAACCGCTGCCGCCCGACGACGGGCTTCCCGCCAGGGCCTGGCAGAGCAACCAGCCGCTCTGGGCGACGGATCTCGACGAGGACCGGGCATCACTCCCCGCCGCGATGGCCATCCCGATGGCCGGCGGCACCGACGTGCTCGGTGTGCTGGTCTGCTACAGCGAGACCACCGAGGTGCCCGACGACACCCGGACCGCGATCCTGACCGGGATCGGCGCGCAACTGGGCGGATTCCTCGAACGCCGCCGCGGCGACAGCCTCGCCGCCGAACTGGACCGCACCAGGGACGAGTACGCCGCGCTGGTCGGCCACGAGGTGCGCACCCCACTGACCAGCATCCTGTCCTACACCGAACTGCTGCTCGACGAGCCCGGCCTCGCCGGCGACCACCGCGACATGGTGCGGGTGATGCACCGCAACGTCGGCATCCTCTCCATCATCGTCGACAAGCTGCTGGAGGTGGCCGGCCTGCGATCGGGCCACCTCGAGGTCCACCGGCGGCCGATGGACCTGGTCTCCGTCGTCTACCAGGCGGTGGACGCGGCACGCGAGCGCACACCCCGGGACGTGACCATCGCGGTCGACGCACCCGCCACGATGCCGATCCAGGGCGATCCGGAGCGGCTGCGCCAGATGGCCGACGAACTGCTGAACAACGCATTGGCCTGGGCGCCGGAGCACTCCACGATCGGAGTGCGCCTGACCGCCGACGCGTACGCCGCCGTGCTCGACGTCTCCAACACCGGTGAGCCGATCCCGGCGAGCGAGCACGGCCACCTGTTCGACCTGTTCTTCCGCGGCGGCGCCGTGCGGCACAGCGGCATACCGGGCTCCGGTCTGGGCCTCACCCTGGCGCGCGCCGTGGTCGAGCAGCACGGCGGCACCATCAGCGTCAGCGACCCCGCGGAACCCCTGACCGTCTTCACGGTCAACCTGCCCACCCAGCCCGCGGCGGACAGGTGACCCGGCGTCAGCAGGTGGAGTGCGCCCCGCCGTTCGGCGTCCAGTACATCGAGCCGCCCTGGAACTGCTGGTACCGGCCGCCACGATCGGGTGTGGTCAGTTCATCGGTGAGCGGGTAGCCGTAGCCGCCCTCGCGCCCGTACTGCACCCACTTGGAGAGGATCGCACCCCACACGGTGGCCGCAGGTGCCGCTGTGGATTCCGGTCGCCCTCGCCGCCGCGGCGATCATCGCGGTCAACCCGTTCCCGGTGCGGTCCTTCGGCACGATCGATTACTGGTTCTCGTCCATCAAGGTCGCCGCGATCGCCGTCCGGGCCGCCGGCGCCGATCCGATCCGCCGAGGTGATCCCGGCTACGGACGGCATCTCGACCGCGACGGCGACGGCGTCGGCTGCGAATAGCCGGCTGCACAAAACCGATCAGGCCCGCGCACGGACTGCAGCTTGCGCCTCGAGGATCATCAAAGGGTGAAAACATTTCCCGGTACGTCCTCCGGCTCCCTTGATGTGCCACCGTTGTTCGCCGCTCTGGACGGGGCTCGCCGCGTTCTACTGGCCGGCGCCGGAGGTGGGTTCGACATCTACGCCGCATTGCCGTTGGCCATCACACTGTGGAACCGCGGCGTTGCGGTGCATCTGGCGAACCTGTCGTTCACCCCACTGGAGATGCTGGACCTGGACGCCTGGCTGGCGCCCGATGTGGCTCTCGTCGCCCCGGCCACCCACGGCCCGGAGGACTACTTCCCGGAACGGACCCTCGCCCGCTGGCTGGCCGCCCCCGATCTCCCGTCGAAGGTGTACGCCTTCGCCCGGACCGGCGTACAACCGTTGAGGGCCGCCTACCGGCATCTGACCGGCCACCTCGGCATCGACGCCGTCGTCCTGATCGACGGTGGCACCGACATCCTGATGCGTGGCGACGAAGCCGGCCTCGGCACACCCGAAGAGGACATCACCAGCCTGGCCGCCGTCGCCGGCCTGGACGTGCCGGTGAAACTGGTGAGCTGCCTGGGCTTCGGCATCGACGCCTACCACGGGGTCGTCCACAGCCAGGTCCTGGAGAACCTCGCCGCCCTCGACCGCGACGGCGGCTACCTGGGCGCGCTGTCCATTCCCAGTGCGAGCAGAGAGGCGGCGCTGTACCGAGACGCCGTCGCCGACGCTCAACAGGCGACTCCGATGCGGCCCAGCATCGTGCAGGGCCAGATCGCCGCGGCAACCCAAGGAGCCTTCGGCGACGTCCAGTTCACCCGCCGAACCGCCGGCAGCACACTGTTCGTCAACCCGCTGATGGCCGCCTACTTCACCGTCGACCTGGTCAGCCTCGCCAACCGATGCCTCTACCTCGATCGCATCGAACAGACCGCCGACATGCACGAGGTGGCAGCGCAGATCGACGCCTTCCGCAGGCAGACCACCACTCGCCCGCCTCGTGCCTTCCCGCACTGAGTGGGGGTTAACGAAGCGTCGCGTGCCGGCCTCCGACGCCGTCGGCCTCCTCACCGTGATGAAGCAGTCCATCGGCGACTACCCGCACCCGATCCAGACGAATCCGGCCCTGGGCGCAGCCCCACCCGCCGGCCGAGCGCTCGGATTCGAGGTGCTCGGGTTCGAGTTGGGCCGGTTCCGCACCTGGCTCTGCCCGAGGAGTACGCGTGGTTCCCGGCACTGATCAGCCAGCACGACCTGGTTCAGCAGTGCGGCGGGAACCTTGGGTTCATTTCATAGATCTTCTCCAACCTGCGAACCTCATTGATCGAGGCGACTCTCCATCGGCAAAAGATTATCGATGGGACTGCGGCCACCATCACGGCAGCGTGAAATATCTGCTGACCGCCTTGAAAGAGAAGCCGTGAAGCACTCATCGCCATACAGAGCAGCCAGAGTGCGGCAATCGACCGCCAGAATGCGACCGAGTCGTACAACGGGTCCGGAATCCTGTTCTTGCCTACGTCTTCCATGCGCGATCGTCACGATCCGGCTGGTCATCGGTGAACATAAGCGGACCGTACCGAAGTTGGTTTCGGCAGGCCTCCGGTTCATGAAACCACGTGACAGGCGGAAAGATTCGGCACCGGCGGGACAGCTCTATCCCATGGGTGGGGCGGTGCTGCCGCGGATGACGAGTTTCGTCGCGAGTTCGATGCCCGTCTGAGAGACGGGCTCGCCACGACCGAGGGCGAGGGCCAACTCGGTCGCGGCCATGGCCATCTCGGTGAGCGGCTGGTGCACGGTGGTCAGCCCGGGGTCGATCATCGCGGCGATCGGCAGGTCGTCGAATCCGACCACGCTCAAATCCTGCGGGATGCGCAGTCCGTGTTCGCGTGCCGCCCGGTAGACACCGACCGCTTGCAGGTCGTTGCCCGCGAAGATCGCGGTGGGCCGCCGCGGCCGGTTCAGGAGTTCCACGGCGGCGCTGTGACCACCGTCCTCGGTGAGCGGCGCGCGGATGATGTCGTGGTCGCGGATCGGCAGGCCGGCAGCCTGAAGGGCGGAGCGGTGCCCGTCCAGCCGGGCCTGGCAGTAGAGGTGGCCCGGGCCGCTGATCATGGCGATGTCGCGGTGCCCGAGCCCGGCCAGGTGGCGGGTCGCCGAGCGGCCGCCGGCCCAGTTGGTCGCGCCGACGAACGGAACGTCCTCGGGGAACTCGCTCGCCGGATCCAGTACGACGAACGGGATGCCCCGCGCGCGGAGCTGGTTCTGCTCGCTGTCGGAGAGCTGGGCGACCGTGACGATGCAGTCGGGCCGGCGGGCGATGGTGTCGTCGATCCAGTAGCGGATCGTGTTGCGGTCGGGGCCGAACTCGGTGAGCACCAGGCCGACGCGGTGCTCGCGGACGACGCGTTGCACGCCGCGGATGATCTCGAGGCCCCACATGTGCTCGAGGTCGTCGACGACCAGTTCCATGAGGTTGGTGCGCTGGACCGGGTTGGACTTGCGGTAGCCGTACTGGCTGATCAGGGCTTCGACGCGGGCCCGGGTCTCGGCGGCGACGCCGGAGCGGCCGTTGATGACCTTGGAGACGGTCGGGATGGAGACGCCGGCGGTCTGTGCGATGTAGGAGATGGTGACCGGCTTGACGGTGCCGGCCGGTGGGTGTTCGGTCACTGACCCCTCCCTCACCGGATCGGCTCGTAGTCGAACCAGTCGAACAGGACCGTACCCGCGGTGGCGAACATGCCGATCACGCGCCCGGTGAAGCCGCCGGCCACCTCGGTCGACAGATATCGCCCGTCGAGCTGGGCCAGCGTCTGGAACGTTCCGTCCGCGGTCTCGATTCCGAGGTGCAGTTCGTCCGGCCCTTGCGTGGGGTGCCAGTGGCCGTCGGGTGCGGCGATGACGTCGATGCGCAGCCGGACGGGTCCGGCGGGCAGCGGCCTGGTGGTCACGGTGTGCAGCACGGAGCCGAGGCGGGCGGTGACGCGCACGATGCCGTCACCGGCCTCCAGCTCGTAGTGGTGACGTTCGTCGAGGCGTACGGCCAGGCCGCCGCGCCCCGCCCCGGGATCGAGCAGAACCCGTACGCGGCAGGAGGGATGTTGCTGGCGCCGGCCGACGAAGGTGACGCCGGGATTGTCGAGGGAGGGGCCGCGGGCGTGCAGGGCGAGCCAGCCGGGCCGGTCGGTGGTGGACCAGCTTCCGGCGGGCCGGGATCGTACCGAGATCCACCGGGGGTGCAGCTCGGGGTCGTCGAAGTCGTCGCGGGCCTGTGGCGGGGCGGGTGGCTTCACGGGCCAGGGTGCGGTCATCTCGGGCGTGAGGTCGCCGGGCACCGGCCATCCGTCGGTCCAGGTCACGGGCACCAGGTAGGTTTCCCGGCCGAGCACGTGCCAGCCCGGGGTGCCGCCGCCGGGCCGCACTCCGAGCAGGACCATCCACCAGGAGCCGTCGGGGCCCTGTACGAAGTCGGCGTGGCCGGTGTTCTGGATGGGCCGGTTGCTGCCCCGGTGGGTCAGGATCGGGTTCGCCGGGCAGGGCTCGAACGGCCCGTTCGGTGAGGTGGCGCGGGCGACCGAGATGGCGTGTCCCCGTTCGGTTCCGCCTTCGGCGATCAGCAGGTACCAGTGGTCGCCGATCCGGTAGAGGTGCGGGGCTTCCGGCGCCTGGGCGTGCGGGCCGCCGGACCACAGGCGGTGCGGGCCGTCGAGGGTGCGGCCGGTGGTGGGGTCGAGGCGTATCTGGGCGATGCCGGCGTAGGTGCACCAGCAGTTGCCGTCGTCGTCCCAGGCGAGGTCGGGGTCGATGCCGATGCCCGGCACGGGGATCGGATCCGACCAGGGGCCGCGGGCGTCGTCCGCGGTGAGGATCATGGAGCCGCCGCCGGGTGCGACGTTGGTGGTGATCAGCCAGAACCGTCCGTCGTGGTGGCGCAGCGTCGGCGCGTAGACGCCGCCCGAGGAGGGGGTGCCCGGCGGCAGGGCCAGCTGGCCGGGGCGGTCCAGGGCGTTGCCGATCTGTTCCCAGTTGACCAGGTCGCGGCTGTGGAAGATCGGTACGCCGGGAAAGTACTCGAAGCTGGAGCAGGCGAGGTAGTAGTCGTCGCCGACGCGGCAGACGCTGGGGTCCGGATGCATGCCGGCGATCACCGGGTTGGTGAAGGTCATCCGGTCTTCTTCTCCCACTTCGTAGCGAAACTTTCCGATCATTCAATCATGGAACTCGATCAATGGCCATGCTACGTTTCCGCCGGACATTCGAAAGTTTCTATTCACGGCGGGTCCGTGTCGCGAACGAGGCTGGGCCGGCATGGACGGGAGAACCCATGGCATCCCCACCCTCACGACGGGCCTTCCTCGAACTGCTGGCCCTCGGCACGGCCACCACCACCGCCGGTTCCCTGCTCACCGGGTGCAGCGAGAGCCCGGTCGGATCCGGCACCGCCCAGAACCTGAACGCGTTCGACGCGATCCTGCCGGCTCAGCAGGATCTCGCCATAGGCGTGAAGCCGGACATCCTCGGAACCCGCCCGGTGCCCGACGGCTACACCCGCTACCCCACCGGCCTGGTCGACGCGATCCCCGGCAAACCCGGCACGAGCGGACGGCCGATCACCGCGATGACCCCGGTCTGGGGCCCGGCTCCCCCGGGCACGGGACGCAGCGCCTATCTACAGGCGGTCAACGCCGATCTCGGTACGCCGGTCGAGTTCACGGTCCAGGACGGCAACACCTACGCCGACAAGCTCAACGCCATGCTCGGCGCCCGCGACGTGCCCGAACTGCTGTGCGTACCGGGCTGGGAGATCGAGAAGATCCCACGGTTCGCCCAGGCCACCCAACTGCTGTTCACCGACCTCACCGACCGGCTGCGGGGAGAGGCGGTCCGCTCGTACCCCATGCTCGGCTCCTTCCCCACCGCCGCCTGGCGCAACGCGGTCTGGAACGGGCGCCTGTTCGCGATCCCCAACCCCGCCGACACGCCGTTCCCCTACGCCCTGTTCACCCGCAAGGATCTGCTGGACGCACGCGGAAGCGCGATGCCGGCCGGCCTGGAGGAACTGCTGGCCCTCGGCAAGGAGATCACCGACCCGGCCCGCGGCGTGTGGGCGTTCAGCGACCTCTTCGCGATGATGCAGATGTACCACCGGGTGCCCGGCGCCAAGGGCGGCTGGCGCCTGACCGCGGACAGGACACCGGAGTTCAAGTACGAGACACCCGAGTACCGGCAGGCCCTCGAAGTGATGACGAAGATCTACCGCGACGGGCTGGTCCACCCCGATCTGGCCGCCAGCAAGGGCGGCGACCAGGACCAGCTGTTCGCCTCGGGCTCCATCGTCTTCGCACAGGCCGGACTCGGATTCTGGCAGGCGGCGCAGGCGAGACAACAGAAGATCAACCCAAAGGTGAACTTCCAGCCGGTGCCGGTCTTCGCCGCCGGCGGCGGCGACCCACTGGTCTGGGGCGCCGACCAGCCGATCTCCTACACCTTCCTCCGCAAGGACCTCGCCCCCGACCGGGTCGACGAACTGCTGCGCGTCATCAACTGGTGCTCCGCCCCGCTGGGCACCGCCGAAGCCCAGCTACGCGACTACGGCATCGCGGGCAAGCACCACACCGCGACACCGGACGGGCCGGTCCGGACCCCTCTGGCCCTGACGGAGAACGTGAACCAGTACTTCTTCATCAGTGGCCGAAATTCGTCGGTCGGCCCGTTTCCCGACACCCCGAACTATGTCCGGGACGTGCTCACGTACTCCAACAGCATCGTGCGACACCTGGAGCGGGACCCGTGGGAGGGGCTGAAGGTCGAGATGCCGACGGCCTACAAGGCCGGCGCGGTGCCGTTCGAGGAGAAGTTCACCGATGTGCTGCGCGGCCGCCGCCCACTCTCCGACGTGGACGCGATCATCCGGGAGTGGCGCGAGAACGGCGGCGAGCAGGCGCGTGCCCTGCTGGCGAAGGCGTTGTCCGAGGCCGGGCGATAAATCCCATTCATAGGGTACGGAGGAAGCACGGCCGCCCATGCCATGAGGTCAGGGCGGCCGCGCTCGATGTCAGCTGACAGCTCCGGTCACGGTCGTACCGGACTTCGTGATGCGGTAGGCGACCTGCGTACCGCTCCAGAAATGGAAGGTCAACGTGACGGCACCGTCGTTCACCTCGGCGAAGAACTCCGGTTTGAGAAGAATCGTGCCTGCGGCGTAGTCGGGCTGGAAGTGCGTCCAGAACTCCTTGAACGGTGTCCAGTTCGCGGGTCCGGCGTTGCTGCCGTCGGCGTACCTCGCCTCCATGGTGGCCAGCTGATCGCCCCGGAACTGGGTCGGGACGGCGAAGGAGCCGGTCGTCCCGGTGGCGGCGGCCTGCACCGGAGGGTCGGCGGTGATGATGCTGATCGGCCAGGGCACCCCGGCGGAGAACCGCGCTTCGATGGTCGCGTTCACACCGTAGGCACGGTTGCCGGCCAGCCGGGTGAGCGCCGCCGCGGTCAGCGTCAGCGTGCTCCCGGACAGGGTGTAGTCGGCGCCCCGGACCAGATCGGCACTCCCCTGGCGCAGCCCCTGGAACGTGAGGCCGTTCAGGTTGAGCGTCAGCGTCCCGCTGGTGATCGCACCGGTCCGCGGCAGATACACCTGATCCGAGGAGGCCGTACCGGACCGGGTGGTCCAGCTCGCCCGGATCATGTCGTGGACTCCCTGGTCCCGCCAGCGCAGTTCGCTGCGGTTCAGGAACTGACCGGCGTCCCACAGCATCGTGGTCAGCCCCCGGGTGCGGGCGTGGTGGCCGACGGCTTCGAGGAACTTGAGGAACTCGCCGCGCTCGATGATCCCGGGCCGGTTGTGATCCCAGTTGAGCAGCGCCCACTCACCGATGATCACCGGGATGCCCCGGTCCACGAACGTGGTCTTGACCCGGTCGAACGTGCCGATCAGGTCCTGCTCGACGGTCGCGTCGTAGCGGGTGCCGCCGGCGATGTTGACGCTGAACGGCCAGTATCCGTAGAAGTGCACGGTCGCCGCCAGGTTCGGGTCGTCCAGTTCGCCGAAGCTCGCGGTCAGCGCGTCGAGCCGGCCCTGGTCGGCGTTGGTGTAGAGGGTCGGCAGCACCAGCAGCCGGGTGGCGTTGCCGCCGCCCGAGGCGCGCACCAGGTCGACGAAGGCGGCGTTGAGTTCGTGCAGCACCTGGTAGTTCTGCTCGTCACCGGAGGTGCCGGCGAACTGCGGCTCGTTGATGCTCTCGAACACCAGCTTCCCGGAGTGGTCACGGAACGCCGCGCTGATCTGCGTCCACAGCCGGGTGTACCGGTTCAACACGACAGTACGGTCGGACGGATACGTGTTGATCCACTGCCACGAGTCGTGATGCAGATTGATCATCACGTACAGCCCTTCGGCAAGGGACCAGTCGACGATCTGCCGCACCCGGCTCAGCCAGGCGGCGTCGATGGTGTAGTCGGGTGCGCCGCCGTGGTGGTTGCTCCAGGTGACCGGGATCCGGACGCTGTTGTAGCCCTGCGCCTTGACGTGCCGCAGCAGTGCCTGGGTGGTGAGCGGGTTGCCCCAGGCGGTCTCGTCGGGGATCGCGTCGAGGGTGTTGCCGAGGTTCCAGCCCGGCTGCATCGCGGCCACCGTGGCCCGGGGATCGGCCGGGCGCGGCGACGTCGAGGCGGACGGGCTCGGTGACCCGCCCACACTGCCGGTGCACACCACGCCGTTGAGATCGAACGACTCCGGCACAGGATTGCTGCCGGACCACGACCCGTTGAAGCCGAACGAGACGGTCGCGCCGGTGGCGACGTTCCCGTTCCAGGCCGCGTTGGTCGCGGTCACCCGGTCGCCGGCGGTGCCGGCCGTCGCGTTCCAGGCCTGGGTCACCCGCTGCCCGGAGGCGAACGTCCAGCCCAGATTCCAGCCGGTGATCGGATCGCCCAGGTTGGTCACCCGCACGTCCGCGGTGAACCCGCCGGGCCATTGCGCCGAGACCGCATACGTCACCCGGCAGCCGGTGGCCGCCTGCGCGCTGGTCGCTGTCGTCACGCCCGCGACCAGCAGGACGGCCGCGAGGACGGCGACCAGACCCGCGCGCGATCGCGTTCTTCGTGTGCTCCGCACGTTCATGAGGTTCCTCTTGTCGTGGTTCTTCGGCCGGCCGGAGGAAGTGCCTCAAAGGCGGTGCAGAAGCGGTGGCGAGCTGAACGCGAGGCCTTCGGGAGAAGCAGCAGGGGCACTTCTCCGGGCGGGATACTTTCGCGATGAACTACGAAAGTTTCTGCCTCGGCACCTTACAAGCAACATCCAGGCCGGTCAATGGAAGCGTTTCCATGGACCTGCGGTGTCATGCACCGCCCATCGACGCCCGAAGCCGCTACCGCGCTCTGAGCTGTTTCGTTTCAGGCGGCACCTGGAGACCCCCGATGTACGACCTGGACGACAGACCCGATCAGCGGCCACGCCGAAGCCTCGGGCATCCGGCCTGGCGGATGCTGGCCGGCCTCATCACCTGCCTGGTCGCGGCGACAACACTGCCGGGCCCGGCCGCCGCCGCGCCGCCGACCTGGCCGGCCAACCCGAACTGGCAGGCCCTGGTACCGGCTCCGGCCGGCGACAACGTCCGCGCCGCGAGCGTGACGCGCACCGGCGGCGCGGTCACCAACGCCGCCGGGCTGACCGCTCAGGGAACCGGCTCGACGGTGCTGACCACCACCTCGGCGAACTCCCCCGCGACGATCGTGCTCGACTTCGGCAAGGAGGTCGGCGGCACCCCGTTCGCGAACGTGTCGGCGTGGCGGGCGACCACCGGCTCGTCGGTCACCCTGCGCGTGGCGACCAGTGAGGCGCTGCCGTTCCTGACCGCCGGCAGCAACGGCGTCTACAACAGCGACAACGGCTCCCCGGTCACCTTCGCCGTCAACGGCGTACGCACGTACACCGGCGCGCTGCGTGGCGGGTTCCGGTTCGCCGCGATCCAGCTGACCACGCCGGGCAGCGTCACGCTCACCGGCGCCGGCGTGAACTTCAAGGCATACCGGGCCACCGCCGACCGCTACCAGGGGTACTTCATCTCGACCTGCAGGCCGCCAACGGCCGGCTCACCAGCGCCGTCGGGTTCCGCGGTTGCGGCGCCTTCGAGGCGCGGTGGCAGGCACACGGCAGCCAGATCTCGCAGCCCGCGCCGGGCATGGCCGACCCGTACGGCCACACCATCGAGCCGCTCAACAACTGGGAGGTCATGGCACGGTTCGCCAGCGGCGACACCACCGGCGCCCTCGACCTGATGCACCTGGGCGCAGGGCAGCGTCCCGACGACCGGCGGGTCGCTGGTCGTCAAATGGGCCCGGGACAACGCCGGCCAGTTCCGTCTCCAGGTCACCGCGGCCGCGGGCACCAGCGGCCAGGTCTGGGTTCCGCTGGCCTCGGCGTCGGCGACCAGCACCGCTGTGACGTCCGGCGCGACGCTGGTTCGCCGCGACGGGCTCTACGACGTCTACGCCGTGGGCGCCGGGACCTCCGAGTTCACCTCGGCCCCGTAACGCCCACTGTGTCGGTGCGGCGCCGATTTCGGGGATGCCGGGATCGGCGGCGTCATGTCAGAGGGCGTGTCAGAGCGATGGCCGTCCGGTGTCAGAGGTGCAGGCGATCGTGGTTCTCGTGAACGGCTCAACGACAACATCCACGACATGCGCCCCCGCCGGCGGGGATCGACCTGAGGAGAGCATCATGCAGAGGTTCGACACCACCGCCCCGATCAGCGCCGGCCAGGAGCGCCCCGAACTGCAGCGGATCCTGGAGACCTTCGTGGACGCCGGCTTCGGCAGCGCGGAGATGCGCATCCACGACGACCAGGGTGACTGGGTCGGCCGCGCCGGAGTGAGCGAGCTGGGCGGGACCGCCGGGCCGCCCGCCGATGGACAGGTGTGGGCGGGCAGCGTGATCAAGACGTTCACCGCGACCCTGGTGCTCCAGCTGGTGGCCGAGGGCAGGCTCGGACTGGACGACCCGGTGGCCGGCCACCTTCCCGAACTCGGCCTGGACGAGCGGATCACCGTCCGGATGCTGCTGCGGCACACCAGTGGGTTGTACAACTACACCGGCGAGCCCGACGCCGACGGAACGTTCCGGATGGGGCTGCCCTCCGGAGGCAAGGACTGGGTGGACAACCGGTTCCACACCTACCGGCCCGTGGAACTGGTGCGGTTCGCACTGACCAAGCCGGCGCGGTTCGAGCCGGGCACCGACCAGAGCTACGCCAACACCAACTACACGCTGGCCCTGCTGCTGATCGAGAAGGTCACCGGGCGCTCGTACGCCGAAGAGGCGCGGCAGCGGATCCTCGGGCCGCTCGGGATGAAGGACACCGTGGTGTCGTCCACCTCGCCGGACCTGCCGGGGCCGCACGCCCACGGCTACTACCGCTACCAGGACGGCGACGAGTGGAAGGTCGTCGACGTCAGCCGCCAGAACCCGACCCTGCTGGCCGGCGCCGGTGATCTGATCACGACCGCCGGCGACCTCAGCACCTTCATCTCCGCGCTGCTGGGCGGCAGGCTGCTGCCGGCCCCGCTGCTGGCCGAGATGCTCACGCCGTACGGGAAATTCGATCTCGGTCTGGGGTTGTGGGTGCAGGATCTGGGCCCGGGCAACGGCACCATCGTTCACCACAACGGCGGCGCCCCCGGCGGCTACGGGGCCCTGATGATCGGCACACCGGACGGTCGTAAGACCCTGACCGCGTCGCTGACCACCGGGGACCTCGACCCGGCAGAGGTTTTCCCCCAGGCACTGGGGGGCCTGATCCAGGCGGTGTTCTGCACCGGCCGGCCCGAGCCGACGGCCTGAGGATCGTAGGCCGTCACGACCCGGCCACCAGGACGGTGGCCGGGTCGTCATGCCGCAGGTCCGTGGCGGCCACGAAGGCCCGGACCCTCGCCGTCTTCGCCTCCGCGTTCGCCGAGTCCGCAGAACTGGACTTCCGGCCCGCCGCGAGGCGGTGGGGCGCGGACATCCCGGTGATGGTCGGCCGCGACACCATCGTCGACACCATCCTCACCAACTTCGCCGGCCGCGTGGACACCACGCACGTCGTCACGAACCCGCGGATACGTGTCGGCGACGACAGCGCCTCGTTGACGGCGCTCGTCGAGGCCCAGCACCTTCTGACCGCCGACCACTCCGTACACGCGCTGCTCAAGAACCGGTACGACGTCGACCTCGTACGGGACCGGCAACGATGGGTCGTGCGGCGGATGGTCATCGAGAACGTCTGGTACACCGGCGATCCGGCCGCCGTCTTCGGCGGATAGCCCTTACGAAACGGTGTAGTGGTAGTTGGCGCCGAACTGTGAGTCGTACTCGGTGCAGCCGGCCCGGTCGCCGGACTGGAACCACAGCTCCAGGTCCTTGCCGTCGAGCGGCAGGTCGATGCTGGCCTGCGCCTTGACGTTGTGCCGGTTCTCGTCGAGGCGGGTGACCGCCTGCCTCTGGATCGGGCCACCGTCGACGCGGTAGTGGACACCGATGCTCCAGGCGTCGCCGCCGGCGTACTGGCTGCGGCACCGGGAGAGCCTCGCCAGGTCGTAGTCGACCAGGACGGGCCGGCCGGCTTCCAGGGTTCCCTCGGTCCACTCGGTCCCGTCGGCCACGAAGTGCAGCGCGGGGGTGGCGCCGGCGATGGTCGCGGCTTCGGCCGGCGTCGCCAGGACGGGCAGGATCACCAGGCTGAGCGCGAGGATCCGGGTATGCATCGCTTTTCCTTCGCAGATCGCTGTGGAGTGTGCCGCGCTCACCGCAGCACCGGAACAGAGCCTGCAAGTTCTTGCAGGAACAGTCAATGCCGATCATTACCTTCGGTAGCCATCGACGGTCTTGAGGTGATGAACGGAAGCGATTCGATGGAGGTCACGCGCGTTCAAAAAGGTATATTCATGAACAACGTGCGCCTCGTCACTGCCGACCAGCGGCCCAGGGCGGATGCAAGAATTTTCAAGACCACAATCGAGGAGTGATCGCGATGGCACGAGTCGTCATGCAGGCCGTGGTCTCGGTGGACGGATACATCGCCCACCCCGACGGCTCGGTCGGGCCGCTGTTCGACTGGTACCGCAACGGTGACGTGACCATCCACCCGAACGACAAGTGGTCGTTCAACGTCAGCCCCGCCTCCGCGGCCTACGTGCAGCCGTTCTGGGACGACGTCAGATGTACGGTGATCGGCCGGCACCTGTTCGACATCACCGACGGCTGGGCAGGAGTGCCGGCAGCCGGAGAGCATCTCGTCGTCGTCACCCATCGGCCACTTCCCGAGGAGTGGCTCGCCAGGTTCCCGGACGCCCCGTTCCACACGGCACCCTCCGTCGAGGCCGGTATCGAACTCGCGAAGAAGCTCGCCGGGGACGGCCTGGCGTGTGTGACGGCGGGTGACGTCGGCGGGCAGGCGTTCTCGGCGGGCCTCGTCGACGAGGTGGCGATGGACGTCGTACCGGTGGTCTTCGGTGAGGGGGTGCGCTTCTTCGGCAGCCACATCGGCACCGTTCTCCTCGACGATCCCGACACCGTCGTCCAGGGCGACCGCGTTCTCCACCTGCACTACACGGTCAAGCGTTGACAGCGGGCCCACAGGGCTGGGAGCGTTCCCAGACATGTCGAGCGTCGCGGTCAACCAGGTGGGTCACCTTCCGTCCGGGCCGAAGCGGGCAACGCTGGTCACCGACGCCACCGGCCCACTGCCCTGGGAACTCGCCGACAGCGCGGGCCGGATCGTCGCGAACGGAACCACCGACCCGCGCGGCATCGACATCTCCTCCCAGCAGAACGTGCACACCATCGACTTCGGAGAGCACCGGCAGACCGGCGCCGGCTTCACCCTGACCGCCGACGGCGCGACCAGCCGGCCGTTCACCATCGCCCCGGGCCTCTACGACACGCTGCGCGCCGACGCGCTGAAATTCTTCTACTGCCAGCGCAGCGGCATCGAGATCCGCGACGACCTGCGACCCGGCTACGGCCGCCCGGCCGGGCACCTCGGCGACCGCGACGTCCCCTGCGCCCCGGACGCCGGCGACTACCGCCTGGACGTGCGCGGCGGCTGGTACGACGCCGGCGACCAGGGCAAGTACGTGGTCAACGGCGGCATCACGGTGTGGCAGCTGCTGCACGCCTTCGAGCACCGCGGCGGCCTCGACGAACTCACCCTCGACCTGCCGGAAAGCGGCAACGGCATTCCCGACCTGCTCAACGAGGTGCGCTGGGAGCTGGACTTCCTGCTCCGCATGCAGGCGCCCAGCGGCCTCGTCCACCACAAGATGCACGACCGCGAATGGACCGGCCTGCCGACCCTGCCGCACCTCAACCCCCAACCACGCGAACTGCGCCCGGTATCCACCGCCGCCACACTGAATCTGGCCGCCGTCGCGGCTCAGGGGGCACGGATCTTCCGCAAGTACGACGCCGGCTACGCGGAACGCCTGCTGGCTGCCGCGCGCACCGCCTACACGGCGGCCGAAACCAATCCGATCCGGTACGCGCCGGTCGAGGACACCGTCGGCGGCGGCCCCTACAACGACGACGACGTACGCGACGAGTTCTACTGGGCGGCTGCCGAGCTGTTCCTGACCACCGGCGAACACCGGTACGCCGACGCGGTGCTGTCCTCCCCGCTGCACACCGAGGACGTCTTCGGGCCGTACGCCTTCGACTGGGCGGCCACCGCGGCCGCCGCCCGCCTCGCCCTGGCCCTGACCCCCAGCGAACTGCCCGGCCTCACCGGCGTACGCGCCTCGGTCCTGGCCGGCGCCGACAGGTACCTCACCCTCCAGCAGGCCCACCCGTACGCGATCGCCTACGCCCCACCGGGAAACCGGTGGGACTGGGGCTCCAACAGCATGGTGCTCAACAACCTGATGGTGCTGGCCGTGGCCCACGACCTGACCGGCGAGACCCGTTACCGGGACGGCGTCCTGGAGGGCCTGGACTACATCCTCGGCCGCAACGCGCTGAACCTGTCCTACGTGACGGGCTACGGCACCGACTTCGCGAAGAATCAGCACAGCCGCTGGTACGCCCACCAGCTCGACCCCACCCTGCCGCACCCGCCGAACGGAACCCTCGCCGGCGGCCCGAATTCTGGGTTGCAGGACGAGGTGGCACAGGCCCGGCTGACCGGCCGGGTGGGCCAGTTCTGCTACATCGACGACATCCACTCCTGGTCGACGAACGAACTGACGATCAACTGGAACGCGCCCCTGGCCTGGATCGCCGCCTTCGCCGCCGAACTCGGCTGACGACGCCGGACGGGCCGGATCACCCCATGTCGCCGACCAGTACGTCGCGGGGAAGGCCCGGCCTCCAGGGGGCTGAGGCCGGGCCGGTCGATCACCTGGTGCCGAAGGAGTAGGTGCCGGACGGCACCCGGTAGACGGCGTAGCCGTCCTCGTCGCGCAGGAACGTCGCGCGGCGCGGTGTTCCGGCGACACGGCCGCCGAGGGTGGGCACCCAGACCTGAGCGGTGGTGTTCGGCGGCACGGTGACGGTCAACCGCAGCCGGTCACCGTCCCGTTTCCACTCCGAGCGGAGGGTGCCCTGCGGCGTGGTGTAGTGCCCCTTCACGAACGTCAGGTCACCGACCACCTTGGGCTGGATGACCAGGTCCCGGTAGGCGACAGTGCCGTCGGCGGCCCGAATACCGGCCAGGCCGGCGTGGAACCACTCCTCGATCTGGGCGAGGATCATGTGGTTCTTGGAGTCGCCGCGGTTCCACCGCTCCCCCATGGTGGTCATACCGCCCGGGTTCGCGACGGTCGACTCCATGAAGTAGCCGTAGCCGGGCTGCTCGTCCTCGTGGATCAGATCCCAGAGCACGTCGTCGCGGCCACCCGTGGACAGCGCCCGCACGGTCGGCGCCATGCCGATGGTGCCGCCGCTGAAGTGCGGGCCGTCACCGTTCGGATGGAACGCGTAGATCATCGCCACCAGGCCGTCGAGGACGGCCTGCCGTTCGGCCTCGGGCACGAGACCGGCGTCGAGTGCGAGGGCCTGCGCCGACTGGGAGACAGCGCCGTTGTCCGCGTAGAGCCGCCGCGCCGGGTCCCAGAAGGCGTTGTTGAACGCCGTCCTGATGTCGGCGGCCAGCGTCGCATATCTCGCGGCGTCGGCCGATTTGCCGAGGTCGGCCGCCAGTGCGGCGAGATCCTTGGCCATCATGTAGTAGCCCCAGGTGCCGGTGATCTTCCCGGAGACCGGTTCGGCCGACACCCAGTCGGCAAGGGCAGCGTCGACGAGGTGGCCGACCGCCTTCTGCCGGGCGATGTAGTCGGCGAACGCCACCATCTGCGGGTAGTACCGATCGGCGGTCGAAACGTCGCCGTAGAGCTGCCGCAGGAATCCGGGCACCAGGATGATCGCGTCACCCCAGTTGATCTCGTCGCCGAACCGTCCGGTGTAGCCCCAGTCGTAGACCGGCGTCTTGAGGGCCACGTTGCCGCGCATCGGGGTGTCCGCGAGTGATTGTCCTTCGGCCAGGTGCCGCTCGTGGGTGCGCAGGTAGGCGGAGAGGTCGAAGTTGCGGTGGATCGAGCCCATCGGCATCGTGTAGTCGGCCGGGTAGGACAGTTTCTCCCGTCCCGGGCAGTCGGTGAAGACGCTCATGATGTTGCCGGCGAACGAGTACCAGGCCATCCTGTGGATCCGGTTGACCCGCGCGTTCGACGTGGTCACCGCACCGGCGATCGGGGTCTCGGCCTGCACCCGCAGTCCGGTGATCGTCTCCTCGGTCGGCACGTGGTCGAGAGGCAGGCCGGTGACCTGCACCCATTGCATGCCGAAGTAGTTGAAGTCCGGCCGCCACGTCTCGCCGCCGCGCAGCCCGGCCGTGGTGTAGGTGTTGAACAGGTCCACACCCCGGCTGCCGCCGCCGCCTCGCAGCGACGCCTGGTCGACCGTGCCGTCGGCCGCGAGGGACTCGGCCGGTTGGATCCGGACCGTGGTGCCCGCCGGTAGGCCTTCGGGGAGACGCAGCAGCGGGAGCCCGACGATGTTCTGACCGAAGTCGAACACCCATGTGCCGGGGACCGGGTTCGTCACCGAGACGGGCGTGAACGAATCGGCGACCGTGATCGGCGGCGCGGTGCGCGCGACGAGCCTGGTGGCGAGGTTCGGTGGCGGCGCGATCCCGGCGGCGATCCACCCGGTGGGTGTGCCGTCACGCCGTCGGGCGGTGCCCGACAGGTCGGACCTGGGCAGGTCCCAGCCGGGCTGCTCGCGGCGGGCGTCGAAGTCGGATCCGGAGTACCAGGCGTCGGTGATCAGCGGGCCCAGCGCGGTGCGCCACTCGCGGTCCGAGACGATCACCGTTTCCGGGCCATGGGCGTACGTGATCTCGAGCCGGGCGATGAAGCGCGGGGTGACGGCCGCTCCGGCGCTGGCATCGCTGGCCGCGATGTTGTTGCCGGATCCGGTGACCGTGGCGCCGGCGGGGTGCGGCTTCGACAGGGCGGGTGTGATGGCGATGCTGTCCGCACCGATCGCCGTGATGACCCGGGATTCGAGGTTGTCGCCGCCGTCGCCGGTGTCGACGTTGACCGTGCCACCGACGTGATAGCCGGCCACGCTGCTCACCGTGACCGTGGTGGCGCCGGCCTCGGTACCACCGGCGAGCGTTCCGTTGCCCTTGAGCTGGCTCTGCCACCACGAGTACGGCGCGGTCCGCCCGACCGCCGGGTTGGTGACGCTGCGCCGGACGTAGGCGGGGCCGCTGCCCAGCCGTACCCCCATGGTGTTGGCGCCTTTGTGCAGTTGATCGGTGATGTCGTAGACCCGGTACTCGCTGGAGAGCTGGTAGTTGGAGTAGCCGGGCGCGAGGACCTCGTCGGACAGGGCCCGGCCGTTGACGGTGGCCAGGTGCATGCCGACGCCGGACAGGTAGAGCCGCGCCCGGACGATTCTGCGGCGCGGGTCGGCGGTGAACTGCCGGGCGAAGATCGGCATCGGCTGGGTCTCGGCACGCCCGGGATATTCGATCCAGCGGGCGTCGCCCCAGTCCTCCTGGCGCAGCAGGCCGGTCTCCCAGGTCGACGCCCGGCTCCAGCCGGTGGCGTGCCGGTCGGCGTCCCAGGCCCGGACCTGCCAGCTCAGCCGCTGCCGTGACCGCAGCGGCGGGCCGTCGTATCCGACACCGGACTGGACCGCCGAGCTGATCTTGCCGGAGTCCCAGAGCAGTCCGGGGCCGTGGACGCGGATCTGGTAGGCGGTCTGCCGGTCCGCGGCCGCCGACGACGTCTCGGCGAACCGCCAGCTGAGCACCGGATTCGGGCTGTCGAGGCCGAGCGGCTGGTCGTCGCGGCCGTCGACGCGCAGTCCGACCACCCGCACGCCGGGGCCGCCGGCGGACGCGGGGCTACCGATCAGCAACGGCGCGGAGGGTACGGCGAGGGACAGTCCGAGTGCGGTACGCCGTTTCATGCGCCGGCCTTGTAGTCGGCGTCCATGTCCTTGAGGACCTGGTCCGCGCCGGTCTGGTCACTGAAGACCTCCTGGAGGCCGCTGAGCATGGTCTGCTGCACCTTCGCGTTGGGCCAGAGCTGGTCCATGAACGGCACGGTCCGGTCGCCCTCGACGAAGGTGGTGAGTTCGGCGAGCCCGGGGTCGACGGTGGTTCCGGCGCCCGGCAGTGTCGGCAGGCTGCCCTGTGCCTCGTTGAACGTCTTCATGCCCGCGGGGCTCATCACGAACGTGATGAACTTGAGGGCCAGCTCCTTGTTCTCGGCCTTGGCGTTGACGCCGTAGCCGGCGCCGGCCGCGGCGGGCATGATGAACGACGCCGTGTCGTCGGTGGCCGGCAGCGCCTTCATGGTGAACGTGCCGGACGGGTTCTTCTGCTTGAGCAGCCCGATGATCCAGTTTCCCTGGATGATGCCGAGGGTCTTCCCGGTGGCGGCGAGGGTCTGGCTGGCCTCGTAGCCGGTGCCCAGCGGGTCCTTCTGGAAGCAGCCGGCCGCGTCCATCTCCTGGTACTTGGCCATCGCGGTGGTCCACGGCGAGCCGGCGAAGGTGGCCTGCCCGGCGGCCATCCTGGTGTCGAAGTCCCGGTCGCCGCTGTAGACGGTGGTGGCGACCAGCGCGTAGAGGGCGATCTGGGTGACCCAGTTGTCCTGGATGCCGAGGGCGAAGGCGGGGGTGCCCTTGCCCGCGGCCGCCTTGCAGAAGGCGAGCAGTTCGGTCCAGGTGCCGGGCGCGGTCAGCCCGGCCTTGGTCATGGCCTGGTCGTTGTAGACGGCGCCGATGCCGTTGAGCCCGAAGACCGCGTTGTAGGTCTTGCCCTCGTACTGGGCGACCTTCTGGAACGCGTCCGGCAGTTTCGCGGCCCACGGCTGGTCGGACAGGTCGAGCAGGTAGCCGGGCTTGGCGAGGATGTAGGTGGCGCCGGGGTTGCCGTTGCCGGGCCAGACGGTCATCACGTCGGGGGCGGTGCCGGAGGACAGCTGGGTGCGGATCTGCTGCTGGTACTGGTCGGCGCCGCTGGTGGTGAGGTTGACGGTGACGCCGGGGTTGGCGGCCTTGAACGCGTCGACGACCTTCTCGACGGAGCCCTGGTCGACCGAGGCGATGGTCAGGGTCTGGTTGTCGCCGGAGCCGCCGGAGTCGGTGCCGCTGGAGCAGGCGGCGAGCAGGGACGCTGCCGCGATCGCGGCGAGGACTTTTCTCATGATCTTCTCCTGGAGGGGTAGGGGCTCATGCTTTGAGTCCTCCGGCGAAACCGTTGATGATGCTGCGTTGCAGGGCCAGGTAGACGGCGAGGACCGGCACGATGCTGATCAGCAGGGCGGCGAAGATGAGGTTCCAGTCGGAGACGAACTGGCCGACGAAGCCGGCGACCGCGACGGGCATGGTCTGCTGGTCGCTGCCGGAGAGGTAGAGCAGTGGGGTGAAGAAGTCGTTCCACACGCTGACCGCGTTGAGCACCAGCGCGGTGACGGTGATCGGTTTGAGCATCGGCAGGATGACGTAGCGGAAGGCGGTCAGCGGGCCGCAGCCGTCGATGGTGGCGGCCTCCTCGAAGTCGCGGGGCAGCGCCCGGAGGAAGCCGGTGTAGAGGAACGTGGTGAACGGGACCTGCAGGCCGGAGTGGAACAGCACCAGCGACCACACCGAGCCGAGCAGGCCCAGGTCGCGGATGGTCTGGTAGAGCGGAAGCGCGGCGAGCTGGAACGGCAGGATCAGCCCGAGCATGATCAGCAGGAAGGCGCCGCGCGACCAGTGCGCGGTGGACCGGGCCAGCGGATAGGCCGCCAGTGACGACACGGCCAGCACGATCAGGACGCTGACCGTCGTGACCAGCACGCTGTTGAGCAGGGCGCCGCCGAGGCCGCCCTCCTGCCAGGCCTGGGTGAAGTTGCCCAATGTCGGGCTCCGGGTGAGCGCGATCGGCGAGGAGGTGTCGCTGGGCGCCCGGAAGGCCAGGTTGACCAGCACGTAGACGGGGAAGGCGAAGACGACCGCCACCGCGATCATCAGCATTTCCAGAGCGAGGGTACGGCGGGTGTAGCGGATCATGACGCCGCCTTCTCGTTGCGGTTCAGGACGGTGTACTGGCTGGCGGAGATGGCCGCGACGATGACGGTGAGCACCACGGCGAGGGCGATGCTGTAGCCGAACTCGCCGAGGGTGAACGCGTCCTTGTAGATCAGCGTGGAGATGGTGTCGGTGGCGTGCCCGGGCCCACCGCCGGTCATGCCGTAGACCTGGTCGAACAGTTTGAGCCCGCCGATGACCGACAGCATCACGTTGATCGTGATGGCGGGCGCGAGCAGTGGCCGGGTCACCGACCAGAAGCGGCGGACCGGGCCGGTGCCGTCGATCGCGGCCGCCTCGTGGATCTCCTTGGGGATCGACTGGAGACCGGCGATGAAGATGACCATCGAGTAGCCGGCGTACTGCCAGACCACGACCAGCACGATCATCCACAGCGCCAGGTCCGGGTCGCCCAGCCAGTTCCGCTGCCAGGAGTCCAGGCCGAGGCCGGCGAGCAGGCTGTTGACCGCGCCGTCGGGGCCGAGCAGGTTGCGCCACAGGTAGGCGGTGACGATCTGGGCGACGACGGCCGGGGCGAACAGCAGGACCCGCAGGAGGTTGCGGCTCTTGATCGCGGTGTTGACGCCGAGGGCGAGCAGCAGGCCCAAGCCGTTCTGGAGGACGGTGATCGCGACCGCGATCAGCAGGGTGTGCCAGATGGCCTGCAGGGCGTCCGGGTCGTCGGCCATCGCGGTGAAGTTGTCGAGGCCGATGAACGCGAGGTCCGGGTCGAGGCCGTCCCAGTCGGTGAAGGCGTAGTGGACGCCGCGGGCGCTCGGGACGAGCACCACGAAGGCGAACAGCAGCAGCGCCGGGACGGTGAACCACCAGGGTGGTGCCGCGGGGCGTCGCCCCTGTGGAGGGCTGAATCGTTTCATGGGCAGCCGCCGGAGTGACGTGGGTAACGTTTTCCAAATGTTTCGCCGACCTTACGAGCGTGTGCCCACAGCGTCAAGGGGTTCACGGTCACCAATGCCGACGCCGTGATCATCCCTATGATGGGTAACGTTTCACGTCGTGGGGAGTACGCATGTACCAGTACGCTCTACTGCACCCTGACCATGAAGGAGAGCTGGTGGACAAGCCCGCGCCCCGGCGCGTCACCATCGTCGACGTCGCGCGCCACGCCCAGGTGTCCACCACCGCCGTCTCCAAGGTGCTGCGCAACGCGTACGGCGCCAGCCCCGCGATGCGGGCGAAGGTGCAGCAGGCCATCGCCGAACTCGGCTACCGGCCGTCCGCCGCCGCACGCGGCCTGCGCGGGCAGACGTACACCATCGGCGTGATGCTGCCCGAGCTGCGCAACCTCTTCTTCGCCGACATCCTCGACGGCATCACCACCCAGCTCGGCGACAGCGACTACCAGGTCCTGCTCGCACCCGGCTGCAACGGCGAGAAAGCCGAGGCCAAGGTCATCGACGCGATGATCGACCGCAGCATGGACGGCCTCGTCCTGATCGCCCCCGTGTCGGCCAAGAAGCGCCTCACCGAGGTCGCCCGCAGCGTCCCCACCGTGGTCGTCGGCCGGCACGGCTCCTCCCCCGCCTACGACAGCGTCACCGACGACGACATCGCCGGTGCCGCCCTGGTCGTCGACCACCTCGTCAGCCTCGGCCACCGCCGCATCGCCCACATCGAACACCACGAGACCGACCGGGTCCGCCTCGCCGAGATGCCCAACGCCCAGCGCGCCGACGGCTACCGGCAGGCCATGATCGCCCACGGCCTGGAAGCCGAGATCGACGTCGCGTCGACCAGCTACACCCAGGCCGGCGGCTACCTCGGCGCGCAACAACTGCTCGCCCGCCCGGTGCGGCCCACCGCCATCTTCGCTGGCGCCGACGTCGTCGCCCTCGGCGCGCTGGAGGCGATCGCCGAAGCCGGCCTGACCGTCCCCGGCGACATCTCGGTCGCCGGCTACGACAACAGCGCCCTGGCCGCCTTCGGGCCGATCTCACTGACCAGCGTCGACCAGGACGGCCGCCAGATGGGCGCGAACGCCGCACGCCTGCTGGTCGACCGCATCGGCCGGCGCGACCGCCGCACCGCCCAGATGAAACTCTCTCCCACCCTGGTCGTCCGGCGCACCACCGCGGCCACCTGAATATGATCAGCGCGGCGTCGGAGGAAGGCTGGCAAGGGTGCGCGACGAGTTGGCGGGGTGGCTGCGACAACTGCGTGACCTGACCGGCAGGAGCCTGCGCGAGCTGGAACGCGACATCCACGTCAGCAGTTCCTCGCTGTCGCGCTACTTCTCCGGACAGGCCGTTCCACCCTGGTCCACGGTGGTGGCGCTGTGCAGGGCGGCCGGCCGCGACCCGAGGCCGTTGCGTGAGGTGTGGGAGCGGGCCAAGGAACAGCCCCCGACGAGCACGACCACGGCCGCGCCGACGGCCGTTCGCAATGATCTGCCCCACGACATCACCGCCTTCACCGGGCGCCGGGCCGAACTGGAGGTCTTGCTCTCCACCGCACGCAACGCGTCGGTGGTGGCGATCGACGGCATGGGCGGGGTGGGCAAGTCCGCGCTGGCCATCCATGCCGCACATCTGCTGACCGCCGACTTCCCCGGCGGCCGGCTCTACCTGGACCTGCACGGATTCACGCCGGGCCGGGACCGGGTCGAACCCACCGAGGCACTGCGTGTGCTGCTGGCCGCGCTCGGCCTGCCGCCGGGCGGGATTCCCGACGGCGTCGCCGAGCGGGCCGCGCTGTGGCGGTCGGAGCTGGCGGCACGGCGCGCGATCGTACTGCTGGACAACGCCGTCGACGCGGAGCACGTACGCGACCTGCTGCCCGGCGCCGGGCCGAGCTTCGCCGTGATCACCAGCCGCCGGCGGATGGTGGAGCTGGACGGCGTCCAGCCGATCTCGCTCGATGTCCTGCCGGCCGGCGAGGCGGCGCAACTGTTCGTGGAGTCCGCGGGCGGGATCCGAGCCGGTGACGTCGGGGAGGTGATGCGCCGATGCGGGAACCTCCCGCTCGCCATCCGGGTCGCCGCCGCCCGGCTGCGGCACCGGCCGGCGTGGACGCTCGACACCCTGGTGGAACGGCTCCGCGAGGGCGAACCGGCGGTGTCGGAGGTGTTCGCGATGTCCCTGCGACAGCTCGACCCCGCCCAACGGCGGATGTTCGGGCTGCTGGGGCTGGTGCCGGGCGAGGACATCGACGCGTACGGCGCGGCCGCCCTCGCCGGGATCCCGCTGACCAACGCCCGTTCCCTGCTGGAGGACCTGGTCGACGTCCACCTGGTCCAGGAGCCGGCGGCGGGCCGCTACCGGATGCACGACCTGCTCCGGCAGACCGCCGTCCACGCCGACGGCGCCGCCGCCGACCCGGCACCGGCGATCGCCCGCCTGGCCGACTACTACCTGAGCGGCCTGCTGGCCGTGAAGGAACAGGTCGAGGTGCTCATCCCACTGCCGGTCACCGTGTCACAGCAACCACCCGCCCTGCCCGGCCTCGGCGACTACGAGACCGCCGTCGACTGGATGGACACCGAGTGGCTCAACCTCACCGCGACGCTCGCCCTCGCGGTGCAGTTACGTCTCGACACACCGGCCGTCGGGCTCGGACAGCTGGCCACGATCTCCTACGGGCGGCGCGGCGGCGCGGCAGAGCTCCATCGCGGCCTCCTGCTCAGCCTGCCGGCCGCCGAACGGCTCGGCGAGCTCCGCGTGCTCGCCGCCCACCGGTACCTGCTGGGCGCCGTACTGATGCGCGCCGGCCGGCTGGGTGAGGCCACGCCGGAGCTCGAGGCGGCCCGCGAGCTGATGGCCGCGCAAGGCGACACCGTCAGCGAGGCCTTCGCCCTCCTGCAACTGGCGGAGATCCGCATGTACACCGCCGACGCCGGAGGCGCCGTCGAGCTGCTGCGCCGGGCGACCGCGCTGCAACCGCCCGTCGAGGCGGTCCGGGTGCGCGTGTGCACCGGCCTCGGACAGGCTCTGGTACGGCTGGGACAGCACGCCGAGGCACGAGAGGTCGTCTCGGAGCTGGCCGCGTCCATGCCCGGGCAGGACCGGCAGACCGAACGCATGTGCCTGGAGGTGCTGGGCCGGGCGGCGCTCGGCATGGGCGACGTCCAGGCGGCCCTGAGTTTCGCCGAGCAGGCCGTCGCGATCGACCGGTCGACACGTCATCCCATCTTCGAGGCGGCCAGCCTCACCGACACCGCCGTCGCCCTGCGTCACCTCGGGCGCCTCGACGAGGCAACGGCCAGGCAGGACGAGGCCATGCGGCTTCTCGAACAGGCCGGCGAACCGCATCGGATGGCGCGCAGCCTTCTCCCGTACGCGCAGGCCTGTCTGGACACCGGCGACCGGGACGCCGCGGCGCGCCACTTCCGGGCGGCGCTGGAGATCGCCACAACGCACGGGCTCACCTATCTCGTGACCGCGGCGCGTGCGGGTCTGACCCGGGCTTCCTGAGCCTGTCCCGTCCCGTCCCGGGACACCCGGGCAACGACCGTCCTTCTCAGTGAAACCGCAGTTCAGAGCGGTGTCGATGGGGTTCACCGCGTCCCATGATGCACGGCATGCGTTGTCCCGGACCGGCCCTCGCGCCGAGGCTTCTCGCCATGCAAACGACGCCTTCTCTGCTCGCCGAGCTGGACGCGCTGCCCGCCCGGTGGGAGGTACGAGGAACGCTCGCCGCGCCCGTCACCGCGGTCGCCGCGCTTCTGCTGGCCGTCGCCGAGGGCCGGGTCGGCGATGACAACCTGCTGGTCCTGGCCAGGGCGTCGGCGGCCCGGCAGGGCGCGATGACGGTCGTGGCCCGGCCCGGCCCCGGCGCCTACCGCGCCGAGCTCGCCGGGCCGGTGGAGCCGGTGGAGATCCAGGTGGATCGGGCCCGGTCCAGAGTGGCGGTACGAAGCTGGTACGCCGGCGTGCACACCGCCGAGGTCTGCCCCGCCGGCACCCGGGTGACCCATCGCGTCCACCAGGTGATCCCCGGTCACGCCGGGTACGCGGACGGGATCGCCGAGATCGGCCTGCACGCCCGCATGTCCCGCGATCTGCGGCAGGTGCTGGACGTGATCGCCGACCGGCTCGGCTGCCCGGCCGTCCCCCCGATCAGGGCCGGGCCGTTCCCGTGGCCCCGATGACCATCCGTCTCATTCACCCCCGAGAAAGCAGGAGCACATCCCATGACGAACCTGGCCATCGCGGCTCACGGGCTGCGCAAGTCCTACGGCGACAAAGTCGTCCTCGACGGCGTAGACCTGGCCGTACCGGAAGGAACGATCTTCTCCCTGCTCGGCCCGAACGGCGCCGGCAAGACCACCACGGTCCAGATCCTGTCCACCCTCGTCTCCGCCGGCCCCGGCTCCGGCGCCATCCACGTCGGAGGTCACGACCTCGCCGCCGACCCGCAGGCGGTACGCCGCACGATCGGCGTCACCGGCCAGTTCTCCGCCGTCGACGGGCTGATCACCGGCGAGGAGAACATGCTGCTCATGGCCGACCTGCACCACCTCTCCGACCGCGCGGGCCGGCGCACCGCCGCCGAACTGCTGGAACGCTTCGACCTGGTGGACGCCGCGAAGAAGCCCGCCTCCACCTACTCCGGCGGCATGAAACGGCGCCTGGACCTGGCGATGACCCTGGTCGGCAGGCCGCGAATCATCTTCCTCGACGAACCGACAACCGGCCTCGACCCGCGCAGCCGCCACAACATGTGGCAGATCATCCGCGACCTCGTCGCCGACGGCGTCACCGTCCTCCTGACCACCCAGTACCTGGAGGAGGCCGACGAACTCGCCGACCGCATCGCCGTGCTCACCGACGGCCGGATCGCCGCCGAGGGCACGGCCGAGGAGCTGAAGCGGCTCATCCCCGGCGGGCACGTACGGCTGCGTTTCGACGACCCCGCGGCGTACGCCCGGGCCACCGGCGCCCTGCGCGAGACCGTACGCGACGACGAGGCGCTGACCCTGCGGATCCCCAGCGACGGCACCCAGCGCGAGCTGCACGTGATCCTCGGCCGGCTGGACGCCGCCCGGGTGCACGCCGACGCCCTCACCGTGCACATCCCCGACCTCGACGACGTGTTCTTCGCCCTGACCGGCGGCACGGCCGGCGTCACCGACAAGCCCAAGGAGACCGTCCGATGAGCACCCTCGCCCTCGCCGCGCGCGACTCGTCCACGATGCTGCGCCGCAATCTCCTGCACGCCCGGCGCTACCCGTCGATGACCCTCAACCTGCTGCTCACCCCGATCATGCTGTTGCTGCTCTTCGTCTACATCTTCGGGGACGCGCTGAGCGCGGGAATCGGCGAGGGAGGTCCGGACCGTTCCAAGTACATCGCCTATCTCGTCCCGGGCCTGCTGCTGATGACCGTCGGCAGCACCGTGATCGGAACCGCGGTCTCCGTCGCCAACGACATGACCGAGGGCATCATCGCCCGCTTCCGTACGATGGCGATCCACCGCGGTTCGGTGCTGGTCGGGCACGTCGCCGGCAGCGTGCTCCAGTCGGTCCTGAGCGTGGTCCTCGTCGGCGCCGTCGCCGTGGCCATCGGTTTCCGCTCCACCGACGCCACGGTGCTGGACTGGTTCGCGGCGTTCGGGCTGCTCGTGCTCTTCGCCCTGGCGCTCACCTGGATCGCGGTCGGCATGGGCCTGGTCAGCCCGAACGCCGAGGCCGCCAGCAACAACGCGATGCCGCTGATCCTGCTGCCGCTGCTGTCCAGCGCGTTCGTCCCGGTCGAGTCGATGCCCGGCTGGTTCCAGCCGATCGCCGAGTACCAGCCGTTCACGCCCGCCATCGAGACTCTCCGCGGCCTGCTGCTCGGCAGCGAGATCGGCCACAACGGCTGGCTCGCCGTCGCCTGGTGTGCCGGGCTCGCGGTCCTCGGCTATTTCTGGTCGGCGTCGACTTTCGACCGCGACTCGAAGTAGCCGCGACTGTCCTGTTCAGGCGGCGTACACCGACACCACGTCGGTGTACGCCGCCCTGTTCGGCGTCGCCCTTACCCTCCGACGACCTTGGTGCCGGTGGCATACGGCGGGAGTCATTCCGAGAAATTCTCCGTGGCCAAGAACCACAACCGAAGAACTCGCATCACACCAGGCACGAACGCGATCACCCGTCGGGAAAGGATCCTCCGATGCGTACGTTCCCCCTGCTGCTCGCGGTGTTGAGCGCCGACGGCGGCACCGATTGGGTCCGTGCCTGACTGGGCTCTGTCGCCGCCCGGGCTCGACAAGCCGCTTGGAGGCGTGGGCAGCGAGACTCCAGGACGGATTCCGGACGCCTGCCGTTGGTGTGAGGGACATCTCAAAGGCACTGTGCATTTTCGGTCACAGACATCGATGCTGCTCAGTGGTGCCGCGACCAGGCCCAGAGCCGGCCGGCGGCAACCTGAACAGAACGGCGTTTCCCTTTCGTTCACCTTCACGTCACGCCCTTCCGGCACTGTGACCCACGGCAAATGGAGCTGTCACACTAGGTAGCTTTGCCGCGGATCGACCGAGAGGGGGCGACATGGCCAAGAAGGACAAGAAGAGCAAAAAAGACAAGAAGAAGAGCAAGAAGAAGTAACGCTGCGGCGTCTCGCCCGGCGTAAGACGGGCGAGACGCGCCATCGCCCGTGAGCCCGACCGTCTCGGTCATCACCGCCGGAATCCGAGAAGAGCGGCACACCTGTCCGCTGTCGCCGGCGGCGAACCCGTTCCACTCCCGCCTGAACGCCACAATGACCACGGAGGAGTCTCATGACCGACGCTCTTCGTTCCGTCGGAGATGTCCACCGTGCCCGTGACCTCGCGCAGAGGCTGCTGGTGGATCTACCGGAACGCTGGCGGCACACGATCGGGGTGGCGCGACGGGCCGAAATGGCGGCCGCCACGGTCGGGCCGCGCAGCGAGGGCGAGATTCTGGTGGCGGCGGCCTGGCTGCACGACATCGGATATGCCGCCACCCTGTACGACACCGGCTTCCACCCGATCGACGGCGCTTGCCATCTGGAGACAACAGGGTGGCCGTCACGCATCGTCGCGCTGGTCGCCCACCATTCCGCGGCGCTGTACGCGGCCCAGACCCGCGGGCTGTCCGAAAAGATCACCCGATTCTCGCGCGAGCAGTCGCGAGTATCCGACGCGCTGACCTACGCGGACCAGACGGTCAGCCCGAACGGCAGGGTTGTCAACTTCGAACAACGCCTCGCCGACATGCTCCACCGGCACGGACCCGACTCCCCCAACGCGGCCGCACGCCAGCTCCGTACACCGCTGTCGCGCGCCGCGGTCGTACGCGTCCAGCATCGACTCGCCATGGTCGACCATCTGCCTTCGGCAGCGTGACCGAGCCGCGCCGCAGCCCATCGAGCGGTGGCGAGACAGAATCCGCCGGCAGCGGCCTGGCCGGGTCCTGGCCGCCGTCACCCGCCGGGTCGTTCCAGCCCCGAACGGCAGTAGTGATCGTCGCGTGACGAGATTCGCCCGCCACGGAGGGCTCGGCTGTGGCCGGCGGGTGGGGTGGTAGCGACGAGGCCGCGGCGGACAGTCTCCGGCGGGTGCGAGGGACGAGGCCGCGACCAGGTGATCGGGTCCGCGTTGTGTCGCCGGCCGGTTTCCCAGCGCGGAGTGGGCCGAGCAGGTCGTGGAGACGCCGGCCGGATGGGGGTTGCGGCCCGAACTCGGGGAGCATGCCCTCGACCGGCGTGGATTCCTGGCCGGCCGCGACGAGGACCGGCTCGCCGACGTCAACGACGCTCTGCGCGATCCAGGGGTACGGCGGCCCTTTAAGCGCCGCGCACGATCGGCGGCAAATGAGAAGTTGCGAAAGGCCTACTGGAAGGGCGCCGGCCGAAGGGGCTCGCCGTTGACTTCCGTCATTCCCGCCAGGTCCCACCAGAGAGTTTGGTCCTCGGTGACATAGGGATGCCATTCGCCGACAACGCCGCCTTGCTCGAGAGCGTCCGCGACCGCTGTCAGGTAGGCGCTCAAGGACGGCCATGCATTCGAGAAGTCGGCGGGGTTGCCAGTGGGCGCCATGCCCAGCTGAGCGTGATGAGGGCCGGGCCTCAGATCGATGACCTGCAAGGCGCAGCCCGTGTCGCCGAACGGTATCCAGAGTTCGTGCCACCAGGGCTCAGTGTTCGGGCTGTGCACCGCGAAACCGTCGACGTCGGGCCCGATATCCATGCGTATCTCATATTGCTCGACGATGTCTTTGAGCCCGAGGGGTGTAGCTTCCGGAAGAATATTCGCCCACTCGGTCAGGCCGTCATGGCGGAGTAGGGACTCAACGAGTTCTGCTGGGAACGCAACGC
This sequence comes from Actinoplanes hulinensis, assembly GCF_019429605.1. Classification (NCBI taxonomy): domain Bacteria; kingdom Bacillati; phylum Actinomycetota; class Actinomycetes; order Micromonosporales; family Micromonosporaceae; genus Actinoplanes; species Actinoplanes hulinensis. Next base: position 38,773 of record NZ_JAHXZI010000024.1, on the reverse strand, counting down.
CTGCCTGAGTCTCTGCCGTGACGATCAGGTCAGGCGTCGACGGCCCGGCGAGCAGGGCTCCACTCCCCGGGGTGTACTGGTGCAGCCAGCCCTCTATCCGGGCCCAGGCTTCTGTCACGGTCCCCACGCGGCCAGTCTATGGACCGGGCCATCCGGCTGCGATCCGGCAAGGTCTGGGTGCTGGATCAGGACACACCGATGGACGCGGTCGGCCCGCTGACCGCCCATCGTGTTCGCCGCAGCGATTGCCGACGCGGCGTCACGACTCAGCGGTCCGGCCTGCGCTCGTCTGTCCGGTCGTGTGTGAAGTCGGCCCAGTCCACGACGTCGGCCCGGTTGACCTTGCGGTAGAACTCCTGGGCCTCGGTCCGCAGCAGCAGCACGGTCGCCATGGCCAGCGCGACGAGCACGCCCGCCACCAACGTGCTGTGCGTGACCGGGTACCAGGATACGAGCAGGTCCTCCAGCAGATGGTCCACCTGCTCGTCGAGGCCGCTGCCCCAGGTCACCAGTTCCGGCGCTACGGCCAGTCCGCAACCCAGGCTCGCCCATCCGGCCACTGCCACCAGCCACACGCCGACCTGCGCCCAGCGCTGCCGGGAGGAGAGCGACCGTGCGAGCCAGCCGGTCGTCAGCAGAACCACGCCGGCGGTCAGCATGTCGTAGTTCAGCCGTGCGCGGACCTCCGCCGGTGCGTCCGCCTCGTCCACTCCGAGGGCCGCCATCGCCTGTAGGTAGGCGTCGTCGGCGGCGTCGAGATGGCGTCGGGCGACGATGGAGATGATCAACAGGGGTACCGCCAGGACGGCGGCGACCAGCAACGCGACCCGCGCCAGCCGCACCGCCAACGGCGGGCGCTCCCCGGCCTCCACGACCACGTCGCCCCCTAATGAAGTGATCTTGACGAGTCAGGATAGGGGACGGCGCTCCATTCGCCAACGCCGATTTCCGGCACGCGATCAGCCGGGCCGCCTCGGAGATGCTCGGATGGCGGGAGGAGGAGCTGCTCGGCCGGCCGGTCCACTCGGCGCCGCACATCGCTCCCGCGCACGGCGCGCCGAAGCCGGAGTCCGAGTCCCCTCCGGCAGCCAGCCGGGCTTATCGTGCATTTACCTCATATTCGCAGAAGCGCGTTCGCCCCGGCCGAGAAGACCTTGATCGACATACCCGGCGGTGCGGTGCGACGATCCCCGGATGGGCTGGTGGAAGCGGTATCACGACGACATGGTCGCGGCACGACGTCGCCTGGCGAACCCGCCGGTGCCGGTGGCCGACTTCCGGTCCACCCACGGGACGGTCAGCTTCGCCAGGTTCGGAACCGGCCAGGCCGTTCTCGTCCTGCACGGCAGCGGCGGCGGCTGGGACCAGGGCGCCGACTGGGCACAGCGGCGCCTGACCCGGAACCACACCGACGGGTACGACGTGATCAGCCCGTCCCGGTTCGGCTACCCCGGCTCCCAGCTCCCCGACGGCGCCTCCGTCAGCGACCAGGCAGCCGCCCTCACCGAACTGCTGGACCACCTCGGTGTCGAACAGGCGGACGTGGTCGGCCTGTCCGCCGGCACGGTCACCGCGCTCCAACTGGCCGCCGACCATCCCCGGCGCGTGCGGCGCCTGGTCCTCGAATCACCCCTGCTGCCGCTGGCGGGACGGGCGCCACTGCCTCCCGTCCCGGCGGTACGCGTCCTGGCCCGGGCACAGTTCCTGCTGTGGCTCACCACGAAGATCCCCGCCGTGGTGAAACTGGCCGCGGGAGCACCCCCCGCACGGCTCGCCAAGGACGACCTCGACGAGCTGAACGCGATCAACGCGACGATGTTCCCACTGGCTCCCCGCCGGGCCGGCACCGTTCACGACCGGGCCACGGTGGCAGAGCACGCCCTCGCCGACCGCATCCCCGTCTCCGGGATCACCGCCCCGGCACTCATCATCAACGCCGCACACGCCCTGCTGGCGCCCCACGACGACGTCGAACGGTTCAGCGCCCGGCTACGCGACGCCCGCACCCTCGAACTGGACCACGGCGGACACGTCCTCATCGGCAACGTCGAAACCCTGCGACAGGCGGTCACCGGGTTCCTCGACGCATGAGCGCGGCGGCCCTCTACATCTCGTCGGCGTCGTCCGCGGCGGGCCGGTGGGCTTTCATCCACGTCTCGACGTCCTCGGTCAGCCAGATCTTGCCCTGAGCCAGGTCCGCGACCGGCTTCGGGAAGTCCGCCCGAGTGGTGATCTGATAGGCGCGTTGGCGGCTGACACCGCCAAGGCGCACACGGATCTCGTGTGCACCCATGAGGCTGATCGGCTTCGCTGGCATACAGCGGACTATAGCCGAATGACAAGATGCATCGGGACCACCGGCTTCACGACAAGCAAGTCCCACCCGACCGAGCTGTATCGGGTGGGACATACTGCCCGGCATGTTCACCCGGTTCAGGCCCATGACGGCCATCGCACTCGTCGCCTGCCTGCTCGGCGGCTGCGCCGAGGACCGGCACGAACCGGGACATGTACGGTGTACCGAACACGAAGAAGAGCGGGTGGCCGTGCTGGCGCAACTTCCGATCCTGGACGCGCATCCCGCCTCCACCGAGGCCACCGGCACGTTCTCCGGCTGCGGGCAGGACGACTCCGGCGATCCGGTCGCCTCCCACGCCGCTCAGACCTACCGCAGCACGTTGACGGAAGGCGAGATCCGCGCCTTCTACTGGGACGAGCTCATGAGGGACGGCTGGCGAAACGCCTCCACCGCGATCGCCCCCGAGGTCGCTCCGCCACTCGCCTTCCTGCGCGGCATATCGTGCCTGGTCAAAGACGTCGCGGGCACAAGGGTGGTGTTCACCATCGCCTTCGACCCGCCACCGAGCCCCGCCACGTCCCCGGCGTCGGCGACATTCGCGATCACAGCGGCCGACCAGGACCCCGAGTACCTCCGGTCCCCCTGCTGAGTCGAAACCCGCCTTCGACCCGATGTGACACAGGTCGCGGCGTTCCGAACAACCGGCCAACAGGGATGTACCGGCGCGATATCCGTTGGTAACAGTCCGCAACTAGCGTGCAGACCTGCACGGCCCCACACCGCCCGGCGGCTCCGGCCTCGCGGAAGGTCGTGCCGACACCTGGCCGGTCGTACCGCCGGCCTCCGAGCTCTCGGATGGCGTTCGATTCTCGCGGTGCTGGAAGGGATGTCGATGAAACTTCTCCTGCTGACCGACAAACGTCTCGATGTATTGCCGGCGCTGGACCTGCTGCCGTACTCCGTCGAGGTCTCGCCGCGCCTTGACGGGACCGAAGCGATCAGGGATCCGCACGTGGCCGTGGTCCTGGTCGATGCCTCCGGGCACCTCAACCAGGCCCGCGCAACCTGTCGCGCCATTCGCGCGAACGGCCTGAGCGCACCGCTGATCGCCCTGCTTCGTGAAGCGGAACTGGCCGCTGTCGCGGCCGACTGGTCCATCGACGACTTCGTGCTGACGACCGCCGGCCCGGCGGAGGTCGCGGCCCGGCTGACCATGGCGGTGAAGCGGCGCGGGCTGGAGGCATCGACCGGGGACGAGTCGATCACCGTCGGTGACCTGACCATCGATCCCCACAGCTACACAGCCCGGCTGCGTGGCGAACCGCTCGCCCTGACGTACAAGGAGTTCGAGCTGCTCAGGTTTCTTGCTCAGCAACCCGGCCGGGTGTTCAGCCGTGATCAGTTGCTGCGCGATGTCTGGGGCTACGACTACTTCGGCGGAACCCGCACGGTGGACGTACACGTACGCCGCCTACGGGCCAAACTCGGACCTCGCTGCGAACGGATGATCGGCACCGTCCGCCAGGTCGGATACAAGTTCGCCGCACCAACGGCGGACACCGGCGCCGCCGGCGCTCGCTCGGTTGACGAGGACTCCTGGGACGCCCGTCTCCGTGCTCTCGTCGGTTGAGGTGGCCGGGATTCGGCGGCGAACCTGACCGGTTTCTGATCATTGGTCGTCAGGCTGTCCGGCGCGGTGGGGACGGACCCCACCCCGGACAGGAGGATTTCCATGCGTCGGTGTGTGCTGGTGGGTGCCGCGGTCACGGTGTTCGTGCTGTCGGCCTGTGGATCGCCCGGCGACACGTCCACGGAGGACAGCGGTACGAAGGTCGCCACGTTGCGCAGCGCGGCGCCGGCGGGCGGGCCGTCGGCGGCCGTGTCCCGGCCGGAACGCCCCCGGGAGAAGCTCGGCATGACGGCCGAGGAGTACGAGGCGCTGCTCGAGCCGTACAACAGGTGCATGCGGGAGCAGGGTTTCGACGCGCGGGAGTCGAGGAAGAAAGCGGCCGACGCGGCGGCGGTGGCCGAGTCGGGCGACGACGGGGCGGTACGGGCGAACCGGATCTGTGAGCCGCAGTATCTGCCGCTGCCGCCGTGGGAGAAGGACCCGGCCAACCCGGAGGCCCGGGACTTCGCGGTCGGCGTGGTGAAGTGCCTGAAGGGCAAGGGCGTCAAGCTCGTCGAGGTGGCCGAGGACGGCATCTCGATCGCGCTGGGCGGAGAGAACAACGACGCACTGTCGATCCGGCTCGGCATGGAGCACATGTCCGCCTGCGAACGTGAGGTCGCGGCCTCGTCGTAGCACCCACGGGAAGGCGGCGGCCGGGATCCCCGGCCGCCGCCTTCCGTCATGCGCTGGTCAGGGCCTGCGCCGGGGGCAGGCGGGCGGCCCGCACGCACGGATAGACACCGGCGAGGACGCCGATGACGACGGCGCCGCCCACGCCGAGCGCCGCCGACTCGGCCGGCACCACCAGCGGCCAGTCCTGCCAGCGGGCGTACCCGATCGTGGCGAGCAGGCCGAGCACGGTTCCCGCCAGGCCGCCGGCGGCCGACAGCACGATCGACTCGGTGAGGAACTGGCCCCGGATCTGACCGCGGGTGGCGCCCAGCGCCCGTCGCAGGCCGATCTCGGAGCGGCGTTCCAGAACGGAGACGACCATCGTGTTGGCGACGCCGATGCCGCCGATGACCAGGGCGACGGCGGCGAGCGCCAGGAACAGCACGGAGAAGCTGCTCTCGGTGGCCCGTTTGGCGGCGAGCGCGTCGGACGGGCGGGTCACCAGGACCTGGCCGGGCCGCTCCGGGTTGATCGACTCGGCCAGCACCGACCGTACCGTCTCCAGCCGGCTCTCCTCGGCGCGCAGGTAGACGACCGTGGGACGGCCGTCGAAGCGCAGCTCGGCGCGGGCCGCCTCCCAGCCGACGAGCACCGACCGGTCGATGTCGGGCGACAGCGGGATCGGGGCGAGCACACCGACCACGGTGAACCAGCGGTCGTCGATCATCACCTGCGGTGCGGACCCGCCCGGGGCCAGGGTGGTGATGCCGAGCCGGGTGGCGGCGACCGAGCCGAGGACCACGGTGGGGAACTCGGCGGTGGCCGGGTTCAGCCATTGGCCCGACGCGATCCGGGCGCCGAGCACCGGCAGCAGGTCGAGGCGGGTGGCCAGGACGGTCAGGCCGTTGCCGTTGCCGCGGTCGGTGCGGTCGTTACGCCGTACCAGAGTGTGGGTGTTGCCGACCGCGCTCGCGGCCCGGACCGGGCCGATGCGCTGGACCATCGCCACCGCCGTCTCCGGCAATCGGGCCGGCGGATCCTGATCCGGGACGGGCATCGCCTGGAGGGTGTCGGTGCCGAGCGCCGACAGTTCACGAACCAGGGCGGCCTGGCTGGAGGCCGGGATGCCGGTCACCACGATCATCGTGGCGATGCCGATCGCGATGCCGAGTCCGGACAGCACCGCCCGGACCGGCCGGGTACGCAACCCGACCACCCCGAGGGAGAGAAGGTCGATCATGCGACGAGCCGCCCGTCGCGGATCTCGACGCGCCGCGGCAGCGCGGCGGCGATCTCCCGGTCGTGGGTGATCAGCGCGATCGTGGCGCCCTCGGCGTTGAGCCGGTGCAGCAGGGCGAGCACGGCCTGGCCGTTGGCGGTGTCCAGGGCCCCAGTCGGCTCGTCGGCCAGCACCACCGACGGCCCGTTGACCAGGGCGCGGGCGATCGCGACCCGCTGGCGTTCACCGCCGGACAGCTGATGCGGGCGGTGCCCGGCGCGGTGGGCGAGGCCGACCCGCTCCAGGGCCTGCCGGGCCAGTTCCGCACGGCGGCGGCGGGCGACACCGGCGTAGAGCAGGCCGGTGGCGACGTTGTCGGTGGCGCTCAGGCCGTCGGCCAGGTGGAACCGCTGGAACACGAAGCCGATCTCGCGGGCCCGCAGCGCCGACAGCCGCCGGTCGGGCAGTGCGGCGATGTCCTGTCCGGCGATCCGGACCGTGCCGGAGGTGGGCCGGTCCAGCGTGCCCATGATGTTGAGCAGGGTCGACTTGCCGGAACCGGACGGGCCGACGATGGCGACGAACTCCCCGGCGTGGATGTCGAGGTCGACGCCGGCCAGCGCGGTCACACCGCCGGGGTAGACCATGCCGGCGCCGCGGATCGACAGCACCGGGCCGGTCACGACGCCACCACCACGCTGGTGCCCTCGGCGAGGCCGTCGCCGGTGATCTCGACCCAGCCCTGGGCGAACATCCCGGTGGTGACGGCGACCAGGCCGGTCGTGGTCTGTACGGCGTAACCGCCCTCGGCCAGCGCGACGAGCGCCTCGACCGGGGCGGCGAGCACGTTCTCGCGGACCTTCCCGGCGAAGTCGACCCGCACCTCAGCAGAGTCGATCTTCGCGATGGTCTTCGGCTTGTTCAGCGTCACGGTGATCGCCAGTTTCGGGGTGGCGTCGCCGACCGCGCCGTCGGCCGCCGCCAGCACACGGCCGACGGACAGGACCCGGCCCGCGACCGTACGCTCGTCGGGCAGCACCACCGTGACCGCGGCGCCGCGCTCGATCGAGGCGGCCTCGGACACGTCGGCGGCCACGGTGATCACCTTGCGGGTGGCGGTCACCGACAGGAGCGGGCCGTCGGCCGGGGCGCCCGGTTGCACGGCGACCGACTCGACCCGAACCGCCCCGGCGAGCACCTCCACGTCACCGACCGCGATCGCACCGGTCTCCGGCAGGCCCTGGTCCCGCTGCCATCTCTTGATCGCCGTGATGAGCTGTGGGGTGAGGACGGCCCGCTGCACACCGATCGCGTAACCGAGGGCCCCGAGGTTGTCCGCGATGATCCGCACGTCCCGGCCGGCGAGCCCCTTGCCGGTGATCGTCCGGTACAGGGGCATGCCGCCGTAGAACAGCGGAACCGGGAGGTCGTCGGCCCGGTACAACTGTCTCCCCCGCTTCACGGTGGCGCCGGGTGCCGGAAGCCACGTGACGGTCGCCTGCTTGTGGCCGGTCACGGCGCGCGCCGGCCCGTACCCGATGGTTCCGGAAATGCTCTTCGACGTGCTCAGATCGCGCCGCTGCAACGTGGTGGTGGCGACCGCCTCGGTGACCGCCGTCGCCGGTGTGCCGGGGTCGCGCGGCCGGGTGACCAGGACGACGGCGGCGGCCGCCAGAACGGCGGCCCCGGCGGCCAGCCACCGCCACGGCCGGGTGTCATTGTTCGCAGACATGCCGGGCAGCCTCGGTGACGATCTTTAGAAAGCTGTCAGGTCTCGCCGAGCAGCGCGGCGCGGCTTGCACCGGCACCTATAGTCGCCGCCATGTGTGCACACGTTCTGATCGCCGATGACGATCCTCGTCATGCCGAGGTGGTCCGCCGCTATCTGGCCGCCGACGGCCACGAGGTGACCGTGGCGCACGACGGCCGGACCGCGCTCGACCAGGCGCGCCGGCTACGGCCGGACCTGCTGGTGCTGGACGTGATGATGCCGCGGCTCGACGGCCTGCACGTGTGCCGCACACTGCGCGCCGAGTCGGACGTGCTGGTGCTGATGCTGACCGCCCGTACCAGCGAGGACGACCTGCTGCTCGGCCTGGAGCTGGGCGCCGACGACTACCTGGCCAAGCCGTACAGCCCCCGCGAGTTGACCGCCCGGGTCAGGACGCTGCTGCGCCGGTCGACCCGGCCCACGCCCACGCCCACGTCCGAGACGCGCACGGTCGGCCGGGTGGCCCTGGACCCGGTACGGCACCGGGTGACCGTCGACGGTGAGCCGATCGTGTGCACCCGGGGCGAGTTCGCGATCCTCGCCGCCATGTCCGAACAACCCGACCGGGTGTTCAGCCGCGCCCAACTGCTGCACCACACCCGCGGCGTTGACCGCAGCTCGACCGAACGCACCATCGACGTACACGTGATGAATCTGCGCCGCAAGATCGAGACTGATCCGCAGCGGCCGGTTCAACTGCTCGCCGTCTACGGCGTCGGCTACCGCTTCTCCCCCGGGCCGGCATGAACCGGGTGCCCTGGCGGCACAGCCTGGTGACCCGCCTGCTGGCCACCTCGGTGCTGATCGCCGTCGCCGCGATCGCGGCCACCGCCTGGCTGGCCACCCGCACCGCGACCCGCGCGATCACCCAGGAGCAGGGCCGCTCGCTCACCGACGACAAGGGCGTCTACGACATGCTCGTCGCCTACGCGGCCGGGCATCCGGACTGGTCGGGCGCTCCGGAACCGATCCGGCTACGAGCCGCGGAACTCGGCCGGCGGATCACGCTGATGACCGAGGACCGGCAGGTGATCATCGACTCCGGGCCCGGCCCGTCGCTGCGGACCGCCCGGCCCTCGGCCGTCGTCGACCCGCTCGGCCTGGACCTCGGGCTCACCGGCGGCACCGACCGCATCGACGCCCGGGCGGTCGGCCCCTACCTGCTGCCGGCCGCCGAACGCGCCGCCCTGCGCAGCGGCGCCCGCAAGACCCTGAACTGCCTGACCGAACTCGGCGTCAGCGGCCGCATCGTCGACACCCCGAGCGGCCGGCCCACCATCGAGCTGACCAGCACCGACACCGAGGGCGCCATGATCAGGTGCGGGGCAGGCCGGGACGAGAACCCGACCGCCACCGAACAGAGGGCACTGCGCACGCTCGGCACCATGACGGCCGGGTGTCTCGGCCGGCGCGACGGCACAACCGTGGTGGTGACGCCGCAGTTCCGGGCGTACGTGCTGTCCGCCAAGCAGGCCGCCGACCGCAGGGTCGCGGCGATCCCGGCCGAGCAGATCGCCGATCCCGCGACGAGCGCCCGCGCCGGCTCGTGCCTGGAGAAGTCCCGCCGCACCCAGCTCCAGCCGTACGTCGCCCCACCGGCGTTACTGTTCGTCACCGACCCGGACACCGGCGCCGACCGGACCACCTTCACCCTCACCCGCGAGAACACCATCCGGATCGTCACCGTCACCGGCGCGGTCCTTCTCGCCACCATCGTGGTCACCGTTCTGGCCGGACGCCGGCTGGTCCGACCATTGCGCGCCCTGGCCGAGACGGCGGGCGGACCGGAACCCGCGGTCGTCACCGGCCGTGACGAGATCGCCCACCTGGCCCGGGCACTGAACGCCTCGGCACGGCAACGGCGCGCCATGGTCAGCGACGTCGCGCACGAACTGCGCACGCCGCTCACCAACATCCGCAGCTGGCTGGAAGCCGCACAGGACGACCTCGCGCCCACCGACGACCAGCTGGTGGCGTTGCTGCACGAGGAGGCGATGCTGCTGCAACACCTCATCGAGGACCTCGCCGATCTCGCCGCCGTCGATGCGGGCACCCTCCGGGTGCACCCCGAGCCGCTCCCCGTGCGAGACCTCGTCGACCAGGTCACCGACGTCCATCGGGGCACGGCACAAACCGCGGGGGTACGCCTGGAGGCGGACGTCTCCGGCGACCCGATCGTGTCCGCCGATCCGGTCCGGTTACGTCAGGTGATCGGCAACCTGGTGTCGAACGCGCTGCGCCATACCCCACCGGGCGGCGTGGTCACGGTCTCCGCCCACGATCACACCATCGAGGTACGCGACACCGGCGCCGGCATCAGCGAGGAGAACCTGCCGAAGGTCTTCGACCGTTTCTGGCGGGCCGACGAGTCCCGCGGCCGGGCGACCGGCGGAACCGGCCTGGGCCTGGCCATCTCCCGCCAGCTCGTCGAGGCACACGGCGGAACCATCTCGGCCGCCAGCACCCTCGGGCGCGGATCCGTCTTCACCGTGCGCCTGCCTTGAACGCGAGTCAGAAGCACTGAGGCCGCCACCCCTGGTGGGGTGGCGGCTCGGTGTGTGTCCGGTCAGCTCAGCTTGACGTTGAAGATCGGGTTGGCGGCGAGCTTCTTGAAGGCGGCGAGGCTGCCCGGGGTGCTGTTGATGCTGATGTCCCGGTTGCCCTGGTCATCGGCCTTGGTGTCGAAGTGCACGATCGCCTTGATCGCGGGACGCTTCTTCAACTCCGGGATGACACTGTTGTAGACCGCGGACTTGTCGGTCTTCTTACCGATCCGGTGATACCCGCCCCACTCGGCGACCATGATCGGCTTGCCCTTGTGCTTCGTGGTCGCCCACTCGTAGAAACCGGTGCCGCCACCCTTGGGCTTACGGTCCAGCAGGTCAGCGAACTTGCCGTAGTGGTAGTAGCCCTTCTCCACGCTCACGTAGGAGTCCAGGCCGATCCAGTCCACCACGTCGTCGCCCGGGTACAGGTCCTTCCACCACGACTGGGCCATCCACTTCTCGTTACCCATGTAGGCCATCACGTTCACCACGTTGTCGGCGCCCTGCGCCTCCAGCCGCTGAATCGTGTGCCGGTACATGGCCTTGAAGTCCTTGGCCTCCCAGCCCGAACCCTTCTTCGCCTTCACGTCGTTCTCCGGCTCATGGTTCAGCACCAGGAACACGTCCTTGTCATACGCCTTGATCCGCTTCGCGAACGCGTCGATCCGGGCGTCCTGCTCACCCTTGGCAACCTTCGCCCAACTGGAGCCGTACGCGATCTTCCAGTTCAACAGCAGCACCCGCGGGTTCGCCGGATCCTGGGTCATCGCGATCTCCGACTTCGTCGGGAAGACTTCGTCACCCTTGTGATACGTGTGGAAGATCGTCGCGGTCCGCCCCGACATCTTCTCCCAGTTCCTGTGCTCCAGATCACGGGGCTTGCTGGTGAACCCACCAGCCGCACCACCCCACAACACGCCGCACGTCGGAACGAGGTTGGCGTCGGTGACACACTTCTTGACCGGCGCCGCGACAGCGGCGGTCGGCGCCACGACAGCGGTGCTACCCGCGAATACGGCGGTCAAGGCTGTCACAATCATCGGCAGCTTGGCGCGTCGCAAAATAATCTCCCCCGTTTGTCCGGCACGTTGTCGGCCGGGCATGGGAAAGAGATTCCAGGGCGGCAGTTGCGTGCCAAGTGCCCGAACCGGTGCCACCCGGTTGCGGCCAAACAGACCCCGGGGCGAACGACTCGCCACGGAGGATCGACCACGAGAACGCCGGGTTTACCAAACCCGGCCCCGAACTGGCGCGAACGCTGAACGGCCTCACGCACCTGCAGACGCCACGCGGCACTAACGACGCCGCCCGGGCGTCCCGGCTTCGTGAGAGGCCACCCGATTGGCCGGGACGCCGTGCCTTCCGCGCATCGTCGCTGTTCGAGGGCGCCCGGGACCACGTACCCTGGGCGGCGTGGGTAACCGTGCGACGGCGTCAGCGGGCTGGCAGAGCCGGCCGGGCCGCCGTGCGCTCGTCGCCACCGATCTGGGCACGCTGCGGGGCCCGGTGAACGGGATCATCCACCTGCCGTTCCGGCTGGTGTGGGCGCCCCCGCCCGCGGGACGATTCGACTTGGATGACGGTTTCGACCGCAGGCGGATGTACGAGATCGTGCTCCGCGAAGCGGTCCGGCACGACGAGTTGCAGACCTGGCTGAACGGGGAACTCCTGGTGGCCCTGTGGCCGCGCCTGTACCTGCCCCGCGGTCTACGGCAGGCGTGGGAAGCCGCTCATCCGGTTCTTGCCGCTGTGGCCGTCGTTTGACCGACCCCGTCGACGCGTTCCACCTCCAGGTGGCACGGATCGCCCTGGCGGTCGCCGACCGGTTCGGGTTCGCCCTCGGCGGCGGCCTCGCGCTGATCCTGCACGGCATCGTGTCCCGGCCCACCGAGGATGTCGACGTGTTCGGCGAGGAACACTGCAGCGTGGCCGCCGCCACCGCGGCGGTAGCGGCGGCGCTGGCCGAGGCGGGGATCGGCGTCGACCAGGTGCACACGTCCTCCGACGTCGTCGACGGCCTGGACTATCTGATGACAGAGCTGGTCGCGTACCGGCCGGACGGCGGCATGGTCCGGTTGAGTCTCGGGCACCTGTCGCGCACCCGGGAGCCGGTGCTGCTGGACATCGGGCGGGTGATGGCCGTCGACGATCTGATCGCGTGGAAGGTCGCCGCCCTGGTCAACCGGGCCGAGGTCCGCGACTTCGTCGATGTGGCGGCGTTCCTGGCGGACCACTCCCCCGGCACACTTCTGGACCTGGCACGGACGGCGGATCCGGGCCTGTTCGACGAGGATGTCGCCGCGGCCGGGCGCCGCCTGGACGAGACCCCCGACCGGGCGTTCGCCGCCTACGGCGTCGACCCCGAGCAGGTACGGCAGCTGCGGAAACGCTTCACGGACTGGCCCCGCTGACCCGATCGCCGCCCACCCCGCCACCCGGTGTTCAGATCGGCGAAGGCCTGCTGCAACACCACCGCGGACACCTCACCCAGCCAGGCCCGCTGGCCGGTCTGCTTGGCCTCGGTGATGACCCGCTTCGAGAGGTCGCTGTCGGAGATGTACCTCTCGCCCGCCTCGCGGGCCTGCCGGCGCAGCCTGAGCCCGTCGTTGAACACCACCCGGGCGCATCCGAACGCTCTTGCCAGCGCGGTGCTGGGCCGCGTCCGGATACACCCGGTAGGCGGCCGTGGCGGTCGCGTATTTCAGCAGGTCGGCGTAGGTGATGACGGTGACCGTGGTGCCGCCGGCGCCGCTGGTGGTCCCGCCGTTGGTGGAGGCGAAGCCGTCCGCCTTGTCGGGCCAGGTGCCGCCGCCTCCGGCGACGAGGGTGAAGCCCCACTGCTGGGTGGCGGCAGGCGATGTCTTCGCCGTTCCCCCGCCAGGCAGGCGGGTGCCGTGCTGGCTTTCACGCGCGGAGGATCCGATCTGAAACTTTCAGTGACGGGCCGGGCCCACCGTCGTCGAAGCAACCGCCGTCACACCGCAGCGGCCTGGCACTATCCTGCAACCGTGACAAGTGACGCCGTCGAAGTTCTGCGTCTCGGCGACCATGCCGTCGCCGAGTACGCGTGGCGCCCACCCCTGCCGACGTCACTGGCACCCCGGCCCTATCTGCATCCCATCCGCACGCTGGGCGGCACCACCGTGACGGAGCTGATGCCGGCGTCACACCGGCACCACCTCGGCGTCAGCGTCGCGGTCGCCGAAGTGGACAAGCACAACTTCTGGGGCGGGCGCACCTTCATCCCGGGGCACGGACCGGCCTGGTTGGACAACCAGGGCAGCCAGGAACACGCGCGCTGGCTGCGGCGCACACCCACGCGGCTCAGCCACACCCTGCGCTGGAACACCATCGACGGCGCTCCACTGCTGTCGGAACGACGCGAGATCTCTGCCCGGTTGCTCGGCCCGGACGTCTGGGCCCTTGAGTTCGGGTTCACCCTCACCAACGTCGCCGGCCAGGAACTGCCGATCCGAAGCCCGGCCGCACACGGCCGGATCGGCGCCGGGTTCGGCGGCTTCTTCTGGCGGGCTCCGTTCGGCGACTGCCGGATCACCGCCGAAACCGGAACCGGCACCGACGCCGTCCACGGCCGGGCCGCCCGATGGCTCTCCGTCGCCGGACCCGGCTGGACCCTGGTCTTTCTCGGCGCCGACGCGGCCACCCGGGCCGACCGCTGGTTCGTGCGCACCCGCGACTACCTGGGCATCGGGTCGTCGCTCGCCTGGGAACAACCCCTGCGGCTGGAGCCAGGATCCGTCCTGCACCGCCGCATCGTCACCGTTATCGCCGACGGTGACCTGCCCAGCGGGCAGGCCGCCGCGTACGCCGACGACCTGGCCTCATGATCGGGCCGGTGCATCGGGTCGCGCCCCATTTGGACATCCCCATCCGACAGGACGACCTCCGCGCCCACAACCTGGTCCTGACGTTCCGGCAGATCGTCGCGGCACACGACACGCCGATCTCGCGCAGCGAACTGGCCACGGCCACCGGGCTGACCCGGCCGACCATCTCGCGGATCGTCGACGACCTGCTCACCGCCGGACTGATCGTCGAGGCCGGTCCCGCCCGCTCCGGATCCAGCGGCCGGCCCCGGGTCGGACTGAGCCTGGCCCGCACCGGACCCGCCGGCCTCGGCCTGGACATCCGGGCCGACGTCCTGTCCGCATGCGTCGTCGACCTCACCGGCGCAGTCCGGCACCTCGACTTCGTCCCGCACACCGGGACCGAACCGGCCACCGTGCTGCCGAGCCTGGCCGCGATGGCGGACCGCGCCGTCCAGGCCGCCGCCGCGGAGAACCTCACCGTCGTCGGCGCCACCATGGCGGCGCCCGGGCCCGTACAGGACGATTCGATCGTACGATTCGCGCCCATGCTCGGATGGCGAGACGTGGACGCCGGCGCCGCCCTCTCCGCCGCCATCTCCCCCGGATCGGCCGTTCTGCCGGTCCTGGTCGGCAACGACGCCCGGCTCGCCGCGCTCGGCGAGTGGCACGCGGCCGGCCAGACGATGCGCAATTTCGTCTGCGTCAGCGGTGAGTTCGACATCGGCGCCGGCCTGTTCCTCGACGGTGCGCAACTCAGCGGCTGGGCCGGCGAACTCGGGCACGTCATGGTCCGCAGCGACGGCCCGTCATGCGCTTGCGGGGCAGCCGGGTGCCTGCAGTGTTACGCCGGGCTGACGGCGATCCTCGCCGCGGCGACGGGACGCGGCCGCGAGGACGGTAGCTCTCCGGCCGTTGCTATCGACACACTGGTCTCGGTCGGTGACCCGCGAATCCTCGACACTCTCGATGACGCCGCCGTCGCTCTCGGCATCGCCATCGCCGGCCTGGTCAACCTGGTGACGGTCGACACCGTCCTCCTCGGCGGCAGCTACTCGCTGCTGGCGTCCTGGCTCGTCGACGGCATCGACCGGGAACTGCGCCGCCGCGTCCTCAGCGCGAATTGGGCACCGATCGAGGTCCGCCCCGCCCCGCTGGGCCCGGACGCCGCGGTGATCGGCGCCGCGCTCAGCGCCGTCAACCGGGTACGCGAAGACCCCAACGGTTGGCTGGCCCGCGTTCGGTCACGCTGATTCCAGGCCCTGGATCTGCGAGACTCGGACGAGCCGTTGCGTACCTCGGCTGATCGAAGACGGCATGGCGCCGGTTCCCGGGGGCGGGCGCGATGCCTCCGGGAACCGGCGTGGGCGCCTCAGCCGATCGCTGTGGCGAAGATGTGCATGCTGGCCTGGGCGGCGGTCACGCCCTGGCTGATGGTGGGCAGCGTGAGGTACCGGACTGTCTTGGCGGAGTCGAGGGCGGTCGACGTGTAGTAGAGGCTGACCTTGCGGACCCGCGGGTTGGACGCCGTGTTGTGGTAGGGCAGGGACGTGACGATGGAGCCGCCCTCCGCCGGCCTGTTGGCGTACCAGTCGGTGAACGTGAGGGTGAAGGTCTGTGTGGTGCCGTCGGTGTAGGTGACGGTGGCCGGGCCGGAGGGTGTGCCGCTGACACCGGTCCCGATCAGGCCGAGTCTGGTGCCCGAGCCCTGCAGGGCGATGGTCTGCCCGCCGGCGACCACGTTGTCGGCGCTGCCCGCGGCGGCTGCCGGCCACGTGAAGGTGAGGCCGTCATGGTCGACGGTGCCGCCGGCAGTGATGGCCGGTGTCGCCGCGGCGAGCGCCTGCGCGGAGTAGGAGTAGCCGCCGCCGTCGAGGTCACCTGCCGCCGGTCGCGTGTCGTCGCTGATCCCCACGTTGCCGTAGGCCGCGGCCAGTGACGGGAACGGCAGCGAGACGGTCCGGGTGGCGGACGTGGTCGCCGGCCCGTTGACGCTGCGGAAGGTGACGCCGGCCGTCACGTCGAACGTTCCCGGCTGTTCCGGTGGCGTGAGCGTCCACGAGGACCGTACCGTCGCGCCGGGGGCGATCGAGGCGAAGGTGGTCGGGCCGTCCGGGGTCGCCGTCCAGCCGTCCGGCGTGTCGAGAGTCAGGGTGACACCGGTCAGCGGCACCGGGCCGGGGTTGGGCAGCGTGACCGCGGCGGTGATCGTGCTCCCGGCCGTGACCAGCGGCGGGACATCGAGGGTGAACGGCTGCTTGACCACGATCGGTGTGGTGCCGGTGACGCCGTCGAGGGTGACCGCGATGGTGGTCACGCCGGCCGAGATCGCGGTGATCCGGCCGGTCCGGCTGACGGTGGCGACGCGCGGGTTGCTGCTGCGGTAGGTCACCTTCGCCCGCCTGAGGTCGACGAACGACTCGTCGTTGTGGACGGCCTCGACGACCCGGTCGGCGCGCACGTGCTGACCGGCCTGGGCGGTGTCGTCGGCGATCCACGGGTTCCGGCCGGCGAGATCCACGGTGTCACCGGGGGTGAGCTGTACCCGGTCGGGCCGCACGGTCACGTACGAGACCCGCGGCGTGATACGGCCGTGGATCCGCACGTCGTCGGACCCGACCACGTTCGCCGCGTCGGTGGCGACCTGGAACCGGTAGCGCCCGTTGTAGACGACCTGCCGGCGATGCTTCTCGTCGTAGAAGGCCAGGGCGCTCGCCTGGATCCGGACGGCGATCGCCTGGCGCTCCCCCGGCTGCAGAACCCGGGTCTTCTGGAAGCCGACGAGCCGCATGGCGGGCAGGTCGAGCCCGGCGACGGCGGGTGTGGTGGCGTACACCTGGGCGACGGTGGCGCCGGCCCGCGTACCGGTGTTGGTCACGTCGGTGTGAAGGGTGATCCAGCCGTCCGGAGTGGTGCTCTCCCGGTCGGCGCGCACCTTCCCGTAGGTGAACGTGGTGTAGCTGAGCCCGTAACCGAACGGGTAGCTGGGTGTGCCGGTGAAGTACTGGTAGGTACGGCCGAGCCCGCCGGTCTGCGCCGGGGTGAGGCCGTAGTTCTGGATGTCGGGTAGCTGCGAGTCGTCCTTGTGCCAGGTGAAGCTCAGCCGCCCGCTGGGGTTGTGCGCGCCGAGGAGGACGCCGGCCAGCGCGGTGCCCTGGCTCTGGCCGTTGTAGGCCCCGAAGACGACCGCCGGGAACCTCTGCTGCGCCTGTTCGATCGCCACCGGCCCGCTCGCCTGCACGGCCAGCACCGATCGCGGGTTGCCGGCCGCTCCGATCTGGTCGATGAGTGACTGGTAGTTGCCGGGCAGGGCCAGGGTCGCCCGGTCCTTGCCTTCGGTAGCCACGTTCTGGTCGGTGCCGACGAACACTACGACCAGGTCGGCCGACGGCAGATCGGCCAGTGTCCGCGGGTCGCAGGCGGCCGCGGTGGTGGCGGTGGTCGACGTGGCGCAGGCGTCGAAGGTGACGGTGGCGCCGGGCAGCGCGTTCCGGATGCCCTGCACCGGGCTGACCCGGACGGTGGGGTCGCCGGAGTAGCCGCCCAGGGTGACGGTGTCGGCCAGGTCGCCGACGACGATCACCCGGTACAGGTTGGCCGGGTCGGCCGGCAGCACGGGGGCGCCGTTCACCTGATCGTTCTTCAGCAGCACCAGCGAGTTGGCTGCCACCTGCTCGGCGAGCCGCTGGTGGGCGGGGCTCTCGATCTGATCCTTGGTGATCGCGGTGTAGCTCACCCGGTCGGCGGGGTCGAACTCGCCGGTGGCCATCCGGGTGGTGAAGACCCGGACGAGCGCGTCGTCGAGCACGCCCACGCTCAGCACGCCCGCGTCGAGGGCTTCCTGGATGTTGGCGAGGGTGAATTCGTCGCCCCTGCAGTTGAGTTGCGTGCCGGCCCGCAGTGCCCAGGCCTGTGCGCCTGCCGCGCCGGAGAGCTGTCGCCCGGTCGCCGTGTTCGTCCAGGTGGTCCGGCCGCCGCTGGTGGCGGTGGTCCAGCCCGGTGGCGCCCAGTTGTGGCGGTTGGCGGCCCAGACGTCGGTGATGGCGCCGCAGTCGGAGGTGGAGTAGCCGCCGAACCCGAAGGTGCGTTCGGCCAGCACGTTGGTCATGTAGGTGTCGGCGGGCGCGGGCGTGCCGTTGACCCGGTTGTACGCAGTCATCAGGCCGGAGACGTGAGCGTCCTGGATGAGGCTGCGGAACTGCGGCGTGTAGTAGTTGCGGATATTGGCTTCGGTTGTGTTCGAGCTGCCGGATTCCCGGTTGGCCTCGACGTTGTTCAGGGCGAAGTGCTTGGCGGTGGCCGCGGTCTTCAGGTACGGCGTCAGCGGTTCCCCGGCGCGGCTCTGACCCTGGAAGCCGTTGACGTACGCCCCCGCGAGCTTCGCCACCAGCACCGGATCCTCGCCGAAGCCCTCGTCGTTGCGGCCCCAGCGCGGATCGCGGGCCATGTTGACCGTCGGCGCCCAGTAGCTCAGGTTGCCGTAGGCGTTGCGGTCCGGCCCGATGTTGTTCTGGCCGACGCCCCACAGCGACTTGTCGAGCAGGCCGCGGGCCTCGTCGGCGATGGCCGTGGTCTCCTGGTAGATCAGCTCCGGATCCCAGGACATCGACGTGGCCAGGTTGGTGGGGAAGCTCGTGGCGTGCACCCCGCCGCCGACGCTGCCGCGCCTGGCGTTGCCGCCGAGCCGGTTGACGCCGTGCTGGGCCTCGTTCCAGTACGTGTACTGCTGCACGCCCAGGCGCGCGATCGGCGGCGCGCTGTTGGTGTGCAGTTGGGCCACCTTCTCGGCGAGGGTCATCCGCGAGACCAGGTCGGCGGCCCTTTCGGCGAAGGTGTAGTGGGTGTCGAGATAGATCGGGGTGACCGGTTCGGCTGCCCGGGCCGGTGCGGTCGGGATGGCCCCGGCAGCCAGTAATCCCGCGATCAGCACAACGGCTCGGGTCCTCGGGCGCGCCATTCTTGTGTCCTCCTCAGGGCGGCGTCGCTGGCGAGGTTAAGACGATGCGACCATTTAAGTCAATCGGTGTAACTAACTCTCCATCGCTGGTCAGGCTATTTGTTTTAGCACTTTACGTAATCTCTCGCTCGACCTTGACGTTCGAGGGACGTCGATCCATGGAGCCGTCCAGGCGGGCCGGCCAGGAGATCCACGCAGTCGAAGGCGACACCGGCGCCCCGGACCGGCCGTTCGCCGCCTACGGCGCCGACCCCAGGCAGGTACAGCAACGGCGGAAACGCTTCACGGACCGGCCCCGCTGACCCGATCGCCGGCCACTCACACGTCAGGCCGCAGCCGGGTGAGTTCGAGGACGGGGATCGTACAGATCCCGGCCGTCTTCTCCGCGTACCCCGCGAAGCCGGGATAACGGTCGGCCTGCTCGTTGAACCGCCGAGGAAGTATTTCGGCTCGTCGGCGATGTTGCGCACCGACAGGGTGACCACGCAGTACCGGCCCTGTGCGGCGCGCCGGAGAGTTTCGATCCCCAGACTGGCGCGCGAACAGGGCGATCACCACGACCCCGGAGACGACGAGCGCGATCACCACCCTGTACGGGGTGGGCGTTCTCGACAGTGGGCGATGGGCAGCCGGATCAGGGCGGCGCCGTGAACCGGGTTCGTTTGCCATCGGACCGCTCCACGAGAACCGCCTGCTTCCCTTCCGTCACCGTGGGCCACCATCGTCGATGGCGCTACCGATATCGCCCGATCAGCAGCATACTTCGCTTGATCGGACAAGACGTGATCTTCCGGCAGGCTCATCGAGTCAGGTCTTCGCGGGCGCCGGAAGGTTCACGTTGCCGCCCTCGGGCAGCGGAAGGAAGGTCGGGCAGCCGGCCCGCGCCTCGCCGATCAGGCACTGCTGCATCACCTCGTAGAGCACGTAGCCATCCGGGCCGAGCACCTCGACGAGCTTGCGGATCTGCTTGAGCTTCTCCTCGACGGTGGCGTTCTGCT
This sequence comes from Actinoplanes hulinensis, assembly GCF_019429605.1. Taxonomy (NCBI): domain Bacteria; kingdom Bacillati; phylum Actinomycetota; class Actinomycetes; order Micromonosporales; family Micromonosporaceae; genus Actinoplanes; species Actinoplanes hulinensis. The sequence continues at coordinate 18,872 of NZ_JAHXZI010000024.1, read as the reverse complement.
CGATGACCGCCTGCCGCTGGGTGATCGCCACCTGCGCGGCGGCCAGGCCGTCGACCAGTTCCTTCCGCGGTTGCGGCTTCTGCAGCGTCAGGTTGAAGTCGAGGAAGTAGGCCTTGCCGCCGGTCGTCGACATCACCGCGGCGCCGAGGTTGGCGTTGATCGCGGACTCGAACCGGGTCCGGGTCTCGGGATCGTTGTACAGCGCCAGCCAGTCGTACTTCTGGGCCTCCGCGGCCAGCGCCCGGCTGAGCGGGTGGCCGATGTAGAACCGCAGCATCTCCAGCCAGGACGCGGTGGTCCTGCCGTCGCCGTCGATCACCGGATGGAACTTCAACCCGATGTCCTCATGGAACTGGCGCAGCATGCCACCCTCCGAATCGCAGCCGGTGTCCAGATGGAAGGTGAGCCCGCCGGAGACCGTCATCTCCTGGTTGTCCTTGGAGACCACGGTGAAGGGGGCGCTCTCCGAGTCCTCGCTGCCGGTGAAGTCGAAGTTCCGCTGCCCGGCCGGGTAGGTGTAGTACTTCTCGCCGAGCCCGTCCCAGGCGCGGTTGTTCTGCGTGACGCACTCCTGGTAGGTGGTGGAGGAGAAGGCGCCGGCGTCGTAGTGCAGCGCCACCTGGTCGGATTCCGTGCTCACCGTGGTGCAGCCCGCGGTGAACAGGACCGCCAGGACCACCATCGAGACCATCCGGCGCATGCCGCCTCCCTCGTCACGTTTCCGGCACACAGCGTAAAGAGGTCAATCAACACCGGGCGATGAGCTCGGAGCCTGCCACCGTCGGGCAGGTCGGCGACGCGTGATCGGTGGGGCGTTGTCAGGGGCAGGGCCCGTCGCAGACGTCGATCACCCTGCCGGTGAGCAGGAACGTGGCCTTCTGCGACTGGGCGCCCGGCTGGGCGCGCGGGAACTCGTGCGGGTCCGGCCCGTACCGCGGGTCGCTGGGTGCGAGGTTGGTCGGCGGCGGCGCGTAGGCCTGGCCGCTGTTCCACACCACGAGCGCCGAGCCGCGGTACGGGTAGGACCGGATCGCGCCGATGCCCCAGAACGGCACCACCTCGTCGGACCAGCCCGGGGCCAGCGCGGGCCGGTGCAGTCGGGCCCCGATGGTCCGGGCCTGCACCTGCGCGGCCGCCGGGGAGACCTGATGGTCCCCGAACGCGACGTGCATCAGCACCTGGTGCACGGGTGTGCCCGGCAGCGGCCGGGAGGTGAGGTGCTGGGCGTACCCATTGGCCTCCCCGCGATCCCACAGCATCTGCAGCAGCCCGAAGATGACCTGCTGATCGGCCTTGTCCGGGTAGGACCGGTCCATCAGCCGCTGGAACGGCGCGAAGGCGGTGCTGCGCTGCAACATCGTGCTGTAGTTCATGCCGGGCACGCCGAGGACCGCGCGCGTCCAGTCCTGGGCGATCGCGGTCAGTGCTCCCCCGTTGATGCCGCCCTGGCTGTTGCCGTCGTAGTGCAGGCCACCGCGCCGGTCGAGCAGGCTGCGGCCCTGCCCGTCCTGGAAGGCGGGATTCGCGGCGAACCCGCCGTTCGCCACCATCGCCCGTCCGAGGAAGAGGAAATTCACAAAGCTTTGCTGCAACCGATCGGGTACGGAGGGGAAGCCGCTGAGGTCGCTCCAGACGCCGGCCACGAACGGGATGTCCGCCGACGACAGTCCGATCCAGCTCGTCGCGCAGAACAGGAAGCCGTGGTCGTACGCCATCTGTTTGACGTTTCCGGCGTTGATCTCGGTGGGCGCGCCGAGCAGCCCGTGACCGTAGAGCGACAGGTGAGCCGGCTTCCGCGCGCTCGCCCCGCGGGGGATGTTGCACACGAAATCGGCGGCGTACGTCGTGCCCGACGCGGACGGCAGCTCCCCGCCCAGCGGGTAGTTCAGCCGGGATCCGGGACCGCCGGCGCCGGTCAGATAACTCGGCACCGTGACCGTGCCGCGCACCTGACGGGCGATCCGCGCGTCCTGCTCGGCGGTGTAGTCGGTGACCTGCCCGATCGTGAACGCCGGCGCGGCCCGCCCGAGCGCGGCGAACGCGTCGTCGCGCATCCGCAGAACCCGCCCGGTGAGCCCGGCCCTGCTCGCGACGGTGAAGTCCCACGCGAGGTAGAGATGGTGTCCCAGGCGCTGTGACACCGCCCGGTCAGGAGCGGGAATCCATGCACCGGTACGGTCACGCAGCCCCCGCAGCACGACCACGTACCGGGTCGCCTCGCTCAGCGTCACCGCCGGCCGGATGATGAGCAACTGCCGTGCCGGGTCGTCGGCGGCGTGCGCGTCGAGTTCCGCCCAGTACGGCGTCCGCTGCCCGGTCCGCGTGTTCAGCAGCACGATCGGCGAGTCCGGCCGCAGTGACCGCCCGATGTCGGTGACCGGCGCGATGCCGCTGGCCACCGGATCGAGACCCGGCACGTGGACCAGGATCGGCGTGCCCGGGCTGAACCCGTCCTGCCGGTTCCACTCGGCCGGGTCGATGTGGGTGCCGGCCACGTTCGCCGGCAGCGACCCGGCCGGGAAGTGCACCCGCCGCCCGGTCGGGCTGCTCCGGTCGGCGACCGTGAACCGGTCGCTGGGAAACGGCAGCAGCCCTTCACCCACCCGCTGATCGGCGGCGACGGCGGCACTGGACGGCACCGCCCCGGCGAGCACGGCGAGAGCCACGAGCAGAAGTCGGCGCCACATCGGGACACCCCCATCGACAGCCCATTGAGGACAGTCCCTGTCTACGCCTCCTCGCGCGTCTCCTCAAGTCTGGGTGGCACGAGCCCACCTCCTTCCGCGACGGATTCTCCCACCGAGGTCAGGCGCTGATCGCGGCCAGCAGTTCCGGGCGGGTGGGGCCCGGCAGCGGGTAGTGCGGGGCGCCGCCACCCAGCCGCATGATCTTCTCGGCCAGGCCGGGGCGGGCGACGATCTCGTCCGGGGTGGCCAGCAGCGACCCGAGGGACTGATGGGCGCGGGCGACCTCCGGGTCGGCGGCGGCCGCGGCGAGGACGGCCAGGCTGAAGGCCCAGCCGGGATCGTCGGTCCGGTACTGCGTGCCCGCGATGTCGGCGTCGAGTTCGGCCAGCCGGTGCCGGTCGAACCACAGCGTGGCCCGGTACATCGGCTCGACGACCGTCGCCGTCCACTCGTGGAAGCGGCGTGCGAGTTTGTCGTGGTCGGCGGTGCCGGTGTCACGGAGCACGTCGCGCAGGCCGACGGCGTGCAGCAGGCCGATGCTGGCGCCGCGCCCGAGCGACGGATTGGTGCAGGCCCACGAGTCGCCGACGGCGAGAATGCCGGTGGCCACCGGGTTTCCGTCGACGAGCAGGTCCCGGTGCCGGTCCTCGATCCCCGCCATGACGTCCACGCCGGGGCCGGGTTCGCCGTCGCGCCAGTGCGCGGCCAGCGGGTAGAGGGCGAGCGCGGCGTCCCACCGGGCGGGGTCGCGCAAGGCCCGCATGGCCCGGTCGCGGCTGCTCGCGATCAGGACGATGCTCCAGGTGCCGTTGTCGGCGGGCACGGTCAGGATCGACATCGACTGGTGGCGTTGCAGGACCCCGGTGCGGCCCTGCGGCAGGGATCCGGTGCGGGTCCGGAAGTCACGGCTGAAGTAGACGAAACCGCAGTCGGCGCGTTCCTCGGCCGGATGCCGGGCGCCGGCCGCGGACAGCCACGCGCTCAACGGCGAGCGCCGTCCGCAGCAGTCCACCACCAGGTCGGCGCGGAAGGTGCGCCCGCCCTCGGCGAGCACACCGGACACGCGCGGGATCCGTACATCCGCGGTTTGGTCATCGGTGAGCAGACCGGTGACGGTGACCCCGCGCCGGATCTCGATGCCGGCGGCGCCGGGGGCGATCGAGGCCAGAACCCCTTCCAGTACGGGGCGGCGCGCCGTGACGGTCGTGAAGCGCTCGTCGCCGGCCTGCCAGGGGCCGCGCTGCGACGCCGGCAGCAGGTCGAGAAGGTTGATCCGCAGCCCGCCGACGGCTTCGAGACGGGCGAGGACATCGGGTAGTTCGCGGTCCATCAGGTCGCGCCAGCGTGGCAGCAGGATGTGGGGCAGCCGGAACTGGTTGACGCCGGACCGCTGCCAGTGTGCCCATTCCCCGTCGGGCGGCGGCTCGGCCGGGTCCCGTTCCAGAACGGTGACCTGGTGGCCGTCGCGGGCCAGCAGCAGGGCGGTGGACAGGCCGCACAGGCCGGCACCGAGAACGATGATCCGGGACATCGGGCACCTCCGTGTCGCAGTGATGTACCGAGGGTCGGCCGGATCGGCGCTCACCGTCCACGTCAGAACGGCGTCAAACACTGTCCAAAACGGTGCGGCGGGGGAACAGTGGGGGCATGTCGGGGAACCTCGGTGACCTGCTGGAGGCGGCGCGGCGGCGGCGTTTCGTCGGCCGGGAGCGGGAACTCGCCTGCTTCGACGACGCCCTGCACGGGCGCGGCACGTGCCGGGTGCTGTTCGTGCACGGCGAGGGCGGCATCGGCAAGACCACCCTGCTGCACGAGTTCGCCGCCCGGGTGCGGGTGGCCGGGCGCATCCCCGTACACATCGATGGTCGTGACATCGACGCGGCGCCGCCGGGTGTCGCGGCCGCGATCCGGCTCGCCCTCGGTGATCGCGATGATCTTCCGGCCGGCGCGGTGCTGCTGGTCGACGGATACGAGCAGCTGAGCCCGGTCGACGGCTGGCTGCGCGACACGCTGCTGCCCACCCTGAGCGCGGACGCCGTCGTGGTGCTGGCCGGGCGTGATCCGCCGAGCGCGCCCTGGCGTACCGATCCCGGCTGGGGTGACCTGACCGCGGTGCACCATCTTCGCCCGCTCGGCCACGCCGAGGGTGGCGACCTGCTCGCCCACGCCGGAGTGGCGCCGGACCTGCGCCCGCATCTGCTGACGCTCGCGCGCGGCCATCCGCTGACCATGGCGTTGCTGGCCGATCTGGCGGCTGCCGGGAGGGTGCCCGGCAGCCTCGCGGACGCGCCGGATCTGATCTCCGCGTTGCTGGAGTCGTTCCTGCGCGAGGTGCCCGGTGAGGCGTATCTGACCAGCCTGGCCACGTGCGCGGTGGCCTGGCTGACCACCGAGGATCTGCTGCGCCGCCTGGTCGGCGCCGACGCGCCCGCGGTGTGGCGATGGCTGGCGGCCCAGCCGTTCATCACCAGCGGCCCGCACGGGCTGTCGATCCACGACCTGGTCCGCGACGTGCTGCATGCCGAGTTCGAGCGGCGCGCCCCGGAACCGTTCCGCCGGACCCGCTGGACGGTCTACATCGAGGCGGTGTCCCGGCTGCGCGCCGCCACCGGCCCGGATCGGCAGGTACACGCCCAGCAACTGTTCTTCATGTTGCGCAGCAGTCCCCTCGCCGGCACGCTGGCCGGGCTGCGGGCGCAGGGCTCGACCAGGGTCGTCACCGCCCGGCCGGACGAACACGACCAGGTGTGCGCCGTCATCGAACGATTCGAGGGGCCGGCCAGCGCCGACCTCGCCCGGGCGTGGCTCACGGTCCAACCCCAACAGCTCAGCGTGGTACGAAGCGCCGGTCGCGTCGCCGGGCTGGCCCTCAACCTGCTGTGCCCCACCGGTTCCGGGCTGGAGGAACGGGATCCGGTGGTACGGGCGGTGCTCGCCCACGTGGCACGGGAGGCACCGGCCCGCCCCGGCGAACTCGTCGACATCTCCCGCTTCCTGTCCGGCGCCGACGAGCATCAACGTGATCGGTACGCGCTGCTGGCCGGTCCGGTCTCCAGCATCGTCGAATGGTTGACCCACCCGCTGGCCTGGTCGTTCATCGTCACCGTCGACCCTGAGCACTGGGGGCCGTTCTTCGACTACATGGCGTTCGCCCGGCTGGTCGAGGTGGACTCCGGCGGCCGACGGCATGTCGTCTACGGCATCGACTGGCGGCGCATCCCGGTCGACACCTGGTTCGACCTGATGCATGAGCGCGGGCGCACCGGAGCGACCGGGCCGCCGCCCGCCGCGCTGCTGCGGCCGCCGCCGTTGGACCGTGTGCGGTTCGCCGCCGCGGTGCGGGCCGCGTTGCAGGCGCTGCACCGGCCCGACCGTCTCGCCGGCAGTCCGTTGCTCGGCACCGCGCTCGCCGCCACCGCTACCGGGCCGGACGTCGACCGGTTGCGGGCCGTGATCGAGGACGGGATCACTCGGCTGGGCGCGGAGCCCCGCGGTGATCGGCTGCGGGCGGTGCTGGACCGGACGTACCTGCGGGCGGCGCCCAGCCAGGAGGCCGCCGCGCAGATCCTCGGGCTGCCGCTGAGCACCTATCGGCGCTACCTGGCGAAGGCACTCGACCACCTCACCGACCTGCTCTGGACGGTCGAGATCGGCGACGTCCGCCTGGACACCCGCTCGTAGCCCGCCTCTCGTCAGAACGGCTGCCCACACACCTTCCACTGCCCATCCTCCTGGACAAGCGTGAACGTGTGCCGGTCGACAAAGCCGCTATCGAGGGTGAGATTCGCGGTAACGGTTGCCGATACCCGGCCGTTCACGTTCGAAACGTTCACGCCGATGATCTCGTGGCTACGAATGGCGGACTGCCCGCTGAGCCCTTGAACAAATGCCTCGCGCGTGAAATTGCTCGTCGTACTGGCACAGAGCCGACCATAAGCGGCGTCGGCATTACCCGATTCCAGATCAGCGACGAATTCCTCGGCGGCCTGACTGGCCGGTCCGGTTGCCTGCTGTATCCCGCGGATGAAGAAGTAACCCCCGGCTGCCACACATGTACACAGCACCATCACAATGCTGACAACGATCACCACCGTCCGAAGCGTGCGGCGCGGCGGGGGTGGAACGGGTTGGCGCATGGGCATCACCATGACGATTAAGGCTAGCGGCTCGATACAAGCTCGACGGGCCGGTCTCAAGGTCTCGTCAAGGTGAAACCCGCCAATTTCATCATTGCTGCCTTGCTTCTCGACGCGTAGATACGGCAGTACCCGATCACGCCATAGGCAGCGGCGGCCGTCCCGAGTGCCGCCACGCTCCTGCGAACTGTTGTCGCCGGATCCCGCGGTCCACGGCAACCTGGGAACAGAGACACCATCCGGGACCTGACCCCTACACGCTGAGCCCACGCAACGCCGGGCAAGAAATTGGCGCGCGGTGTCGATCTTGGATTGCCATACTGGTGCCCATGAAACTTGCCGAGGCTCTCGCGCTGCGCGCAGATGCGTCGCGTCGCGCTGAACAGCTCCGTTCCCGGGTCACCGGCAGCGCGCGTTACCAGGAAGGTGAGACGCCGGCCGAGGACGCCACGTCGCTGCTGGCCGAGGCCGGCGCGGTGCTCGACGAGCTCGAGTCGCTGATCCGGCGGATCAACCGGACCAACGCCGCCACCCCGGTCGAGGGCGGCAGCCTCACCGACGCGCTCGCCCGCCGCGACGTCCTGCGCCTGCGACACGGCATCGTCACCTCGGCGGCTGACGCCGCGGCCGGCGAAGGCCAGCGGGGGTTCCGGCAGCTGCGCTCCGAACTGAAGATGATCCCGGCGCTGCCGGTGGCCGACCTGCGACGCCAGGCGGACGACCTCGCCCGGCAGCTACGTGAGGTCGACACGCTGATCCAGCGGACCAACTGGGAGGCCGACCTGCTCGATTGAGAGACGCGGAGCAGGTAGCCGACGTGGAGGCGTGCACAGACCCGAGAGCCGGCGGGCAAATCGGCTCCTTTCTTGGCGCGCCGAGGGCAGGCGCTGGGGTTCGACTCCCCGGCATACATCGCATGCCCAGCACGGAGCACAAGTGACGGCGCACCGGGCACGGCACACTACCGGGTGCAGATCCACGACGGCGAGGGCGGGAATGGGGAACTCCGCGTCCCGTTGAAGCGAACTACCAGCATAAACAGCGATTGGCGCTCCCTCGTGGAACGCTTCGGACACCGCAAGTCGCGCGCTCGACGTACGGCGCGCTCAGTCGCCGGCAGCGTCAAAGAACCCGCCGGCTGGATCTGGCAGCCGTCGCGCCCGTTTGTCGGCCACACGCAGCTCGACCTGAATACCCATCGGCCAAGGATCCATGACGCTCGGGCCGACATCCCTACTGGCCGCTTGTCGGTCTCGGGAGCGGGAAGCGGGGTGCCGATCTCGGTTGACCGGCAGGTGCCAGCCCTGGAGGATTGGCTCAGGATCGACCGGATGGGTGGACGTGGCGACGGGTAGAAGTCCGCAGGAGAAGAAGGCGCTGAGCTACGCCAAAGACCGGCGAAACAGCTACGGCGAGAACGACAAGAGTTCTCGTAGGAACATCCGACGCAACAAGCGAACCCCCAACCGCGCCGACCGGCATCGCGAGCATCAACTCCTCGCCGGAGCAACCGGGCTATTGGCCGAGCGGGTCGCGGAGCGGGTCGAAGAACGGCTATCGGCCAAGAAGTCGATGTGGGTAACCAAGCGGTGGCGTAAGTGTCCCGACGCGCCATTGGGCGACGTTGTCGCATCCAAGCTGCGACGACGAGCACGCGTGGGCATGCACAAGCCTGACGCGGTCGAAGACCGCGTCGATCGCATTCGCCGTCCACGGGGATAGGTCAGCGCGAGCACGCTTGCGCGCATCCCATCGGCCGCCGGGGAACAGCGCCTCGGGGTACGGCTGCCGGAGGACCCCCGAGCCCTCCACCGGCTGATCCATGGCGACCGCGCCGAGTCGGGACTACTCGACCCGTTCGTCCTCGTACCCCTCGACGTGCTCGTCGAGTGGAACCGCAAGAACCATCCCGGCTATCACGACGGCCTGTTCGACGACGCGATGATCTTCGACTGCGTACCGGCCGGCCACGTACGCCGGGTGTCGTCGAGCAACGGCGGGGTGACCTTCGCCCGCGACCACGGCATGAACTTCGCGGCCGTCGACCTCGATCCAGGGCCGCTGGGCCGCTCCGGTCAGGTGGTCACGCACGGGCGAGACGTGTGGACTGCGGTCGAATACGTCACCGCCTCGGTCATCAACCTGCTTCGCCGCGCCATCGCGACTCTTGACGACGAGCGCCCGTCACCACCTCACCCCGAGGTCAACGTGGACAGCATCGCCGACGCGCCCGTCGGCCGACGAGTGTGTCCGCGCCCGCACCGCCCTCGGCCATGAGCCTCAGGTCACTCTGGTTGATCACCGAGTCGTTACGGTCCCAGACATACGGATCGGCCCGAGCACGCGTGACATCAGGCGATTCCCCTCGACGAACCGATCGCACGCACCATAGAAACACATGAATAACCGCCGGTCGCGTCCCTATGCCGCGTCCGCCTGGATGCGGCGGGCGGTTGCGGCGTCGAGTGGGTAAGGGCGTTCCGGGGGAAGCAGTCGTTGGGCCTTGGCGGCCTGACCGGCCCGGATCAGCGCATCGATCTTGTGCACGGTGGGCGTGAGGTCGGCGAGGCCGACGATCCACTGCTCGGCGTACGCGCGGATCAGCGCACGGCCGACGCCGACCTGGATGCTGTAGTGGTTGAGCGCCGCTCCCCGTGCCGAGCGTTCCGGATCCCACTGCACGTGCACGCTCGCGGCGTCGAACGCCGTGTTCCAGGCGGCCGCGCTGCCGTGGATGGCCGGCACCGGCGCGGTGAGGACCGCCTGCGACAGCGCCTGCTCCCAGCCGGCGCGGGTAATCCGGACGGCCAGAATACGTTCCTGGGCGGACTTGCGAGCCCAGTTGCTGCGGTGCATCAACCACAGCAGGGACGGTTTGATCCAGGTCATCCGGGTGAACGAGAACGGCGCCACGAATCGCCCGGCGGCCAGCGCCGCATCCGCGATCGCCGGCCCGAACGCCTGGTACATCACGATCGTGCCGGCATCGAAATCGGCGCGGATCTGGCGCAGCAACGGCATCGGCCCACCTTGTCGTCCGGCTAGATCTGATCGATGCGGAACTCTGCCACCCCGGGCGCTGTCCGGCCAATTGATTTCGCCCTGGCGTGCCCGTGGGCCAGGTGCACTTCGGTGGACCCTGCCGACGGCCGCTACCTCGGCCCTACCCACGCACTGCGCGTGATCGCGAAGGCCTACTACCACTCCGGCTGACGCGTGTCCCGACGTGTTGAGGGGGCGGCGGCGGTGGCTGGAGTACGTCATGATCTTCCCCATGGCGGAGCATGAGCTGGCCGAGGTGTGGCGGCGGATCATTCGAGGTGACGGCAAATCGTGGGTGGTGTTCGCGCACGCCACGTGCGTCGTGCTGCCCGCGCCCGGCCCGGCCGATGATCTGGCCCAGCAGGCGGTGGACATTCTGCGTGAGTACGGACCCGTCTTTGCCGGCTCGGCTGCCGGCGACTTCGGCACCCTCACCCTGGAGCCCGGCCTCGGGTGGGTGGTCTACGGGCATCACAACGACGTGCTGACGTACGTCGGCCCCGACGAGATCACGAACGGCACCGATCTTGAGGTGGGCCTCCACGGCCGCACCAAGCGGGACCGCGACGGTCGCGAACTGAACGTCGTACACGTGGAGGACAAACGCGTCGCATAGCGCTCTTGTCGAGGTGTTGACCTCGACTGCTTACTCGCGGCTGCCAGGGGAATCCAGCGGGAAGTACGCGACCGATCAGGCCGGCACCGTCAGGTGAAGGGGGAATCGCACGATGCGCTACTGGCCGCGGCGCGCCGCTGGACTGCCGCCGGGGCAACGCCTCATGGCGGAGATGCCCCGATTCAGCGACCTGCCCCACCTTCCTCCGCCCACCATGCCGACCGAACCCAGACTGGAGATCAAGAACGAAGGCGAGTTGGTCGCCGTTCTGACCGCCGCTGACCTGCGGGCGCTCGGACCGCGTGACCATACGGCCGACTTCCACTGCGTCACGACGTGGTCGGTGACAGGGCTGGTATGGACAGGCGTTCCGCTGCGGGAGGTCCTCGCCTCGGTGGGGATGTCCAACACGCCCGCGCCGTACCTGGTCGCCCGTGCGGGCGATCGCCACAAGGCCGTCCTCACCTGGGAAGACGCCGTCGCCGACGACGTACTACTGGCGACCCGTCTCAACGGCGTTGCCCTCGACGACAGACACGGTGCGCCGCTGCGGCTCGTGTCCCCCAGCCAGTACGGCTACAAGAGCGTCAAGCACCTCGTCGCCATAGAGTTCCGCGCCGAACAGCCCCGGCTCCTGTCGAAAGAACACCTCCGAGCTCGCGTCGCCTTCGAAGAACGGCATCCGCGACTGCCGAGTCCGCTGGTGAGGCTGCCGTACCGGCTGATGATCGCCCCGACCGCGTACCTGGCTGAGCGGTCGCTGAGCCGACGTCGTACCGGTTAGCGGTTGGGATCAGATCCATGGCCAACCGTCAGTCATCGGACAGCCGATCTCGGCCAGGTCGTCCGTCAGATCGGCGAAACGTAGCTCAGGATTCAGGCATCGGACCAGATCGTCGGTCAGCGGCGGGCCGCCGGTCGAGGTCCGCGTTTCGCTTCCAGCTTCTTCTTCTTGTACGCGTGTCCTCGTCCCGTTCCTATCATGGCCGTTCCGCCCGCTCGGCCCCTCTCGCTGCCCACTCCCGCCTGTGCCGCCCCCGCCGGGCGCAGATCGGTTGGACACCCCCGCATGTGCTGCCGCTCGCTCCAGGTGGGTGGTCGCGGTGGCGGTCGCCAAGCATCCGGGGATGCTGCTCCCGGCCGTCACGCCGGTCGCGCCACGGGAACCCGGCGGGAGTCACTCACCGCGACCGTGGTGGTGAGTGCGCGAAGGCGCGTGGTAATCGGCCGCGAGCTGTGCCTTGAATTCGGCCCCCGGGCCGCGACGGGCCTGAGCTTCCCACGCGACTGCCGGCTGTACCTCGACATCGACGACGAGGCGATCCGGCGGGCCCGGGCCGCGCTTCTGGAGATCCTGGATTGCGCGTGCTTCGTGGTCGACACCGCCGAAGGCCGCATCACCAGCTGATATCTCCTGCCGACGGTTGGTTCGGATCACACTTCGACGGCAAACGGCCACGTAGAGATCTCAGCGACTCCGGTCCGGACCGCGGCCCAGTCGACCTTCCGTGGCACGGACAGGCGCTGCTCCAGCCAGCGGCTGCGCTGCAGGTGCTCTCGCCGCAACTGGTTCAGGTCGAGAGCGACGCCGGTGGGTGGTCCGCTTCGTTCCAGCTCCACCACACGCTCTTCCATCGCGGCGATGAATCGCCGGTCGAAGTCCTCGATCGCCGCGAAGAACTCCGCCGCCGGCAATCTGACATCCAGCCGGGGCGGCCCGTCGAACGTGTTTCGTTCCTGCGTCGTGAGCTGCTGGCTGAGCGTCACCACGTCGCCGCCCTCGACGCTGTGCCGCCAACATTTCAAGGCTGGCGACTCCGTCAGATAGCCCAGATAGATGTTGAAGTCACTCTGCAGATTGAAAGCAACGTCGACATCAGCGCCGAAAACGTCGTCGTCCGGAAACTCGCGGCTCGGGAACGTCCCATCGACGAACGGCACGAGGTCTTCGGGCACCGGCTCCTCAAGCACCCAGCGCAGCAGTATCAGGTCTTCCCACATCCGGGCGATGTAGTAGTCCGGGTACGGCCGCTTGAGATCCCAACGGCGGACCGCCTCCTCGCGGTAGCGCAGGACCTCCCGATCCTCGCTGTCGAACCAGAACCAGCCTTCGCTCAGCCCGAACCAGTGCAGTGTCGGCTGGCTGCTACCCCACGGAGAAACCTCGGCGACGGGCCGGCACTCGAACTGGAACTTCAACAACAAATCACCTTCCCGGAGTCACGCAGACCGTATCAACAGCACCGAGATCGCGCAGATCGCCTCGATCGCCGGCGTCCCGAGCTCTCGGAGATCACGGAGGCCTTTATCGAGAATCCGGCTGGGGCCTCCGGTGGTGAAGTACCGCTTCACCACCGGAGGGTCGGCTCAGGGGATGGCGGTGGTGTTGAAAGCGAATCTGGCCGTCGAGTCGGCGATGGCGTCGGCGTTGACGTCGAGCGCGGTCAGGTTGACGTTGGCGGTGGTGTCGCAGGCCTGGTGGTAGCAGATGTCGTAGGCGACGCCGGCGGTGCCGCCGAACAGGGCCGCTTCCTCCGGCGTCTTGATGCCTTCGGCGCCGGTGAAGATGCCGCCCGCGGGAATGCCCACCGCGATGAACGGGCCGTAGTCGGAGCGGCCGTCGAAGTCGGTGCCGACGTGGCCGAGTCCGCGGGAGTCGAAGAAGGCCTCCAGCTGTTTCTCGATCTGCGCGGAGCCGGGCGGTCCGGCCGGCGAGCCGACCGCGTCGGAGTTGTCGCCGTCGTACAGCTTGTAGGCGTAGTTGGGTGAGGCCACCATGTCGAAGTTGAGGTACAGCTTGATCCGGTCCCGTTCGGCGGTGGACAGGCCCTCGACGTACTGGTCGGAGCCCAGCAGCCCGATCTCCTCGGCCGCCCAGAACGCGAAGCGGACCTTGTTCTTGACCGGGAAGTGCTTCATCTGCAGGGCGGTCTCGAGGATCGCGGCGGTGCCCGAGCCGTTGTCGTTGATGCCGGGGCCGACTTCCACGCTGTCGAGGTGGGCGCCGACCATCACGACGTTCTTCGGGTTGCCGGTCCGGGTCTCGGCGATCACGTTGTGGTTGGTGCCCAGCGTCAGGGTGGAGTCGACCTTGAGCTGGACGGTGGTCCCGGGATTGGCGGCGAGTTCGTTGCCGACGGCGAAGTCGGCGAAGACCATCGGGATCCCGGCCCGCCACTCCCCGATGTCGAGCGGGAAGGCGTCGGTACGCCCGGGCTGTCCCTCGTTGAAGACGATGATCCCGGAGGCGCCGGCGAACCCGGCGTTGCGGATCTTGGTGGCGAACGCGCACGTGCCACGCTGGATGAGCGCGATCCGGCCGGCCACGAAGCCGTTGAAGTCGGCGGTCTCGCATCCGCTGGTCGAGGTCGGTGCCGGGGTCGGCGGCAAGGTGAGGTCGACACCCTGGACCTGTGCGGTCACATCGCCGGCGGGCGAGGGCTGGAAGGTGTGGAAGTCCTCGTTGGGGACGTAGGTCTTGCTGTTCGGAGCGGTCAGGTTCAGCGTGGGCGGGCTGTTCTCCGTCCATGCCTCGACGAAGTTGATCGGGTCGAGCGTGACCTTGTAGCCGGCTTTGCGCAGCTTGTTGGCGACGTAGTCGCGGGAGGCGGTGTAGCCGGGCGTCCCGGCCGCACGGTTGCCGCCGTTGGCGTCGGCGATTCTCTGCAGGGCGTCGAGGTGTTGCTTGGCGTGTGCTCCGGTGACCTGTTTGACCAGGATCTTGGCGAACAGGGCATCGGGTGGGGTGGCGGCGGCCGGCGCCTGCTGGGCGACGAGTAGGGCCAGGGTCGCGGCGACCGATACGACGCCGACGACCCCCTTACGGGAATGGATGCGCATGGTTCCCCCGAACGAGACGATCAGATTGATCTCCACGAATCTTCGTGACACGCGTCGCCCGAATCTAACCGCGTTCTCGACGTCAGGGATGGCCCGATCGGGCCTGTTCCGGTGGTCACTCGGAGCGCATGGGGAACAGGACGACAAACCCCGGCAATTGTCGTCCACAGCAGACACTCGTTCGATACGGGACGTGCCCGCGACGAGGTGGGTCGTCAGTCTGCGCTGGTGATCAGGCCGGTGGCGCCGTCGATGGTGACCTGCTGGCCGGTGTGCAGAAGGGTGGTGGCGTCGGGGACACCGACGACGGCCGGGATGCCGTATTCACGGGCCACCACCGCGCCGTGCGAGTTGGCGCCGCCCATCTCCATGACCAGGCCGCCGGCCGTGAGGAACAGCGGCGTCCAGCCGGGATCGGTGGACGGGGCGATCAGGATCTCGCCGGGTTCGAGGTGGGCGCCGACCGGGTCGAGGATCACCCGGGCCGGGCCGGTGACCGTACCGGAGGAGGCCGGGGTGCCGCAGAGCGCGCCGTCCGGCGCGGCCGGGCGGGGCAGTTCGCGTTCCGGTTCGGTGCCGTCGGACAGCAGCACCCGCGGGATCTGCCGGCGGCGCATCTCCCGGTCGTATTCGGCGCGGTGGGCGTCGACCACGGCGTGCTGGTCGCGGCCGGCGAGCGCGGCGCGGATCTCCGGCAGGTCGAGGAAGAAGACGTCGTCGGCGGTGTCGATCCGGCCGGCGGCCGCCAGTTCGGCGCCGACCGCGGCGTACTGCCGGCGTGCCGCGGCGAGCACCACGACGAAGTAGTACTTCGGGAACTCCCGCAGCCCGGCCAGGGCCCGGGCCCGGTCCAGCGCGAACCGGACGGCGCGGCGGCGCAGCCCGCCACGGGCGCGGCCGGTCAGGGTCGCGATCATCTCCTCGGCCTCGCGGGCGGCGGCCGCGAACACCGCGTCCGGTGCGGCGGCCGGGTCGTCGAGACGCTGGTAGTTGAGGAGCACACCGAGCACGTGCCGGGGATCCTCGGACCAGCGCGGCAGACCGAGGTCGATCTCGGCGACCGCCCGGTGGCCGTACCGGTCGAGGAAGTCGGCCAGGCCCTGCTGCGCGACCGGCGGCAGGGTGCCTGCGTGATAGTGGCCGGCCAGCGTGCCGGGATCGGAGTCGAGGGTCTCGCCGGCGGCGCGGATCCGGCCGGACAGTTGCCACAGGGCCAGGTCCATCTCGGTGGTGACGTTGTTCGGCAGGCCGCGCAGCACGGTCTGCAACTCGCCGGGCGCCAGATCGGGCACCAGCCGGCCGACGAGCGCGAGCAGGCCGAACCCGGCGAGCGCGGCCGGTGCGGCGATCGGCATGACGGCGCTGATGCCTTCGTGGACGAGGACCTGTTCGGCCTGGTCGAGCCGGGTGACGGCGGTGGTGCCGGCGGGCAGGTCGAGGCTGCGGCGGGCGCGGTCGGCCAGGTCGTCGAGGTCACGGCGGACCCGCTGCGGGTTTCGCAGCGCGCGTACGGCGTGCAGCGGCAGCCGGTGCCGGACGGCGACATCCGCGAGCCGGGCGACGAACGGCAGCACGGAACGCTGGGTGAGCGCGAACTCGGGCCGGTCGAACAGGGACCGCATCACCACGGCGGCGCGCGCCTCCATCACGTCGAACAGCCGTGGCACGATCATCCGGCCGGCCGGGCTCCGCAGGACGCCGGTCAGGTCGACGAACATGCGCAGGCCGGCCTGGGCGCCCGCGGCCGCACCGGCGACCGGGTCGGCGAGCGGGCGGCCGAACAACTCCGCGACACTGCTGCTGAACAGCCGGAACGTGGCCAGCCCGAGCGGGGTGATCGGCCGGATCAGGCCCTGGGCGAGAGTGACGCACAGGTAGGCTCGCAGGCCGTCCCGGGCGGCGGGCAGCGGGTAGAGGGTGGTGATCGGCCGGGCCTGGGTCAGCCACAGGGCGCCGTCCGGGTCGATGGCCCACTCGATGTCCTGCGGGCCGTCGTAGCTCGCCTCGACCCGGGCTCCGAGGACGGCGACCGCCCGGACCTGCGCGTCGGTCAGGCAGGCGCGACCGGTGTCGCCGGGTGTGGTGACGTGCTCGACGCCTCCTCCCCGTACCCCTCTGATCAAGGTCTGTTTGTCGCCGAGCCGGCGGTCGCGGATCCTGCCGGTGGCGGTGTCGACCACGAAGTGGTCGGGGTTGACCGTGCCGGACACCACCGATTCGCCCAGGCCCGGGCTGGCGTCGATGACCGCCTCCCGGCGGCGGCCGGTGACCGGATTGGCGGTGAACAGCACACCGGCGACCGCCGACTGGACCATTTTCTGGATCACCACGGCGAGCCGGACGGCGCGGTGGTCGATGCCGTTCGCGGCGCGGTAGGTGACGGCCCGGTCGGTCCACAACGAAGCCCAGCAACGGTGTACGGCGTCGAGCACCGCGGTCTCGCCGACGACGTTGAGGTAGGTGTCCTGCTGGCCCGCGAAGCTGGCGAACGGAAGGTCCTCGGCGGTGGCCGAGGAACGCACCGCGACCGCGTCCATGCCCCGGTACGCGTCGGCGACGGCGGCGGCGACCTCGGCCGGCAGGGGTGCCGCGAGCAGCGCCTCGCGGGCCCGCCCGGCGAGCCCGGTCAACCGCGGCAGGTCGTCGGGGGCGGTGGCGGTCAGCTCCTCGATGATCCCGGCCAGGCCGGGCGCCGCATCGGCCGCCTGCCGGTAGGCATCGGTCGTCACGCAGACACCCGGCGGCACCGGCAACCCGGCACGGACGAGTTTCCCCAGATTGGCCGCCTTGCCACCGACCTCGGGCAGCATGCCGGCGTCGATGTCGGCGAAGTCGAGCACGAACCGGGACTCCGCGGGCACGGCGAACCTCCTCCGAGCGGGGTAAACCGACCCTAGCCAACACCGGTCGGCGCCACCGTCGAATCGGCGACGCCGTATCCTCAGAAATCGACGATCTTCATCGATCCGACACGGGTTCGCCTTCCGTATCCCGTAGCGGCGGGGCAGGTGTCCCGGTGAGCGGAGGTGCCGGTGGCTGACCAGTCCGACCGTCGTCGCGACGTGTCTGCGGAGGCCGCCGGCCCCGAGTTCCGTCAGCGGGTCTTCACCGGCGCCCCGTCCAGCGTTCCGGCAGCCGGCCGGCCCACCATTCCCCTTCCGGGACGGCCGGTCTCACTCGCCGACGCGCCGGCCGCCCCGACCGTGCGGGGCCGCCGGCCACCACCGGACGTGGGACGGGTCGTGCTCATCTACGAGCAGGTCCGCAGGCCGTGGCGGCTGCTGGGGTTCACGGCCGTACTCGTGTCGTTGACCGTGGGGGTGATTCTCGGCCAGACCGAGGCCTACCAGCAGCCCTCGCCGCGCGCGGCGGCGACCGCGCAGCCCGCCCCGTCCGATGCGATCCCGGCGCCGGTGCCGCTGACCGCCCCGCTCGGCGCGGTCAAGCAGCGGCGGCTGGAGATCACCGGCGCGGCTACCAGCCTGCGCATCCGCACCGCGGCGCTGGGTGAGTCGCTGTTCACCGTCGCCGCGCTCGACCCGAACGTCGCACCTCAGCTGACCGAATCGGCCGACGGCTCGCTGCTCGCCCTGGCGCCCGGCGCGGTCGTCACGGCGGGCGCGGAGGTGGTGCTCAACTCCACGGTCGCCTGGACGCTCAAGGTCACCGACGGGGTGCGGGAACTCGACGTGGACGCGCGGGCCGGCGGTCTCGCGGGCCTCGCACTCGCCGGCGACGTCCCGCGCGGCGCGCTGACACTGTCCAAGCCGAATGGCACGGTCCCGCTGACGGTCACCGGCACGCTCGGCGAGTTCGTCGTTCGCACCCAGGCGGGTGCCCCGATCCGGATACGCCTGGACAAAGGTGCCGGTTCGGCCACCGTCAACGGCGCCGCCCGGCGCGACGTCAAGGCCGGCGTCACGCTGCGCGAGACCGGGTGGGCCGCCGCCACCGGCCGGTACGACGCCCGCATCACCGCTGAGGTGAAGTCGGTGCTGGTCGAACACTGAGGCCGCCACCCCTTGGTGGGGTGGCGGCCTCAGTGTCGTTGTCAGCTCAGCTTGACGTTGAAGATCGGGTTGGCGGCGAGCTTCTTGAACGCGGCGAGGCTGCCCGGGGTGCTGTTGATGCTGATATCCCGGTTGCCCTGGTCATCGGCCTTCGTGTCGAAGTGCACGATCGCCTTGATCGCGGGACGCTTCTTCAACTCCGGGATGACACTGTTGTAGACCGCGGACTTGTCGGTCTTCTTACCGATCCGGTGGTACCCGCCCCACTCGGCAACCATGATCGGCTTACCCTGGTGCTTCGTGGTCGCCCACTCGTAGAAACCGGGGCCGCCACCCTTGGGCTTACGGTCGAGCAGGTCGGCGAACTTGCCGTAGTGGTAGTAGCCCTTCTCCACACTCACGTACGAGTCCAGACCGATCCAGTCCACCACGTCGTCGCCCGGGTACAGGTCCTTCCACCACGACTGGGCCATCCACTTCTCGTTACCCATGTAGGCCATCACGTTCACCACGTTGTCGGCGCCCTGCGCCTCCAGCCGCT
>NZ_JAHXZI010000023.1:158283-160279 GCF_019429605.1 Actinoplanes hulinensis | reverse complement strand
AGTGGAACGGACCTCGAAAGCCGCATCCAACGTTTTGAAAAAACCTTGTCGGCGATTCAAGACTTGAAATGCCCCGCATCTTCCACGACTTTGCTGGGCCGCTTGAACTCCTTGACCGCGCTGCGCGCAAACGCGAACCGCGATAACATCCTGCGTGGTTTGGGCTTGAACGAAACGCCAGCGGGATAAAGCCGCGGGGAATGCGGCGCCGCAAAACGCGCCAGCGAAACAAGCGGCTCGCAGAGCGGCGCCGCTGACAACGGCAACCTGATCCTTCGCGGATCCTGATCCACCGCACGGAACCGCCTCGCCGGAGGCCCTCGCACCACGGGGTCTCCGGCGCGTCCGTGTGTGGGCCATGCGCGCGGTGATCTTCGGCTACTTCGGCGACTTCTTCGAGCCGCTGACATCCTCCTCGGCTTCGGTCTGGACCACGGTCCAACCGCGGGCCTTGGCGATGGCTTCGCACGCCTCGATCTGGCGCGCGATGCTGACAGACTCCTCGGCGGCTTGGCTCAGGCGGGCATAGATGGCGACACGGAGGGGCTTTCCGGTGTTCAATCGGCTATCTCCTCAGGTTCGAGATCAACACCTCTGAATCTATGGCCGGGTCGAGCTGTCCTGGGACCTGGCCGGGCCCGACGTGCTCTCCCCACGCTGCGCGACCGGGCCGTCGAGCGGCTGGGCAACCGTCTGGTCACCGGCGTGCTGACCATCACAGCCTCGGAACACCGCTCGCAGCTGCGCAACCGCGAGGCCGCCGAGGCCCGGCTCGCCTCCGTCGTGGCCGCTGCCATCGCGCCCCCGCCCCGCCGGCGCCGCGCCACCAAACCGACCCGGGGCTCAGTCGAGCGGCGCATCGCCGACAAGAAGCGCCGGGCCCAGGTGAAACGCGGCCGGGGCGGGGACTTCGACTGAGGTCACCCTTCTAGGTGACAGGCGACTAGCGTCATGGAGCAACTGGCGGTACGTTAACCCGCATGCCGTCACACCTGCACGAAATACTCATCGAGATGTTTCGGGGACGGCCCTCCCTGGCTGCGGAGCTGCTCGATGGCCCGCTGCACGGAGATCTCCCCGAGTACGACGAGGCGCACCTCTCCTCAGCCGAGCTGACGGATGTCGCCCCCACCGAGTACCGCGCCGACGCGGTGATCAGACTGACCCGCGCGGGAGCCGATGTCCTGGCCGTCGTGGTGGAGGTTCAACTCCGGATCGACGCCCGGAAACGACGAAGTTGGCCGGCCTATGTGGCCACTCTGCACGCACGCTTGAGCTGCCCTGTGGCCCTGCTGGTGATATGTCCGGACGGAAGTGCGGCCGGCTGGGCCGCCAACCCGATCGAGATCGGCCCACCTGCGTCGAAGGTGGTTCCGGTGGCCCTCGGGCCCGATGAGGTTCCCGTCGTCACCGACCCGGCGGCCGCCCAGCGGCTGCCTGAACTGACCGTGCTGTCCACCCTCGCCCACGCTGACCGCACCGATCCCATTCCGCTGTTCAAGGCCCTGTTCGCGGCCCTCGACGCGGTCGATGTCGACCGTGCGGCTCTATACCATGACTTCATGCTCACGGCGTTGTCAGCCGCAACCCGCAAGCTGCTGGAGGATTTCATGACCACCACCGACTACCCGTACAAGAGTGACTGGGCGCGGCGGCAGTTCGCCGCCGGCAGAGCCGAAGGCAAGACCGAAGGCAAGGCCGAGGGCAAGGCCGAGGGCGAAGCCAGTGCAATCCTGACCGTGCTCGCGACCCGAGGCTTCGACGTCTCCGACGATGACCGGGCGAAAATCACCGGGTGCACCGATCTGGAACGGCTCGAAGAATGGCTTCGGCGAGCCGTGACCGTGGAGCGGGTGGAGGATCTGGGGCTGGAAATCCGTTAGGGAAGGCTTCAGCCCGGCGGGGGGGGGGCGGGCCGGGGGGGGGCCCGCCCCCCCCGGGGCCCGGCGGTGGGGGGGGTGTGGGGGGTTGGCCGCCCCCCCCCACCCGCCAAGGG
>NZ_JAHXZI010000023.1:0-158273 GCF_019429605.1 Actinoplanes hulinensis | reverse complement strand
GGTGGTCTGGGGTGGGGGGTGGCGCGCGGGGGGGGGGGGGGGGGGGGCGGGGGGGCCCCCCCCCGCCGCGTGGAGCCGGCGGTTCGGGTGGTTGCGGTTGATCGCCGGCACACCCGTACCGGAAAGGGGTCAGAGGACGCGGTGGACCCAGCCGAAGGGGTCTTCGGCGAGGCCGCGCTGGATCTCCACGAGCTGCTTGCGGATGCCCATGGTGACCTCGCCGGGGCCGCCGTCGGCGACGGTGAAGTCGCCGTCCTCGCCGCGGATCGTGCCGATCGGGGTGATCACCGCGGCGGTGCCACAGGCGAAGGCCTCACGGACCCGGCCGGAGGCGGCGCCCTCGCGCCACTCGTCGAGGCTGATCGGGCGTTCCTCGACGCGGCGGCCGGCCCGCTGGGCCAGCTTGATCACCGAGTCGCGGGTGATGCCGGGAAGGATGGTGCCGGTCAGCGGCGGGGTGACCAGGGTGCCGTCGTCGAGGACCAGGAAGACGTTCATGCCGCCCAGCTCGTCGATGTACTTCCGCTGCACCGCATCGAGGTAGACGACCTGGTCGCAGCCGTGTTCGGCGGCTTCGGCCTGCGCCGAGAGGCCGGCCGCGTAGTTGCCGCCGCACTTGGCCGCGCCGGTGCCTCCGGGGGCGGCCCGGGTGAAGTCGGGCGACACCCAGATCGTCACCGGCTTGACGCCGCCGGAGAAGTACGGTCCGACCGGGGAGGCGATGACCAGGTAGAGGTATTCGGTGGCGGGGCGGACGCCGAGGAAGACCTCGCTCGCGTAGGCGAACGGGCGCAGGTAGAGGCTGCCCTCCGGGTCCTCGGGGATCCAGCCGCGGTCGATCCGGATGATCTCGTGCAGCGACTGGAGGAACGTCTCGACCGGCAGGGCCGGCATGGCCATCCGCTGGGCGGACAGGTTGAACCGGTTGGCGTTGGCGTCCGGGCGGAACATCGCGACACCGCCGTCGGGCAGCGTGTACGCCTTCAGACCCTCGAAGATCTCCTGGGCGTAGTGCAGCACGGCGCTGGCCGGGTCCATCGGGATCGGCGCGCGAGCCTCGACGCGGGGTTCATACCACCCCTTACCGTCGGCGTAGCGCACGGTGACCATGTGGTCGGTGAAGATGCGGCCGAAGCCGGGGTTCGACAGCAGGGCGACGCGATCGGCGTCGCTCACGGGTGCCGAATTCGGACGGATTTCGAAATTGAGGTTGTCATCACCAGTCATGGCGAATTGACCTGCTTTCCACAGAAGAATACAAGCATGCGGGGGCACCCGTAGTGCCCCATGAATTTACCCCGAACGGCCGTTAACACAACGGCCGCGGGTGACGTGACGGGTGAAGCCCGCTCAGAGGGCGGAGGCGACCCGGTCGCCGACCTCGGCGGTACGCAGCGGCGCGCCCGGAGCACGGGACGCGACCTCGGCCGCGACCGCCTCGGTTACTCGCCGGGCCTCGTCGAGCTTGCCCAGGTGCTCCACCAGCAGGGCGGCGGACAGAATGGCGGCCGCCGGGTCGGCGATGCCCTTGCCGGCGATGTCCGGCGCGGAACCGTGCACGGGCTCGAACGTCGACGGGTACTTCCGCTCCGGGTTGACGGAGCCGCTGGCCGCCATGCCGATGCCGCCGGTCACGGCAGCGGCGATGTCGGTGAGGATGTCACCGAAGAGGTTGTCGGTCACCACCACGTCGAACCGCTGCGGGTTGCTCACCATGAACATGCTGGCGGCGTCGATGTGCTGGTACTCCGTGGTGACCTCGGGGAACTCCGCGGCGACGGCGGCGAAGGCCCGGGACCACAGGTTGCCGGCGTGGGTCAGCACGTTGGTCTTGTGCACCAGGGTGACGTGGCGGCGGTCGCGGCGCTGGGCGCGGGCGAACGCGTCGCGGATGACCCGCTCGACGCCGTGCCGCGTGTTCAGGCTCTCCTCGGTGGCGATCTCGGCGGGGGTGTTCTTGTGCAGAACGCCGCCGGCGCCGACGTAGAGGCCCTCGGTGCCCTCACGGACCACGACCATGTCGATCTCGCCGGCCTTGACGCCGGAGAGCGGGCTGGTGGTGCCCGGCCACAGCTTGCTGGGGCGAAGGTTCACATACTGGTCGAAGTCGAAGCGGAGCCTCAGCAGCAGGCCGCGCTCCAGGATGCCCGGCGGGACGCTCGGGTCGCCGATGGCGCCCAGCAGGATGGCGTCGTGGCCGGCCAGCTCGTCCTGGACCGCCTGGGGCAGGACCTCGCCGGTGCGGTGGTAGAGGCGGGCGCCGAGGTCGTACTCGTTGTAGTCGACGCCGGGGAGAACGGCATCGATGACCTTGCGGGCCTGCGCGGTCACCTCAGTGCCGATGCCGTCGCCGCCGACAACCGCGATCCGCGCCACGCTCACGTCAATCTCCCAACACGTCTGGTCAACCCTCGGCCAGGCTACTCGCCCGTCCCGAAACACGGAACGGGAGTCCCACCAAGCGAACAGCCCCCTGGCCGCGGCAAACGGTCAGGGGGCTGTGGCGACGAGAAGTCCCGCCGGGATACACACCGCTCGCCCCGGGACGGGCGACGTCACCCGAAGACGGGCCCGATCGAGACGCGCGGCTGGGACCAACGCTAGCGATGCGGACTAATGACGCGCAAGCCGCGCGCCCCGCGTGTCGGGCTTACTCACTCGGTACGGAGGTCGACCACCGCGGCACGGGACGCGCCGATCTCGGCGGCCACCCGGCCCAGCAGATCCGGCTCCACCGACGAGTCCACGGTGAGGGTCATCAGCGCCTCGCCGCCGGCCGCGCGGCGGGAGACCCGCATGGCCGCGATGTTCACCCCGGCCCGGCCCAGGGTGGTGCCGATCCGGCCGACCACGCCGGGCCGGTCGGTGTAGCGGAAGAACAGCAGCACCCCGCCCAGCGGCAGGTCCAGGTCGAAATCGTCCACCTCGACGAGCGTGGCGACGGCCCGGCCGGCGACGCTCACCGTGCGCCCGTCCGGCAGCCCGCCGCGGACCCGGATCAGGTCGCCCGGCTCCTCGACGGCCGCCGTCTCCACCGTGACGCCGCGCTCGGCGGCCAGGTGCGGCGCGTTCACGTACGTCACCGGCTCGTTCACCACCGGCGCGAACAGCCCCTTGAGCACGGCCAGTTCCAGGACCGTGACATCGTGCCCGGCGGCCGCCCCGTGCACCTCGACGGTCACCCGTTCGGGCAGGTGACCGGCCACCGCGGTGAGCACCCGGCCCAGCCGCTCGGCGAGCGGCAGCAGCGGGCGGACGTCCTCGTCGACCGGCCCTCCGGCGCGGACGTTGACGGCGTCCGGGACGAACTCGCCGCGCAGCGCCAGGCGTACGCTGCGGGCCACCGCGAGGCCGGCCTTGTCCTGCGCCTCCACGGTCGACGCGCCCAGATGCGGGGTGGCCACCACGTTGTCCAGAGTGAACAGCGGCGACTCGGTGAGCGGCTCGGTCTCGAACACGTCCAGCCCGGCGCCGGCCACCCGCCCGTCGGCGAGGGCCTCGGCCAGCGCCCGCTCGTCGACCAGCCCACCCCGGGCCGCGTTGACGATCCGCACCCCCGGTTTGACCAGCGCCAGTTCCTTCTCCCCGATCAAACCCACGGTCTCCGGGGTACGGGGAAGGTGCACCGAGACGAAGTCACTCTCCCGGAGCAGCTCCTCCAGGGTGACGAGCCGGACCCCGAGCTGGGCGGCACGGGCCGGCTGCACGTACGGGTCGTACGCGACCAGGCGTACCCCGAAGGCGGCCATGCGCTGCGCGAAGAGGACGCCGATCCGGCCCAGCCCGACCACCCCGACGGTCTTGCCCTGCACCTCGACGCCGGTGTACGCGGAGCGCCGCCAGGCGCCCGCCTTGAGCGCGGCGCTCGCCGCGGCGGTGTGCCGGGCCACCGCCAGCAGAAGCGCCACGGCCTGCTCGGCGGCGGAGACGATGTTGCTGGTGGGCGCGTTGACGACGAGAACCCCGCGGGCGGTGGCGGCCGGGACGTCGACGTTGTCCAGGCCGACCCCGGCGCGGGCGACGACTCTCAACCGCTGCCCTGCGGCCAGGACCGGCGCGTCGATGCGGGTAGCACTCCGGATGATCACCGCGTCGGCGTCGGCAAGGGCTTCCGTCAACGCCGCCCGATCTGTCCCGTCGACGTGCCTGACCTCGAAATCCTCAGCCAGCACGTCGAGTGCGGCCGCTGCCAGTTCCTCGGTGACGAGCACTACGGGACTCATGGGCTTCGATACTAAAGGCCCGGCCGGTAATCCGGCCGGGCCTTCAATCGTGAATGAATCAGGCGGTCTCGGTGATCGGCCGGTCCACCCAGCTCATCATGCCGCGCAGCTTCGCACCGGTGATCTCGATCGGGTGCTTGGCGGCCTCCTCGCGGAACTTCTTGAGCTCCGGCGCGCCGGCGTCGTCGTCCGCGATCAGGCGGCGGGTGAACTCGCCGGACTGGATGTCGGCGAGGATCTTCTTCATCTCCTCCTTGACCGACGCGTTGATCACGCGCGGGCCGGAGACGTAGTCACCGAACTCGGCGGTGTCCGAGACGCTGTAGCGCTGGCGGGCGATGCCGCCCTCGTACATGAGGTCGACGATCAGCTTGAGCTCGTGCAGGCACTCGAAGTAGGCGATCTCGGGGGCGTAACCCGCCTCGGTCAGCACCTCGAAACCGGTCTGCACGAGCGCGGACGCGCCACCGCAGAGGACGGCCTGCTCACCGAAGAGGTCGGTCTCGGTCTCCTCCTTGAACGTCGTCTTGATGACACCGGCGCGGGTGCCACCGATCGCCTTCGCGTAGGAGAGCGCCAGCGCCTGGCCCTCGCCGGTCGGGTCCTGCTCGACGGCGATCAGCGCGGGGACACCCTTGCCGTCGACGTACTGACGGCGGACCAGGTGGCCCGGGCCCTTCGGGGCGACCATGGCGATGGTCACGTCAGCCGGCGGCTTGATCAGCTCGAAACGGATGTTCAGGCCGTGGCCGAAGAAGAGCGCCTTGCCCGCGGACAGGTTCGGCTCGATCGACTCGGTGTAGATCTTGCGCTGCGCGGTGTCCGGCGCGAGCACCATGATCACGTCGGCCCAGGCGGCGGCCTCGGCCGGGGTCTTCACGGTGAGCCCCTGCTCCTCGGCCTTCGGGCGGCTCTTCGAGCCCTCCTGCAGACCCACCACGACCTCGACGCCGGAGTCGCGCAGCGACAGCGAGTGGGCGTGACCCTGGCTGCCGTAACCGATCACGGCGACCTTCTTGCCCTGGATGATCGACAGGTCGGCGTCGCCGTCGTAGAACACTTCCGCGGTCATGACTTTCCTCTTTGAATGTTGAGCCTTTAGTCCGGCTTAGGGCGGTGGGTGGGGCGGTCGGACGGGGAGAACTAGGCGGCGCGGAGCGCGGGGCCCGTGGTGATGGAGCGGGATCCGCGGCCGATGGCCACGAGGCCCGACTGGACCATCTCCTTGATGCCGTACGGCTCGAGATCGCGCAGCAACGCATCCAGTTTGTCGGGATTACCGGTGGCCTCGATCGTCAGGGTGTCCGGAGCGACGTCGATCACTCGCGCCCGGAACAGTTCGACGGTCTCGAGCACCTGGCTGCGCTGCGCCCGGTCGGCACGCACCTTGACCAGCAGGAGCTCGCGCTGGACCGACTGGGCCGGGTCCAGCTCCACGATCTTCAGGACGTTCACCAGCTTGTTGAGCTGTTTGGTGACCTGCTCCAGCGGGGACGACTCGGCGTCGACCACGATCGTGATGCGGCTGACGTCCGGGTTCTCCGTCTCGCCGACCGCAAGGGAGTCGATGTTGAAGCTGCGCCGGGAGAACAACCCGCTGACCCGGGCCAGCACACCGGGCTTGTTCTCGACCAGCACGCTGAGCGTGTGCTTGTTCGTCACTGTGCCTCCTTGGTCATGCCCGCCCGGCCCTCGCCTGCGAGGCCGTTGTCAGCTGCGGCTGGGTGCCGCTCGGTGCAGTTGGTCATGACTAAAGGTCGTCCTCATCGAAGGTGGGACGCACGTCCCGGGCGAACATGATCTCGTCGTTGCTGGTGCCGGCCGCGACCATCGGCCACACCATGGCGTCCTTGCCGACCGTGAAGTCGATGACCACCGGGGCGTCGTTGATCTCCATGGCCTGCTTGATGACCTTGTCGACGTCGTCCTTCGACTCGCAGCGCAGGCCGACGCAGCCGAGCGCCTCGGCCAGCTTCACGAAGTCCGGGATCCGGTGCTTGTGCGTGCCCAGCTCGGTGTTCGAGTAGCGGCCGTCGTAGAACAGCGTCTGCCACTGCCGGACCATGCCCAGGTTGCCGTTGTTGATCACGGCGACCTTGATCGGGATGCCCTCCAGAGCGCAGGTGGCCAGTTCCTGGTTGGTCATCTGGAAGCAGCCGTCGCCGTCGATCGCCCACACCGTGGTGCCCGGCTGCGCCACCTTGGCGCCCATCGCGGCCGGGACCGCGTAGCCCATGGTCCCGGCGCCGCCCGAGTTCAGCCAGGTGCCCGGCTTCTCGTACTTGATGAACTGGGACGCCCACATCTGGTGCTGACCCACGCCGGCGCAGTAGATCGCGTCCGGGCCGACGATCTCGCCGAGCCGCTCGATCACGTACTGCGGGGCCAGGGTGCCGTCGGTCGGCTCCTCGTAGCCCAGCGGGTAGCGCTCACGGATGTCGTTCAGGGTCGACCACCAGGCCCCGTACTGATCGGCGCCGCCGGCCGTGGAGGAGACCGCCGCGATCAGCTCGTCGATCACGTGCCGCGCGTCGCCGACGATCGGGACGTCCGCGTGCCGGTTCTTGCCGATCTCGGCCGGGTCGATGTCGGCGTGCACGATCTTGGCGTCCGGGGCGAACGAGTCCAGCTGACCGGTGACCCGGTCGTCGAAGCGGGCGCCCAGGGTGACCAGCAGGTCCGCCTTCTGCATGGCGTACACCGCCGGGACCGTGCCGTGCATGCCGGGCATGCCCAGGTGCTGCGGGTGCGAGTCGGGGAACGCGCCGATGCCCATCAGCGTGGTGACCACCGGGATGCCGGTCAGCTCGGCCAGCTTGCGCAGCCCGTCGGTGGCGCCGGCCTTGTGCACGCCGCCGCCCACGTACAGCACCGGGCGCTTCGCCGCGGCGATCAGCCGCGCCGCCTCACGGATCTGCTTGCCGTGCGGGTGCAGGGTCGGCCGGTAGCCGGGCAGGTCCAGCGCGGGCGGCCACTGGAAGGTGGTCTGCGACTGGAGCACGTCCTTCGGGATGTCCACCAGGACCGGGCCGGGCCGGCCGGTGGCCGCCAGGTGGAACGCCTCGGCCAGGATCCGGGGCAGTTCCTCGGCGTTCTGCACCAGGAAGTTGTGCTTGGTGATCGGCAGGGTGATGCCCTGGATGTCCGCCTCCTGGAAGGCGTCCGTCCCGATGTAGGGCCGGCCGACCTGCCCGGTGATCGCGACGATCGGGACCGAGTCCATGTACGCGTCGGCGATCGGCGTGACCAGGTTGGTGGCGCCCGGGCCACTGGTCGCGATGCAGACGCCGACCTTGCCGGTGGCCTGCGCGTACCCGGTGGCGGCGTGGCCGGCGCCCTGCTCGTGGCGGACCAGGATGTGCCGCACCTTCGAGTCGAACAGCGGGTCGTACGCCGGCAGGATCGCTCCGCCGGGGATGCCGAACGCGACCTCTACCCCGAGGGCCTCGAGCGACCGGACGAGCGCGCCGGCACCGGTGGTGGCTACCGGGGCCACAGTGGTGGAAGCGGTGTTCACGGCCGCCGCGACGGTGGCCGGAGTGACTCGGTGGGCGAGGGATTCAGGAGTGGGTCTCGTCATGGCAGTTCAGACCTTTTCGGGTTGGTCGCACCGGTACTTGAGCAACAAAAAAGGCCCTCGTGCGGATGCACGGGACCTAGCGCACTCTCCTCACTCGAGGACAGTGCGCTCAGATAAGTACTCGGGACGCGAAGCACATGCGGCTAACCTTGCCCCATCTCACGGCCTGAGTCAACTGATCCCACATTTTGATCACCACGGGTGGTGACGAAATCCGGATCACTCGGCAGCAGCGCTCTGACCTGCCGCATTCCAGGGCCGAGCCGGACCACCTGACTGCGGGCCGGCGCGTCATTGGGCGGGGTCGCCCGGGGCGTCGGCAGCGGGCGCGGCCCGGCCGGGCGCAGGGTCCGCAGCCGGGACTCGAAGTGCTCGGCCGGCACGCCCCAGCCGAACAGCGAGCCCTGCCCGAGCCGGCAGCCGGCCTCCTCGACGATCCTCCGCTGGTCCTTCGTGCCGATCCCCTCGGCCAGCACCTCCAGGCCCAGCCGGTGCCCGAGCCGGACCACCACGTCGACCAGCGGGGCGGCCGTGCCGGTGCGCGACTCCGGCTCCGCCACCAGCGCGTGGTCGATCTTCAGGATGTCCACCGGGAGGGTCCGCAGCTGGCCCAGCGACGAGTAGCCGGCGCCGAAGTCGTCCAGCGCGATCCGCACCCCGGTCTTGCGCAGCTCGGCCAGGCGGCGGACCAGCTCCTCCATGTCGGTGGCGACGGCGTGCTCGGTCACCTCCAGGACCAGGCGCTGCGGCGGGACGCCGTACTCCGCCAGCACGTCCGCGACCTGGGCGGCGTAGTCGGAGTTGTGCAGCTCCTTGGGCGACAGGTTCACCGACAGCCAGACGTCGTGCCCCTTGGCCCGCCACTCGGCGAGCTGCTTGCACGCCTCCTCCAGCACCCAGGCGCCGATCCGGTTGATCAGCCCGGCCTCCTCGGCCACCGGGATGAACTCGACCGGCGGCACCCGGCCCAGGTCCGGATGGGTCCAGCGGAGCAGCGCCTCGGCGCCGACCGGGCGCATCGACGGCAGCGCCACCACCGGCTGGAAGACCAGGCTCAGCTGACCACGGTCGATGGCGTGCCGCAGTTCGCCGGTGAGCGTGCCGCGGCGGCGCAGCACCTCGTCGTACCCCGCCTGGTAGCGCTCGACCCGGTTCTTGCCGCGCTGCTTGGCGTAGCGCAGGGCCAGGTCGGCGTCGTGCAGCAGCTCGCCGGTGGCGGCCACGCCCAGGCTCGCGGACAGGAAGATCGAGCCGCCGTCCACCTCGTACGGCTCCCCGAGCACCGCGAGCAGCCGGTGTGCCGCCAGCACCGCCTCGTCGGCGTCGCCGCGCATCAGCACCGCGAACTCGTCGCCGCCGAGGCGGGCCGCCACGTCGCCGGCCAGCAGGTTGCGCCGCAGCCGGGCGCCCACCTCGGCCAGCACCGCGTCGCCGACGTCGTGGCCGCGCATGTCGTTGACGGTCTTGAAGCCGTCCATGTCGATGCCGATGAGCGCGGCCGCCCCGGTGGAGGAGCGCAGCGCCCGCTGGAGGCCACGCCGGTTGGCCAGGCCGGTCAGCGGGTCGGTGTGCGCCAGCTCACGGAAGTGCGCCTCGCTCTGCCGCAGCCGCAGCGTGTAGCGGCGGACGTCGTCGAGCGCAAGGTACTGCCGGGCGACCAGGGCCAGGCCCACCACGGCGGCGCCGAAGTAGCCGGCCGCGTCCAGAGTCCCGCCCATGGCCAGGTGGTGGCCGAGCGCGCTGAGCAGGGCCAGCATCGGGAACACCGCATACGCCCCGCCGCGCTCCAGCACGTCACCGGTCACCTGGACCGGCCGGTCGGCGGCTCGCACCGCCCAGGCCACCACGGTCAGCCCGGCGGTCAGCAACAGGCCGCTGGCCAGCGTGAGACCGTCGTTGCCCCGGCAGATCCCGGCGGCCAGCACATTCGCCGCGACGGCCACCAGGCCGACACCGGCCGACACCCGGACGGTGTGCCGCCGCGGCCGGTGGGCGTGCAGCGCCAGGACCGCGGTCAGGCCGAGGGAGAGCACCACCAGGACGGCCGGGACCACGATCGCGGGACACCGGTACGGCGTCGCGTCGCCCAGGATCCGGGTCGGCCGGCTGATCAGCACCCAGCCGACGAACCAGATGGCGGCCGCGATGACCAGCCCGTCCAGCACCTGCCGGAGCGCCGCGGCCGGGCCCCGGGCGGCGCCGGGCAGCGCCACCGTCCCGGCCAGCAGGGCGACCACGCCGATCGCGGTGCCGGCGGCCACCGCCGTGGCCAGTGCCTGGGCGTGCCCGGGAGAGTGGTGGTGGCCGGTGATCAGCGCGGTGACCAGCCCGGCCAGCGCCGCGGCGGTGACCAGCGCGCCACCGGCGGCGAGCAGCAGGTGCGCCCGCCGGGCAGCGCCGGTGTGCCGGTGGCCGGAACGGGCCAGGTAGGCGACCGCCGGGACGGCGACCAGCAGGCCCACGAGTCCCGCCAGATCCATACCGGACGGTGAGTGCACGGACACACTGTGCCCGATCTTCTTCGATTCCGACACCCCCGGCGTCCCGCGCTGTGGACGGCGTAGGTGGTTCCGGGCCTGGCCGGTGGCACTATTGGGGGATGCCTGAGCTGCGCTCCCGGACCTCGACCCACGGTCGCACCATGGCCGGCGCGCGCGCCCTGTGGCGCGCCACCGGCATGACCGACGACGACTTCGGCAAGCCGATCGTCGCGATCGCCAACAGTTACACCCAGTTCGTACCGGGTCATGTCCACCTCAAGGACCTCGGTGGCCTGGTCGCCGAGTCGATCGCGGCGGCCGGTGGCGTCGGGCGCGAGTTCAACACCATCGCGGTGGACGACGGCATCGCCATGGGTCACGGCGGCATGCTCTACTCGCTGCCCAGTCGCGAGCTGATCGCCGACGCCGTGGAGTACATGGTGAACGCGCACTGCGCCGACGCCCTGGTCTGCATCTCGAACTGCGACAAGATCACCCCCGGCATGCTGATCGCCGCCCTGCGGCTGAACATCCCGACGGTCTTCGTCTCCGGCGGCCCGATGGAGGCCGGCAAGACGGTCGCCATCGAGGGCATCGTGCACGAGAAGCTCGACCTGGTCGACGCGATGAGCGCGGCCGCCAACGACAACGTGACCGAGGAGCAGCTCGACACGATCGAGCGGTCCGCCTGCCCGACCTGCGGCTCCTGCTCCGGCATGTTCACCGCCAACTCGATGAACTGCCTGACCGAGGCCATCGGCCTGTCGCTGCCCGGCAACGGCTCGACGCTGGCGACACACGCCTCTCGCAAGGCCCTGTTCACCGAGGCCGGCCGGCTGATCGTGCAGATCGCCAAGGAGTTCTACGAGAACGACGACGAGTCGGTGCTGCCGCGCTCGATCGCCAACCGGGACGCCTTCGAGAACGCGGTGGCCCTCGACGTGGCGATGGGCGGGTCGACCAACACGATCCTGCACCTGCTGGCCGCGGCCCGCGAGGCCGACCTCGACTTCAGCGTCTCCGACATCGACGCCATCTCGCGCCGGGTGCCCTGCCTGTCGAAGGTCGCGCCGAACAGCCCGAAGTACCACATGGAGGACGTGCACCGCGCCGGCGGCATCCCCGCCCTGCTCGGTGAGTTGCACCGCGGCGGCTCCTTGAAGGAGAACGTCCGCGCCGTGCACTCGCCGGACCTCTCCACCTGGCTTTCCGATTGGGATATTCGGGGTGAATCACCCACCGAGCAGGCGCTGGAGCTGTTCCACGCCGCGCCCGGCGGAGTCCGCACCACCGAGCCGTTCAGCACGCGGAACCGGTGGGCGACGCTCGACACCGACGCGGAGAGCGGCTGCATCCGGTCGGTCGAGCACGCCTACACCGTCGACGGCGGCCTGGCCATCCTCTTCGGCAACCTCGCCCCGGACGGCTGCGTCGTCAAGACCGCCGGCGTCGACGAGTCGATCTGGAAGTTCACCGGCCCGGCCCGGGTCTACGAGTCCCAGGACGACGCGGTCGCCGGCATCCTCGGCAAGGAGGTGGTCGAGGGCGACGTCGTGATCATCCGGTACGAAGGCCCCCGCGGCGGCCCCGGCATGCAGGAGATGCTCTACCCCACCTCGTTCCTGAAGGGCCGAGGGCTGGGCAAGGCGTGCGCGCTGATCACCGACGGCCGGTTCTCCGGCGGCACCTCCGGGCTGTCCATCGGCCACGTCTCCCCCGAGGCGGCGGGCGGCGGCCTGATCGCGCTGGTCGAGACCGGCGACGAGATCACCATCGACATCCCGGGCCGCAGCATCACGCTCAACGTGCACGACGACGTCCTGGCCCAGCGCCGCCACGAGCAGGAGCGGCGGCCTCGGCCCTACACGCCGGTCGATCGGCAGCGCCCGGTCTCGGCGGCGCTGCGCGCCTACGCCTCGATGGCGACCAGCGCCAGCGACGGCGCCTACCGCAAGGTCCCCTGAGCCTGATTGCTCCGCTTCGCTCCGCGGCAAGCTGTGCCTGATGGCTCCGCTTCGCTCCGCGGCAAAACTGGGCCTGATGGCTCCGCTTCGCTCCGCGGCAAAACGCCTTGTACCCGGTGTCGAGGCTGGCGTGTGCCCGCCGCAGCACACCCCGCTGCGTCGGCAAATCACTTGCCTCGACACCGGCGGCGTTTTGCGGGGGACGCTGAGTGCACCGCCGTAGGGGTGGGGTGGGTGTTCCGTGGGTGGGGTGGGTGTTCCGTGGGTGGGGTGGGTGGGTCAGTTCCAGGTGGGGAGGGGCTGGCCGGGTTGTTTGCGGCCCAGGTACTCCAGCACCTTGCGGCAGTCGAGGTTGGGTGAGCTGTAGGTGTGGCCCTTCAGCTTCTCCACGAGCGGCTGGTCACCGGCTAGCTGGTCGAACTCGTTGTGGCAGGTCAGCCGGGTGTCGACGGCGGACTGCGGGATGCGCATGACATACCGGGTGTCGGCGTGCAGGACGGTCAGCCACTCCTCGGTCTCGGCGATCGGGTAGCCGATGAACCGGCTCTCCGGGCGCACCTGGAGATCGTTGACGCCGTCGCCCAGGTCCTGCGTGGAGGTCACGGCGGTGCCGTTGATCAGGAAGGCCTGTGCGGACACCCACGGCGCGTCGAGGCTGTTCATGAACTGGAACGCCAGCGCGGCAGCGCCCAGGTAGACGACCGACAGCCCCTGCCAACCGGTCAGCGTGTGTCCGCGTTTGATCAGCCGCTCGTCGCTGGAGCGGGCCCATCGGTGGCGGAAATGGCGGATCACCAGCTCCACGCAGAGCGCGGTGAGGACCACGGCCAGGCAACGGCGCAGGTACGAGTACGGCGAGGCCAGGGCGGTCACCGCGGCCACGATCAGGATCAGTGGCCAGAGGGCGGGCTGGACCCGGGCACGGTAGCGGATCGCGAACCAGATCGTGCCCAGGGCGATCGCGGGCAGGATGTAGTACGCATAGATGGTCACCGTGCCGAGCGCCACCTGCACCGGAGTCGCGGCGAGCAGGGCGGTCGTGGTGGTCAGCGAATACCGCGCGACCCCGTAGATCTTGATGAGGAACAGCAGCAGGAGCAGGCTGGAACCGACCGCCACCAGCTCCCGGGAGCTGATCCGGCCGTCCTGGTCACGGGTCTCGGCCACCGGCGGCGGAGCCGGCGAAACATCCGGTGTGGACATCGGGTGCTGCCTCGGGACGGTCTCGGGGCTGGTCAGATGACGGGTGCGGGGACGTTTCTTCGACTGTGCCATCGCCGGTCGGCCTCTCTGCGATCCCGGGTCTCCGACGGGGCCTCAGGGTAGGCATCGAAGGCAACGACACGCCAGAGGCGGGAACGGTGCTTCGGTCGTACCCCCGTCGTCTGAAAGAAAGGGTGAGGCCCGCCCACCGGAAGCGATGGACGGGCCTCGACCCACCTGATCGTGGAAGGCGCTACTTGAGAGCGCCCTCCATGATGCCGCGGACCAGCTGACGGCCGCCGATGAGCAGCAGGACGATCAGCGGGACCGTGGCGACGAAGGCACCGGCCAGCACCCGGCGGTAGATCACGTAGTTGCCGCTGGCCAGGTCCGACAGGGCCACCATCGAGGTGGGGAAGTCGGTGCCGTTCAGCGTGATCAGCGGCCACTGGAAGTCGTTCCAGGTGGCCACGAAGGTGAGCAGACCCAGCACGGCGAGGGCCGGCCGGATCGCCGGGACCACGACGGTCCAGTAGATCCGCAGGGTGAGCGCACCGTCGATCCGGGCGGCCTCGACCAGCTCGTCCGGGATCGCGTGCCCGATGAACTGGCGCATGTAGAAGACGCCGAACGCGCTGACCAGGCCGGGCGCGATGACCGCGATCAGCTGACCGTTCCAGCCCAGCTTGCCCATCAGGATGTAGAGGGCGACCACGCCGAGCTGGTTCGGCACGGTCAGCGTCAGGATGACGACGAACATCAGGACGTTGTTGCCCTTGAAGCGCAGCTTGGCGAAGGCGAAGCCGGCCAGCGAGCAGAAGAACAGCGTCGACGCGGTCACCGCGAGGGACACGATCAGGCTGTTGATCAGTGAGGCGGTGAAGTAGACGTCCTGGAGGGTGAAGACCTCGCGCAGGTTGACCATCAGCTGGTCACCGGGGATCACCGACGGCGGCGACTTCATGACGGCGTCGTCGGTGCTCGTCGCGATGACGAACATCCAGTACACCGGGAACGCCGAGACCAGCAGGATGGTGAACAGCCCGAGGTAGGACTTCCAGGTGCCCGGGGTGTCCTGGGGCGCGCGGCTCAACAGGCGGGTGCTCACTTTCCGCCTCCCAGGCGCCGGGTGGCCAGCGCGTTGATCGCGGCCACGATCAGGATGATGAGGAACAGCGCCCAGCTCATCGCGGCCGCGTACCCGAGGTTGAGGTCACGCCAGCCGACCTTGTAGATCAGCTGCGCGATGGTCCGCCACTGGTGGTCGTAACCGCCGTTGGCCAGTGCCGGGTTCTCGTCGAAGAGCATCGGCTCGTTGAAGAGCTGGAGCCCGCCGATGGTGGAGAGGATGACGGTGAACAGCACGACCGGCTGGATCATCGGCACCGTGATCCGCCAGAGCTGACGCCACGGGCCGGCGCCGTCGACGGCCGCCGCCTCGTAGACGTCCTTCGGGATGGCCTGCATGGCGGACAGGTAGAGCAGCGCGTTGTAGCCGATCCACTTCCAGTTGACCATGGTGGCGATGGCGATCCAGCTGCTCCAGGTGGTGGCCCGCCAGTCGAGCGGCTGCTCCTCGCCGAAGCCCACCAGCGACAGCAGCCAGTTGGCCATGCCGTAGTCGCGGCTGAAGAAGACCGCGAAGACCAGGGTCGACGCGGCCACCGGGGTGACGTACGGCAGGAGGACGCCGATCCGCCAGAACGTGGCGCCGCGCAGCTTGCGGTTCAGCAGGTTCGCCAGCATCAGCGCGATGAGCAGCTGCGGAACGGTGGAGAGGATGAAGATGCCGAACGTGTTGACCAGAGCGTCCCAGAAATCGGTGTCGCTCGCCAGCTTGGTGAAGTTCTCCATGCCGGCCCAGCCGGTGAGCGTCGGGTCGTCCAGGCGCCAGTGGCGCAGCGCCACCACGCCGTTGAAGATGATCGGGAACAGTCCGAAGATCGCGAACAGGATGAAGAACGGCGCGATCAGCAGGTAGGGCACGGTCTTGGTGTCGAAGCGGTAGAGCCAGAACTTCGCGCGCGGCGGGGGCGCGTGCTTCGGCTCCTCGGACCGCGTCAGGCGGACGTCGGTGAGCGACACGACAACTCCTCTAACGGGCCGGACGGCGGGACGGCCTCAGGGCCGCCCCGCCGTACCGGAAGGGTTCGGATCAGGACTTGGAGGCCTTCTCGGCTTCCTTGACCGCCTCAGCCCAGGCGTCGGCCGACTTCAGCTGGCCCTGCTGCACCCGGTTGATCACGTTCTCCACGGCGACCCGGGTCGGGCCGTTCTTCTTGCCCAGGTACTGCGGCTTCAGGTTCTCCGCGGTGGTGGCGAAGATCTGGCCGGTCGGGGCGTTGGAGAAGAACTCCTTCTTGAAGTCCAGGATCTCCTTGTTCTTGTACAACTCCGGCTGCGAGGGCAGGTTGCCGACCTTCTTGAAGACCTCGATCTGCTGCTCCGGCTGCACCAGCCACTCGACGAACTTGTACGCCTCGTCGACGTTCTTGCCCTGCTTCGGGATGGTCCACCAGGAGCCGCCCCAGTTGCCGCCACCACCCGGGATCGCGGCGATGTCCCACTTGCCGGCCTGGTTCGGCGCGGTCTTCTGGATGTGGCCGAGCATCCACGCCGGGCAGGCGAGGACGGCGAACTGGTCCTTGGTGAAGCCCTGGTCCCAGTTCGGCTGGAAGCTGGCCAGGTTGGCCGAGAGCCCGGCGTCGATCGCCTTCATGGCGACGTCGAAGCCGGCCTTCGGGCCGCCCTCCATCTGGAGTGTCTCCTGCGGGTCGTAGAAGCCGACCGGCTGCTGCGAGAGGACCGGGTTGAACAGGTTGGTCGCCGAGTCGACGAACTTCTTGCCGGTCTTCGCGGTGTAGGTCTTGCCGGTCTCGATGAACTGGTCCCAGGTGCCCCAGAGCTCGGAGACCTTGTCCCGCTCGGTGGGCAGGCCGGCGGCCTTGAACAGGTCGGTGCGGTAGCACATGGCCAGACCGCCGACGTCGGTGCCGAGACCGATCTGCTTGCCGTCGGCGGACTGCGAGGCCTGCCACTTCCACGGCAGGTACTTCGACTCGAAGCTGCTCGCGCCCTTGTCGTTGAGGTTCACGAACTGGTCCGCCTGGCTGCGGAACTGAACGATGAAGCCCTCGTCGACGGCCGAGATGTCCGGGGCGCCGGAGCCGGCGACCAGCTTCTTCTGGAGGTCCTCGTGCTGGGCGTTGTACTCGCCCGAGTTCAGGACGATCTTCACGTTGGGGTGGTCGGCCTCGTACTTGGCCTTGAGCTGATCCAGGCCCATGTCACCCCAGAAGTTGACCTTCAGGGTGACCTGGCCGCCTTCGGTGCTGGAGTCGTTGCCCTCCAGCGCCTGGCCACTGCAACCGGCGATGGCCAGCGCGGCGGCGAGGCCGGCGGCCCCTACGCGCGCGGCGCGACGTCCGAAACGTTCCATGTCATTCCTCCGCAAGGAGATGCGCATCACTGAACCGGGTAAGTTGGGGAACCGTAAGCCCGGCTTTCAGCCATGTCAATACCGCGTTACGGGCGCGCTCCCAACCCCACCCAGTCCGGATTATTCGGACACCAGGTTTACATTGTCCGATGTGTGCCGTAACACTTAACCGATCAAGCGTGTGTCGGACGTCGAGGGACTCCGTCGGCGTGCACCCGGCGCCCGATAAGCTCGGCGGCAGTGGGGACAGAGGAGACTGAGTGAAGCGGCCCACAATCGCCGACATCGCACGGCGGGCGGGCGTGTCCAAGGGCGCCGTGTCGTATGCGCTGAACGGCCAGCCCGGCGTCTCCGAGGCGACCCGCAAGCGAATCCTGTCGATCGCCCAGGAGATCGGGTTCAACGCCAACAGCGCGGCCCGGGCACTGTCCGGCGCCCGCGCGCGGGCCGTCGGCCTGACCCTGTGCCGGCCCGCCAGGCTGCTCGGCATAGAGCCCTGGTTCATGGGCCTGATCAGCGGTTTCGAGGCCGAGCTGGGCGAGCGGTCGTACGCGCTGACCCTGCAGGTGGTGGCCACCCCCGAACAGGAGGTCGAGGTCTACCGCCGCTGGTGGGGCGAACGCCGGATCGACGGCGTGATCGTCACCGACATCCGGGAGAACGACATCCGCATCCCGGTCCTCCAGGAACTCCAGCTCCCGGCGATCGTGATCGGCGGCCCCGGCGACACCGGGCCGATCGCCCAGATCTGGTCCGACGACGCCGGCGCGATCACCGAGGCGGTCCGCTACCTGGTCGCCCTCGGGCACCACCGGATCGCGCGGGTCAGCGGCCCGCCCGGCCTGCTCCACACGCAGAACCGGACCAAGGCCTTCGAGGGCGTCTGCGCGGCCCTAGGCCTGGACCACTCGATCACCATCCCGGCCGACTACACCGGCGAGGAGGGCAGCCGGGCCACCCGGCGCCTGCTGATCGGCGGGGACCGGCCCACCGCGATCATCTACGACAACGACGTGATGGCGGTCGCCGGCCTGGCCGTGGCACAGGAGATGGGCCTCTCCGTACCGGGCGATCTGTCCATCGTGGCCTGGGACGACTCGCCGCTGTGCAGCCTCGTCCACCCGCCGCTCACCGCGCTCAGCCGGGACATCTCGGCGTACGGGGCACAGGCGGCCCGGGAGCTGCTCAACGCCATCGACGGCACGAAGGTGGGCAACGTGGAGGCGGGCCGGGTGCACCTCACCCCACGCGGGAGCACGGCGCCGCCGCGCTAGCCGCGGTGACTCTCCAGGTAGGCCTCGACGCGCTCGGCCGGGCCCGGGTAACCGAGCGCGAAACCCTGGCCGTACCGGCAGCCGGCCGCCACCGCGCGGGCGATGTGCTCGTCGGTCTCCAAACCCTTGGCCACCACGTCCAAGCCCAGCCGGCGACCGAGACTGACCACCACGTCCAGCACCGCCGGGCCGCCGCCGACCACCGCCTCCGAGGGCGGGTCGATCAGCGCCCGGCTCAGCTTCAGCATGTCCACCGGCAGCCGCCGCAGATGTGACAGCGACGTCTGGCCCGACCCGAAGTCGTCCAGCGCGGCCCGGACACCGAGTTTGCGCAGCCCTGCCAGGGCGGCCACGATCGCCGGCACGTCCTCGGCGATCCAGGTCTCGGCCACCTCCACGACCAGGCGTTCCGGAAGGAGGCCGTGGCGCCGCAGGATGGTGGCGACCCGCTCCGGGAAGCGGGCGGTGAGCAGCTCACGCGGTCCCACGTTCACGGACAGCCAGAAATCGTCGCGCACCGTCCAGGAGGAGAGGCGGCGGCACGCCTCGTCGAGCACCCACTCGTCCAGCTCGGCGGTGATCCCCAGCGCCGCGGCGATCGGCAGCAACTCCCCCGGCGGGATGGTGCCCAGCTCCGGGTGCCGCCAGCGGAGCAGCGCCTCGACCCCGGCCGGGCGGCCGTCGCGCAGCGCCGACACCGGCTGGAAGACCAGATCCAGCTCGCCGCGCCCGGCCGCGCCGAGCAACTGCTGTTCCAGCTCCATCCGGCGGTGCAGCTGGATCTCCACGTCCGGGTCGTACCACTCGACCCGGTCCCGGCCCAGCTGCCGGGCCCGCTGCCGGGCCAGGTCCGCCTGGCGCAGCACGTCGTCCGAGTCGGCGCCGCCGGCCAGCTCGGCCAGGCCCACGCTGGTGTAGAGCGTCACGGTCGCCCCGGGCAGCGGGTACGGCTCGCCGAGGGTGGTGACGATCCGGGTGGCCAGGGCGTACGCGGGCACCGCCGACTCACCGGTCAGCACCGCGAACTCGTCGCCGCCCAGCCGGGCCGCCACGTCCTCGCCACCGAGCAGGCCCCGGATCCGGCGGCTCACCTCGATCAGCACGGCATCGCCGACCTCCCGGCCCCGGGTGTCGTTGACCTCGGCCAGCCCGTGCAGGTCGATCACCAGCAGCGTGCCCTGCTGCCCGGCCCGGCGGCGGAAGGCCAGCAGGTCCCGCATCAGCGCCCGGCGGTTCGCCAGGCCGGTCAGCTGGTCCAGATAGGAGAGCCGGCTCAGGGTGCGCTCCAGATGCCGGCGCTCGCCGACGTCCCGGACGTGCACCACGAGCGCCGCCACCTCGGGAACGGCCCGCTGGTCGGAGATCGTCGACTCGGTGTCCCGCCAGAGCTGGGCGCCGTCCCGCAGCCGGGCGCTGACCAGCACCGGCGGCCCGCCCTCGTGCTCACCGGCGAGGATCGACCCGATCACCGCGTCCGCGTCCGCCGCGTCGTCCGGGTGGATCAGCTCACGGAACTCCCGGCCGATCACCTCCTCGTCACGCAGCCCGAAGAGGCGGGCCGCGGCCGGGGACTGCCAGCGGACGGTCAGCTTCTCGTCCAGCACCAGGGTCAGGTCGGTGGCGCCGGCCACCAGGGAGCGGAAATGCGCCTCGGCCACCCGCAGCCGGCCCGCGTACCGGCGGATGTCGCGCACCACGAGCAGTTCCCGTACGACCAGGACGCTGACCATCACGAGACCGAAGATGATCGCCTCGGTGTCGAAGTCCCGGACCGTCACCAGGTGCCAGATCGCGGCGACCACGCCGACCGCGGCCGGCACCGCCAGCAGCGGGTAGCTGGCCAGGTACTGATCCGGGTGACGGGGTTCCAGCGGCGGAGGCGGCAGATCCCGCCGGGAGCCGCCGATCGCCGACGCGGTCAGCCCACCCACCACCAGCAGCGTGGCCGCCCAGAGCAGCGGGCCGGTGGAGCGGTAGGCGAGGATCCCCAGCCCGATCAGGACCAGCGACGATCCGGCGCCGCACCACATGGCCGGGACCGGCCGGGGCCGGGCCCGCAGCACGATCACCGTGACCATCGCGACGCCGCCGGCCGCGATGAGCAGCGCCGGCACCAGCTCGGGGCGCCGGGTGGTGGCCGGGATCAGGTAGGCCGCGAAGCCCAGGCTCACCCCGAGCCCCACCCCGTCGAACATCCGCCGCAGCCGGACCACCCAGTTCCGGGCCGCGCCGGGCAGCAGCGACGTGCCGGTCACGAAGCAGACGGCGGCGACGGCCAGCCCGGCGGTCAGCCAGACGACCCGGTGCTCCGGCGCCCACCACGGGATCAGCCCGGTCAGCCCGGTGGCGAGCGCGCCCAGACCGACGAAACCGGCGCCCCGGCAGGCCACGAAGGTGCCGTCGGCGCGGTGGATCGAGAGCGCCACGCGGATCAGGACGACGGCCGCACCGAGACCGGCGACGGCGATCGCCAGCGCCGCGACAGCGGAGCCGGGTGGCACGGCGGTCATCGGCGGTCCTCTGCTGTCGGCCCGGCGAGCCGGGGTGGGGCGGAGCGAGAGGGAGCTGCACCGGGTCAACGAAGGTCCCCGGATCGGGTTACGGCACAGCGTGTCGCCGTCCCACGAACGGAATCGTCTGCCATTCAACGATGACGGTCAACCGGTGACCGGCCGGACCGGCCCGGCGTACCGGGTGGGAGGATGGGGGATGTGAGCAGTCGTCCCGTCCTCCGCGTCCGTAAGTCCGGCGCCGTGCTGGTCGCCGCGTTGATCGCGCTCGTCGGCACGGTCCCGCTCGCCGGCTCCGCCTGGCAGTTGGCCCCGATCCTGCTGATCCCGCTCGCCGCCCTGGTCTGGGCGTGGCGGGCCGGCACCGACGTCTACCCCGACGAGCTGCGGGTGCGCGCCCTCTTCGGCGGCAGCCGGGTGCCCTGGAGCCGGGTCGAGGAGCTGGCGCCGGACGAGCACGGCCGGGTCTCCGCCCTGCTCGACAACGGCAACGTCATCCGGCTCACCGGTGTCACCAGGAAGAATCTTCCGCTCGTCCTCGAGGCCAGCGGTCACCCGGTGACCGACCGGGGCGCCGCCGGTCAATGAGCGGCGGGGTTCTGTCGGACCTCACGGCTACCCTGGTCGGCAGATGTCGAGAGGGGTGGCTTGTCGTGCGATTCCGCCGGGTCCGCGCTGTGGCCGCGACGTCCGGCGCCGTGCTGGCGCTGACCGCGGGCTGCAGCTTCGGGCCACCGGGCCCGGATCAGGCCGGCTCGCCGCCCAACCTGCCCCGCCCGTCGGTCGCGCCGACCGCCGGTGAGGGCGATGCCGAGCGCGAGGTCGCCCTCAGCGTGCTGGCGAAGGATCTCGAGGTCCCATGGGGCATGGCCTTCCTGCCCGACGGCGGTGCGGTCGTCACCGAGCGCGACACCGCCCGCATCCTCAAGATCGGCCCCGAGTCGACCGCCGGCGGGCTCAAGGTCACCGAGCTGCGGCGGCTCGGCGAGGTCATCGCCGGTGGTGACGGCGGGCTGCTCGGCGTGGCCGTGTCACCGAAGTTCGAGTCGGACAAGACCCTCTTCGTCTACTACACGACCGCCGAGGACAACCGGATCGCCAGGATCGCCGGGGACGGGCCGGTCCAGCCGATCCTCACCGGCATCCCGCGGTCCGAGCAGCACAACGGCGGCGCCCTGGCGTTCGGGCCGGACGGCCTGCTCTACGCGGGCACCGGCGACGGCACCGACGGCGGCGGCCAGGCCCAGGATCCGAAGAGCCTGGGCGGCAAGATCCTGCGGATCACCACGGCCGGAAAACCCGCCCCTGGCAACCCGGTGCGCAATTCGCCGGTCTGGTCGTCCGGCCACCGCAACGTCCAGGGCCTGGCGTGGGACGAGACGAAGAGGATGTTCGCCACCGACCGCGGCCAGCCGCGGTCGGCCGAGCTCAACGTGGTGGTGAAGGGGAAGAACTACGGCTGGCCGAAAGCCGACGGCCCCGCCACCGACCCGAGATACACCGATCCCCTGGTCTCCTGGCCCACCGACACGTCGTCGTGCGCCGGTGTCGCCACGCTGGAGAGCATGGTCGCCACCGCGTGCGTGCTCGGCCGACGGTTGCAGCTTCTCAACGTGACGGGCAACGGCACGGTGCTGGGCAGCCCGCAGGAGCTGCTGACCGACGAGTTCGGCCGGCTGCGCGCCCTGGCCGCCGCGCCGGACGGATCGTTCTGGGTGGCCACCTCCAACCAGGAGGACGCCGGGCAGCCCGGCCCCGAGGACGACCGCATTCTCCGGCTGGTCTTCTCCGACGGCGGCGCCGGCCGGAGTTGACGGCCATGACTGTTTCGCGACGATCAGGATCGGGCAGGTGAGGTCCCGATGAGCGAGGCGCCGACCAACCAGGAACCGCCCGGGCAGAGCGGACGCCGACGCGCCGCCACTCTTGTCGGGTCGGTGGCGCGGCCGTTCCGGTCGGCCGCCGGGTTCGCCGGCTTCTTCCGGGCGCTGGCCGGGCCGCTTCGGGCCGGTGCCGGCTTTTTCCGGGCGGCCACCGGCCTGACCGGCCGGGCGGTCCGGCATCGCTGGTCCCGGCGGCTCCGGGTGGCGGCGGCGGTCGGGCTGACCGCGGTCGTCGGCTCGATGATCGGGGTGATGCTCTTCGCCCGCTCCGATCTGA
Source organism: Actinoplanes hulinensis (assembly GCF_019429605.1). Classification (NCBI taxonomy): domain Bacteria; kingdom Bacillati; phylum Actinomycetota; class Actinomycetes; order Micromonosporales; family Micromonosporaceae; genus Actinoplanes; species Actinoplanes hulinensis. The sequence continues at coordinate 135,440 of NZ_JAHXZI010000023.1, read as the reverse complement.
ACGTCGGGCCGTTCAGCGCCGAGATGTCGGTGACCCCGTCGGTGCACGGCGGCACCGAGGTGAACATCCCACCGCTCGGCTCACTGCACCTGGACAGTCACCGGGGCCCGGTGCACCTACGGGTGGATCTTGGTTCGCTGGACCAGAGCCGGACCGAGGCGCTGATCGACAATCCGGCCGCGATCAGCACGGCCGGCGAGCGGGCGGTCGACGAGGTGGTCACCGGGGTGGCCCGGCTCGGCCTGCGCACCATGGGCCTGGCCGTGCTCAGCACGCTCATCCTCGCCGCGCTGATCTTCCGGGACACACGGCGGACCGCGGCGGCCGGCCTGACCGCACTGGTCGTCACCGGCGGCAGCCTGGGCCTGGCCGCCGCCACGCTGCGACCGAATTCGATCAGCGAGCCACGCTATGAGGGCCTGCTCGTCAACGCGCCCGCCGTGGTCGGTGACGCCCGGCGGATCGCCGACAACTACGGGCGCTACTCGGAGCAGCTCCAGGCCATCCTCGGCAACGTGAGCCGGGTCTACTCGACCATCTCGGCGCTGCCGGTCTACGAGCCGGCCGGCAACACCACCCGTCTGCTGCACGTCTCCGACCTGCATCTGAACCCGACGTCGTGGGGCCTCATCCGGACCGTGGTGGACACCTTCGACATCGACGCGGTGATCGACACCGGCGACATCGTCGACTGGGGCAGCAGCGCCGAGACGTCGTTCGTCGCCTCCATCCCGTCGGTCCAGGTTCCCTACATCTACGTGCGGGGCAACCACGACTCGGCGGCGATCCAGGCGGCGGTGGCCCGGCAGAGCAACGCCGTGGTCCTCGACGACGCGCTCACCGAGATCGACGGGCTGACCATCGCCGGGATCGGCGACCCCCAGTTCACCCCCGACAAGAGCGAGACGAACGCGGCCGGCGACGACTCCGGCCCCGAGTTGCTGACCGCCGCCGGCGAGCGGCTGGCACAGACGATCCGTGACTCGGGCAAAAAGGTCGACATCGCCCTGGTCCACGACCCGGCCATGGCCCAGCCGCTGTCCGGCGTGGTCCCCCTGGTGCTCGCCGGCCACCTGCACCGCCGCGTGGTGAGCACGCTGCCCGCACCCACCGCGCCCCCGCCCGGCCCGTCACCGTCGGCCTCCCCGGTCCCGTCGGCGTCCACGGCGCCCCCGCCCACCTTCACCACACGCCTCATGGTGGAGGGCTCCACCGGCGGCGCCGGGCTGCGCGGCCTGGAGGGTGAGGACGCGACCCCGCTGAGCCTGTCGGTCCTCTACTTCGACGAGAACAACGAGCTGAAGGCATACGACGACATCCAGCTGGGCGGCACCGGCGAGTCGAACGTGGAGATGCAGCGCAACGTCATCGGCCTCGAACCGGAACCGACCCCCACCCCGGCGCCCTCGCTCTCGGCGATCCAGCCGTCCCGCTGACCGGCCACTCCAGCCGCTCCGCTCCGTCTGGTGTGGGGGTGGGGTCTTCAGATGATTCGGCGGAGATCCAACAGGAGTGTGCCGGTGTCCATGCCCTCCGGGTCGATCTCGATCGTGTAGAGGCCGGCTGAGGTGCTGAAAGCCAGCGATGCGGTGGGCTTTTCGGCGGTCAGTGTGCCGGAGCCCGCGTCCAGGCCCAGGGGTGTTCGCAGTTGTACCCAGGTCTGGCCGGTGGTGGTCAGGGAACCCCGGCGGACGGTCAGGCGGAGCTGTTCGGCCTCCTTGGCGCGGAAGGTGACGTAGGCTCGCTCACCGGCCCGGGCCAGGGTGACGCGGGACGGTGGGGCGCCGGGGGTGAGGCGCGCCGAGACGGTGCCGACCAGCTGGACGGTCAGTGTCCCGGTGCGTGTGGTGTCCGGGTTGACCTCGATGGTGTGGACGCCGCCGGCCGTGGTGTCGAAGTTCAGGGTTCGGAAGTCGCTGTCCTCGCCGAGTGCTCCGAGCACCTCGGTCTCGCCTGCGGCGGTGGTCACCTTGAGGTCGGTGTACTCCTGCCGGGGCAGGGTGCCGCGCCGGGCCACCAGGGTGAGCTGCCGTCTCGCCGGGGACGGGAAGGTGAGGAAGGCGCGTTCGCCGGGTTTTCCGATGGTGACCTTCCGGGGCGGGCCGCCGGGAACGAGAGTGCCCGAGGTCGATCCGCGCAGGCTGACCAGTACGGTTCCGTGTTCGGCGACCCGGGGTTTGACCTCGATGATGTAGCCGGCGGTCGCCGGGGCGGTGAAATCGACGCTCGCGGCTGACCAGGTGGTGAGCAGGGTGCCCTCGGCCACCTTCTCGTCGATGCGGCGGATGATCACGTCGGTGTTGTCGGCCGCGGTGAGGGTTCGGCGTTCGGCCAGTACGGTGAGACGCTGCCCGGCGGTGGCGTCGAACCGGACGATGGCGAGCCGGTCGGCGTCCACCAGCGCGCCGGGGCCGCCGACCGTGAGCCGCTCGATGCCCGGGGCCACGGCGGCGAGCAGGCGGCCACCGACCCTGAGCTGCTCGCCCGAGGACATGGCGACGAGCAGGGGGCCGCCGGCGGAGTTCAGGCCGGTCAGGACGACCGTGGCGAGCACCCCGAACGCGGAGAACAGTGACATTTCCGCAGAATATGGCAAATTGCCCGTTTCCTGGCGAGGATCGGTCCGCTCTCATACCACCGCGCGGCTGTGAGCGGGAGCCGGCAGCTTCGCCCGGAACGGGCGGCAAAGGGCCGGGGACGGCAGCGCCCGGCCCCCATGGATTCCCGGGGCCGGGCGTAGCCGTACAAAATCGGTCAGGAAACGCCGAGGCGCTCCAGGAGCAACTCGCGGACGGTCTTGGCGTCCGCCTGGCCGCGCGTGGTCTTCATGACCGCGCCCACCAGGGCACCCGCGGCGGCGATCTTGCCGTCCCGGATCTTGGCGGCGATGTCCGGGTTCGCGGCGATGGCCTCGTCGACGGCCGCCGTGAGGGCACCCGTGTCGTTGACCACCTCGAGGCCGCGGGCGGCCATCACCTCGGCCGGGTCGCCCTCGCCCGCGACGACGCCCTCCAGAACGGTACGGGCGAGCTTGTCGTTCAGCTTGCCCTCGTCGACCAGCTTCTGCAGGGCCGCGACCTGGGCCGGCGTGGCGCCGACCGCGGCGAGTTCGACGTTCAGCTCGTTGGCGCGGCGGGCCAGCTCGCCCATCCACCACTTGCGGGCGCCCGCGGGGGACGCGCCGGCCGCGATGGTCTCCTCGATGATCTCGACGGCGCCGGCGTTGGCCACCGACTGCATGTCGAGTTCGGAGATGCCCCACTCCTCGCGGAGGCGGGCCCGGCGGGTGCTGGGCTTCTCCGGGAGAGCCGCCTTCAGGGAGGCGACCCATGCCGTGTCCGGAGCGATCGGCACCAGGTCGGGCTCGGGGAAATAGCGGTAGTCGGTCGCGGTCTCCTTGGAGCGCCCGGGGCTGGTGTCGCCCCGGTCCTCGTGGAAGTGCCGCGTCTCCTGGTGGATCTTGCCGCCGCCGTCGAGGATCCCGGACTGGCGGATGATCTCGGAGCGGACGGCGCGCTCGACCGAGCGGAGCGAGTTGACGTTCTTCGTCTCGGTCCGGGTGCCCCACTCCTCGCCCGGGCGGTTCAGCGAGGTGTTGACGTCGCAGCGCATCGAGCCCTGCTCCATCCGCACGTCGGAGACGCCCAGCGAGCGGATGATGTCGCGCAGCTCGGCAACGTACGCCTTGGCGATCTCGGGAGCGAGCCCGCCCAGCCCGGGCACCGGCTTCGTGACGATCTCGACGAGCGGGATGCCGGCCCGGTTGTAGTCGACCAGCGACTCGGTGGCGCCGTGGATCCGGCCGGTGGCGCCGCCGACGTGCAGCGTCTTGCCGGTGTCCTCCTCGATGTGCACCCGCTCGATGCCGATGCGGTGGGTGACACCGTCGACCTCGACGTCCACGTAGCCGTCCACGCAGAGCGGCTCGTCGTACTGCGAGGTCTGGAAGTTCTTCGGCATGTCCGGGTAGAAGTAGTTCTTCCGGGCCATCCGGCACCACTCGGCGATGTCACAGTTCAGCGCCAGGCCGATCCGGATGGTCGCCTCGATGGCGGCCCGGTTCATCACCGGCAGCGCGCCGGGCAGGGCCAGGCAGACCGGGCAGACCTGGGTGTTCGGCTCGGCGCCGAAGTCGGTCTTGCAGCCGCAGAACATCTTGGTCGCGGTGCCCAGCTCGACGTGGGTCTCCAGGCCGATGACCGGCTCGTACCGGGTGAGGATCTCTTCGTAGCTCATCTCTGCTCCCTCCTCACAGGGCCGGCGGGGTGAACGTGCCGACGGCGGACTCGAGCGCGGCGGCGACCCGGTACATCCGGTCGTCGGCCAGCGTCGGGGCCATGATCTGGAAGCCGACCGGCAGGCCCTCGGAGAGCCCGCACGGGACCGAGATGGCCGGTCCGCCGTACAGGTTCGTCGGGATGGTGAAGAGGTCGGCGAGGTACATCTGGTACGGGTCCGAGGTCCGGGATCCGAACGGGAACGCCACGAACGGGGTGGTCGGCGAGACCAGCACGTCCACCTTCTCGAACGCGGACTGGAAGTCGCGGGTGATCAGGGTGCGGACCTTCTGCGCCTGGCCGTAGTAGGCGTCGTAGTAGCCGCTGGACAGGGCGTAGGTGCCGATGATGATCCGGCGCTTCACCTCGGGGCCGAAACCGGCCTCCCGGGTCAGCGACATGACCTCCTCGAGCGAGCGGTTGCCGTCGTCGCCGGCGCGCAGACCGTACCGGACGCCGTCGAAGCGGGCCAGGTTGGAGGAGCACTCGCTGGGGGCGATCAGGTAGTAGGCCGGCAGCGCGTACTCGAAGTGCGGGCAGGACACCTCGACGACCTCGGCGCCCAGCTTGACCAGTTTTTGAAGTGATTCCTGGAACGCGGCGGTCACGCCGGGCTCGGAGCCGTCGCCGGCGAACTCCTTGACGATGCCGAGCCGCACACCGGTCAGGTCACCGGTCGCGCCGAGGCGGGCGGCCGCCACCACGTCCGGCACCGGCTGCGGGATCGAGGTGGAGTCACGCGGGTCGTGGCCGGCGATCACCGCGTGCAGCAGGGCGGTGTCCTCGACGGTCCGGGCGCAGGGGCCGGGCGTGTCCAGCGAGGAGGAGAAGGCGATCAGGCCGTACCGGGAGGTGCCGCCGTAAGTGGGCTTCGCGCCCACCGTGCCGGTGACCGCGCCGGGCTGGCGGATCGAGCCGCCGGTGTCGGTGCCGATCGCGAGCGGGGCCTCGTAGGCGGCGAGCGCGGCGGCCGAGCCACCGCCCGAGCCGCCCGGGATCCGGCCCAGGTCCCACGGGTTGTTGGTCGGGCCGTACGCGCTGTACTCCGTGGAGGAGCCCATCGCGAACTCGTCCATGTTGGTCTTGCCGAGAATCGGCATGCCGGCCTTCTTGAGCCGCTCGACGATGGTCGCGTCGTACGGCGGCTTCCATCCTTCGAGGATCTTCGAGGCGGCGGTGGTCGGGACGCCCTTGGTGGTCACCACGTCCTTGACGGCGATCGGCACTCCGGCCAGCGGACCGGTGATCTCCCCGCGGTCGACGGCGGCGGCGGCTTCGAGGGCGCCGGCCCGGTCGACGTGCAGGAACGCGTGCACCCGGTCGTCGACGGCGGCGATCCGGTCGAGGTGCGCGGTGGCGACCTCGACGGCGGAGACCTCTCTCGCAGAGATCAACTTAGCGAGATCGGAGGCGGAAAGCCTGGTCAGGTCGGTCACGATCAGTCCTCCTCGTCCAGGATGCGCGGCACCCGGAAACGGCTCTCGTACGCGTCCGGAGCGCCGGACAGCGCCGCGTCCTGCGTGAGGCTCGTGGTGGGGACGTCCTCGCGGTACACGTTGGTCAGCGGCACCGAGTGGGAGGTCGGCGGGATGTCCTCCGCGGCCACCTCACCGACCCGCGCGACCGACTGCAGGATCACGTCGAGCTGCCCCGCGAATCGATCGAGCTCTTCTTCGGTCACGGCGAGCCGCGACAGGCGCGCCAGGTGCGCTACCTCTTCGCGGGAGATGGCGGCCATCCTGCCCCCTCATCGTTTGACGGTTTAACTGCCGGGCCTGAGTCTATTTCGCCGCGATTCCCGGGCTTGACCGGGCGGTACCGCCGGCGCCACGTGGCGAGATCGGTGGCCGGCATGGGACGGGCGTGGAACCAGCCCTGCGCCGTGTGACAGCCGGCGGCCGCGAGCATCCGCCAGGTGGCCTCGTCCTCCACGCCCTCGGCGACGGCACGCAGCCCCAGCGAGTCCGCCAGGCCGATCACCGAGCGGACGATCGCGGCATCGCCCCGGTCGGTGGTCATGCCCAGCACGAACGAGCGATCGATCTTCACCTCGGCGAGTGGCAACCGCCGAAGATGCTGCAAGGACGAGTAGCCGGTGCCGAAGTCGTCCAGCGAGATGCCCACGCCCATCCGGCTCAGCCGGGTGGTGGTCTCCAGGACCCGGTGCGGGTCGGCCATCAGCGCGCTCTCGGTGATCTCCAACTGCAGAAGCTCAGCGGGTACGCCGTGCCGGCCGAGCAGCGCGCCCACCCGGTCCGCGATGTCCCCGGCGTGCAGGTCGCGAGCGCTGACGTTGACCGCGGCCCGCAACGGCACACGGTCCCGCCGCCAGGCCGCGAGCTGGGCCACCACCTCCTCCAGCACACGGGCGGTGAGCAGACGCATCACCGGGGTCGGCTCGGCCGCGCGGAGCAGTTCCTCCGGGCCGACCGTGCCGCGCCGCGGGTGCCGCCAGCGCAGCAGCGCCTCCACGCCGACCACCTCGCCGGTCGCGATGGCGACCTGCGGCTGGTAGTAGAGGACTATCCCGTCGTCGGGCGGGTCCCGGCGCAGCGCGGTGCGCAGGTCGGCGACCAGGGTGAGCTTGTCGGGGGTGTGCTCGGCCACGTCCGGCCCGTGCACGGCGACCTGGTCACCGCGCTCCTTCGCCTCGTACATGGCCGACTCGGCCTCGCGCAGCAGGGTGCTGTCGTCGCGGCGGCCGGATTGCAGTGATATCCCGATCGAGGCGCTCAGCTCGACCGGGGTGCCGTCCAGCGGGAACGGGCGGCTCAGCTCGTCGGTCAGGTGCTGCGCGATGCGCCGGGCCGAAGCCGGGTCCTCGACCCGGGTGGCGAGCACCGCGAACTCGTCGCCGCCGAGCCGGACCACCAGGTCGTGGGTGGGCACCGCGGCGGTCAGCCGGTCGGCGACCCGGGTCAGCAGCCGGTCCCCGGCGCCGTGGCCGAGGGCGTCGTTGACCGTGCGGAACCGGTCCAGGTCGATCAGGAGCAGGGCGCGGCGCCGGTCCGGGTCCCGCTCGGCCATCGCGGCCTGGAGGCCACGCCGGTTGGGCAGGCCGGTCAGCGGGTCGAAGCGGGTGGCCCGCTCGAACTCGCCGGCCCAGCGGACCATCCGGTGTACGGCGTGCAGCGCCAGCAGGGCCAGCGGCAGCAGGGCCGGGCTGACCCGGGCCGCGACCAGCACCACCGGGCCGAGCAGCAGCAGAGCCGCGGTGGCGAACAGGTCGGCGTGGCCGCGGCGGCGCCGGCGTGGCGGAGCGTCCGAGGTCAGCACCCGGGCCACGGCGGCCACCGAGTACCGGGCGAGCATCCAGGTGACGGCGGCCGCGCAGATCAGCACCGCCGCCCACCAGCCCGGACTGTCGTCGACGCGCAGCGACACCAGGTGGGCGACGGTCGACGCGGCGATCAGCGCCGCGGCGTGCTGCACGGTCAGGTGCAGGGTACGCCGGGGCGAATGCCGCATCCGGGCGCCCGCCACCGCCACCGCCACCGTCTGCACGGCCACCGCCGGCAGCGCTCCCCAGGCGAGGGCGATGCCGAAGGTGAAGCAGATCGAGGGCAGGATCACCGAGCTGGCGCGGCGGCCTGGCACCACGTAAGGCCGGGCGTCCACCACGACGGCCAGCACCGCCATGGTCCAGAAGGCCGGTGACAGGCCGCCGCTCGCCCAGATCAGCGGGACGGCGGCCACCACGGCCGGCACGGTGGTGACAAGCACAGCACGACGGTGGTCCGGACCGGCCAACCGTGGGCGAGCGGCATCCATGCGACCTCCACGATGGCCTCGATCACCGATCGCCTACACCATAGATCCATATGGCGCTTTTTGTCCGAAAGCACCTAAACGTTGTTAGACGTCGGTTAGCTCTCAGACGTGCGATCCGCCGGGATTCACCCTTCCGGGGTGCTCTCGGCCACCGCTCTGGCCGCCTCCGGACCGTCCGTCAGCAGAACCCCGAAGCCCGCCTCGTCGAGCACCGGCACCTTGAGAGCGAGCGCCTTGTCGTACTTGCTGCCCGGGTTGTCGCCGACCACCACGAACCCGGTCTTCTTCGACACCGAGCCGGTCACCTTGCCGCCCCGGGTGGTGATCTCCTCGGCCGCCCTGTCGCGGGTGTAGCCGGCCAGGGTGCCGGTGACCACGACGGTAAGGCCGTCCAGCGTGCGAGGGCCGGTCTCCACCCGCTCGTCGGCCATCCGCACGCCCGCGGCCCGCCACTTCTCGACGATCTCCCGGTGCCAGTCGACGGCGAACCACTCACGCAGGCTCTCGGCGATGATCGGGCCGACGCCGTCCACCTCGGCCAGCGGGTCGACGACCTTGACGGTCCGCTTGACCACCGCTTTCCCGGTCATCGCCGGGTTCTCCGCGACCTCGGCTCCGTCCGGCTCCTCCGCGACCGCCGGCACCAGCGCCTCGACCTCGGGCAACGCCGCCGTCCGCGCGACGATCTCCTCGATCGCCTCCATCGCCTCGTATTCCAGGGCGAGCGCCTCCGCCGCCGTCGGCCCGACATGCCGGATCGAGAGCGCCCGCACGATCCGGGCGAGCGGCCGCCCCTTCGCCTCAGCCAGGCTCAGCAGCATCTTCTCCGCGTTCGCCCCGAGCGTTCCGTCCTTTTTCACGAAGAACGGCGCCCGGAGCAGGTCGTCGGCGGTCAGCGTGAACAGATCACCCTCGTCGAACAGCACACCCGAATCGATCAGCGCGTGCGCCGACTTCTCCCCCAGCACGTCGATGTCCAGAACATTGCGCTGCCCGATGTAGGTCAGCCGCTCCCGCCGCTGCCCCACACAGAACCGCGAGTTCGGGCATCGGATGTCGATGTCACCCTCTTTCGCCGGGGCCAGCGGCGTCCCGCAGTCGGGGCACTCGGTCGGCATCACGAACGCCCGCGCATCCGCCGGCCGCAACTCCAGCACCGGTCCGAGGATCTCCGGGATGACGTCACCGGCCTTGCGCAGCACCACGGTGTCGCCGATCAGCACACCCTTGCGGACCACCTCCTGCGCGTTGTGCAGGGTGGCGAACTCGACCTCCGACCCGGCCACCACGACCGGTTCCACCACCGCCTGGGGTGTGACCCGGCCGGTGCGGCCCACATTGACCCGGATGTCGAGCAGCTTGGTGGTGACCTCCTCCGGCGGGTATTTGAACGCGATCGCCCACCGCGGCGCCCGGCTGGTCGACCCCAGACGGCCCTGGATCGAGACGTCGTCGACCTTCACCACCACACCGTCGATGTCGTGCTCGACGTCGTGCCGGTGCTTGCCGTAGAACTCGATGAACTCGCGCACCCCGGCCAGGTCGTCGACCAGCCTCCACCGCTCGCTGACCGGCAGGCCCCACGCCTTCATCGCCGCATAGGCCGCCGACTGCGAGGCCGGGCTGAACCCCTCCCGCGCGCCCAGCCCGTGCACCACCATGCCCAGCCCGCGCGACCCGGTGACCCGTGGATCCTTCTGCCGCAGGCTGCCGGAGGCGGCGTTACGGGGATTCATGTACGTCGCCTTACCCTGCTCCACCAGCATCGCGTTGAGCGCCGCGAACGCCTCGGCCGGGAAGTAGATCTCGCCGCGCACCTCGACCAGGTCGGGCACGTCGTCACCGGTCAGCCGCTCCGGGATGTCCCCGATGGTCCGCACGTTGGGGGTCACGTCGTCGCCGACCCGCCCGGTGCCACGGGTGGCGGCGCGGACCAGAACGCCCTTCTCGTACGTCAGATTGATCGCCAGGCCGTCGATCTTGAGCTCGCACAGGAACCGCACCGGGCCGCCGGCGTCCCGCACCGCGCGCTCGGCCCACGCGGTCAGCTCCTCGAGGTTGAACACGTTGTCCAGCGACATCATCCGCTCGGCGTGCTCGACCTTGGGGAAGTCGCCGGTGGCCGTGCCGCCGACCATCTGGGTCGGCGACTCGGGGGTGCGCAGCTCCGGGAACTCCGTCTCCAGCGCCTCCAGCTCGCGCAGCAGGAGGTCGAACTCCGCGTCCGACACCGTCGGCGCGTCGAGCTCGTAATAGCGGTGCTGGTGCTCCCGGATCTCGTCGGCCAGCTCGGCATGCCGGGAAGATGCCTCTGGTGTAGCCACTGAACCGAACCTCCGTGTCAGGAATACCTAGGTGGCACGGTAGCCCCACCCCCTGACACTTTCCGCGTTCAGACCTCGGCGATCCGGCGGCCGGCCTCCGTGCACGCTTTGAGCAACGCGCGGACGTAGCCCATCGGCGCGCCGGCCAGCCCACAGGCCGGGGTGATCACGACCTGCCCGGGAAGCCGGGCGGCCGGGAAGCCGAGCCGCTGCCAGAGGGTCCGCACCCGGTCGGCGATCTGTTTCGACTCCGGACGGCGGCCGGCGACCGGACGGGTCGGCGCCGCCCCGGCGAAGATTCCCAGCCCCGCCTCGATCGCCTCACCGAGCGGGTCGAGGTCCTCGAGCAGCGACAGGTCGAAGGCGACCGCGGCGGCGCGGGCGTCCCGGATCACCTGCAACGGCATCTCGGGCGCGCAGCAGTGCACGATCACCGGGGTGCCGACCGCCTCGACCACGCTGCGCAGACGGGACGCGGCGTCCGGTCCGTCCACCGTCCGGTAGGCGCTGAGCCCGCTCTCGGTCGGCACCTGCCCGGCCAGCACGGCGGGCAGCGACGGCTCGTCGAGCTGGAGCACCACGGTGGCCCCGGGCACCCGCTTGCGCACCTCGGCCACGTGCCGGCGCAGCCCCTCGGCCAGCGAGTCGGTCAGATCCCGGACCGCGCCCGGGTCCCGCAGCATCCGCCCGCCGATCGGCAGGTCCAGGTTCGCGGCCAGGGTCCACGGCCCGGCGGCCTGGATCTTCAGCGGACCGGAGTATCCGTCGGCCTGCTCGGTGAGCTGGTCCAGATCGCGTTCCAGCAGATCCGCGGTGCGCCGCAGGTCCTGGCCCGGCCGCGAGGCGATCTGCCAGCGGCCGGCGTAGACCTGCACCGGCAGCTCGACGAGGAACCCGGCGGTCCGGCCGATCATGTCGGCGCCCGGGCCGCGCTCGGGCAGCTCGGGCAGGTGCGGCAGGCCAGGCAGCTCGCCCAGCACGATCCGCTGGGCCTCGGCGATGTCGGTGCCGGGCAGCGAGCCGATGCCGGTGGCGACGCCCGCGCCCCAGGGGAACTCAGGCATGCGACGACATCCGGGAACCGGCCGTGATGGTGGCCGAACCGAGCACGATGTCGCCGCCCGCGTCGGGCTGGTAGGCGACGATCGCCTGACCTGCGGCGACGCCTCGCGCCGGCGACTTCAAAGTGGCGACCAGGGCATCGGAGGCGACCGACACCGAAGCCGGGACCACCTCGCCGTGCGCCCGCAGCTGAACCTCGCAATCCAGCCGAGTGTCCACGCCGTGCCAGATCGGCCGGTCGGCGGTGACCACGTCGACCTCCAGATCCTCACGCGGGCCGACGGTCACCGTGTTGGTCACCGGGGTGATCGACAGCACGTAGCGCGGGCGGCCGTCGGCGGCCGGAACCCGCAGGTCGAGGCCCTTGCGCTGGCCGACGGTGAACCCGTACGCCCCGTTGTGGGCGCCCAGCCGCTCGCCGGTCCGCCCATCCACGATGTCGCCCGGCGCCGACCCGAGGCGGCTCTCCAGGAACCCGCGGGTGTCACCGTCGGCGATGAAGCAGATGTCATGCGAATCCGGCTTGTCGGCCACGGCCAGCCCACGCTCGGCGGCCTCGGCCCGGACCCGCTCCTTCGTCGAGTCGCCGAGCGGGAAGATCGCCCGGTCGAGCTGGGCCCGGGTCAGGACGGCCAGCACATACGACTGGTCCTTGGCCAGGTCGACACTGCGCCGCAGCAGGCCGTCGGCGCCGAGCCGGGCGTGGTGGCCGGTGACCACCGCGTCGAAGCCCAGGGCCACCGCCCGGTCCAGCACCGCCGCGAACTTGATCTTCTCGTTGCAGCGCAGGCAGGGATTCGGGGTCCGGCCGGCCGCGTACTCGTTCACGAAGTCGTCGACGACGCTGTCGTGGAACTCCTCGGCCATGTCCCACACGTAGAACGGGATGCCGATCACATCGGCGGCCCGGCGGGCGTCCCGCGAGTCCTCCAGGGTGCAGCAGCCGCGCGCCCCGGTCCGGAACGTCTGGGGGTTACGGGCGAGCGCGAGGTGCACGCCGGTGACATCATGGCCGGCGTCACGGGCGCGCGCGGCGGCGACCGCCGAATCGACACCGCCCGACATGGCTGCGAGAACACGCATGGTCCCAGCCTATCTGGATGTCTTCCAGGCCCCCGCCCGGCGGGCGCGTTCCACCGCGCCCGGCAGCGCCGCGAGCAGCGCGTCCACATCCGCCTTCGTGCTGTCGTGCCCCAGGCTGAACCGCAGCGACGAGCGGGCCCGCGGGTCGTCGGCGCCCATCGCCAGCAGCACGTGGCTCGGCTGGGCCACCCCGGCCGAACACGCCGAACCGGTCGAGCAGTAGACACCCTGCGCGTCCAGGAGCAGTAGCAGCGCGTCGCCCTCACAGCCCGGAAAGGAGAAGTGGGCGTTGCCCGGCAGCCGGTCGGCCGGGTCGCCGTTGCGGATCGCGTCCGGGATCGCCGCGCGCACCCGCTCCACCAGGTCGTCGCGCAGCGCCGCCACCCGGCTGACGTGCTCCTCCCTGCTGGCGACCGCGGCCTCCACGGCCGTGGCGAAGGCCACCACGCCCGGGGTGTCCAGGGTCCCGGATCGCACGTCCCGCTCCTGACCGCCACCGTGCAGCAACGGCGTGCAGGTCACGTCCCGGCCCAGCAGCAGCGCGCCGACACCGACCGGACCGCCCACCTTGTGCCCGGTGAGGGTGAGCGCCGCGGCGCCGCTCGCCGCGAAGTCCACCGGCACCTGCCCGACCGCCTGCACCGCGTCGGTGTGGAACGGGATCCCGGCGGCCGCGGACAGCGCCGCCAGCTCGGCGACCGGCTGCACCGTGCCGACCTCGTTGTTCGCCCACTGGACGCTGACCACGGCGATCTCGTGACCGTGTGCCCGCACCAGCTCGGCGAACGCCTCCGGATCCACCCGCCCGGCCGCGTCCACCGGTTGCAGTGCCGTCTCGGCGCCCTCGTGCCGCCCCAGCCAGTCGACCGCGTCCAGCACGGCGTGATGCTCGACGGCCGAGGCCACCACACGGCGCATCCGCTGATCGGCATCCCGCCGGGCCCAGAAGATCCCTTTGACCGCTAGATTGTCCGCCTCGGTCCCGCCACCGGTGAAGATCACCTCGGACGGCCGGGCCCCCAGCGCCGCCGCGATCCGCTCCCGCGACTCCTCGACCAGGCGCCGGGCCCCACGACCCGCCGCATGCAGCGAAGACGGGTTTCCAAGCTCACGCGCCGCGGCGACATAGGCGTCGAGCGCGGCCGGCAGCATCGGCGTGGTCGCCGCATGATCCAGGTAGGCCATCGCCTCCAGCTTAGGCCGTTCTCCTGTCACCACTACCGTCCGAGCCCTCCCAAGATCAAAATCACCACCCCGCTCCGGTACGCCGTTCGCCGCTCCCGACCACAGCACGCCCGTGGTGCGGTCGGGAGCCGCGAACGGCGTACCGGATCCGGGTTGGAAAGCGAACGGCCCGGCGCAGGAACGCCGGGCCGAGCACGTGCGGGTCCCGGGTGATCGGCCACCCCGCGAGGGTGGGCGATCACCCCGGGCCGTGGGACTACTTGCGCTTGCGGATCTCGTCGGCCGCCTGCGGGACGACCTTGAAGAGGTCGCCGACCACGCCGAAGTCGGCGAGCTCGAAGATGGGCGCCTCGGCGTCCTTGTTGACCGCGACGATGGTCTTCGAGGTCTGCATGCCGGCCCGGTGCTGGATCGCGCCGGAGATGCCGAGCGCCACGTAGAGCTGCGGCGACACGGTCTTGCCGGTCTGGCCGACCTGGAACTGGTGCGGGTAGTAGCCCGAGTCGACGGCCGCGCGGGACGCGCCGACGGCGCCGCCGAGCAGGTCGGCGAGCTCCTCGACCAGCTTGAAGTTGTCGGCGTTGCCGACGCCGCGGCCACCGGAGACGACGATGCCGGCCTCGGTGAGCTCGGGGCGGGAGCCCTTCTGCTCGGCGACCCGCTCGACGACCTTGGTCAGCTTGTCGGTGTCCGACGCGGCCACGGTCAGCTCCTCGACCGCCGGGGTGGCGGCAGCCGGCGAGGGGGTGACCGAGTTCGGGCGGATGGTGACGATCGGCAGGCCCTTGGTGACCTTGGACTTGACGATCGCCGAGCCGGCGAAGATCGCCTGGGTGGCGGTGCCGTCGGCGTCGAGCCCGACGGCGTCGGTGAGCAGGCCGTTGTCCAGCTTGATCGCCAGGCGGGCGGCGATCTCCTTGCCCTCCTGGGTGGAGGCGAGCAGCACGGCGGCGGGCTGGACCCGCTTCACCAGCTCGGCGACCACGGTGGCCTTGGGGGCGACCAGGTAGCCGTCGACGTCCTCACCGGACGCCGTGTAGATCTTCTCGGCACCGAACTCGCCGAGCTTCGCGGTGTCGGCGTCGCCGAACACGACCGCCGAGACGGACCCGAGGCCACGGGCGATCGTCAGCATCTCGAGGGTGACCTTCTTGACGCCGTTCTCGACGACGACCAGTACTTCAGCCATTGTTCTCTATCCCCTCGGACTCAGACGAACTTCTCGGTGGCCAGGTAAGCGACGAGCTGCTCGCCACCGGTGCCCTCGTCGACGACCTTGGCGCCGCCGGTACGGGCCGGGCGCTTCGAGTACTCGAGGACCTGGCTGGTGGCGCCGGCGGAGCCGACCTCACCGGCGGAGACGCCCAGGTCGCCCAGGGACAGGCTCTGCACCGGCTTCTTCTTGGCGGCCATGATGCCCTTGAAGGACGGGTACCGCGGCTCGTTGATGGTGTCCCAGACGCTGACGATCGCCGGGGTGGCGGCCGTGACGACCTCGTAGCCCTCGTCGGTCTGCCGCTCGACGGTCAGCTGGGAGCCGTCCACGGTGAGCTTGCGGGCGCCGGTGAGGGCGGCCACACCGAGCAGCTCGGCCAGCATGTGCGGGACGACCTGGACGCGGCCGTCGGTGGACTCGGCGCCGCTGATGATCAGGTCGGCGTTCAGCGTGCGCAGCGCGGCGGCGAGCACCTTGGAGGTGGCGACCGCGCAGGAGCCGTGGAGGGCGTCGTCCTGCACGTGGACGGCCTTGTCCGGGCCCATGGAGAGAGCCTTGCGGATGGACTCGGTCGCGCCGGCCGGCCCCACGGTCAGGACGGTCACCTCGCCACCGTGCGCCTCTTTGATCTTCAGCGCTTCCTCGATGGCGTATTCGTCCATCTCGTTGATGACGTTGCTCGCCGACGCCCGGTCGACCGAGTAGTCAGCGCTAAGGGTGCGCTCGGCACCGGAGTCGGGCACCTGCTTCACCAGTACGACGATGTTCATCGCGCTCCTAGGACTCTCCTGTATTGGACGCACCGTTGCGGTCGACCCTGTCCACGGCCGCCGAAGTTGCCGGACGGCGGACATGTCAGCCAGGTTACCCGTCAGTAGCATCGCTGTTGCCGGCCACCCAGAGTGACACACCTCACCCATGCCCCGACCGTGATCGCTACAGTGGGCAATGAGGAGGTGTCAGACATGTCCGGTCAAAACGTCTCACTCGTGGAGGGCGTGCGCCCATCCACGACCCATACTCCCTCACGTCCCGAAGAGCCGAAGCCGCAGTCCCATGGACGAGGCGGCCCGGACTCTCCGTGGTGCCTCTGCGGGCGCCCACGGGAGGCCTGCGTGAGTGACGAAGTCCGCAATCTGTGGCACCACCTTCTTGACCCGATGGGTCGATAATCAACGGTGTGTTGCGAGAGTGGTTCAACCCGTCACAGACAGGCACCACTCCGGACTACCGTTTCTCCCTCGCCAACGAGCGCACCTTCCTCGCCTGGATCCGGACCGGCCTGGCGCTGATCGCGGGCGGCCTGGCGTGCGCGCAGTTCCTGCCACCACTGCCGGTGCGCCACCTGCGCGAGATCATCGCGATCCTGCTGCTGGTGCTCGGCGCCCTGGTGGCGCTGCGCGCGGTCGACCACTGGGTGCGGACCGAGCGGGCCATGCGGCTCGGCACCGACCTGCCGCGGTCCCGGTTCCCGGCCGTGCTCGCCGTCGCGGTGGCGGCCGGCGCGGTGGTGATCATCGCGGCGGTGCTGGTCCAGGTCTTCTGAGATGAGCGAGCCGTGCGGTCAGCACACCCGGGACCCGGGGGCCTGCGCCCGTGTGCCCCGCGATCCGGGCGCCTCCGCGCTGCGGACCCGGCTCGCCTGGCGGCGTACCGGCCTGTCGGCGTCCGCGGTGGCGCTGCTGGCTCTCCGGCCGGCCTTCGCGCCCGGCGCCGGCCCGGCCGAATGGCTGGCGGCGGCGGCCTCGATGACGACCTGGGCGGCGATCGTGGCGATCGCCCTGCACCGGGGCCGGGACCTGCGCACCCGGTTCCCCGGGCCGGCGCCCCGCCCGATCCGGGCCTACGCCTTCCTCATCGTCGCCCTGGCCGTCCTCGGCGGATGGGTTGTCATGCTCTGATCGTCGCCGACCCGGCTTTCGAGGAGCATCATTGCGGCATGGTCCGGTTGTTCATCTTCTTGGCCGCGGCAGCCCTCGTCCTGCTGATCCTGGCCCTCATCAGCGCCCTGTCGGCGGAGCGGGTCCGCAACGTGCCCCGCGCCGTCTGGATCCTCGCGATCCTGCTGATACCGATCGCCGGACCGACCGCCTACCTCCTGTGGGGCCGCCCGATGAGCCGGTCCCGCCGCCCGATCCGCCGCCCCTCGTCGCCGGACGACGACCCGGACTTCCTGCGTTCGATGGACAGCGAGCAGTCCCGTCGCGACCGTCAACTGCTCGACGAGTGGGAGCAGAACCTCCGGCAGGACGACGAGCCGGACCGTCCGTGAGGCCGGTGCCCCCGGTCAGAGTCCGAGCAGTCTCCCGATGTCGGTGAAGACCTCGACGGCGTCCTGGTCGAACGGTTCGCCGTTGCCGTAGCCGTAGGCCAGGATCAGCGCCACGATCGGCACGGTCACCATCACGATCATGCTGAGCAGCATCTGGATCGCGCGGCTGAGACGCCCACGGCGGCGCACCCGGGCCGGCCGCGGCTGCGGCTGGGGATTGGGTTGGGGCTGCGGAGCGGACACGACCGCGCGGGCGGGCGGTGAGACCGGGCGGGCCGAGCCCACGGCGGGCGAGACCGGCCGGGCGTGTGCCACCACCGGCTGCTGCGGCCGGGGCACGCGCCCCGGCTGCCGGGGCTGCCTCGGGGGTACGGGAGTCCGGCTCTCGTGTTCGGGAGGACTGGTGGCGACCGTCGCGTCCGGATCGGAACGCCAACTGTCGGCCGCGTGCGGCCACGGGTCCACCGGGGGAAGCAGGTGCGGTGGGGTGTCGGCGGGCGGCCGCGGCCGGGACGGACGGTCCTGCCGCGGGGGCGGGCCGTCGGCACGCGGCCGGTGGTGCGGTGGCGACTCGGCCCGGCCGGCGCCGGGCAGCGCCGGCACGTCGACGGCGGTCGCGGACGGAACGGCCGGAACAGGCGTGGTCAGCGGCTTGCCCGCCAGCACGGTCGGGCGGTCGGCCTCCACCGGTCCCGGGGGCGACGCCGGCACCGGTTCCTTCGCGACCGATTCGTCCGCGACATCCGCGGGGCTTGCCAGGACCGTCGGCTGGTCGCGCTCGACCACCTCGGTCCGGGCCGCCTCGGGCTCGCGCTCCACGGGCGGCGCCGCCAGCACGGTCGGCCCGTCCTCCTCGGCGCGGGCCGGAAGGTACTTGGAAGGCAGCCGCAACTCCTCGGTGGGCCCGGGCGCGGCCGGCTCGGTGGTCAGCAAGGCGGCCCCGGCCAGGATGCTGCCCTCGGCCACGACCAGCTCGGGCTGCTCGATCACCACGGGCGGGTCGCCGAGCGCCCGGTGCAGCAGGGTCGCCACCAGCGGGATCCGGCTGGCGCCGCCGACCAGGAACACCCCGGCCAGCCGCCCGTCCGGCAGGTCGGCCCAGCGCAACAGGTTCCGGGTGATCTCGACGGTCTGCTCCAGCACCGGCCGGGCCACCGTCTCCAGCTCCTCGCGGGTGAGGTGGGCCTCGATGTCGAGCAGCGGCACCACGAAGTCGGCGGCCTGCGCCCGGGAGAGCCGCTCCTTGGCGATCCGGACGTCGTCCCAGAGCTGGCGGCGGGCCCGGCGCTCCTCGACGGTGGAGGGTTCCATGAGCCGGGCCCAGTCGCCGGTGCGCAGGTGCTCGACGACGGCCGCGTCGACGTCGAGGCCGCCCAGATCGTCACGCCCGTCGACGGCGAGCACCTCGAAACCGGACGAGGTACGCGCGACCACGCTGGTGTCGAAGGTGCCCGCGCCGAAGTCGTGCACCACCACGACCGAGCCGATCGGCACGTCCCGCCCGAGCACCTCGGCGAAGTAGGTGGCCGCGGCGACCGGTTCGGCGACCAGGCGGGCGCCCTCCAGCCCGGCGCGGGCGGCGGCCTCGGCGAGCAGGGTGCGGCGGGCCGCTCCCCAGGTGGCCGGGCAGGTGAGGGTGACCTCCGGCCGGTGCGGCCCGACCGCGCGGTGCCACTCCTCGGCGACCCGGGCCAGGACCGCGGCGATCAGCTCGACGGTCTCGAACTCCCGCTCGCCGAGCAGCACCAGCCCGTCGTCGACACGGCGCTTCGGGTTGGGCTCGAAGCGGGCCGGGTCGAGCCGGGCGCTGTGCACCGCGTCCCGGCCGACGAGCAGGCTGCCGTCCGAGTCCGCGAAGACGGCCGACGGCAGCAGTGGGGAGCCGTCGACCAGGATCGGGCGGGCACGGCCGTCCGGCCATCGCGCCACGGCGACGGTGTTGGAGGTGCCGAAGTCGACGCCGAGGGCGTACCGCTTCGGACCACCCTGGTCGATGGGCATGCCCGCAGTCTAGGCAATGACAGCCCGCTTACGATCCCTCCCGTCAGGCGGATTCCCGACGGGAAAGATCACCCGGGCCCTACTTTCCGGTGAACTTGGGGGCCCGTTTCTCGACGAACGCGGTGGTCCCCTCGACCCGGTCGCCGGTCGCGAAGAGGCCGGCGAACAGGTGCGACTCGAGGGCCAGCCCGGCCGCCAGGTCGACGCTGAGCCCGCCGTCGACCGCCTGCTTGGCGGCGCGCAGGGCCAGGGCCGGACCGGTCGTGTACTGCCGGACGAGGTCGACGGCCGTGGCGTACACCTGATCGGCCGGGACCACCCGGTCGGCCAGGCCGATCCGCAGCGCCTCGTCGCTGTCGACCATCCGGCCGGAGAAGATCAGGTCCTTGGCGCGGGCCGGGCCGACCAGCCGGGCCAGCCGCTGGGTCCCGCCGGCGCCCGGGATGATGCCGAGCTTGATCTCCGGCTGGCCGAGCTTGGCGTCCTCGGCGATCACCCGCCAGTCACAGGCCAGGGCGAGTTCGCAGCCGCCGCCCAGTGCGTACCCCGTGATGGCGGCGACGACCGGCTTGGGGATCTGCGCGACCGCGTCGAAGGCGCTGGACAGCGCGCCGGCCCGGACCACCATCTCCTGGTACGTCACCGTGGTGAACTCGGTGATGTCGGCGCCCGCCGCGAAGTGCTTGCCGGCGCCGTGCACGACCACCGCGCGGACCTGGTCGTCACCGGCCGCGGCCTGCGCCGCCACCCGCAACTCCTCCTGCACCCGGGTGTTGAGCGCGTTGACCGGCGGCCGCTCCAGCCGGATGGTGCCGATGCCGTCCGCGACCTCGAGCCGTACGAACTCACCCACCGGTGTGCCCTCCTGTTCACTCCTGCTGTTTTGCCGTCAGCGTACGACGGGTAACGACTACATTGGGTCCCCTGGGGAGGACGAAGATGACCACGTACTACCGGGATCCGGATGTGCTCATCACGTCATCCGGCGTGCGGATGAACGGTCACGAGTTCCGCCTGCCCGAGCTGATCCGGGTGTGGTATACGAAGGGCGCCCGTTCCTGGAGTGTCATCGCCTGGCGGGGCGCGCTCGGCCTGGCCATCCTGCTCCCGCTGCTGGCCGGTGGGTTCGCCGTGCTGGTGGCGCTGGCCATGGACGCCTCGTTCACCACCACGCTGACCTGGATGCTCGCCGGCGCCCTGCTGGGCCTGGCCGTGGTGCCGGTCGCCGACCTGCTGCTGGAGCGGGTCGACCTGTCGTACGACCGGGGCACCCGCACCCTGGAGATCTGGGGCCGGGTGCGGGAGGGCGACGTGCTGCTCCTGCGGACGAACGACGCCCAGCGGTTCGGCCGCGTCTACCGGGCCCTGCAGCGCGCGCTGGAGCCCGCGGTCCGCCGCTAGCCCGCGTAGAGCGCCTCGATGTCGGCCCGCACCGGCAAGGCGTTGCTCGCCCCCACCCGGCGCACGCAGGCCGCCCCGGCGGCGTTCGCCCAGCGGATCGCGTCGATCAGGTCCCGGCCCTCCCCCCACGCGACGGCCAGCGCCCCGGTGAAGGCGTCCCCGGCCGCGGTGGTGTCGGCCACCTCCACCTTGAAGGCGGGCACGTGCACGTCGGCGCCGTCGCGGTCGGCGTATCGGGAGCCGTTGCCGCTCAGGGTGAGCACCACCCGGGGCACCAGGGCGAGCAGCGACGCCATGTCCGGCTCGGCCCGGCCGGTGATGGCCCGCGCCTCGGTCTCGTTGACCACCAGCAGGTCGACCTCGTCGAGCAGGCCGGGCGGCAGCACCCGGGCGGGCGCCGCGTTCAGGATGGTCCGGGTGCCGCCCGCGCGGCCGGCCCGCAGCGCGGCAAGCACCGTGGCCATCGGGATCTCCTGCTGGCAGAGCAGCACGTCGGCGGCGGCGATGGCGGCCGTCTCGTCGGCGGTGAGATCGACGAAGGTGCGGTTCGCCCCGGGGCTGACCAGGATCGAGTTCTCCCCGGCGCGGTCCACCATGATCACGGCGACGCCGGAGGAGCCGTAGCTGGTCCGGACCAGATCGACGGCGACGCCCGCGGCCGCGAGCCGGGCGTTGAGGGTGACCCCGAACGCGTCCGATCCGATGGCGCCGAGGAAGGTCGTCTCGCCACCGGCCAGCGCGGCGGCGATGGCCTGGTTGGAGCCCTTGCCGCCGGGCGTCATGACGAAGTCGTCGCCGAGCACGGTCTCGCCCGGCCGGGGCAGGCTCGGCGCCAGCCCGACCAGGTCCATGTTCGCGCTGCCGGCGACGACGACCCGGGTGGCCATCTAGCCGGCCCGGGCGGTGTAGCGGTCGCCGAACCGGTCGACGATCAGCGGCAGGCCGAAGGTCTTCGTCAGGTTCTCCGCGGTCATCACCTCGCCGAGCAGGCCGGACGCGACCACGGTGCCCTCGCGCAGCAGCAGGCCGTGGGTGAAGCCCGGCGGGATCTCCTCGACGTGGTGGGTGACCAGCACCATGGCCGGGGCGTCCGGGTCCAGGGCCAGCTCGGTGAGGTGGCCGATCAGCGTCTCCCGGCCGCCCAGGTCGAGCCCGGCGGTCGGCTCGTCGAGCAGCATCAGCTCGGGGTCGGTCATCAGTGCCCGGGCGATCTGGGTGCGCTTGCGCTCGCCCTCGGACAGGGTGCCGAACTCACGGTCGGCGAACGCCGCGATGCCCAGCTGTTCGAGCAGCTCCCGGGCACGGGCCTCGTCCTGCGGGTCGTAGCTCTCCCGCCAGCGGCCGACCACCGACCACGCGGCGGTGACCACCACGTCGAGCACCCGCTCGGAGGGCGGCACCTGGTCGGCGAACCGGCCGGTGGTGATGCCCACCCGGGTCCGCAGCTCGGTCACGTCGGTACGCCCGAGCTTCTCGCCCAGCACGTACGCGTTACCACGGGTCGGGTGCATCCGGGCGGACGCCAGGTTGAGCAGGGTGGTCTTGCCCGCACCGTTCGGGCCCAGCACCACCCACCGCTCGTCCAGCTCGACCTGCCAGGACAGGTCGCGGATCAGGAAGTTTCCACCGCGCACCACGTTGACGCGGTCGAAGGCGATGACGGTGTCCTCGCCGGGCGGAATGGATACGGCAGCCTCCAGCACGCGTCCATCCAACCATGTTCGCCCCGCGGGCCGGACGGCGTGCCGGTGCCGGACCTCAGTCGGTGGTCGAGCCGAACACCTCGTCACGGACCGCGTCCAGGGCCATCCGCAGCGCACCGTGCAGAACCGGCTCGGACGCCACCCGGGTGACCACCACCTTGGGCGACACCAGCGTGATCGCCGCCACCTCGCGCTCCACCCGGTCGGCCAGCGCCGCACCACCGGCCCGGCTCACGTCACCGGCCAGCACCACCAGCGGCGGGTCGAGCACCACGCACGTGGCGGCCACACCCAGCGCCAGGCGGCGGGCCAGTTCGTCGAGCACCGGCTCGCCGGCCGGGCCGGCCGCGACGGCGGCCCGCACCACGTCGGCCGCCTCGGTGCCGCGGAAGCCGAACTGCTTGCCGATCGTCTTGACCGCGTCGGCGCCGGCGATCGCCTGGAAGGCGCCCTTCACGCCGCGGCGGGAGGCGTTGTGCGGCACATCGGCGCCGGCCACCGGCAGGTAGCCGATCTCGCCGGCCGCGCCGGTGGCGCCCTGGTGCAGGCGGCCGCCGAGGACGGTGGCGAGACCGACGCCCCGGCCGATCCAGACGAGGGCGAAGTCGGCGACCCCGGTGGCCGCGCCGGTGCCGGACTCGGCGACCGCGGCCAGGTTGACGTCGTTGGCGAAGAAGACCGGGATGTTCAGGTCGCGGCGCAGGTCGGCGAGCAGTCCGCGGTGCCAGCGGGGCAGGTCGTGGGCGAAGGAGATCTCACCGGACTGCGGGTCGACGAGGCCCGGGGTGCCGAGCACCACCCGGCGGACCGAGGACATGTCGGCGCCGGCCTCCCCGGCGGCCTGGACCACCGCGCTGTGCACCACGCCGACCGGGTCGTCGGTGTCCTTGGTGCTCTGTTCGACCCGGCTGATCACGGTGCCGGTGATGTCGGCGCAGGCGGCCACCACACCGTCCGGGCCGACCTCCACCCCGATGACGTGGGCGCTGGACGGGGTCACCGCGTAGAGCTGGGCGTTGGGACCACGGCCACCGGCCTGCTCGCCCACCCGCCGGACCAGGCCGCGCTCCTCGAGCCGCTCGACGAGCTGCGAGGCGGTGACCTTGCTCAGCCCGGTCATCTCACCGAGTTGCGCCCGGGTCAGCGGACCTCGCGTGAGCAGCAGATCCAGCGCCGCGCGGTCGTTGAGAGCGCGCAGCAACCGGGGCGTGCCCGGGAGGCGGGTGGCGGCCATACGTTCGTCCCCTAATAAGAAAGATTCTTTCCTGTTACAGTGTCGACGCACGACACGCAGCCGCAGCGTAACGGTAGGCAACGTCGCCGCACCGCAAGGACGCTCATCGACTGCGAGCGATCATGGCAGCTCCCGGCGGAACACGGCCAGAGTTGCCTCTTCGGAAGGACACCATGGCCATCGACCCCGGCCTCCGCCGACTCGCACTGAACACGCTGCTCGCCGCCTTTCCCGGGCACGCCGCCCCGGACTGGGCGGGTGAGCTGCTCGCCGAAGGACTGGCCGGGCACACCCTGTTCGGCGCCAACGTCGGCGAGCCGGAGCAGGTCGCACGGCTCACCGCTCAGCTGCGGTCGGCCCGTCCGGACGCGCTGATCGCGATCGACGAGGAGGGCGGCGACGTCACCCGGCTGGGGCACCGGACCGGGAGCCCGTACCCCGGGAACGCGGCGCTCGGCGCGGCCGACGACCCGGAGCTCACCCGGCGGATCTACGCCGCGATCGGCGCCGACCTGGCGGCGGTGGGGATCAACCTGAACCTGGCGCCCACCGTGGACGTGAACAGCGTCGCCGAGAACCCGATCATCGGCACCCGCTCGTTCGGGGCCGGCCCGGCGCTGGTCGCCCGGCACACCGGGGCGGCCGTGGCCGGACTGCAGGCCAACGGGGTGGCGGCGTGCGCCAAGCACTTCCCCGGGCACGGCGCCACGGTCACCGACTCGCACCTGGAACTGCCCACCGTCGACGTGCCGCTGGCCGTGCTTCGGGAGCGCGACCTGCCGCCGTTCGCGGCCGCCGTCGAGGCCGGTACGCGCGCCGTGATGAGCGCGCACATCCGGGTGCCCGAGCTGACCGGGGACGGGCCGGCCACGTTCAGCCGGGCCGCGCTGGCCGGGCTGCTCCGCGGCGAGCTGGGCTTCCGCGGCGCGATCGTCACCGACGCGCTGGAGATGCGCGGCGCGGCCGCCACGGCGGGGAGCATCCCGCGGGCCGCCGTGACGGCGCTGGCGGCCGGGGCCGACCTGCTCTGCATCGGGGCCGTGGTGGACCGGGCGCTGGTCGAGGCGATCGCCGCCGAGATCGCCGCGGCCACCGGGGACGGGCGGCTGGGGCTCGCCCGGCTGGAGGACGCGGTCGCCCGTACCGCTGAACTGGCCGCCTGGAGCGCGACCCCGCGCCCGGCCGGGCCGGCCGACGGCGACCTGGGCGTCGAGGCCGCCCGCCGCGGGATGATCGTCGAGGGCGACCCGGCCGAGCTGCGATCCCCGCTGGTGGTGCAGTTCGTGGCGGGCCACTCGATCGCCGAGGGCCGGGTGCCGTGGGGTCTCGGACCGCACCTGGACGGGATCGAGCAGATCGAGGTGCCGGCCGACGGGACCACCCCGGAGGCGCTGGCGGCGGCCGCCGGCGACCGGCCGATCGTGCTGGTCGGCCGTCGCCTGCACAGCTCCCCCGCGGCCCGCACCCTGATCGGGAAACTGGCCGCCGAGCGGCCGGTCGGCGTCGTCGAGATGGGCTGGCCGTCGCCGTGGCGGCCGGAGCGGGTCCGGGTCTACGTGGTGACCCACGGGGCGAGCCTCGCCAACGGCCGCGCCGCGGCCGAGGCACTACACCTGCATCACGCTGCGTAATCAGCTCGGGCTATTATCTACGTTTATGTCGTAAATGAGAGAACTTACAGCGCGAATCGGTCCAACCGAACGGGTAATCCGCACACCGACCGCTTCCCCACACGCCGGGACGTCACCTAGCGTGATGGCCACAAGGTGGGTCTGGGGACGTCGCGGAATCGGCTCGGGACCAGTCGGGATGCCGCGACGCGGACGACGAGCCGGGCAGGGCGTGACTTCGGGAGCAGCACGCCGTGCCCGGCTCATCACCGTTTCGCCGTGGTCAGCCCGCCGACGAGGTCTTCACCAGGGTGCGGATCTGGCGCAGCAGCACCGACAGCGCCGCCAGGTCGGCCGGCGAGTCGTCGACATTGCTCATCGCGTTGGACGCCCGGGCGATCGACGCCGCGTTCACCTGTTCCCACTCGGAGACCCGGTCCTCCGGTGACGCCGACGACGGCGTCGAATGGAGCACCTCGGCGGTGAGGGCGGCCAGCGCGGCGTACAGGTCGTAACGCAGCGCCATCCGGGCCAGGGTCTGCCAGCGGTCGCCACGTGGCAGCCGGGAGATGTGCGACAACAGCGCGTCCACCCCGAACCGCTCGGAGAGCACGAAGTAGACCTGCGCCACCTCCGCCGCGTCCCGGTCGATGGCGGCGGCCGTCTCCAGGACGTCCAGCAGGCCGAAACCGTAGAACACCCGGCTCACCGCGGCCGCCAGATCCTCCGGCACATCCTTCGCGACCAGCTCGGCGATCCGGTCGAACAGGGCCCGCCGCTCGGCGCCGACGATCACCTCGGGCAGCAGCGGCAGCAGCGCCGAGATGCCGGGCCGCAGCTTGGCGATCTCACCGGGCACGTCGAGCGGCGAGCGCCGGGTACTGACCAGCCAGCGGACCGCCCGGTCGAGCAGCCGCCGGGTCTCCAGGAAGACCAGCGTCTGCGCGGAGGTCGACACCCGGTTGTCCAGCGCCTCACCGGCCGCCCAGATCTCCTCCAGGCCGAAGACGTCGCGAACCACCACGTAGGCCCGGATCACGTCGGCCGCCGACGCCCCGCTCTCCTCCATGGCCCGGTAGACGAACGACGTGCCGCCCCGGTTGACCACCTCGTTCACCAGCGCCGTCGAGATGATCTCCCGGCGCAGCCGGTGCCCGGCCATCCGCCCGGCGAACCGCTCGCGCAGCGGGGTCGGGAAATACCCGGACAGCACATCGGTGGTCCAGGCCTCGTCGACCAGCTCGTCCGCGAGGACCTCACGCTCCAAACTGATCTTGACGTACGCGAGGAGCACCGCGAATTCCGGAGGAGTGAGACCCTGGCCGTTCTCGTACCGGGCGGCCAGCTCCAGGTCCGACGGCAGGGCCTCCAGCTCCCGGTTCAGCTCGCCGCGCTCCTCCAGCGACCTGAGCAGCCGCCGGTGCACCGGGAGCAGCGAGTGCGCCTGCGACCGGGCGTTGCCCAGCGCCATGGCCTGCTCGTAGTTGTCCCGCAGCACCAGCTCGCCGACCTCGCCGGTCATCGCGGCGAGCAGGTCGTCCCGCTCCGGCAGGGACAGCTCGCCGTCGACGACCGCCCCACCCAGCAGGATCTTGATGTTGACCTCGTGGTCCGAGCAGTCCACGCCGGCCGAGTTGTCGATGAAGTCGGTGAACACCCGGCCACCCGAGAGGGCGAACTCGATCCGCCCGCGCTGGGTCAGCCCCAGGTTGCCGCCCTCGCCGACCACCTTGACCCGCAACTCCGAGCCGTTGATCCGGATCGCGTCGTTGCCCTTGTCGCCCACCTCGGCGTGCGACTCGGCGGCGCCCTTCACATACGTGCCGATGCCGCCGTTGAACAGCAGGTCGACCGGGGCCTTGAGAATGGCGCGCATCAGGTCGGCGGGGCTGATCGTGGGCGCCTCGCCGAGACCCAGCGTGGCCCGGACCTGCGGGCTCACCGGGATCGACTTGGCCGACCTCGGGTACACCCCGCCGCCCTCGCTGATCAGCGACGTGTCGTAGTCGGCCCAGGACGACCGGGGCAGATCGAACAGGCGCCTGCGTTCCGCGTACGAGATCGAGGAATCGGGGTCGGGGTCCAGGAAGATGTGGCGGTGGTCGAAGGCCGCCACCAACCGGATGTGCTGCGACAGCAGCATGCCGTTGCCGAAGACGTCGCCGGACATGTCGCCGACGCCGACCACCGTGAAATCCTCGGACTGGGTGTCGGTGCCCAGGTCCCGGAAGTGCTTCTTGACCGACTCCCACGCGCCCCGGGCGGTGATGCCCATCTTCTTGTGGTCGTAACCGGCCGAGCCGCCGCTGGCGAACGCGTCGCCCATCCAGAAGTCCTTGCGGACCGAGATCTCGTTGGCGATGTCGCTGAACGTGGCGGTGCCCTTGTCCGCGGCCACCACCAGGTACGGGTCGTCGCCGTCGTGCCGGACCACGTCCTCCGGCGGCACGATCTTGCCGCTCAGGATGTTGTCGGTGACGTCGAGCAGCGCCGTGATGAAGCGCTTGTAGCACTCCACCGCCTCGTCCCGGTCGCCCGGCTTCTGCTTGAGCACGAAGCCGCCCTTCGCGCCCACCGGCACGATCACCGAGTTCTTGACCATCTGCGCCTTGACCAGGCCGAGCACCTCGGTCCGGAAGTCCTCGCGCCGGTCCGACCAGCGCAGACCGCCCCGGGCCACGGCGCCGAACCGCAGGTGCACGCCCTCGAACCGGGGCGAGTAGACGAAGATCTCGAACTTCGGCCGGGGCTGCGGCAGCTCCGGGATGGCCTGCGGGTCCAGTTTGAAGGCCACGTACGACTTGGGCCGGCCCTCCGCCCCGCGCTGGTAGAAGCTGGTCCGCAGGGTCGCCTCGATGAGGGTCAGGTAGGAACGCAGGATCCGGTCCTGGTCCAGGCTCTCCACCTGGTCGAGCAGTTCGGTGATCCGGCCCCGCAGTTCGCCGGCACGACGGGTCCGCTCCGCCTCGCCGATCGGCAGCGCCGGGGAGAACCGCACCTCGAAGAGCCGCACCAGCAGGCCGGCGATCTCCGGGTACGCCGTGAAGGTGGACTCCACGTACTGCTGGGTGAAGACGTTCCCGGCCTGGCGCAGGTACTTGGCATAGGCCCGCAGCACCACCACCTGCCGCCAGGTGAGCCCGGCCCGCAGCACCAGCTCGTTGAAGCCGTCCACCTCGGTCTCGCCCCGCCAGGCGGCCGCGAACGCGTTCTCCACATGCGGGCGGACCTCGGCCAGCTCACGGTGGCCGGCCGGGGGCAGCAGGCCGAAGTCGTACAGGTAGATGGTGCCGTCGGGGCGGCGGATCTCGTACGGCCGCTCGTCGGTGACCCGGACGCCCAGTGAGTGCAGCACCGGCAGGACGGCGGAGAGCATCATCGGCTCGCCGTACCGGTAGACCTTGAACCGGACGTCGCGCTCGTCCGGCTGCGGAGTGCCGTCCGCGCCCAGCCGCCGCCGGCGGAACAGGTGCATGGCCAGCTGGCCGGGCTCCTCGAGGAGCTCGAGCTTGGCCAGATCCTGCATCCCCTCGTACGGGGTGTGCGTGTTCTTGTAGCTCTCCGGATAGGCCGCCGAGTAC
This sequence comes from Actinoplanes hulinensis, assembly GCF_019429605.1. Lineage (NCBI taxonomy): Bacteria > Bacillati > Actinomycetota > Actinomycetes > Micromonosporales > Micromonosporaceae > Actinoplanes > Actinoplanes hulinensis. Next base: position 106,720 of record NZ_JAHXZI010000023.1, on the reverse strand, counting down.
CGCTGGAACAGCCGCCGCGCCTGCTCGTCGCCGAGTTTGCGCTCCAGCACCAGGGAGAAGTCGTCGTCCCACATCCGGGTCGCGTCGGCGAGCCGCTCGGCCAGCTCGTTCGGGTCCAACTGGCCGGGCGGGGCGGCCGGGTCGGTACGCACGATGAAGTGCACCCGCGCCAGCATCCGCTCGGTGACCCGGGTGGTGTAGTCCACCCCGACACCGTTCAGCTCACGGAGCAGGATCTCCTGCATGCGCAGCCGGTTGCCGGTGGTGAACCGGTCCCGGGGCAGGTAGATGAGGCAGGAGATGAACCGGCCGTACCCGTCCCGGCGCAGGAAGAGCCGCAGCTGCCGGCGGCCGGCCATCCGCAGCACCCCGATGACCGCCTCGTACAGGTCGTCGGTCTTGATCTGGAAGAGCTCGTCCCGGGGGTAGGTCTCCAGGATCTGGAGCAGGTCCTTGCCGGAGTGGCCCCGCGGCGACAGGCCGGAGCGGTCCATCACCTCCTGCACCTTGCGCCGGACCACCGGCAGCTCGCGCACGCTCGTCCGGTACGCCGAGCTGGAGAACAGGCCGAGGAACCGCCGCTCGCCGACCACCTCGCCGGCCTCGTCGAACAGCTTCACGCCGATGTAGTCGAGGTACGCGGAGCGGTGCACGCTGGCCCGGGAGTTGGCCTTGGTGATCACCAGGAGCCGCTTCTCCATGGCCCGCTCGTAGATCTCCGGGGCCATCTCCTCGGCCAGCCGGCGCGGCTTGCTCGCCCCGCGCAGGATGCCCAGCCCGGTGCCCGGCACCGCGGACAGGACCCCGTCGTCCAGTCGGTACTCCCGGTACCCCAGGAAGGTGAAGTGATCGTTGGCCAACCACTTGAGCAGCTCGATCGAGTCGGTGAGGTCCTTGTCCGGCACCGGTGAGGGGTTCTTCGAGCCCCGGGCCGCGGCCAGCTCGTCGGAGATGACCATGGCCCGTTGACGCATCCGCGGCCAGTCCTCCACCGCGTCCCGCACGTCGGTGAGCACCCGCCGCACCTCGTTGAGCAACTGCTCGCGGGCCTCCGGGCGGCGGACCGGGTCGATCTCGATCCGGATCCAGCTCTCCACCAGATCGCCCTCGATGGCGTCGTCCGGCTCCACCTCGGCCTCGAGCTGGGCCAGCGCCCCGAGCGGCTCGCGGCGCACCACGATCAGCGGGTGAACCGTCAGGTACACCTGGAGGTTGTGGGCGTTGAGCAGGGCGATCACCGAGTCGACCAGGAACGGCATGTCGTCGGTGACGATCCGCAGGACGCTGTGCGACTGCGACCCGGACGGCTCGGTGATGGCGAGTTTCAGCTCACCGGGCAGGCGGTTGCGGGCCAGTTCGCGGTGCTCCGCCGCGGCCGCGAACATCTCCTGGGGTGTGTATCCGACCAGTTCCTCGTCGGGCGCGAACCGCCAGAAGCGGCCCACCAGAGATGCGGTCGTGTGGTCGTCCCCCGCCTGTTCGACAGCCTGCGCCACCAACCGCTCAGCGTTTGGCACATCGTCGAGAACGGTCTGATCAGAATCGGTCGCTGCCTCGTCGGCGACAGCCATGGTCCGGCGCTCCCCTCACCCACGGCACTGTGGGCTCGAACGTGTCGAGCACAGCCTAGAACCATGCCCATGGCCCACCTCACACCCCGGGTGTGCCAGCGGCGTTTGGACCGTATCGCCCCATCCGGGAACCCCCACAACGGGCTTGTACCCATTACCGTGCGACCTAGCCAATCATGATTGTCACGGTCGCCCCATGGAGGAACCCACATGCGCCGCACCCCGGCGGGCCTGGCCGCACTGCTTCTGCTGACCGCGGGCGGGTTGACCGGCTGCTCCGCGGAAGGCCCCGACGACACCGTCTCCACCTTCCTGAGCGGCTGGTCCGGAGGCGATCTCAACAAGGTCGGCTTCGTCACCGCGGCCGGCGCCGAGGTCCCCGCGCCGGAGGTGCAGACCCAGATGCGCGACCTCTACGGCGATCTCCTCGACCAGAAGGTCACCGTGTCCGGCGCCGGCGACGTCAAGACCACCGGCGACGACGCCACCGCCCCGGTCACCGTCAAGTGGGCGCTGCCCGGCGGCGTCGAGTGGAGCTACCCGAGCACCGTCCGGCTCACCAAGGCCAAGAGCGACGGCTGGCAGGTCGTCTGGGAGCCGGCCATGGTCCAGCCCGAACTCGCCACCGGCGACAAGCTCCGGCTCCGGCGGGTCGCCCCGGAACGCGCCGCCATCCTCGACGCGAACGGCAAGGCGCTCTTCGGACCGCAGAAGGTCGTCGTCATCGGCGTCAGCCCGGAGAAGATCAAGGACCTCGCCCCGCTCCAGAAGGACCTGGCCGCGGCGTTCCGCAAGGTGGACGTCGACGTCGACCTCGGCACTCTGAAGACCCGCGTCGAACAGTCCGACCCCGGCGCCTTCATCGAGCTCGTCACGCTGCGCCGGGCGGTCTACGACAAGATCCGGACGGACGTCCGGCCGCTGCCCGGCACCGTCTTCCGCGAGGAGACCCGGGCCCTGGCGCCCACCCGGGAATTCGCCCGCTCCCTGCTCGGCACCGTCGACCAGGCCACCGAGGAGGACATCGCCAACTCCGGCGGGGTGCTCGCGGTCGGCGACAACACCGGGCACGGTGGACTCCAGGAGAAGTACGACACCACCCTGCGCGGCGTCTCCGGCCTCTCGGTGGTCATCGCCCGCGAGGCCGCCGACGGCGCCACCGAGGACACCAAGCTCTTCACCTCCGAGCCGGTCGCCGGCAAACCCGTGAAGATCACCCTGGACACCCGGGTGCAGAACGCCGCCGACCAGGCCGTCGCCGCCGAGAAGCAGCCCAGCTCGCTGGTGGCGATCCGGGTCAGCGACGGCGCCGTGCTGGCCGCCGCCAACGGGCCCGACCCGGGCGGCGTCAACACCGCCTTCACCGGGCAGGTGCCGCCCGGCTCGACCTTCAAGATGATCTCCGCGTACGGGCTGCTCGCCCGCGACGCGATCACCGCCGATACCGCGGTCGACTGCCCGAAGACCCTCACCGTGGACGGGCGCGAGTTCAAGAACTCACACGACTCCGCGCTCGGCAAGGTCCCCTTCCACGTCGACTTCGCCAAGTCCTGCAACACCGCCTTCGCCGCCCTCGCCCCGAAACTCGGCGCCGCCGGCCTCCAGGAGGCGGCCGGCCTCCTCGGCCTCGGCGGAAAATGGGACATCGGCGTCGACGCCTACACCGGCCAGGTCTCCGACGGCGGCACCGCCACCGAGTTGGCAGCGGCCGTTTTCGGTCAAGGCAGCACGGTGGTTAGCCCGCTCGCCATGGCCGCGGCCACCGCGGGCGTCGCCAAGGGACAGTTCCAGGCGCCCACCCTGGTCCTCGACCCGGCGCCCGCCGCCACCCCCACCCAGCAACTCGACCAGGAGGCGGTCACCGCGCTCCGCTCGATGATGCGCGAGGTGGTCACCTCCGGCACGGGCACCGGTCTCCGTGCCGTCCCCGGCAAGCCGGTCCACGGCAAGACCGGCACCGCCGAATTCCAGACCGGCTCCGCCGACACCCACTCCTGGTTCGTCGGCTACCAGGGCGACATCGCCTTCGCCGTCATGGTCCAGAAGGGCGGCGCCGGCACCGAGGCCGCCGTCCCGGCCGTAAAACGCTTCCTCACCGCATTGAACTGACCATTTTCGTACGGGGTGGACCGCACCCGCCAACGTGGACCGTCCCGTGGCGCCCCGCGAGCATCTGCCCGGTCAAGGCCGTGACGCGCCCGCCGGGCTGATGCCTCCGGTCACCCACCAGCCGTCCCGCCACCACCCACAACCAGCCGAAACGACCCAGCCGGGCCCAGCGCCGCCTCGGTGCCCGGCAGGCCGAGCCGACCGTCACTGCCTCACGTGCCACCGGTCATGGCGCCCCTGCTTTCGGCCACCCAGGCCGGCTGGTCACGCTCCTGCCCACCAGGCACCCGAATTGCCCGCCCCCAGCCGCAACGCCGGTCACCCAGACCGGGTGGGCACGGTTCGACCAGGGTGAGTGGGCGCACACGCCGGCAGTGTCGTGGTCGCCTACGTGGCATACGACCGTGCGGCCGCGCACGCAATGTCTTCCGTGTGCGGTCACCATGGCTTCGGCCGCCCGAGCGTGTGCGCCCGCCTGCCGGAGAGGCCGAGCGTGTGCGGATGGGTGGGCCGTTTCAGGCGGCGCCGGGTGGGAGGCCGTCGAGTGGGCCCGGGCCTGCGGTCGGCGGGCCGAAATCGCCGACCACGGGCGGATCCGCCGGCGGGCGCGGGCGCAGCATGCCGGGACGGGTCGCGGGGATCGGCTCCGAGTCGAGCAGCGGAGCGGAACCGAGCAGCCGGGAGAGCAGGCGCACCTCGTTCGACCCGGGCCTGGTGTCCGGTTTGGCGCGCACCGGCACGGTTTCTTGATCGGCCGGTTCGGCCGTCGCCTCCGGCTCGGTCTCTTCGGGGTCTGAGCCGTCCGGCTCGGCGTCGCCGGGATCGGCGCTCTCCGGGTCGGCGCGGTCCCGGTCGGCATGGTCCCGGTCGGCACGGTCCCGGTCGGCACGGTCCCGGTCGGCAAGGTCCCGGTCGGCAAGGTCCCGGTCGGCAAGGTCCCTATCGGTGTGGCCCGAGTTCTCCGGGTCCGATCGGTCCGGATCGGTGTCCATGCCGGGGCCGTCACCGGACTCGTCGCCTCCGCGGGAGACCTCATCCCCGGTCACGGCATCGCTGCCCGTCGCGTCGCTCGATGCCGGGGCTGAGCCGAATCGGTCATGGGCTGTCCGGGCGTCGTCCCCGATGCCGGCCGTGCGGCGGCCGTTGCCGCTCCGCGATGTGCCGAGGGCCGCCGCCAGGACGAACTCCGCGTCCACGGGCAACGTGTTCTTCACCGGGCGAGCCGACGCGGACCCGCCCCGGTCGCTCTCCGTCGCGGCGTCACCGGAGGAGGACGGACCCACCTGTACCGGGATCGCACCGCGCGCCGCGGCACCCGCCCCGGCCTCGACTGCCGTCTCACCGAACGACGCGCCGACGCCCGGATCGGCCGTCCCCGATCCGCTGGCGGGCGCAACCGGCCCAGACCCGGCAGCGGCCGCGACCGGCCCGGACCCGGTTGAGACCGGCGCCTCACCGAACGCGGTCCCACCAGCGGAATCGGCCGTCCCCGCCTCACCGGATGCGGCCCCGGACCCCGGCTCGCCGGCTGATGCACCGCCTGTGGGATCCACCGTCGGCGCCACGCCCGCTTCGGCCTTGGCTGACGCCTCGCCGGCCGGCGCACCACCCGCGGAAGCTTCCGGGCCCGGACCGGCTCCAGGAGCGGCCTCGGCGAACGACGTTCCACCAGCGGAATCGCCGGTCGTCGCCGAGCCGGGCCGCTCGCCGGCCGCCGTGCGGGAAGGTTCGTCGGCCGGGGCACCTGTGGTCGCCACTTCGGACGGTTTGGTGCCGGTGCGAACGGTCGCGCCCGCCTCACGCTGTAACGGCGTGCCTGATGTGAGCGGGACGGCTCCGGCATCGCGCGCACTCGTCCCAGCGTCGCCAACCGCTTCAGTGTCCGGCGCAGCGCTCGCGGCCTGATCGCTGCCGACCCCCTCGATGTCCGGCGCGACGGGCGCGGTCGGGTCGCTGCCGGGCGCCTTGAGATCCGGCGCGACGAGCGCGGCCGGGTCGCTGCCGGGCGCCTTGAGATCCGGCGCGACGAGCGCGGCCGGGTCGCTGCCGGGCGCCTTGAGATCCGGCGCGACGAGCGCGGTCGGATCGCTGCCGGGCGCCCTGAGGTCTGGTGTGGTGGTGGTGGTGGCCAGGTCGCGGCGGGCCGCGACCAGATCCGGGCGCGGGGTCGTGGCCCGGACCGGGGACAACCCGCTCACCACGGCGGACGTGATCTCCGCGGCATACCGGCCGTCCGGGTCGTAGTCCGGGTCGAAGACGGTGATCTCGACGCCCAGGCAGTGCGGGGACTCGACCAGGCCGGCCAGCAGCAGTTCCAGCTCGGGGAAGGCGATGCCGCCCGGGTCGGGGGCGTCGACGGCGGGCATGACGGCCGGGTCGAGGACGTCGACGTCCACGTGCACCCAGTAGCCGGCGCAGTCGACGAGCTGGTCGCGGGCCCACTGGGCGCTGCGGGCCGCGCCCTCGGCGCGCAGCGCGGGGACCGGCCGGGTGACTATGCCGGCGGCCTGGAGGTCGAGACGGTACTCGTCCTGGGCGCGGATGCCGAGGACGACCACGTCGATGTCGCGGAAGTACGGCCGGCGGGACTCGATCGCCGCGAGGTTGGCCTGGCCGCGACCGGTGACCAGGGCGAGGTCCTCACCGGCGGCGGCGCCCACGTACGACGCGTTGCCGGGGTGCCGGAAGTCGGAGTGACCGTCCACGAACACCAGCCCGATGCGGCCGCCGACCGCGTCGCCGAGCCGGTGCATGGCGATGCCCGATCCGATCAGGATGGAGCAGTCCCCGCCGAGGACGACCGGGAACTCGCCACCGTCGATGATGGCGCCGATCCGGTCGGCCAGCGCCCGCGAGTACGCGGCGATCTCGGCGGCGTGGGCCACCCCGTCGCCGGGGCGCCAGTCGCCCGGGTCGTACCGTGGCGGGGTGAGGCAGCCCGCGTCGCGGGCGGCGAGGCGGGTGAGCAGGCCCTGATCGCGGAGGGCGCCGGGCGCTTTGGCGCAGCCCGGCACCGACGTCGCGGTCGGCGGGCGCAGGCCGAGATTGGACGGCGCGTCCAGAACGGCGATGCGGCGCACGACGCCCTCCTTCGTTCGATGACCGCGGGTTACGAGAACCGCAGCCTACGAGAACCGCGGGCTAGAAGAGTGCGCTGGCCAGCGCACGCCGCGCGCCGGCGACCGCGGGGTCCTCCGGGCCGGCCACGAGGAACAGCGACAGCAGATGCTTGCGGACGGCCTCCCGGTCGTCGCCGGCGGTCCGTTTGATCAGGGCGATCAGGCGGGCGTACGCGTCCGGCGCCTGGCCGCTGAGCACCTCGATGTCGGCGGCGAGCCGCTGGGCGGCCACGTCGTCCCGGTCGGCGGCGGCCTTGGCCAGCGCGGACGACGGGTCGACGCCGCTGATCCGCCGGTGCAGCTCGACCTGGGCGAGGCCGGACTCGGCGGCCGCGTCGGCGGGCGACTCGGCCAGGATCTTCCGGTACGCCGCCTCGGCCTCGTCCAGGTCGCCGGTCATCAGGGCGTCGTCGGCCGCGTCGAGGCGCGGGTCCTCGGGGGTGGCCACGTCGACCCCGGCCGCCTTGAGGACGGCGTCGATGTACTGCCGGATCTGGGCCTCGGGCAGGACTCCGCTGAAGCCCTCCACCGGCTGCCCGCCGATCACCGCGGTCACCTGGGGGATGCCCTGCACCCGGAACACCTGCGCCAGGCGCGGGTTGAGATCCACATTGACCTTGCCGAGTATCCACGCACCGCCGTACTCAGCGGCCAGGCGCTCCAGCACCGGCGACAGCTTCTTGCACGGGTCGCACCAGTCGGCCCAGAAGTCCAGAAGCACCGGAGTGGTCAGCGACCGCTCCAGAACGGCCTGGAAATCGGCCTCGGTTACATCGATGACCGTCTCCGGATTGACACCGGGCACCGTGCCCGGGACGCCCGCGGCGGGAGTGGCCTCGGGGGCGGCGGGACGGCTCGGGGCGGCCGGTTTGGCCGGTGCCGCGGGGCGCAGCGCGCTGAGATCGACCGCGCCGCGGGTGAAGATCGACGGAGTGGTCCGTGGGTCGCTCATGGTTACCTAGTCTCGCACGCTGTCACGCCTGTTCGCGCCGCCACCAGCCCCTCGATATCGGACGTCACAACGACCCGGCCGGCCGGGAGCCGGCCGGGTCCGGTGGTCAGAAGCGCGGCGGCTCCCGGTAGATCCCCCACTCCGATTTCAGCACACCGCAGATCTCGCCGAGGGTGGCTTCGGCACGGACGGCGTCGAGCATCGCGGGGATCATGTTCTCCCCGCTGCGGGCCACCGCCACCATCCGCTCCAGGGCCGCTTTCACCCGTACCCCGTCGCGGTCGGTCTTGCGAGCGGAGAGCTCGCGCCGCTGCACCTGCTCGACCTCGTGGGAGACGCGCAGGATCTCCAGCTCCTTGGCCAGGGTGCTGTTGTGCGCGTTGACGCCGACCACCTTCTTGTCGCCCTTCTCCAGCGCCTGCTGGTAGACGAACGCGGCCTCGGCGATGTGCGCGGTGAACCAGCCGTCCTCGATGCCCCGCAGGATGCCGGCGGTGATGCTGCCGTCGTGGCCGAGCTCGCGGATCCGGGTGAAGATCTCCTCCGCCTCGGCCTCGATCCGGTCGGTGAGGGCCTCCACGTACCACGATCCGCCGAGCGGGTCGGCCACATTGACCACCCCGGTCTCCTCCATGATCACCTGCTGGGTGCGCAGGGCGATCTCGGCGGACTCGTCGGTGGGCAGCGCGAGGGTCTCGTCGAGGGCGTTGGTGTGCAGCGAGTTGGTGCCGCCGAGGACCGCGGAGAGCGCCTCGATGGCGGTCCGGACCACGTTGTTGACCGGCTGCTGGGCGGTGAGCGAGACCCCGGCGGTCTGCGTGTGGAACTTGAGCCACAGCGCCTTCTCGCTGGTGGCGCCGTAGTCGTCGCGCAGGTGCCGGGCCCAGATCCGCCGGGCCGCACGGAACTTGGCGATCTCCTCGAAGAAGTCCACGTGCGCGTCGAAGAAGAAGCTCAGACCGGGCGCGAACTGGTTGACGTCGAGGCCACGGGACAGTCCCAGTTCGACGTAGCCGAAGCCGTCGGCCAGCGTGTACGCCAGTTCCTGCGCGGCGGTCGAGCCGGCCTCCCGGATGTGGTAGCCGCTCACCGACAGCGGCTTGTACTTCGGGATCTCGGCGGCGCAGTACTCCATCAGGTCGCCGATCAGGCGCAGGTGCGGCTCCGGTTCGAAGAGCCACTCCTTCTGCGCGATGTACTCCTTGAAGATGTCGGTCTGGAGGGTGCCGTCGAGGTCGCGCAGGTTGACGCCCTGCCGTTCGGCGGCCACCAGGTACATGCAGAAGACCGGCACCGCCGGACCGGAGATGGTCATGCTGGTGGTGACGTCCTGGAGCGGGATGCCCTCGAACAGCACCTCCATGTCGGCGGCCGAGTCGATCGCGACGCCGCAGTGCCCGACCTCGCCGAGCGACTCGGGCTCGTCGGAGTCGCGGCCCATCAGGGTGGGCATGTCGAAGGCGACGCTGAGACCGCCGCCCCCGGCGGCCAGGATCATCTTGTAGCGCTCGTTGGTCTGCCGCGCGTTCCCGAAGCCGGCGAACTGGCGGATGGTCCAGGTCCGTCCGCGGTATCCGGTCGGATAGAGACCCCGGGTGTACGGGAACTCGCCCGGCCATCCGATCCGCTCGAATCCGGGATAGGCGGCGCCCTCGGGGGGCCCGTAGACGGGGTCGACCGTCACGCCGGAGAGCGTGGTGAAGTCGGCGTCCCGCTTGCGGGCCGCATCGTAGCGTCGTTGCCAGCGTTCCCGGCCGGCATGGATCTCGGCAGCGTCCATGCGGCCATCGTAGAGCAGAACTGAACGATCATTAAGCCCCCGGGAGCCGGTGTTCGAAGATCCAGGCCTGCGGGTCGCCGTTGCGGTGGAGCAGCCGCATGACCGTCGGCAGGGTGGCGTCCCGCAGCGCCGCGCGGACCGGTCCGAGCACCTTCGTGGAACTGCTGCGCCGGCCCTGGACGACCACCTTCTCCACCCGGGGCCGGCGGACGGCCGCGTACGCCGCGAGGGCCGCCGGGACGTCCCCGTTCTCGCGCAGGCTGTGCCCGAGGACCACGGCGTCCTCCAGCGCCATCGACGCGCCCTGGCCGGAGGACGGGGCGACGGCGTGCGCCGCGTCGCCGGTCAGGACGATCCGCTCGCCGTGCCAGACCGGCACCCGCCGCAGGTCCCGGGTGTTCCACGGCCCGAGGACCTCGCTGCTGGCCCGGATCAGGTCGGCCGCCGGCTCGCCCGCGAACAACTCCAGCAGGTACGCCCGCCAGCCGTCCGGGGTGAACTCGCCCGGCTCGGCCGGCCGCCGGCGCGGCGGGTTGGCGAACCACCAGACGGAGCCGTCCGGGGCGGTCACCCAGCCGAAGAAGGCACGCCGGCCGAACGACATCCGCATCACCCCGGGCGGCGGCGCGTCCCGGACCGGGCCGTCGGTGAAGCCACCGGTGTTGAGCAGGCCGAGATAGTGCGGCGCGGGAGCCTTCGGATCAAGAACCTCCCTGGTACGCGAGTGCAGGCCGTCCGCGCCGACCAGCAGGTCCCCCCGCGCCGTGCGGCCGTCGGCGAACTCGGCCACGGCGCCGGACACGCCGGTCAGCCGGGCGCCGTACTCGATCGGGATGCCGCGTGCGGTCACCTCGGCGCGCAGTGCCGAGTACAGATCGGAGCGACGGATCGTGGTGCTGACCGTCCCGTCCGGCAGCGGCCCACCGAGCGGGACCTCGGCGAGCAGCCGACCGGAGGCGCCGTGCAGCGCGATCACCGGGGTGGCGAACCCGCGGGCCAGAACCGTGGCCGGGTCCAGGCCGAGGGCGCGCAGGGCGGTCACCCCGTTGACCGCGAGGGTCACGAAGACGCCCCGCTCGCCGGCGTCCCGCTCGGCGGCCTCGTAGATCACCGGGCGCCAGCCGGCACGGTGCAGGGCGATGGCGGTGGCGGTCCCGGCGATGCCGCCACCGATCACGACAGCTTCGTTAGTCATGTAATAACTATTGATGCCATGACTAAGAATCGTCAAGTCCTAAGCTGGCCGCATGAAGCGGTCTCCTCTGGCGATGGTTCTGCTGGCCCTGCTCGTGGAGGCGCCGATGCACCCGTACCGGATGCAGCAGGTGATCAAGCACCGCGGTCAGGACCAGCTGGTCAACGTCGCGCAGCGGAACAGCGTCTACCAGACCCTCGACCGGCTGGTCCGGGAGGGACTGGCCCGCCCCGGCGGCACCAGCCGGGAGGCCGGGCGCCCGGAGCGGACCGTCTACGAGGCGACCGAGGAGGGCGCCGCCACGCTGCGCCGCTGGCTGCTGGAGATGCTGCCCGAGCCGGCCCGGGAGTTCCCGGAGTTCCCGGTGGCGCTCGCCTTCCTGCCGATCCTCAGCCCGGCCGAGACCCGGGAGCTGCTCGAACGGCGGCTCGAGACGCTCACCGACCGGGTCGCGGCCATCGACGCGCAGGCGCCGCCCGGCCTGCCCCGGCTCTTCCTGATCGAGGACGAGTACCGGGCGGCCGTGCTGCGGGCCGAGATCGGCTGGCTGCGCGGGGTCGTCGCCGACCTGGACGACGGCAGCCTGAGCTGGGACCGCGCGCTCATCGACGAGACGCTGGCCCGATTCGGTTAGAGGCCGGCGACCAGTTCGGCGGCGGCGGCGTGCGGGTCGATCTCACCGTCCACGACGCGGGCGGCGAGCAGTGGCAGGGCCGTGCCGCCGCTGAGATCGCCGATCCGGGCCCGGAGCGTGCCCAGTGCCAGCGCCGATATCTCCGCCGACGCCCGGTGCTCCCGGCGCCGGCGCAGGTTGCCGGTGCTCTCCAGCCAGTCCCGGTGCTTGCCGATGGCGGCCACCACGTCGTCGATGCCCTCACCCTTGGCCGCGATCGCACGCACCACCTGGGGCCGCCACTCGTTCGGGCCGCGCTCGCCCAGCGCGAGCATCCCCTGGATGTCACGGTAGGTGGCGTCGGCGCCGGGCCGGTCCGCCTTGTTGATCACGAAGACGTCGGCGATCTCCAGCACTCCGGCCTTGACCGCCTGGATGGCGTCGCCCATCCCCGGCGCGAGCAGCACGAGCGTGGTGTCGGCGAGGGAGGCGATCTCCACCTCGGCCTGCCCGACACCGACCGTCTCGACCAGGATCACATCGCAGCCGGCGCCCTCCAGCACCCGGACCGCCTGCGGGGTGGCCGCGGAGAGCCCACCCAGCTGGCCGCGGCTGGACATCGAGCGGATGTAGACGCCGGAGTCGGCGGTGTGGTCCTGCATGCGGATCCGGTCGCCGAGGATCGCCCCGCCGGTGAACGGGCTGGACGGGTCGACGGCCAGCACCCCGACCCGGTTCCCCGCCTCACGGAGGGCCCGGACCAGCTCGTTCGTCGTGGTCGACTTGCCCACGCCGGGCGCGCCGGTCAGGCCGACGACCTGGGCCCGGCCGGCGAACGGCGCCATCGCGGCGGCCACCTCGGGCAGCGCGGGATCGCCGTTCTCCACCAGGCTGATCAGCCGGGCCACGGACCGCGCGTCGCCCTCCCGGGCCTTGGCGACGAGGGAGGGCACATCACGGGTCCGCCTCGACGTCACGCCGCCGGCACCTTGATGATCAGCGCGTCGCCCTGGCCACCGCCGCCGCACAACGCGGCCGCGCCCAGCCCGCCGCCGCGGCGCCGCAGCTCCAGGGCCAGGGTGAGCACCAGCCGGGCGCCGGACATCCCGATCGGGTGGCCGAGCGCGATGGCGCCACCGTTCACGTTGACGATCTCCTCATCCACCTTCAGCTCACGGGCCGACTGGATGGCCACCTGAGCGAACGCCTCGTTGATCTCGATCAGGTCGAGATCGTCCACCTCGAGCCCGGCCTTGTCCAGCGCGTGCTTGATGGCGTTGGACGGCTGGGACTGGAGCGAGCTGTCCGGCCCGGCGACGTTGCCGTGCGACACGATCTCGGCGATCCAGGTGAGGCCCAGCTCCTCGGCCTTCTCCCGGCTCATCACGATCAGCGCGGCCGCGCCGTCGGAGATCGGCGAGGAGCTGGCCGCGGTGATGGTGCCGTCCGGGGTGAAGGCCGGGCGGAGGGCGGACAGCGACTCGGCGGTGGCGCCGGGGCGGACACCCTCGTCGGTGTCGATCACCTGACCGGCGTCCCGGCCGCCGGCCGGGACCGCGGCGATCTCCTCGGCGAACCGGCCGTCGCGCTGGGCCGCGGCGGCCCGCTGGTGGCTGCGGGCGGCGAACTCGTCCTGCCGCTCCCGGGTGATGCCCAGGCGGGCGCCGCTCGCCTCGGTGGACTCGCCCATCGAGATGCCGGCCCACGGGTCCATCAGGCCGTCGATCGCGGTGTGGTCACGCACCAGCACGTCACCGAACTTACGGCCCTGACGCTGATCGGCAAGCAGGTGCGGCGCATTGGTCATGGACTCCATGCCGCCGGCCACCACCACGTCGAACTCGCCGGCCCGGATCAGCTGGTCGGCCAGCGCCACCGCGTCGATGCCGGAGAGGCAGACCTTGTTGACCGTGAGAGCGGGCGTGGTCATCGGGATGCCGGCCGCCACGGCGGCCTGCCGGGCCGGGATCTGGCCGCAGCCGGCCTGGAGCACCTGACCCATGATCACGTACTGGACCCGCTCGGGGTCGACGCCGCCGCGGCTCAGCGCCGCCGCGATCGCGTGACCGCCCAGAGCGGTGGCGGGGAGGTGCTTGAGGTTGCCCAGCAGGCGCCCCATCGGGGTCCGGGCGCCACTGACGATGACGGAACTGGTCATGGTCACGATCCGATCTGCGACGACCGGGTCTGGGGGAACCCGGGGTGGCCTTAACGATGGGTCAGGTCAGAGACTAACCGCATGACAGACGACACACCGAGTGCAGGACGGGACGAGAATGTCACATTCCCCGGACTGCTCCGCATCGATCACGTCGGGATAGCCGTGCCCGACCTGGACGAGGCGATCGCCTTCTACGCGGCGAACTTCGGGCTCCGCTGCGTGCACGAGGAGACCAACGAGGAGCAGGGCGTACGGGAAGCGATGCTCGCGGTCGGCGACGGCGACGGCCCGCGGCTGCAACTGCTGGCCCCGGCCCGGCCGGACTCGGCGATCGCCCGGTTCCTCGACCGCAGCGGTCCCGGTCTGCAACAGCTGGCGTACACGGTGGCCGACGTGGAGGCGACCGCCGCGGCCCTGCGGTCCCGAGGTTTGCGCCTTCTGTACGACGCCCCCAAGCGCGGCACCGCCGGATCCCGGATCAACTTCGTCCACCCGAAGGACGCCGGCGGCGTGCTTGTCGAGTTGGTCGAGCCCGCCGGAGGGGGTACTCCGGTCGGGTGAATCGACCTGACGCGGCCCCGGTCTCCTGGCAGGATCGGGGCCATTGAGCAGCGCCGACGACGTCTGCGCCGGAATCGTGATCACCCGAAGCCCCGACTGTCCAGGTGGCGGCGGGACGACACCGGACCGGCCGGTGAGTCCGGGGCCGTCACCCGAACGGTCCGGGGCCGCGCGACGGTCCAGGTCAAAGCTGATCTACTATGCGGTTCGGATGCCCCTCGGCTCTTGCATGTCCGCCCCCTTCTCGCCAGGATGGCGCAATGCCCCAGCAGCAGGATCAGAACCTGGCCTTCTTCGAGACCGCGAATTCGCAGCACGACTTCACGGTCGTCCTCCGCGGCTACGACCGTCACCAGGTCGACGGACACATCGGCCGGCTGCTCGCCGCGCTGAACCAGTCCGAGCAGGCCCGCGGCGAGGCCGAGCAACGGATGAACGACGCTCAGCGGCGTCTGCGCCAGGCCGAGCAGCGACTGAACGCGCTCGAGCAGAAACTGGCCGACAGCAACAAGCTGCTGGAGGAGAACAACCGGCCGACGCTCTCCGGGCTGGGCACCCGGGTGGAGCAGATCCTGCGTCTCGCCGAGGAGCAGGCGAACGACCACCGGAACGAGGCGAAGCGGGAGTCCGAGGGCATTCTCTCCGCGGCCCGCCTCGAGGCCCGGGAGATCACCGACAAGGCCCGCGCCGAGGCCGCCGCCATGAAGGCGACCGCCGAGCGCGAGGCCGGGCAGGTGCGCACCCACGCCGAGCGGGAGGCCGCCGAGACCCGGGTGCAGGCCCGCCGCGAGGCCGACACGCTCCGGTCGGACGCCGACCGGGAGACCAAGCAACTCCGTACCGTCACCGCCCACGAGGTCGCCGAGCTCAAGTCGACCGTGGAGCGTGAGGTCGCGTCGCTGCGCGCCACCGCCGAGCGGGAGATCACCCAGGCCCGGGCCAAGGCCGCCCGGGAGGCCGAGGAGAAGCGCGCCGAGGCCACCAAGCTGCTCACCGACGCCCGTGACAAGCGGGACAAGGACCTCCAGGCACTGGCCCTGGAGATCGCCGAGCGCCGGGAGAAGGCGGAGCGCGAGGAGTCGGAGCGGCACGCCGCCCAGGTCGCCGCGACCCAGAAGATGGTGTCCGAGGCCGAGGAGCGGGCCCGCGCCGCCGAGGACCGCGCCAAGGAGATCGAGCAGCGCGCCGAGGCCCGCCGGGTCGAGTCCGAGCGGTACTCCTCGGAGACCGTGGAGAAGGCGCGCGCCCTGGCGGAGAAGACCGTCACCGAGTCCCGCACCGAGGGCAACCGACTGCTCAGCGAAGCCCGTACCGAGGCTGAGCTGACCACCCAGGCGGCGCGCCGCGAGGTCGAGGACCTCACCCGTCAGAAGGACGCGGTCACCAACCAGCTCGGTCAGATGCTGTCCGGTCTCTCCGGCCTGGTTCCGGGAGTCGGCGGTGCCGCCGCTCCGGCCGCGGCGGCCGCCGCTGCCGTGGCCGCCGCCGCGGCCCCTGCTCAGCGGGCCGCTGAGCCGGAGGCCGAGGAGACCGAAGAGGCGCAGACCGGTGACGAGCCGGTGGCGGCTCAGACCAATTCCTGACCCGGCTCTCAGCTTCCTCCGCTTGCGGACCCGTCGCGGATACGCGACCGTGAACCCGCCGGGCGGTACATGACGAAATCAGGCCGTACCGGAGTTTCTCCGGTACGGCCTGACTCGTTTCGCGCTTGCCTGGGTTTGCCAATCGAGGTCAGACAAATCGCAACTACCCGCATGGTCTCTTCCAACCCGGTGTGTATCGACACGCCACGGGACGATGCGTATGTGAGGATGGACAGCATGTCGCACGGCGGTGAAATCTTCGGTCTCGGCGGAGAGGCGGCCACCGAGCCCAGCTTCGAAACGGCCCTCCGGGGCTATGAGAAGAAGCAGGTCGAGCGATACGTCACCCGGGCGGAGAACGAGATAGCCGCCCTCCTCAACGACCGCGAGCAGGCGTATTCGCAGATCCAGGCGCTGAGCGCGCAGATCAAGGGCCTGCAGGCGGAGCTCACCCAGGCCCGGCGCGACTCCGGGATCACCGGCGAGGTGTCGTTCCGGCACCTCGGCAAGCGGGTGGAGCAGATCCTGCTCCTCGCCGAGGAGCAGGCCGAGGCGATCAAGGCGTCCGCCACCGACGACATCGCGAGCCGGCTCGCCGAGGCGGAGCGGATCCGGGCCGAGGCCGAGGCGCACGCCCACAACGGCATCCGGGACTTCGAGATCACCCTGGCCGCGCGCCGCGCCGAGGAGGAGAAGGCCGACACCGCGAAGCGGGTCGCCACCGACAAGGCGATCGCCGCCGCCCGGCAGGCCGCGGAGCAGAAGCGCGCCGAGGCCGAGGCGGTGCTGGCGCGGGCCCGCAACGAGGGCAAGCACATCACCGAGAAGGCCACTCAGGACGCTCAGCGGACCAGGGCCGAAGTGGACGGCTACGTGCAGTCCACGCGGATGCAGGCCGAGCAGGAGCTCAAGGCGCTGCGGGACAAGACGCAGCAGGAGATCACCGCGCAGCGCACCGAGGCGGAGCGGGAGCAGGCCGACCTCAAGGCAGCCGTCGAGCACGAGCTGGCGCTGCGCCGGCACTCGGTGATCGAGGAGCTGGGCCAGATGCGCGCCGGCGTCGAGAAGCAGTGCTCCGACCTGCGCAGCGAGGCCGACAAGTACGCCGAGGAGGTGCTGCGCCGCTCCGACGACCAGGCCACCGCCGTACGCAAGGAGATCGCCGCGCAGCAGGAGAAGATCGCTCAGGCCGGCCGCGATCTGGAGACCGCTCTGGTCGAGACGTCCGGCGCCGAGAAGCGGCGGAACGCCGCGCAGGAGGCGGCGAAGGCCGCCGAGAAGGAGACCGAGCAGGTCGCGCAACGGCTCTCCGAGGCGAAGCAGGAGCTGGAGGCCGAGCTCAACCGGGCGGCCGAGGCCAAGCGTTCCGGTGAGGCCGCCGAGCGGCATGCCGCCGAGGTTCGCCGCCAGGTGCAGAAAGAGGCGAAACGGGTGGCCGAGCTGGCCGCCGCCGCGGTGCTGGCCGCCGCCGCCGAGCCCGAGGACGACGAGAAGCCCGCCGATCCCGCCGGTTCGGTGACCGCACAGCCGGCCGAGACGGAGCCGCCCGCCAAGGTCACCGCCTCGGCGAAGGTGACCGTCCCGCAGGCGAGCCGGGTGGCGGCCGACGCCGATTGACTACCGGTGGCAGGGGTGGCCCAGCGGCGATAGCCTCGGTTGATGTCCGCCGAGCCACCCGTGCCCGAGGAGACTCCGCCCGTCGAGGAGCAGCCGCCGGTTGAGGAGCGGCCACCCTTCGGCACGCCCGGTCCCCCGCTGAACCGGCGTAACCCCTTCCTGCTCGGCTTCCTCTTCGGGCTGGGCCTGATCCTGGCGTACACGCTCTTCCTGGGCGTACGGAATGCGGCATCGATCCTGGTTCTGATCTTCATCGCGCTGTTCCTGGCGATCGGGCTGAACCCGGCGGTGACCCGGCTGCGCGGCTGGGGCCTGCCGCGCGGCGCGGCCGTGGCGGTCGTCGCGCTCAGCGTGGTGCTGCTGCTGGTCGGCGGTCTGGTGGCACTGATCCCGCCGCTGGTCACCCAGACCACCGAGCTGGTCAACAACGCGCCGGAGGTGGTGGAGAGCCTGCGCCGCAGCCGGACGGTCAACGATCTGGTGCAGCGCTACGACATCGCGACCAAGGTGCAGGGCGCGGTGAACGCCGGGACGATCGGCAACGCCCTGGGCGGGGTGGTCGGCGGCGCCCGGCTGCTGTTCGGCACCATCTTCAACATCCTGACCGTGCTGGTGCTGACCATCTACTTCATGGCCGCCTTCGACCGGATCAAGGCGACCGGTTACCGCCTCGTGCCGGCCAGCCGCCGGGAGCGGGTCGCGCTGCTCACCGACGAGATCCTCAGCAAGGTGGGCGCCTACATGGTCGGGGCGCTGGCGATCGCCGTGCTGGCCGGGGTGTGCAGTTTCGGGCTGGCGCTCGCTCTCGGTCTGGCCTATCCGTTCGCGCTGGCCGTGGTGGTGGCGATCTGCGACCTGATCCCGCAGATCGGCGCGACCATCGGCGCCGTCGTGGTCAGCCTGGTCGGTTTCGCCGAATCGGTGACCGTCGGCATCGTCTGCATCGTGTTCTTCATCGTCTACCAGCAGATGGAGAACTATCTGATCTACCCGCGGGTGATGCGCCGGTCGGTGCGGGTGAGCGACGTCGCGGCGCTGGTGGCGGCCCTGGTCGGAGTGGGACTCTTCGGCGTCGTCGGCGCCCTGGTCGCCATCCCGATGGTGGCCGCCGTCCAGCTGATCATGCGCGAGGTGGCGATCCCCAGCCTCGAGGACCGCTAGCCCTTTTCGAAAGCCGCGACCGTCCGGTCGGCGTAGGCGCTGGCGTCCCCGGTCTCCATCGGGCCGTCCCAGGCCGACGGCAGCGGCGTCGGCACCCGCGGCGCCACCCGGCGGACGATCTCGTCGAGCACCTTCTCGGCGTCGCCGACCCACAGGTGCTTGGCGCCCGGGACCGGCACCACCTCGGCCTGCGGAACGGCCGCGAACCGCTCGGCCGCCTCGGCCGGGCGCAGGTAGTCGTCGAACTCCGGGATGAGCGCGGTCAGCGGCTTGCCGTCGGCGGCCCAGGTCGCGAGATGCTCCGGCCGGGAGAAGCGCAGCGGCGGGGACAGCAGGATCGCGCCGGCGACCGCCGGGTCCAGTCCGTACATCAGGGTCAGGTCGGTGCCGAAGGACCAGCCGACCAGCCAGATGTTCGGCAGGTCGGCGAACTCCGCGAACTCGATGGCGGCGGCCACGTCGTAGCGCTCGTCCACCGCCTGCGAGAACGCCCCGCCGCTGGTGCCCCGGACGCTGCTGGTGCCGCGGGTGTTGAAGCGCAGCACGGCGATCCCGGCCAGGGCGGGCAGCCGCCAGGCGGCCTTGCGGTAGACGTGACTGTCCATCATGCCGCCGTGGGTGGGCAGCGGGTGCAGGCAGACGAGGGTGGCCACCGGCTCGCGGTCGAGCGGCCGGGCCAGCTCACCGACGAGGGTGACACCGTCCGCGGTGTGCAGCTCGATGTCCTCCCGGTGAGCCGGGAGGATCGAGTTGGCACTGATGTGGTTCGTCATATCAGGATGGTGTCATTCCGTCTCGAGGGTGGCGGGCGGGGCGGTCGGATGGCATCACCCGTAGCGGGGAGCGTTGCGCGACCGCTCCACCCCGGGGGCGCGGCGGTCACGGGCCCGCCAGCAGCCGGAGTGCCAGTGGCGGCGGTCGGTCAGCTCGCCAGGGTCGTCGACCGGCCAGGCGACCACGTGCGCCACGCCGGGCCGGATCTCCTGGACGCACCCCGGGCAGCGGTAGATCTTCACGGCCGCCGCGCCGAACACGTTCCGCACCATGTAGTCACCGTCCTGCCACTGCTGGACGCGGTCCTCGGTGATTCCGGGACGGTCGGGACGCTCCTCTTCCCTCTTGGCGGACCGGGAGCGATTACGGCGGGGGCTCACAAGCTCAAGCGTACGTAGTGACTCACTGGTAACAATCACCCTAGACTCGCGGACATGACGGCGACTCACGTTCCCGGCCTGCCAGTGATCGAGGACGGCCGGCTGATCTCGACGAACCCGGCCACCGGCGAGGAGGCCGGGCGCGTACCGGTCGCCGACGAGAAGGCGGTGCTCGCGGCCGTCGAGCGCGCCCGGGAGGCGGCCCTCTGGTGGCAGGGCCTCGGCTTCGCGGGCCGCCGGACCCGCATGCTGCGCTGGCGTTCGCTGATCGTGCAGCGGATCGAGGAGCTGGCCGAGCTGACCCACCGGGAGTCCGGCAAGCCGGTCACCGACGGGCTGATCGAGGCCACCGCCGCCGTCGAGCACCTGGACTGGGCGGCCCGCAACGCCAAGCGGGTGCTCGGGCCGCGCCGCGTCCGGACCCGGCTGCTGGTCGCCGAGCACTCCGGCCACCTGGAGTACCAGCCGTACGGCGTGGTCGGCGTGATCGGCCCGTGGAACTACCCGATCGTGACCCCGGTAGGCCCGATCAGCGGCGCGCTGGCGGCCGGCAACGCGATCGTCTTCAAGCCGAGCGAGTACACGCCGGTGGTCGGGCAGTGGCTGGCCGACTCGTTCGCCGAGGTGGTGCCGGAGCACCCGGTGCTCCAGGTGGTGCACGGGCTCGGCGACGTCGGCGGCGCGCTGTGCCGGTCCGGGGTGGCCAAGATCTCCTTCACCGGCTCGACCGCGACCGCCAAGAAGGTGATGGCCGCCTGCGCGGAGAACCTGGTGCCGGTGGTGCTCGAGGCCGGCGGCAAGGACGCCCTGATCGTCGACGCCGACGCGGACGTGGAGGCGGCCGCCGAGGCCGCCGTCTGGGGCGCCATGACCAACGCCGGGCAGACCTGCATCGGCATCGAGCGGGTCTACGCCGTCGAGCCGGTCTACGACCGGTTCGTGGACGCCGTCGTGGCGAAGGCCGGCAAGCTGCGCACCGGCGAGGAGATCGGCCCGATCACCATGCCGAAGCAGCTCGACATCATCCGCGACCACATCGAGGACGCGCTGGCCAAGGGAGGCCGGGCGGTGCTCGGCGGCGCGGACGCGGTACAGGCCCCGTACGTCTCCCCCACCGTGCTGGTGGACGTGCCCGAGGACTCGTCGGAGATGCGTGAGGAGACGTTCGGCCCGACCCTGACCATCACGAAGGTGCGGGACGCGGACGAGGCCGTCACGAAGGCCAACGACACCCCGTACGGGCTGGGCGGCTCGGTCTTCGGGAAGAAGAACGCGATCCGGATCGCCCGCCGGCTGCGCTCCGGCATGGTCGCCGTGAACGGGACGCTCACCTTCGTCGGCATGGGCAACCTGCCGTTCGGCGGGGTCGGCGAGTCCGGCTTCGGGCGCATCCACGGCGACGACGGGCTGCGCGAGTTCGCCCGGGCCAAGGCGATCACCGTACGGCGTGGCCCGTCCCTGCTCCCGGCGATGACCTTCGAGCGCACCCCGGCCCAGGTGAAGCAGATCGTGAAGGCCCTGCGTCTGCTCTATGGACGGAAGCCTTAGCCTCGAAGGGGTGGCCGATCATCCCGCAGTCGAAGTCCAGGATCTGAATGTCAGCTACGGGTCGACCCCGGTGCTGGTCGACGTGGGGCTCACCGTCCCGGCCGGCGCCGGTGTCTGCGTCACCGGCGAGAACGGCATCGGCAAGTCCACTCTGCTGCGCTGTGTGAGCAGCCTCCAGCGCCCGGACTCGGGCGTGATCCGGGTGTTCGGCGGCGAGCCGGGCGACCGTCCCGACTTCTGGCGGGCGGTGGCCACCACGGTGGAGCCGCCCACCTGGTACCCCGGTCTGACCGCCCACGAGCACGCCGAACTGGTCTGCCGGGCGCACGGACAGGATCCGGCCGAGGCGGGCATCGAGGAGGCGCTGGAGCGGCTCGGGCTGGGCGGGCACGCCGACGCCATCCCGCCGTCGCTCTCCTCCGGCCAGAAGCAGCGGCTCACCCTGGCGCTGGTCCTGCTGCGCCCGAGCGCGCTGCTCATCCTGGACGAGCCGGAGCAGCGCCTGGACCCGGACGGCCGGGCCATGGTCGCCGGCATGCTCGCCGACTACCTGGCCGGCGGCGGTTCGCTGCTGCTGGCCAGCCACGACGACAAGTTCGCGGTCGCCTCGGGCGCCGAGATCGTCTCGATGGACATGCTGTGACCGTCGTCGAGCTGCGGCCGGTGCGCCGCTGGATCCGCCGCGCCCAGGCCGCCCACCGGGATCGCGGCGAGACCGCCACCACGGCGTACGTCGTCGTCTTCTCGATCCTGGTGCTCGCCGCCATGGCCCAGGAGACGCTGGCCGCGGTCTTCAGCCCGCTGGTCCCGAACCTCACCGGCTCCGGGGCGCTGGCCTGGGCCGCCGTCTGCGCCGGCCTGCTCTTCGCCACGCTGCGCCGGCTGGGCCCAATCACGGTCAGCCGCCCGGCCGCGTACTTCCTGCTCACCGCGCCGGTGAGCCGCCGCCGCCTGCTCTCGCCCACGCTGACCTTCGCGACCGTCGGCGCGGCCCTGGCGGGCGGCGCCGCGGCGCTCGGCATCCTCGGGCACGCCGCGTCCACCGGTTCGATCGTCCTGGTGGCGACCGGCGCCGTCCTGGGGGTGCTGCTCGCGGTGGCCGCCGCGACCGCGCAGGCGCGGCCCCGGGCGTCCCGGACCGCCGACACGGTCGGGCGGGTGGCGATCGCCGCCGGGTTGGCCGTGCTGGTCGCCGAGGAGGCCGGGTGGACGCCGCCCACTCCGGACGGGTGGCCGCCGGCCGTCGTCGTGGTCCCGCTCACCGGGCTGCTCGCGGTGGTCGCCGCCGCCGGCTTCCTTCTGGCCGTACGCGACCTCGCGCGCACCCCGAACGACCTGATCCTGGACTCGGCCAAGACGGCGGGCACCCTGGCCGACTCGGTGTACGGCGTGGAGCCGTCCTTCCTGGCCGACATGCTGGAGCGCCGCTACTGGGCACACCGCCGCCTGCGGTCCACCCCGCTGCCCCGCCGGCTGCCGCCGCTGACCGCCCAGGACCTGCTGCTGGCCCGGCGCCGGATCCCGCGGCTGCTCTGGGCGGCCGCCGCCACCACACTGCCGCTGCTGCTGTCCGGCGCCCCACCGTGGCTGCTGGCCGGCACCCTGCTGATCGGCACGATGCTCGCCGCCCGAACCACGATGTCCGCCGTGAAGACCGACGCCACCAACCCGGTTCTGCTGCGCCTGCTGGGCCTGACCTCACGCCGGGCGCTGTGGCAGCGGCTGTGGGTGCCGGCCGCGCTGGGCACGATCTGGGCCACCGTGGCGCTGGGGCTCCTCCAGCTGACCGGCGGGCTCCCGCCCGGTCAGTGGTGGCCGCTGGGCCTGGCGCTGGGCCCGATCGGCGCGGTGGCCGCTCTGCGGGCGGCCCGGGCCGGCCTGGTCCGCAACGACCTGCTGCCGGTGGAGACGCCGATGGGCTCGGTCCCGACCGGCCCGGTCCTCCACGCCTTCGCGGGCCTGGACCTGCTGATCCTGGCGCTGCCCACGGTGGTCGCCCTGGCGACGGCCGCCCCGGCCACCCTGAGCCTGCTGGTTTTCCAGGTGGGCCTCGGATACCTGGGCGTGCACGCCTACCTGACCTTCACCACCTCACCCGACCGGGTCGAGCTGGCCGCCCGCTGACCGGCCGGCTCCCAGGGCTGTCTCACCAGCCCGCCGGGTCTAGAAGAGGGTGAGCTCGTCGCGCTTCATGCCGCGCAGGGCGTCGTAGTCGACGACGACGCAGCGGATGCCGCGGTCGGTGGCCAGCACCCGGGCCTGTGGCTTGATCTCCTGGGCCGCGAAGATGCCCTTCACCGGGGCGAGCAGCGGATCCCGGTTCATCAGTTCGAGGTAGCGGGTGAGCTGCTCCACCCCGTCGATCTCCCCGCGGCGCTTGACCTCGACCGCCACCGATCCGCCCGTGGCGTCCTTGCACAGCAGGTCGACCGGCCCGATGGCGGTCATGAACTCACGGCGGACCAGGGTGAAGCCCTCGCCGAACGTCTCCGGGTGCTTGGCCAGCAACTCCTGGAGGTGCGCCTCGACGCCGTCCTTCTGGAGGCCGGGGTCGATGCCCAGCTCGTACGAATAATCCTGGAAGACCTCCTCCAGGGTGATCCGCAGCTCCTCGCCGGCCTTGTTCACCACCTTCCAGACGCCCGGCGCCTCCTGCAGCTTGCAGGGCGGGCTCATCCAGTTGAGCGGCTTGTAGGCACGGTCGTCGGCATGGATCGACACCGACCCGTCGGCCTTGACCATCAGCAGCCGCACCGCCGGGGGCAGATGGGCGGAGAGACGGCCGACATAGTCCACGGAGCACTTCGCGATGACCAGACGCACCCAGCGACGGTACCTGAGGCGTACCGGCGCCGGGCGGGCGGCACGAGCGCGGCGGTGCCATGCTGAGATCGTGCTCGAAGCATTGACCGGTACCGGTCTGGCCGCATCGGCCGGCCTGAACGCCTACATCCCCCTGCTCACCATGGGCCTGCTGGCCCGTTACACCGACGCCATCGAGCTGCCGTCCAATTGGGCCTGGGTGTCGAACGGCTGGACCCTGACGATTCTGGCGGTTCTGCTCGCCGTCGAGGTGGTCGCGGACAAGGTGCCGGTGGTCGATCACGTCAACGACGTGGTGCAGACGTTCGTCCGGCCGACCGCCGGTGGTCTGGCGTTCGGGGCCGGCTCCTCCTCGGAGACGGTGACCGTCGCCGACCCGGGCGCGTTCTTCGGCTCGCACCAGTGGATGCCCATCGCGGCGGGTGTGATGATCGCGCTCTGCGTCCACGGTGTGAAATCAGCGTCCCGGCCTGTGGTCAATGCGACCACCGGCGGGCTCGGCGCCCCGGTCGCCAGCACGGCCGAGGACATCGGCAGCGTCGTCATGTCGGTGCTGGCCATCGTGCTTCCGGTGCTCGTGCTGGGCGTTCTCGGGGTGCTGGTGTGGGCGGCGGTCTGGGTGGTTCGCCGGCGTCGCCGCCGCAAGCGTGAGCGGATCGGGAGTGTCGAGACCCGTCACCTGTTTGGTTGACTTCTCGGGTGCCCGCGATCGCCGTACCCGCCTTCGCCCTCGCCTGGTGGTTCGCCTGTTACCTGATCGGCCGTGATCCGGACCGGGCCAGCCTGCGCTGGCAGGCGACGGCCCTCGTGTCGTACGCCCTCGGGGTGGCCGCCTGGACGCTGGCCCCCGGCTCCGACGCCGCCGAGGTCCTGCTCTGCATCCCGGCGCTGTGCTGGGCCGGGGCGGTGGTGGCGCTGCTGCCGCTCACCCCGTCCGAGCGCCGCCCGGTGGACCGCGGCGCGCTGGCCCTCGGCGCCGCGTTCCTCCTGATGATCGTCTTTCTGCCGCAGGCGGGCCGCCTCGTGGTGCTGGCCCCGCTCATCGGTGGGCTGACCCTGCTGTGGCGGCTGCGCGCCCAGGTGGTGCCGCGGATGATCCCGGTCGCGCTGACCGTGATGGCGGCGCTCTGCACGGGCGCGCTGGGCCTGCTGCTGTTCACCGCCGGGGGCGCCCGCGCCGCGATCGCCGCCCTGGGCCTGGACCTGCTGGTGGTCGGCTACCTGGTGGCGGTTTCGCACGCGGCCGAGACCGGTGAGCGGCTGCGGCCCGATCTGCGCCGTGCGATGGTCGCCGGGCTGGCCGTGCTGGTGCTTGCCGGGATCCCGGCGGCGGCCACCATGTTCCTGGTCCCGGAGCACGACGGGGTGGCCGCGCTCCAGTTCCTGGTGCTGGCGGCCGGGGCCACCCTGGCCGGGCTGGGCGCCCAGGTGCGCCGGCTGCTGGACCGGCTGGCGCTGGCCGGCGAGGACCGGCTGCGCTCGGACCGGGCGGCCCTGTTCCTGAACGCGGACGCGCTGCTGCGCCGCCGGGAGCGCCGGCGGCTGCACACCGTCGGCGAGACCGAGTTCCTCCGGATGACCCGGCGGGCGCTCACCGACTTCGGCGACCTGAACCGGCTGGCCCGCAGCCCGCTGACCGATCTGCCGTCGGTGGAGCGGCGGCTGGCCGGGCGGGAGGATCAGCCCCGGGCGCGGGCCCGGGAGTTGCGGGCGGTGCTGCGGGAGTGCGTCTCGGCGCTGCGCCCGCCCGGCCCGTTCGGCACCACCGACGACTGGCGGTACTACAACGTGCTCCAGTTCTGCTGCGTGCTGGGGCTGAATCCGTACGCCCGGCGGCCGAAGACCGACGGGATGAGCCGGGAGGCGCGGCTGGCCGTCGACTGGTTCCGGCGGTATGTGCCGGAGGCGGTCACCAAGCAATGGGTCCGGGAGGCCGCGATGATCGTGGCCGAACGGCTGTGGACCGAGGTGGCCACCAGGCAGCCGGCACTGGCCGCCACGCCGGACGAGATCACGACACGCAACCGGTAAGCGGATAAAAGCCGTAAAGATGGCTAAAATCGCCCACCATGGACGCCGGGGTAACGCGTGGGTAGCCACCGCAACGCGCTGGTCGCCGCGATCCGGCAGGAGCTCGCCGAGGCGCGGGGGACCGCCCGTGCCGTCCTGGCCGCCGCAGAGTCGGCCCGGGGCGAGGCACAGCAGCGGCGACGGCTGGTCCGGGAGGCGTACGCCACCTGCCTGAGCCGTCTCGCCGAGGCCCGGGAAGCGACCCGCGCCGACATCGAGGACCGCTACCGCGGCGAGGCCGCCCGCCTCGCCGGGCACCTGCGCGGACTGGCCACGGTCAGCGCCACCGGGGCGGCCGGGGCGCCCTGGAAACTGTGGGCGCCCAGCGAGCCCGCGCCCGGCTGGTCACCCGGCCTGCTGCGGATCGGCACCATCAGCTTCGACGGGGCGACCCCGCTGCCCGGCCTCGTCCCGCTGCTCGACGTGGCGCACCTGCACCTGAGCGGGCCGCCCGCGATCCTGGACGAGGTGATCACCGGGCTGCTGCTGCGGGCCCTCGGCAGCACCCGGCCCGGCGAGGTCGAGCTGACCGTCTACGACCCGGAGCGCCTGGGCGGCACACTGGGCGCGTTCGCGCCGCTCGGGCCACGGATCGTCGGGCCGGGCGGGCTGACGGCGCTGCTCGACGAGACGGTGGAGCACATCTGCTCGGCGGCCGTACGGGAGTCCTGGCGCCTCGTGGTGCTGCTCGCCGACCGGGCCACCACCGAGGAGATGACCCGGGCGCAACGGGCCCAGCTGGACCGCATCGTGCGTACCGGGGTGGGCCGTGGGGTGCACCTGGTGGTCCGCGGGCTGGAGCTGGAGGACCATGCGGCGGTCGAACGGATCGTGGTCCGGGACCGGGTCGCCACCTGCGCCTCGCTCGGCCGGCTGGAGGTCCAGCTGGACCCGCCGCCACCCGCCGAACGGGTCGCCGCGTTCTGCCGGGAGACCGCCGGGCGGCTGTGCGAGGGCCCGCCCCCGGCCCGGCTCGCCGACCTGGAGCCGGCCCGCACCTGGGCCGAGTCCTCCCGGCACGGCCTGATCGCCCCGATCGGCGACAGCACCGACAGCTCCCTGGTCGAGGTGACGCTCGGCGACGACCCGCCGCACGCCCTGATCGGCGGCCCGGCCGAGTCCGGCAAGACCAACCTGATCCACACCTGGCTGGGCTCGCTCGCCACCCGGTACGGCCCCGAAGAACTGGCCCTCTACCTGCTCGACTTCACCGACGGCGAGGCCTTCGCCCGGTACGTGCCCGGCCCCCGCGACCCGAGCTGGCTCCCGCAGGTCCGGCTCGCCGGGGTGAACGTGTCCGGCGACCGCGAGTTCGGCCTGGCCATGCTCCGCCACCTCGGCGAGGAACTGCGCACCCGGGCCCAGGCCGCCAAACGTCACGACACCGACCGGCTGTCCGGGCTGCGCGGCGCCGACCCGGGCGGGCACTGGCCCCGGATCGTCGCGGTGATCGACGAGTTCCCGGCGCTCCTCAGCGGCCGCGACGGGCTCGCCGACGAGGCCGCCGAACTGCTCGAGGACCTGGCCCGGCGCGGCCGCTCCCAGGGCATCCACCTGATCCTGGCCTGCCAGGAGGTGTCCGGCATCCAGGTGCTGTGGGGCCGCCCCGGGCTGATCGCCCAGTTCACCCTGCGGATCGCCCTGCCCAAGGCGCGGCGGGTCCTGGCCGACGACAACCTGGCCGCATCGGTCATCCCCCGCCATCACGCCGTCGTGAACCCCGAGTCCGGCCTGGCCGGGGCGAACCGGGTGGTGCGGCTGCCGGACGCCGGGGACCGGACCGCCTGGCGGGCCGTCCAGCGCAGGCTGTGGCGGTCCCGGCCCTCCGGGTGCGAGGAGCCGCGGCTCTTCGACGGGAACGCGGTGCCGCGGCTCCCGTCGGCGTACCGGCCGTCCGGGCGGGTGCCGTCCGCCGACGCCCCGGTCGGATCCTCGCCGGGCGCGGTGCTCGGCGAGCGGATCGACGTGGCGGCCCGGCCGGCCCGGCTGCGCCTGGGCCGGATGCCCGGCCGCAACCTGGCGGTCCTCGGCACCCGGACGGACGAGGCGTGTGACGTGCTGGCGGCGGCCGCGCTGTCGCTGGCCGCCCAGGGGCCGGCCCACTTCAGCATCGTCTGCCTGGAACCGGCCGCCGAGCGGGCCGCGGCCCGGCTGGTCGCCGAACTTCCGGCCGCCGACTGGTACGACTCCTCGGACGTCCACTTCGGCCCGTCCGCATCCGACGTGCCCCGCTACGTGATCGGCTACGGGCTGGACGCGGCCGGGCCACCGCACCGGCCGGCCCTGCGCACGCTGCTCACCGACGGTCCGGAACAGCGGATCCACGTGCTCGGCTGGTGGCGGGGCGCCGGCCGGCTCCGGGACGACCTGGCCGGCCGGTTCGACCCGATCGGCGCGTGGGTGGCACTCGACGTCCACGGCTCCGAACTGGCGCCGCTCTACCCACAGCCCGGCGGCCCGCTCTGGTACCCGCGTCCCCGCCGGGCCCTCTTCTTCGACCGCTCGGTGCACCGCACGCCCGAGGTGATCATCCCGTACGAGGTGAACAGTGACCACACGTGACCGCCAGCCGCTCGGCCGGGACTACCAGCTCATGGTGAGCGCGCTCGCCGACGTGACCCGCCGCCGCGACGCCGAGGTGGCCGAGGCCGAACAGGCCTACCAGGACAGCGCCGCCCGGGCCGCCGGCGAACTGGCCCGCGCCGAGAGCGACGCCCTGGCCGCCGACCGCTGGGCCGGCGCCGCCGCCGCACAGGTCCTCGACGTCGACCGGGAGGCCGGCCGCCTCTGGGAACAGCTCCGCCGCGCCGGCGGCCTCCGGATCCGCGCCCTCGGCGAACTCCCCGAGCCCGCCCCGGTCGAGGCCATGCCGCGGATCGCCCTGCAACGCCGCCCGGAGCCCGGCGAGGACGTGATCGCGCCCGGACGGCAGTCCCCGCGAGTCCTGCTCTCCCGCGCGGCCGACCGCATCGACGTCACGATCCGCCCGGCCGGAAACGGCGCCCTGCCCCGCTGGACACTCCCGCTGCTCCCGCTGGTCGGCGGGCTCACCGCCGTCCTCACCAGCCTGATCGCGGCCGGCCTGGTCACCTTCGGCGACACGGTGGTCTGGGGCGGCCCCGTGATCCGTGGCCTCGGCTGGCTCACCTTCCTGGTCGCGCCCTCCTCGGGCGTCCCGCTGGCCGCCTACACGGCCCACAGCCGCCTGCACGCCCGCCTCGACATCGGCGGCATCGGCCTCACCCTGCTGGGCGGCATGGTCGCCGCCACGGCCCTCTCACTCTCCTTCGCGACCACCCGGGCCTGATGGCTCCGCGGCCGGCGGCGGGGGATGGCCTGGAGTGGCAGCCGGCCGGCCGCGGCAGCCGCCGGAGGCGGGGTTCGGTCCGACTGCGGTTGTCGAGGTGTGCCCGTACCGGAAAGAAATGAACGCAAGCGTGCCGGGCCCCGCTCAGCGAGACCCGGCACATGATCAGCCCGGCTCAGTAGGAGTAGAAACCCTTACCCGTCTTGCGGCCGAGGTCGCCGGCCTGGACCATGCGCTGGAGCAGCTCCGGCGGGAAGAACTTCTCGTCGGCGGTGTCGCGGTAGATGTTGCTCGCCGCGTTGAGCATGACGTCGAGGCCGGTCAGGTCGACGGTGGCGAGCGGGCCCATCGCGTGACCGAAACCGAGCTTCATGACGGTGTCCAGGTCGGCCGCGGAGACGACGCCCGACTCGACCAGCTTGATCGCCTCGACAAGGATCGCCGAGAAGAGCCGGTTGGAGACGAAACCGGCGACATCGCGCTTGACCTCGACGCAGGTCTTGCCGACCTCCTCGGCGTAGGACCGCGCGGCCGCGAGGGTCTCGTCCGAGGTCTGGTAGCCACGGACCAGCTCGACCAGCCGCATCATCGGGACCGGCGAGAAGAAGTGGATGCCGACGACCGATTCCGGCCGGCTGGTGACGGTGGCGATCTGGGTGATCGGGATGGCCGAGGTGTTGGTGCCGAGGATCGCGCCGGCCTTGCAGATCTTGTCGAGGGCCTTGAAGACCTCGTGCTTGGCCTCGATCTTCTCGTAGATGGCCTCGACCACGACGTCGGCGTCGGCGGCCGCGTCCAGGTCGGTGGTGGGCGTGATCCGGGCGAGGGTGGCCTCGACATCCGCCTCGGCGATCTTGCCCTTGGCCGCGAACCGGCTCAGCGAGTCCCTGATCGCGGACATGCCGCGGTTGAGCGAGGCGTCGTCGACGTCCCGCATGGTGACCTGCCATCCGGCTTGCGCCGAGACCTGGGCGATGCCGGAGCCCATCAATCCGGAACCGATGACCGCGAGACGACCCGCCATGCTCACTCCTTCGTTAGCGCCGAGGCGCCGTCAGCTTAACGCAGGTTCAGCACCGCCCCCGATCAGGGCGAATCGCCGGAATACCGGGAATCGCGATGCCAGACTGTGCGTATGGCCACGAGCGACGGCTGGTACCTCATCGGACCGTTGATCGCCTTCGGATTGGTCGGCTTCCTCGGCGCGGTGTTCTGGCGCATGGGCCTGCAGCCCACCAGTTCGCCCGGCGGGCCACGACGGGACGGGTACGCGGACGGCCTGGCGATCTTCGGCGAACGGGACGACTACGGCCTGCTCTTCCCGGCCGCCGTCACCGAACACCCGGAGGTGGCCGACGAGATCCGGCGGCTCCTAGCCGATGCGGGAATCCGCGCCACCACAGCGATCCGGCGCGACGGGCGGGTGAGCGTCCTCGTCTTCTGCGAAGAGGTCGAGGAGGCCCGCCGCCTCGTCGGCTCCTTCTAGAAGTCGAAGGTCGGCTCCGGCACGTCGGTGCGCTCCACCTCGACACCCAGCCGGGCCAGGTCGGCCACGAAGTCCGGATAGCCACGGTCGATGTGGTGCACCTCGCCCACCTCGGTCACCCCGTCCGCGCAGAGCCCGGCGATGACCAGCCCCGCCCCGGCCCGGATGTCGGTGGCGCGGACCGGCGCCCCGGAGAGCCGGTCCCGGCCGTTGACGACCGCGTGGTGCCCGTCGGTACGGATGTCCGCCCCCAACCGCACCATCTCGTTCACGAACATGAACCGGCCGTCGAAGATGTTCTCCGTGATCAGCGACGAGCCCTCGGCCACCGACGCCAGGCCCAGCGCCATCGGCAGCAGGTCGGTCGCGAAACCCGGGTAGGGCAGCGTCACGATGTCGACGCCGCGCGGCCGCTCGCTGGTCCGCACCCGGAAGCTGTTGTCCCCCGGCTCGATCGTCGCGCCCGCGGTCGCCAGCTTGTCCAGCGCGATGTCCAGGAACTCCGGCCGCACCCCGCGCACGGTCACGTCGCCGCGGGTCATCACCGCCGCGTACGCCCACGTGCCGCCGACGATCCGGTCGCCGACCGTGGTGTGCCGGACCGGCTTCAGCGGACCCTGCACCCCCTCGATCACCAGCGTGGACGTGCCGGCGCCCTCGATCCGGGCGCCCATCGCGTTGAGCATCTCGCAGATGTCGACGATCTCCGGCTCCCGGGCCGCGTTGTCGATCTCGGTGACGCCCTTGGCCAGGACCGCGGCCATCAGGATGTTCTCGGTGGCGCCGACACTGGGGAAGTCCAGCCAGATCTTGGCGCCGTGCAGGCCGCCGGGCGCCGACGCGATCACGAAACCGTGCTCGCCGGAGATCTCCGCGCCCATCCGGGCCAGGCCGGAGACGTGCATGTCCAGGCCACGGGAACCGATCATGTCGCCGCCGGGCAGGGCGACCCGCACATAACCCCGGCGGGCCAGCAGCGGGCCGAGCACGCAGATCGACGCGCGCAGCCGCCGGACCAGGTCGTAGTCGGCCTCACTGCCCGGCTCGGCGGGCACGTCGATGATCGCCTCGGTGCCGTCCAGCGTGACGTCGCAGCCCAGCCGGCGAAGCACCTCGGCCATGATGGCTATGTCGGTGATCCGGGGAACGTTCGCCACCACGCTGCGCCCCTCGGCCAGCAGCGCGACCGCCATCAGTTTGAGCGCCGAGTTCTTCGCGCCACCCACCATGACGTCACCGGCGAGGCGAGCCCCGCCCTTCACCCTGATCACATCCACGCGGGCAATGGTAGGAGCCGTGACCCACCCGCGCCTCGTAGGGTGGGGCCCATGGCTGTGCATCTCACCCGCATCTACACCCGGACCGGCGACGCCGGGCAGACCCGGCTGGTCAACAACGAGCCGGCGCCGAAGACCGCGCCACGGATCGCCGCCTACGCGGACGCCGACGAGTGCAACGCCGCGGTCGGCGTGGCGCTTGCGCTCGGTGAGCTGCCCGAGGACATCGGCACGGTGCTGTCCGCCATCCAGAACGACCTCTTCGACCTGGGCGCCGACCTGGGCAACCCGGTGGACGAGAACCCGCCCTACCCGCCACTGCGGATCACCGAGGCGTACGTGACCCGCCTGGAGAAGTGGTGCGACGAGTACAACGAGCGCCTCGCCCCGCTGGACAGTTTCATCCTCCCGGGCGGCACTCCGGGAGCGGCCCTGCTGCACGTCGCACGGACGGTGGCCCGCCGCGCCGAACGTACCGCCTGGGCCCTCTACGAGCAGGAGCCCGACCGCACCTCGGACCTGCCGCTGAAATACCTGAACCGCCTCTCCGACCTGCTCTTCATCCTCAGCCGGGTGGCAAACCCGTCCGGCGACGTCAAGTGGGTCCCCGGCGGCGGTGCCTGATTGCTCCGCTTCGCTCCGCGGCAAAACTGGGCCTGATGGCTTCGCTTCGCTCCGCGGCAAAGCTGGGCCTGATGGCTTCGCTTCGCTCCGCGGCAAAACGCCTTGTAACCGGTGTCGAGGCAGGTGATTTCCCGCCGCAGCACACCCCGCTGCGTCGGCAAATCACTTGCCTCGACACCGGCGGCGTTTTGCGGGGGTGGCGAGTGCACCGCCGTCCAGCTCGGGGTGACCGTTTCGTGGCGAGGACGAGTCACGTGGGAGTTGATCTTTCCGGCTGCTCTCAGGGTGTGTGGGCGCCCCGTACCGGGAAAGGGTTTCAGGCTCTCAGGTCGCCTTCGACTGTAGTCACCGCGTGGCCGCTCAGGAGGGTGCGGTCTCCGTGGAGGGCGACGCGGACCGTGCCGCCGCGTGGGGAGGCCTGGTAGCCGGTCAGCTCGGTGCGGCCGAGGCGGGCCGCCCAGAACGGGGCCAGGGCGGTGTGGGCGCTACCGGTGACCGGGTCCTCGTCGACGCCGACGGCCGGGCCGAAGAAGCGGGACACGAAGTCGTGGCCGGGATCGCCGCACGCGGCCGTGACGATGACGCCGCGGCGGCTCAGCCGGGCCACCGCGCGCAGGTCGGGGGTGACCGCCCGGACCGTCTTCTCGTCGGCGACCTCGACCAGCAGATCGTCCGTGTAGGGCCCCGTGTGGTGCACCGAGAGGATCTCGGCGCCGAGGGCTGCGGCGAGTTCCGGGTCGATCGGGCGTTCCGCCAGCGGGGCGGTCGGGAAGTCGAGGGTGATCAGACCGTCCGGGGTCCGCACGGCGGTGAGGATGCCGCTGCGGGTCCGGTAACGGATCGGGGTGGCCGGGTCGATCACGTGGCTGGTCGCCAGGGTGGCGTGCCCGCACAGGTCGACCTCGACGGTAGGGGTGAACCAGCGCAGCGCCCAGTCGGCATCCGACCCGGGCGGCAGCGGGTGCGCGAAGGCCGTCTCGGCATGGTTCACCTCGGCGGCGACCTGGCGCATCCACTCGTCGGGCGGGAAGGCGTCACCGTCGAGGAGCAGCACCCCGGCGGGCGCGCCGGTGAAGGGACGGTCGGTGAAGGCGTCGACGATTCGGATCCGCATGCGGTCAAGCTATGCGATGGACCGGCCGCGGTGGGGGCTCAGCTCTCCATCGGGCGGGGGCCGAAGACCGTGCGGCCACGGAGGCTGCCCGGGTCGCGGGGTGGGCCCGCCTCGAGCCAGGACAGGAAACCGGTCACCGTGGTCTCCGCCATGGCGATCTCGACCTCGGCCTGCGGTGTCCGGCAGCGCAGGACCACCCAGTGCCCCGGCATGGTGAGGCGCTCCGGACCGGCCGGCTGGCGCCGCTCCTCCACCGTGAGGGCCCGCCGGTCGAGCACCCGCTTGGGGCGGATCGCCAGGCTGAACATGCGGTGGAACCGGAGCTCGTCGCCGAGGAACTGGCCGAGCCCGGGCGACCAGCCCCGGCCGGGCACCATCGTGTTGATGCGCACCTGCACACGAATGGTTCCGCCGCCGACCATGAGCAGGCGGCGGCGGAAGAAGATGGCGAAGAGGAGCGCGAGCAGCGCGACGACGCAGATCCCGGAGGCTTCCAGAATCCGCATCGCCGGTGTCAGCGAGACTCGGGTGTGGCGGCCGTGGCGCTCTCGGCGAGCACCGTCACACCGTTGGCGTCGATGGAGAGGAAACCACCGGCCACGTCGTAGGTCAGCTGTTCACCACCGGCGAGCTTGACCCGGACCTGGGAGGGCTCGGTCAGCAGGCCCAGCAACGGCGAGTGACCGGGGAGCACACCGATCTCGCCCTCGGTGGTGCGCGCGACGAGCATCTCGGCCTCGCCGGACCAGACCTTCTCCTCGACGGCGACGACCTCGACGTGCAGCTGGTTGGCCACGCTGTCTCCCTTTGACGCTGCGATTCCGTTCGGGTGAAGTCTAATCGGCGGCCGACGCCGATGTGGTACGGGGTGGGCAGGTCAACTCTCGGCGGCCACATATTCCGGATGATCAAGGAGGAAGGCGCCGATCCGGTCCTCCTGAACCGCCCGGAAGAACTCCTCGCTGGACGGGTCCAGCTGCTCGCCGAGGTATCTCCCGTTGGAGTAGAGGCCGCCACCGGGCAGCTTGATCAGCGTCATGTCGTCGGTGTCGATGCCCTGGAGGGCCAGACCCCAGTCGAGGACGCTGTTGCCGCCGCCGTCGAAGGTCAGCGAGTCACCGGCCGCGTCCAGCACCTTGAGCAGTTTGGTGGGGTCGGTCACCACCTCCCTGCTCATCGCCTGCTCGGCCATCGCCTTGATGAACTGCTGCTGGTGCCGCTGCCGGTCGTAGTCGCCGTTGGGCAGCCCGTACCGCTGGCGCACGTAGTCCAGCGCCTCCCACGCCTGAAGGTGGTAGGTGCCCTTCTCGTAGACCTTCCGCGGCCCGGTGTACGGATGGTCGCAGCCACCGTTACGGCAGGCCGCGGTCTTGGGCCGGGCCGTGCCGTCGGGCTGGAGATGCTCGGACTGGACGGTCTGGTCGATCGTCATGGTGACGCCGCCCATGGCCTCGACGATCTTCTTGAAGCCGCCGAAGTTGATGATCGCGCCGGCGTCGAAGCCGCGGATCCCGGTGACGTCGCCGACCGTCTCGGCGAGCAACTGGAAGCCCTGCCCCACGTCGTGCCGGCCGTTGCCGGTGTCGCTGCCGAACGACATC
Organism: Actinoplanes hulinensis; assembly: GCF_019429605.1. Lineage (NCBI taxonomy): Bacteria > Bacillati > Actinomycetota > Actinomycetes > Micromonosporales > Micromonosporaceae > Actinoplanes > Actinoplanes hulinensis. Next base: position 71,294 of record NZ_JAHXZI010000023.1, on the reverse strand, counting down.
GCCGAATTGATCTTCGCGGTGGTGCCGTTGAAGCCGGTCTTCGAGAAGGCCGGGATCCGCACGTACAGGTCCCGGGGGATGGAGAAGAGGAACACCTGGTCCATCGTCTCCGGGATGTGCGCCACGATGATCGAGTCGGAGCGCGGGGCCTGCGAGTCGTCGCGCGGGTCGATGCCGGCGAGCAGGATGTCGAGCGGGCCCTCGATGTCGGCCGCTTTCCTGGTGGCGCCGGGCGCCGGGTCGCCGATCAGGGTGCCGGGCGCGTCGATGCCGTTGGTGTACCTGGCGAGCAGAGCCTTGCCGGAGACCAGCACACCACCGCTCACGACCATCAGCATGCAGCCGGCCCCGGCACAGAGCCGGGCCCACAGCGGCGCACGCCGGCTCCGGAAAGACTTCGCCACACGAATCCCAACTCTGCATCCCCGGCGTGGCCAGGGATCAGCGGATGCGCGGCCCAGCATACCCGCGCCACCTGATGACGGCCGGGATACGGGAATCCCCGGAAAGCGCGAAGGGCCGCGCCGGCATGTGCCGGCGCGGCCCCACAGCGTGCGGGCTGGATCAGCCCTTCATCAGCTCGTGCGCGTTCTTCTCGAGGTCCTCGAGGCCACCGCACATGAAGAAGGCCTGCTCGGGGTAGTTGTCGTACTCACCCTCGGCGATCTTCTTGAAGGCCTCGATGGTCTCCTTGAGCGGGACCGTCGAGCCGGGGACGCCGGTGAACTGCTCCGCCGCGTAGGTGTTCTGCGACAGGAACCGCTCGATGCGGCGAGCCCGCTGCACCGTGACCTTGTCCTCCTCGGACAGCTCGTCCATACCGAGGATGGCGATGATGTCCTGGAGGTCCTTGTACTTCTGGAGGATCCGCTGCACCTCACGGGCGACCGTGTAGTGCTCGGCGCCCACGAACTCGGGCGCGAGGATCCGCGAGCTGGAGGCCAGCGGGTCCACGGCCGGGTAGATGCCCTTGTCGGAGATCGACCGCTCGAGGTTGGTGGTCGCGTCCAGGTGGGCGAACGTGGTGGCCGGCGCCGGGTCGGTGTAGTCGTCGGCGGGCACGTAGATCGCCTGGAGCGAGGTGATGGCCTTGCCCCGGACCGAGGTGATCCGCTCCTGGAGCTCGCCCATCTCGTCGGCCAGGGTGGGCTGGTAACCCACGGCCGACGGCATACGGCCGAGCAGGGTGGAGACCTCGGAACCGGCCTGGGTGAACCGGAAGATGTTGTCGATGAAGAGCAGCACCTCCTGGTTCTGGACGTCCCGGAAGTACTCCGCCATGGTGAGAGCGGTCAGGGCGACCCGCAGACGGGTGCCCGGCGGCTCGTCCATCTGGCCGAAGACGAGGGCGGTCTTGTCGAGAACGCCACCCTCCTCCATCTCCAGGATGAGGTCGTTGCCCTCACGGGTGCGCTCGCCGACGCCGGCGAACACGGAGGTACCGCCGAAGTTACGGGCGACCCGGATGATCATCTCCTGGATGAGCACCGTCTTGCCCACGCCGGCGCCGCCGAACAGGCCGATCTTGCCACCACGCACGTACGGCGCGAGCAGGTCGAGCACCTTGATGCCGGTCTCCAGCATCTCGGTCTTCGGCTCGAGGTCCGCGAACGCCGGGGGCTTGCGGTGGATCGACCAGCGCTCCTGGATGTCCAGCGTAGACGGGTCGACGTTGAGCACCTCGCCGAGGGCGTTGAACACGTGGCCCTTGGTCACGTCACCGACGGGCACCGAGATCGGCGCGCCGGTGTCGCTGACCTCGGCGCCCCGGATGAGGCCGTCGGTCGGCTGCATCGAGATGGCGCGGAGCAGGTTGTCACCCAGGTGCTGGGCGACCTCCATGGTCAGCTTCTTCGTGCCGCCGGAGAGGGTGACCTCCACGTGCAGCGCGTTGAAGATGGCCGGCATGGCGTCACGGGGAAACTCGACGTCGACGACCGGGCCGATGACCCGGACGACGCGGCCGACAGCGGTCTCCGCCTTGGTGGGCTCAGCTACAGCAGTCATCACACATCACTTCCCGCCGCGGCCAGCGCGTTGGCGCCGCCGACGATCTCACTGATTTCCTGGGTGATCGCAGCCTGCCGCGCGGAGTTCATCTCGCGCGTGTACCGCTTGAGGAGGTCGTCGGCGTTGTCCGACGCGCTCTTCATCGCCCGACGGCGCGAGGCCGACTCACTGGCCGCCGAGTCCAGCAACGCCGCGTAGATACGCGTGTTGAGGTACTTCGGCAGCAGCGCGTCGAGCAGCTCGTCCGCCTCCGGCTCGAATTCGTAGGCCGCCTTGAGCTCGGAGGACTTCTCCTCCTGCTTCTCGACCTGTACCGGCGCGAGAGGCTTCGCGTTGGCGGTCTGCGTCATCAGAGACTTGAACTCGGTGCTCACGATGTGCAGCTCGTCGACGCCCTCGATGTTCTCCGGGCCGAACGTGCCGTCCGCGTCGGAGCCGGCCTCGAACGCCTCGATCACGGCGTCACCGATGCGCTTGGCGTCGGCGAACGACGGGCGCTCGGAGAAGCCGGTCCAGCTCGCGGCCACCGGCCGGTTGCGGAACTTGTAGTACCCGACGCCCTTGCGGCCCACGACGTACAGCACCACGTCCTTGCCCTCCGACTTCAGCTGAGTGATCAGCTGCTCGGCGGTTCGGATGGCGTTGGCGTTGTAGGCGCCGGCCAGGCCCCGGTCACTGGTGATCAGCAGGACACCCGCCCGCTGGACGCGCTCACGCGCGACCAGCAGGGGGTTGTCGACCGAAGCGTTGGTCGCCAGGGCGCCCAGGACCTTGGTGATCGCCTCCGCGTACGGCCGGGAGGCGTGCACCCGCTCCTGCGCCTTGGCGATCCGGCTGGTGGCCACCAGCTCCTGAGCCTTGGCGATCTTCTTGGTCGACTTGACGGTTCGGATACGCCGCCGCAGCGCCTGTACCTGACCGGCCATGACTAGCTACCGCTCTCGGTCGAGCCGCCCTGGAAGACCTTCTTGAACTCGACGACACCGGCCTTCAGGCTCTCGATGTTGTCGTCGCTCAACAGGTTGGTCGACTCGATCGCGGTGTAGACCTCGCTGTTGTGCTGCTTGAACCACTGCAGGAACTCCTGCTCGAAGCGGCGCACGTCAGCGACCGGGATGTCGTCGAGCTGCCCGGTGGTGCCGGACCAGATCGAGATGACCTGGTCGACCGTCGAGTACGGCGAGTACTGCGGCTGCTTGAGCAGCTCGACCAGGCGGACGCCCTTCTCGAGCTGAGCACGCGAGGCGCGGTCCAGGTCGGAGGCGAAGGCCGAGAAGGCCTCCAGCTCACGGAACTGGGCCAGGTCGAGACGCAGACGGCCGGAGACCGAGCGCATCGCCTTGACCTGCGCGGAACCACCGACGCGGGAGACCGAGGTGCCGACGTTGATGGCCGGGCGCACACCCGAGGCGAACAGGTCCGTCTCGAGGAAGATCTGGCCATCGGTGATCGAGATCACGTTGGTCGGGATGTAGGCCGAGATGTCGTTGGCCTTGGTCTCGATGATCGGCAGACCGGTCATCGAGCCGCCACCCAGCTCGTTGGAGAGCTTGGCGCAGCGCTCCAGCAGGCGGGAGTGCAAGTAGAAGACGTCACCCGGGTACGCCTCACGGCCCGGCGGGCGGCGCAGCAGCAGCGACACGGCACGGTACGCCTCGGCCTGCTTCGTCAGGTCGTCGAAGACGATCAGGACGTGCTTGCCGTTGTACATCCAGTGCTGGCCGATGGAGGAGCCGGTGTACGGGGCGATGTACTTGAAGCCGGCCGGGTCGGACGCGGGCGCGGCGACGATGGTCGTGTACTGCAGCGCGCCCTGCGCCTCCAGGGTGCCCCGGATGCTGGCGATGGTGGAGGCCTTCTGGCCGATCGCCACGTAGATGCAGCGGACCTGCTTCTCCGGGTCGCCGGAGTCCCAGTTCGCCTTCTGGTTGATGATCGTGTCGATCGCGACCGTGGTCTTACCGGTCTTACGGTCGCCGATGATCAGCTGGCGCTGGCCACGGCCGATCGGCGTCATGGCGTCGATCGCCTTGATGCCGGTCTGCAGCGGCTGCTTCACCGGCTGCCGCGCCATCACGTTCGGCGCCTGCAGCTCCAGCTCACGGAAGCCTTCGTTGGCGATCTCGCCGAGGCCGTCGATCGCGTTGCCGAGGGCGTCGACCACGCGGCCCAGGAAGGCGTCGCCCACCGGGACCGAGAGGACGCGGCCGGTGCGCTTGACCGGCTGGCCCTCCTCGATGGTCGCGTAGTCACCCAGGATCACGGCGCCGATCTCGCGGACGTCGAGGTTCAGGGCGACGCCCAGCGTGCCGTCCGCGAACTCCAGCAGTTCGTTCGCCATCGTCGAGGGCAGACCCTCGACGTGCGCGATGCCGTCGCCGGCGTCGGAGACGATGCCGACCTCTTCACGCGTGAGATCGGACGACGTGGCGGACGAGACGTAGCGCTCTAGCGCCCCCCGGATCTCGTCCGAGGAGATGGTCAGCTCGGCCATCCTCTGCCTTCTCTGTCTAGCTCGGGACGTCACCGCCGCCGAGGGGGCTTCTCGATGGAAATCGAGGGGAAAGGACTATTTAGCGAACGCCTGCTTGGCCTGGTTCAGCTTGCGCAGGACCGTGCCGTCGTAGAGGTCGGAGCCGACCCGGACGCTGACACCACCGAGAACCGACGGGTCCACGTCCACCTTCAGCGAGACCTCACGGCCGTAGAGGGCGGACAACTTCGCGGCCAGGGACTGCTCGTCGGCGTCGGTGAGCGGCTTGGCGACCGTCACATACGCCACCTCGCGGTCCCGCTTCGCGGCGGTCACCTCGACGAGCCTGGTCAGCGAGGCCTGGAAGCCACGCCCACCGAAGCCGGTCAGCGCCACCTCGGCGAGACGGCCGGTGGCGCCGTGCACCTTGCCCTTGAGCAAGTCCTGCACCAGCTTAACCCGCGGTTCGACCGGCGCGCTGGCGTCACTGAGCGTGACGGCCAGCTGGGAGTCGCCCGACACGATCTGGCCGAACCGGAACAGCTCGTCCTCGACCTCGGCCAGCTTGTCCTCGCGGTCCGCCGAGGCGAGCAGGGCGTCCACGCCCAGCCGCTCGGCGGCGTCGAGAAGATCGGCCGGACGGGAGAAGCGGCCGGCCACCAGTGCGGCCACCGCGTTCACCGTGGTCTCCGTGACCTTGCCGGAGAGCAGCGACCGCACCAGGTCGGCCCGGTCGGAACCGGGCCGGGACGGGTCGGTCAGCGCCCGGCGCAGCCGGGGCTGGGCCCGCAGCAGGCCGGCCACCGACAGGATCTCGTCGGCGACCGTCGCCAGCTGCGGGGCCGTGGCCGCTGCCGTGTTCGCGGCGAGCTGGTCGGACGCCTCGCCGTAGGCCTCGCGGCTTACGCTCGACGCCATCAGCGCTGTCCCGCCGTGTCGAGGTCGGCGATGAACCGCTCGACGGTGCCACGGGTGCGCGCCTCGTCGGCGAGAGCCTCACCGACGATCTTGCTGGCCAGGTCGACCGCGAGCGTGCCGACCTCGGACCGGAGCTCCCGGACGATGGCCTCGCGCTGGGCGGTGAGCTGCTCGTTGCCGGCCGCGATGATGCGGTCCGACTCCTCGCGGGCCTTGGCCAGCACGTCCTGCCGGATGCCCTCGGCGTCGGCCCGGGCCTCGTCGCGGATGCGAGCGGCCTCGGTCCGCGCCTCGGCGAGCTGCGCCTTGTACTGCTCGAGCAGCTGGTTCGCCTCGGCCTGCGCGGTCTCGGCACGCTTGATGCCGCCCTCGATCGCGTCGACGCGGGCCTTGAACGTCTTCTCCATCTGAGGGAAGACGAACTTCATGAGCACGAAGCAGAGCACCGCGAAAGCGACGGTGCCGACGACCATCTCCTGCCAGACAGGGATGATCGGGCTGTGCTCCGCGCCCTCGGCGAGAATCACTTCGATCATGGGAACCTCCTAGTCGAGGTCGAAGATCAGTTGCCGGCCCAGATGAAGCCGAACGCGATGCCCAGCAGGGCGAGGGCCTCGATGACGGCGAAGCCGATCCAGACGTACGGCAGGGTCAGACGGGACGACTCGGGCTGACGGGCGGTCGCCTGGATGTAAGCCGAGAAGACCAGACCAACACCGATGCCGGGGCCGATCGCAGCGAGACCGTAACCGATGGCGGCGGTGCTGCCCTCAACGGCGGCGACAAGGTCCATTGCTAATTCCTCCTGGTATCTCGCGTGACTGTCACGCGGGACGACAACGGGGTGTTACTCGTTCGGTTCTTGCTCAGTGCTCGTCGGCGAGCGCGCCCTGGACGTAGCTCGCGGTCAGCACCGTGAAGACGTAGGCCTGGAGGCAGATCACCAGGAACTCGAGCATGGTCAGCGCGATGGTGAGAGCCCAGGAGAGCACCGATACGGGTGCCAGCCAGGCGTTCGCGCTGATCATCGCGAAGCCACCGAGCGTGAAGACGAGCAGCAGCATGTGACCGGCGAACATGTTGGCGAACAGACGGACGGCCAGCGAGAACGGCCGGACGATGAAGTTCGAGAACAGCTCGATCGGGATCAGCAGCGGCAGGATGAACCACGGCGCCGGCGGGACCAGGGCGTGCTTGAAGTACTTGAAGAACCCGTGGTGCCGGATGCCGACATAGATGAACATCACATAGCTGATCACCGCGAGAACCGCCGGGAAGGCGATGTGCGAGTTCGGTGACATCTGCACGAACGGCACGATGCCCCAGAAGTTGTTCAGCAGGATGAACATGAACAGCGTGGTGAGGTACGGCGCGAAGCGGACGCCGGCCGGGCCGATCATGTCGACCGCCACGTTGTTCCGCACGAAGCCGTAGACGCTCTCCGCGACCCACTGCCTCTTCGTCGGGACGAGCTGGGGCTTCCGGTACGCCGCCAGGAAGAACACGATCAGCAGGGCGACCGTGACCCAGACCAGCAGAGTGATCTTGGTGAACCAGTAATTGTCGTGAGCGCCCCACGGCAGGATGCTGGGCAGGTAGAAGTCCTCGACGCTCGGCGGGAACGGTACATCCGCTGCGAGGACGATCGACTGACCGGTCACCGTAGCCCTTTCCTGTCAGGCGCCGAGACGGCGCACGATGAGGTACACACCACCGGCGACGCCGAGAACCGCGCCGATGCCGGCGAAGATGCCCTCGGTTCCGGCGTAGTGGTCGACCAGCCAGCCGATCCCGCCCCACACGATGATGCCCGCGATGAGATAGGAGACCGCGGTCATGCCCATACCCGTGTCGGGGGGTGGGTCCGAACCGTTGTCACCGCGCGATTCGTGGGGAGGTTTCTGGCCGGTCATGACGGCCCGAACGATATCAGCAGGAAACACGAAGCTAAGCGGGACCCCCCGCACAACCGCAGTTGTCCAGGCGTCAGGAGTCTCGCAACTGTCTGGACACGGTACTCCTGTCGCGCCAAAACGGAACACGGCACGTACTCAGAGGTCACCGGATCGTGGCGGCTTGACCGTTTCCCACCACCCTGACCAGGGCCTTCGTGGTGCTCTAGATCACTTTCGCGGAGTCCGCCGGTACATCCACCAGGCCTGGACGCCGGTCCAGACCACGACCCCGGCGACGATCCCGTATCCGAGCGGCAGACGTCCCTGCCAGTCGGACGTCACCCCGAATGCCAGGATTATCCCTAACAGTGTGTATTTCACCACATAGGTAAGCAGCCCGAGCGGCATCAGCAAAGCCGGCCGCACGGTGTCCGCCCACGCGATCACCAGCGTGGACATGCTGTAGCTGACGGTCACGACCAGAACCCCGGCGGCCGCGCCCAGTGCGGCCTGCGGTCCGCCGTAGAGGAAACCGGCGGAGGCCGCGCAGAGCACCAGCGCCGCCGAGACCGCCGACAGGAACGGCAGGTGCTCCACCCGCCAGCGCGGATCCGCCGCCACCTGATTCACCACGACCTCCCTCGGCGCCCGCTCACCGAATTCCGGCTCGATGGGCGGCGCGCCACGCTACCACCCACGTCGCCTATCCGCCCCAAAACGCCCGTTCAGGTGGTCGTTAGGGAATTCTCACCGGGAATTCGCCAGCAATTCGGCGTCGAGTGGATAGGGCGGAAATGCGCCGACGATTTCCCCGACCTCGGCCGCCACATCGCGCAGCGCCGCCGCGCCGGCCCCGGTTTCCGGGTCGGCGGTCACGGCCCGGCCGATCAGACCGGCGATCCGCCGCATCTCGCCCTCCCGCATCCCCTGCGAGGTGACGCTCGGCGTCCCGATCCGGACACCGGAGGCCACGGCGGGACGCTCCGGGTCGTACGGAACCGCGTTCTTGTTGAGCGCGATGCCCGCATGGGCGCACCGCGCCTCGGCGTCCCGGCCGGTCACGCCCAGCTCGCGCAGGTCCAGAACGGCCAGGTGGGTGTCGGTGCCACCGGTGACCGGGCGCATCCCCTCGGAGGCGAGCCCGGCACAGAGTGCCCGCGCGTTGCGGACGGTCTGGTTCGCGTACCCCCGGAAGGCGGGCGTGCCCGCCTCGCGGAAGGCGACCGCCTTGGCCGCCACGGCGTGCATCATCGGGCCACCCTGCGCGAACGGGAAGACCGCCTTGTCGATCCGCTGGGCCAGCTCGGCCCGGCACAGGATCATGCCGCCGCGGGGACCGCGCAGCGCCTTGTGGGTGGTGCCGGTTACCACGTCGGCGAACGGCACCGGCGAGGGCAGCGCCCGCCCGGCCACAAGGCCGATGAAGTGCGCCGCGTCGACCAGCAGGTACGCGCCCACCTGGTCGGCGATCTCCCGGAACCGGGCGAAGTCGATCAGGCGGGGGTAGCTGGTGGCGCCGCAGATGATCAGCTTGGGCCGGTGCGCGAGGGCCAGGTCGCGGACCTCGTCGTAGTCGATCTCCTCGGTCTCCGGCGTCACCCGGTACGCGATCGGGTGGAACCACTTGCCGGAGAAGCTGGCCTTGCTGCCGTGGGTGAGATGCCCACCGTGCGGCAGCCCCATGGCCAGGACCACGTCGCCCGGCTCGGCCAGCGCGGCGTAGGCCGCCAGGTTCGCCGACGTGCCGGAGTGCGGCTGGACGTTGGCGTGCTCCGCCACGAACAGGTCCAGGGCCCGCTCCACGGCGAGCCGCTCGGCCCGGTCCACCTGCCCGCAGCCGCCGTAGTAGCGCTCCCCGGGGTAGCCCTCGGCGTACTTGTTGGCGAGTGTGGAGCCGAGTGCCGTGAGCACCGCCGGTGAGGTGAAGCTCTCGCTCGCGATCAGCTGGAGCGTGTCCCGCTGGCGGGCCACCTCTTCGACGAGCACGTCGGCGATCTCCGGATCCTCGCGCTCCAACGCCGCGAAGTCCGGCCCCCAGAAGGTGCTCACCCTGGCCTCCCGAGCTCGAGGAGCCTGCCGGTTCCGAGCATATTGCTTCGGAGGGTCACTTCGTGGGCACACTCAGCAGTCATGTTGTGCTTGGTCACCGGAGCCACCGGATACATCGGCGGACGGCTCGCTCCCCGGCTGCTCGACGCCGGGTACGACGTCCGCTGTCTCGCCCGCAACGCCCGCCGTCTCCGGGACGTCCCGTGGGCCGGCCGTGTGCGGGTCGCCGAGGCCGACCTGTCCGAACCGGCCACCCTGCCGGCCGCGTTCGAGGGCGTCGACGTGGCCTACTTCCTGGTCCACTCGCTCGGACGCCGGGACTTCGAGCGGCTCGACCGGGAGGCGGCCGGCAATTTCGCCGCGGCGGCGCGCGCGGCGGGCGTACGCCGGATCGTCTATCTCGGCGGCCCGGAGCCGCCCCTCCATGAGCGGCCCTCCGCGCACCTGCGCTCCCGGGCCGAGGTGGCCCGCATCCTGCTGGACAGCGGGGTGCCGACCGTCGTGCTGCGGGCACCGGTGATCATCGGCTCCGGGTCGGCGTCCTTCGAGATGCTGCGCCATCTCACCGAACGGCTTCCGGCGATGGTCACGCCCCGCTGGGTGAGCAACAGGATCCAGCCCATCGCGGTACGGGACGTGCTGCGCTACCTGATCGGCGCGGCGGCCCTCCCGCCGGAGGTCAGCCGCGGCTTCGACATCGGCGGCGCCGACGTGCTCACCTACGCCGAGATGATGCAGCGGTACGCCCGGGTGGCCGGGCTCCCCCGCCGGATCATCCTGCCCACCCGGGTGCTCAGCCCGTGGCTGTCCGCCCACTGGGTCGGCCTGATCACGCCGGTCCCGAACGCCATCGCCCGCCCACTGGTGGCCAGCCTCGTCCACGAGGCGGTGGCCCGCGACAACGACCTGGCCGCGCTGCTGCCGGGCCCCGAGCCGATGGGCTTCGACGAGGCGGTGCGCCGGGCCCTCGGCAAGATCCGCGACGCCGACGTGGAGACCCGCTGGTCCAGCGCCGCCGGCCGGGACGCCGCCGCCGAGCCGCTGCCCACCGACCCGGAGTGGTCCGGCGGCACCGTCTACGTCGACGAACGATCCCGCCCGGTGAACGCGCCACCCGACCGGCTGTGGCGGGTCATCGAGGGCGTCGGCGGCGAGAACGGCTGGTACTCGTTCCCACTGGCCTGGTCGGTGCGCGGCTGGCTGGACCGGCTGGCCGGCGGCGTCGGGCTGCGGCGCGGCCGGCGTGACCGGCACCGGCTCCGGGTCGGCGAGGCCCTGGACTGGTGGCGGGTCGAGGAGATCGAACCCGGCTCGCTGCTGCGGCTGCGCGCCGAGATGCGGGTGCCGGGGCGGGCCTGGCTGGAGATGCGGGTGTGCCACGGCGAGGACGGCCGGAGCGTCTACCGGCAGCGGGCCGTCTTCCTGCCGCGCGGGCTGGCCGGGCACCTCTACTGGGCGTCGGTGCTGCCCTTCCACGGCATCGTCTTCAACGGCATGGCCCGCAACATCACCCGGACCGCGGAGACACGCTAGGGCTCCCTATGCCGCCGCGCGGCTCAGGCGATCGCGTACGGCCAGCCAGTCCTCGGTCTGCGGCGGCTCCTGCACCAGGATCGTCGCGACTCCGGCGTCGTCCAGGCGGTGCAGGGCGGCGTACAGGTCGGCGGCGTACTCCCGCGGGTCGGCGGAGAGGACCTCGGTGCCGTCGGTCCCCTCGTACACCAGGGTGGCGATCGGCTCGGCCAGGCCGGACCGGTCCACGTCCCGGACGTCCTTGCACAGGATGGCCCGGGCGCGCGGCGCGTAGTGCCGCCGGCTCATGCCCGGCGAGGGCCGCGCCACGCCGTCCTCGGTCTCCGACTCCGGCAGGGCGATCGTCCCGGAGGCGTCCCGCAGGATCCGCAGGCCGAGAGCGCCCGGCCGGAGCAGTCGCGGCACGTCACCGGTCACGTCCAGGACCGTCGACTCGATGCCCCACGAGCACGTGCCGCCGTCGAGGACCAGCGGAACGTCCGGCAGGCTGCGGACCACGTGGCCGGCGGTGGTCGGCGAGATGCCCTCGGACCGGTTCGCGCTGGGCGCGGCCAGCGGCAGGCCGGAGGCTCGCAGCAGGTCGAGGGCGACCGGGTGGGCCGGGACCCGGACGGCGACGGTGTCGTTGGACGCGCCGATGCCGGGCAGGTGCGCGGCCCGCCGCACGACCAGGGTCAGCGGGCCGGGCCAGAACCGGCCGGCCAGCTCGTCCGCCCGGTCGGGCCACTCGTCGGTCAGCTCCCGGGCCGCGGCCAGGTCGGCGACATGCACGATCAGCGGGTTCCAGGTGGGACGGTTCTTCAGCCGGTAGATCTCGGCGACCGCCTTCTCGGAGAAGGCGTGGGCGCCGAGCCCGTAGACGGTCTCGGTGGGAAAGGCCACCACCGAGTCGGCGCGCAGGATCTCGACGGCCCGGCGCAGTCCCTCGGCGTCGGGCGCGACCAAGCCGCTCATGGGAGAAGCAGCGCGGCGAGCGGCATCGTGGTGTCCTCGATCTCGTCGGCCACCCGCTGGAAGGTCTGGTCGCCACGGCCCCACGGGTCGTCCAGGTCGTCGGCGGCCTGCGGCGCGTCCGGTCCGCGCAGCGTCGCCGCCTGCTCGACGATCGCGACACCACGGGCGTGCACCGCCTCCGGCTTCGCCTCGGCCGGCGGCAGCCCGGCGGCGTTGACCGCGCCGAGCAGGCGACCGAACTCGCCCAGTACGAAGGTGCGGTCGGCCGCCTCGGGACGCAGCGCCACCACATAGTCGAACTGGTCGGCGGTGGCCGTGAGGATCAGGTCGGCGTCGTCGATGAAGTCGCCGCGCAGCTTGCGGGCCAGGAAGTCCTCGTCGGTGCCGCGGCGGGCGCGGACCAGCCGGGCGGCCGGCGGGTTCATCTCCTCGCCCTCGTGCCAGCCGCCGGTGCCGGCGCTCACGCTGCGGATCAGCGTGCCGCCGTCGGCGTCGCCGGCACGGTCCCGGACCGCCCGGGCGAGCAGGCGCTCGGCCATCGGGGAGCGGCAGATGTTGCCCATGCAGACGTGCAGAACGGTGAACGGAGGCAAATCAGGCCTGCCCATCGATGATGTCCGGAACCACGTCACGAAGCTTCTCGAGCGGGATGGCGCCGGCCCGCAGCACCCGGGGCAGGTCGCCGGTGACGTCGACGATCGTGCTCGGCGCCGGGTCGGCGGCCGGGCCGGCCTCCAGGTAGACGCGAACCGTGTACTCCAGCTGGTCGCGGGCCTCCTCGGCGGTCAGCGGCGCGGGCGAGCCGATCTTGTTGCCCGCGGTGACCGCCATCGGGCCGACCTCGCGCAGCACCTCCAGCGCCACCGGGTGCAGCGGCATCCGCACCGCCACCTGGCCGCCGGTGTCGCCGAGATCCCACGTCAGGCTGGGCGAGTGCTCCACGATGATGGTGAGCGCGCCGGGCCAGAACGCGTCGGCCAGCTCCCGGGCCGCGCGGGGCAGCGAATACACCAGCCCGTCCAGGGTGTGCCGCGAGCCGACCAGCACCGGCGGCGGCACCCGGCGGTCCGAGCCGCGGGCGTGGTGCAGCTGGTTGACGGCGTGCGGGGCGAACGCGTCGGCGCCCACGCCGTAGACCGTGTCGGTGGGGATCACCACGAGCTCGCCGCTCTTGGCCGCCTCGACCGCGGCGGCGATGCCACGGTCCCGGTCCGTGACGGTGGAGCAGTCGTAGAGCATCACGGGATGCAGTCTGCCATGCGGTCAGCCGGTCTCCCACCGGCGGCGTGCGGTCGCGTAGCGGGGACGCTCGGTGAGATCGTCGTGCGCGGCGACCTCGGTGAAGCGGCCGTCGGCGCGCAGCAGCGCGGGCACCGCCTCCCCGTGCACGTCGTCGTGCTCGATCCCGACCGAGCCACCCGGCTTGAGCAGGGCCGCGGCCAGCTCGATCACCGGCCGGATCACGGTCAGCCCGTCGCCGCCGCCGAAGACCGCCTCGGCCGGGTCGTGACCGGCGACCTCCGGCGGGACCGGGGTGCCGTCCGGAACGTACGGCGGGTTGCACAGCAGCACGTCCACCGCACCGTGCAGTTCGGACAGCAGCCCCGGGTCGGTGACGTCCCCGGCCACCACCTCGATCACCGGATGGGCGGCGGTGTTGCGGCGCAGCCAGGTGAGCGCGGCCGGTGAGCGTTCCACGGCGATCACCCGGCCGGCCTTCGTCTCGTCGGCGATCGACACCGCGATCGCGCCGCTGCCGCTGCACAGGTCGACCACGACGGCGCCCGGGTCGGTTCGGGCCACCCCCCAGCCGGCCAGCAGCTCGGTCTCCGGCCGCGGCACGAAGACGCCGTCCCCGACCGCCAGCTCCACGTACCGGAACGCGGCCGTGCCGAGCAGATGCTGCAACGGGATCCGGCGGGCCCGCCGCGTGACCAGCTCCCGGAACCGGTCCACCTCCGCGGCCCGGATCGAGTCGATCAGCAGCAGGCGCCCGCGCGGCACCCCCAGCACGTGCGCGACCAGCAGCTCCGCGTCGACCCGTGGGGAGGAGACCCCGGCCGCCGCGAGGTCGGCGGTGGCCGCGGTCAGGACCGGCGCCAGACGGGTCCGATCCGTGCCTTCGCGGGGGTGTTCGTGTCGCGGTGTCACGGCATAATCATGGGACGTCGCGCACGCGGGGTAGCGGGCGACCCGCCGAGGCCGTGGGAGGCGCCTGGTGAGTTGGTTGGACCAGCTCGCGGAACACGTCGAGGACCTGCGCCGCGCGGGACACCTGCAGCAGAACGGGCAGTCCGCGCAGGCGCTGCCGATCCTCGACGCGGTGCTCTCCTCCGCCTCCGACCCCACCACCCGGGCGTACGCGCTGGTCCAGCGTTTCGGCGCGCTGATCAACCTGGGCCGGGTGGCCGAGCTGGCGGTCGCGATGGCCGCCGTCGCCGAGGCGGTCCGCGAGGTGCCCGACCCCTATCTGCGCGGCCAGATGCACGCCTTCGCGGCCCTCGGCGCCCACCTCCAGAGCAACCTGGACCGCGGCGTCACCCACCTGGTGCAGGCGTCGCGGGCGCTGGCCGCCGTCCCGGAACGCGACTCGGAGACCGCCTGGGGCTGGCACGATCTCGCCATGGCGTACTCGTACCTGGGCTTCCACGGCCAGGCGCTGATCGCCATCGAGCAGGCCCGGGAGGTCGGCGCGGCGGCCGGCCTGGCCTCCGAGGTGTTCGCGGCTCCCGGTATCCGGCTGCGCAACGCCGTGGCGCTGGACCATCAGGGCGACACCGACGGTTGCCTGCGGGTGCTGCGCGACATCGACGCCGAGCTGTCCCGCTACGTCGCCACCGACCAGCTGCGCCCGGGCAGCCGGGCGGTCTACGGCTACGCGCTGGCCCGCCGCGCCGCCCTGGGCGAGCCGACAGGCGCCGACGCCGCCCGCTGGCTGACCGGCGGCGGCGACAGCGTCCGGACCCGGGACCTGCGGCATCTCGGCGCGGTCTGCCTGACCATCGCGGGCGGGCGGCCGGAGCGGGCGCTGTCCATGCTCCGGGCGGTGCCGGTCTCGGCCGAGGTGCTGGGCGCGCCCGAGCCGGCCCGGTTGCGCAGCATCTGCCACGCCAGCGCCGGCGACCACGCCGCCGCGCACGCCGCCGACCGGTACGCGTTCCGCCTCGCCGCCCAGCGCATCGACCAGCTCCGCGACGGCTATCTGGACGGTGTCGCCGCCCGGCTGGACGCCCAGGAGACCCACCGCGACCCCGGCCGGTACGGCGACGAGACCCTGACCGACCCGCTCACCGGGCTGCCCAACCGCCGCCAGCTGGAGCGGTATGTCGACACCCTGCTGTCCCGCGGCGAACGGGCCGCGGTCGGTGTCTGCGACGTGGTCGGGTTCACCTCGGTCAACATGCGTCACGGCCGGCACTGCGGCGACCTGGTCCTCCAGCGGATCGCCGGGGTGCTGCACCGGGTGATGCGCCGCGGCGACTTCGTGGCCCGCTTCGCCGGCGACGAGTTCGTGCTGGTCCTGCCGGGGGCCGGCCCGCACCAGGCAGCCGAGGTGTCCCGCCGGATCGGCGCGGCCGCGACCGCGGAGAACTGGCAGGCCCTGGTCCCGGGCACGCCGATCGGGCTGGCCTCGGGCTGGTCCGAGATCGGCTCCCACGGCCGTGGCCTGAGCGCCGCGCTGGCGGCCGCCGCGGCGAGCCGGAAGCCGACGTGACCGTGATCGAGCTGGGCGACGTCAGCAGGATTCCGGCCGAGCCGCCGGAACCGGAGCCGGCGCCCGAATTCCGGCGGGGCACGGTCCGCCGTCTCGTGCTGACCGGCCTCACCCTGCTCTGTGCCGCGCTGCTGAGCGCCTCGGTGCCGCCCGGCCCGGCCGGGTTCCGCCGGCTGTGGTCGGTCCCGTTCGGCCAGGCGGACACCATGGCGATCCGCGGCGACCTCGCCTACGTGCACCGCGCCCATGCCGACGGCGCCCGGCTCACGGCGTACGACGTGGCCACCGGCGAGGTCCGATGGACACGGCTCACCGGTACTCAGGTGAGCTGGCTGAGCGGCGGGCAGAACGAGGAGGTGCTGCTCATCCCGGGCGACGAGCAGACCGCCGAGGTCGAGTTCGAGGACGGCAGCCGCGGTGTGGAGGTCTTCGGCGGCACGGTGACCGCCCTGGACCCGGTGACCGGCGAGCGGCTGTGGAAGCATCCCGGCTTCCAGGAGTGGGCCGACACCAAGGGCACGATCCTGCTGTACGAGCACGACCGGGACGGCCTGACCGTGGTGCGGGTGGTCCGGGCCCGGTCCGGCGAGCTGCTCTGGGAGCGCCGCCTGGAGGAGGCGCAGACCGCGATGCTCCAGGTCGACGGGTCGACGCCGGCGCACGTGGTGCTGGCGGCGCCGGACGGGCGGATGACCGTGCTGCGCTATTCCGACGGCGCCACCGTGGTGAGCCGCCGGGTGCCGTGGGTGCCGCTGCAGCCGTCCACCGGCCGGGGCAGCTCGCTCTCGACGGCAACCGGGATGGTGCTGGTCAGCGACAACCTCGCACAGCATCACGCCAAGGTCACCGCGTACCGGGTGGGCACCCTGGAGAAGCTGTGGGAGCGGGAGGCCGACGAGAGCCCGTACGTGCAGGACTGTGGCCTGGTGCTCTGCCTCGGCGACGGCACGAACGTCATCGCCCTCGACCCGGCCACCGGCGCCGAGCGCTGGCGCCGGCCCGGCCAGGTGAACATGGGTGTCCTGCCCGGCGGCGACCGCATGCTGGTGAGCGGCTCGGCGGAGGACTCCCAGCAGACGATCCTGAGTTCGGTGGACGGCCGGGAGCTCGGCACCGGCGGCCGCGGCCACGTGCTGCACCACAACCAGGAGGAGAACAGCATGCTGCTCTCCCGGGCGCTGCCGCCGGACTACAACCGGGCCGTGCTGCGCCGGCTCGACCTGGTCACCGGCCGGTCCGTGGTGCTCGGCATCATCCCGATCAGCCGGGACGGCTTCTGTGACGGCGACGGCCGCTACATCGGCTGCCGCGACGGGAACGACATCACGTTCACTGCCGTCGGCTGAGGTCCGGGTCCCCGGCCAGGCGGGCCGCCCGGTCGGAGGCCGCCAGCGCGTCCAGCACGCCGTCCAGCTCACCGCCGAGGACCAGGTCCAGGTTGTACGCCGTGTAGCCGATCCGGTGGTCGGTGATCCGGTTCTGCGGGAAGTTGTAGGTGCGCACCCGCTCGGACCGGTCGACCGTACGGACCTGTGCCTTGCGGGCGTCACCGGCCGCGGCGTCGGCCGCCTCCTGGGCCTGCGCCAGCAGCCGGGACCGCAGGATGCGCATCGCCGACTCCTTGTTCTGGAGCTGGCTCTTCTCGTTCTGGCAGCTCACCACGGTGCCGGTGGGCAGGTGCGTGATCCGGACGGCGGAGTCGGTGGTGTTGACCGACTGCCCACCCGGGCCGGACGACCGGTAGACGTCGATCCGCAGGTCACCGGCCTGGATGTCGATGTCGACCTCCTCGGCCTCGGGCAGCACCAGCACGCCGGCCGCCGAGGTGTGGATGCGGCCCTGCGACTCGGTGACCGGGACCCGCTGCACCCGGTGCACGCCGCCCTCCCACTTCATCCGGGACCAGACGCCGTGGCCGCCCTCCGGCACGCCCCGGGTCTTCACCGCGACCGAGATGTCCTTCACACCGCCGAGGTCCGACTCCTGCGAGTCGATCACCTCGACCACCCAGCCGCGGCGTTCCGCGTACCGGGTGTACATGCGCAGCAGATCGCCGGCGAACAGCGCCGACTCCTGGCCGCCCTCGCCCGCCTTGATCTCGACGATCACGTCCTTGGCGTCGCTCGGGTCGCGCGGGATCAGCATCTCGCCGAGCTTCTCCTCCAGCGCGGGCAGCGTGGCGGCGACCGCCTCGACCTCGGAGGCGAACCCCGGGTCCTCGGCGGCCAGCTCCTTCGCGGCGACCAGGTCGGCGCGTGCGGCCTCCAGCTCCTGGTGCGCGGCGTTCAGCGGGGCCAGCTCGGCGAACCGGCGGCCGATCCGCCGGACCAGCGCCTGGTCGGTGTGGATCGAGGGATCCTCCATCCGCCGCTCCAGGTCCGCGTACTCGGCGAGAAGCGTGCTCAAACGGTCGTTGCTCATCGAATCTCTCCAAGTCGTCAGAAGAAGCGGACCACACGCGAACGGCGCCCGCCCCGGAAACCGGGACGGGCGCCGTTGAAGCAGTTACTTCTTCTTCGCGGCAGTGACCTTGGCGTACTTCGCCTGGAACTTCGCGACCCGGCCCGCGGTGTCGAGGACGCGCTGCTTGCCGGTGTAGAACGGGTGGCAGGCGCTGCAGGTCTCGACGCGGATCTCGCCGCCCTTGGCGGTGCTGCGGGTGGTGAAGGTGCTGCCGCAGGAGCAGACGACCTCGGTGGTCGAGTACTCGGGGTGGATGCCGCTCTTCATGTCTTCTCGGTCCCTCTCGATGATCGGGTCGCCGGGTCGCCCCACTGATGTGGACAAGGCGTGAACCGGAACCCCTACTGGCCGATGTACCAGTCTGCCATGCCTCCCGTACCGGCCGGAAATCAGGAGGCGCAAGCGGATTCATGCTGGTTAACGTGAGCGTCCCTCCGTTCATTCCACTCCCCCGGGAAGGCACCCCATGACGCTGCTCCACGACGTCCTCGATCCGGTCGAACTGACCGAGGCGATCGGAAACGGACTGATCCGGACGCAGCGCCATCCCAGCCTGCCGTTCGTGATCTACAACTACACCGAGGCCTGCCAGTACGGCGGCGCCTGGACGCCGATCACGCTGGCCTGCCGCGGCCTGGTGGTGGACGCCGGTGGCCGGATCGTGGCCCGGCCGTTCCGCAAGTTCTTCAACCACGACCAGGCGCAGGCTCCGGCGCTCGACCCGGGCGCCCGGGTCACGGTGACGGACAAGGCCGACGGCAGCCTCGGTGTGATCTATCACGACGGCTCCGGCTACGCCGTCGCCACGCGTGGGTCCTTCGCGTCGGATCAGGCACTGCACGCCACAGACCTTCTGCGTACGCGGTACGCGTCCTTCGTACCCCCGGCGGGTTTGACCGTGCTTGTCGAGATCATCTATCCGGGCAACCGGATCGTCGTGGACTATCGGGGCCTCGACGACCTGGTGCTCCTCGGGGCGGTCGACATCGCCACCGGCCGCAGCTTCGGCCCGGAGGCGGTGCCGGGCTGGCCGGGCCCGGTGGTCGAGACGTTCGGTTATGCGACGCTGACCGAAGCGCTGGCCGCTCCGCCGCGCGACGGCCAGGAAGGCCTGGTCGTGCACTTCACCGACGCCGACCAGCGGGTGAAGATCAAGTACGCGGACTACGTCCGGCTGCACCGCCTGGTCACCGGGCTCACCCCGCGCAGCGTGTGGGAGCTGCTGGTCACCGGCGGCGACCTGGACGCCATGCTGGAGCCGCTGCCGGACGAGTTCCACGTGTGGGCGCGGGGCGTCGTGACGGAACTCACCGCGGAGGTCGAGGCACGGGCGGCCGCGGTCGAGGCCGCCTTCGACGAGATCGTCGCCGGGCTGCCGGAGGGCTGGGGCCGCCGGGAGTTCGCGATCGAGGCGGTGCGCAGTGGGCACCGCGCCGAGCTGTTCCTCCGGCTGGACGGCAAGGATTACCGTCCCGGCCTGTGGCAGCGGGTCCGGCCGGCCGGTTGAGGGGTAACTGGGGATGACACGACTTCTGATCACGCGCGGCCTGCCGGCCTCCGGCAAGACGACGTTCGCGCGCAAGCTCCAGCCCGGCGTGGTCCGGGTGAACCGTGACGACCTGCGCCGCATGCTGCACGGCGGCCGGCTCTACACGCAGGTGGCCGAGGGCCAGGTCACGCACGCCCAGCGGTCCGCCGTGGAGGCGCTGCTGCGGGCCCGGGCCAGCGTGATCGTCGACGACACGAACCTGCGCGCCAAGACGGTCCGCGAGTGGGCCGAGATGGCGGCCCGGTTCGAGGCGTCGTTCGAGGTGCACGACTTCACCGACGTGCCGGTCGGCGAGTGCGTCCGGCGTGACGCCGAGCGTCCCGAGGGCGACCGGGTCGGCGAGGACGCGATCCGTCGCCTGCACGACCGCTATCTGGCCGGGAAGAACCTGCCGCTGCCGGTCCCGTTCGTCGAGCGGGGCGGGCCGGGGGTGGTCTACCGGCCCGATCCGGAGCTGCCCGAGGCGGTGCTGGTCGACATCGACGGGACGGTGGCGCTGATGAACGGCCGCAGCCCGTACGACTGGCGCCGGGTCGGCGAGGACGAGCCCAACCAGGCGGTGATCGCCGCGGTCCGGGCGATGCACGCCGCGGGGCACGCGATCGTCTTCTGCTCCGGGCGGGACGCGGTGTGCCGCCCGGAGACCGAGGCCTGGCTGGACCTGTACGTCGGGGTGCCGTACGAGGCGTTGTTCATGCGTGCCGAGGGCGACAGCCGGAAGGACTCGATCGTCAAGCGGGAGATCTTCGACCGTGAGGTCAGGGAGCGCTGGCGGATCGTCGGAGTGTTCGACGACCGTCAACAGGTGGTACGCATGTGGCGGCAGCTCGGCCTGACCGTGTTCCAGGTGGCGGAGGGAGATTTCTAGGGTGAAATACCCGCGGACATTCCATCTGCCCGGCTCACCGGGAGCGACCGCCGACGACCGGATTCAGCATGATCTGTCCTGGTTGGATGGCGAGCTCGTGGTGACCGAGAAAATGGACGGCGGGAACCTCACCTTCACCCGGGACACCATGTTCGCCCGCTCGCTCGACTCCGGCACCCACCCGTGGGACCGTCCGGCGAAGGCGCTGTGGGCCATGACGGCGTACCGGATACCCGACGACTGGCGCGTCTGCGGTGAGTCCATGTGGGCCCGCCGCAGCGTCGCCTACACCGATCTGCCCGGTGTCTTCCTGGTCTTCGGGATCTGGGACGAGACGGACACACTGCTCGGCTGGGACGACACCGTCGACTGGGCCCGCCGCCTGGAGCTGCCTGTCGTCCCGGTCCTCTACCGGGGCGGCAGTCTCTCCGAGGCCCGTGCCGCCTGGGCCGCCCAGCGCACCGAGGACGACTCGGAGGGCTTCGTGGTCCGCGCCACCGGCCGCATCCCGGCGTCCGAGTTCGATCACCGGGTCCTGAAGTGGGTCCGCCCCGGCCACGTCCGTACGCCCGCCTCCTGGCGTCACCGCGACGACTTCCCGGTCAACGAGTTCGCGTAGATCCGGCCGGCCCTCAGAGCTGTCTCGACGCCGTTCAGACAGCCCTCACGACCAGCCGCGGTGGTCATCCCCGGTACGGGCACCGCGAACCGTGGCGGGCCAGGTCGGCGGCCTCGTCGTCCAGGTAGAAGGCCGGCCGCTCGTCGAACTCGTCGTAGTAGCGGTGGAAGACCGGGGTGATGCCGCCGGAGATGGGCGGGACGATCCAGCTCCAGTCGGCGGGGACGCGGCGCCCGGCCTTCTCCTCGTTGCGCAGGTGGGTGATGAAGCGCTGCGACTCGGTGTGGTGGTCGCTCATCTTGACCCCGGCGCGCTCGAAACTGTGCAGGACGGCCCGGTTCAGCTCGACCAGCGCCCGGTCCCGCCACAGCGTCGACTCCCGGCTGGTGTCCAGGCCCATCCGCGCGGCGACCACCGGCAGCAGGTTGTAGCGGTCGGCGTCGGCGAGGTTCCGCGCGCCGATCTCCGAGCCCATGTACCAGCCGTTGAACGGGGCGAGCGGATAGTGCACGCCGCCGACCGTGAGCCGCATGTTGGAGATCGCCGGTACGGCGTGCCAGCGCAGCCCCAGCTCGGCGAACCACGGATGGTCGGGGTGGCTGAGCGGCACCTCCCGGATGGCGCGCTCGGGCAGCTCGTAGAGGCGCACCCCGTCCCCGGGCGTCTCGATGACCAGCGGCAGCACGTCGAACGCCTCGTCCTTGCCCTGCCAGCCGTAGCCACGAACGGCCTCGGTGAACTCGACCATCCGCGGGTCGCCGACCGTGCCGCCGGCCTCGGTCCGGTACCCGGCGTAGCGGATGAGCTGCTCGTTCCAGATCCGGGCGTGCTGCTGGCCGGGCTGGGCCGGGGCGAAGACACTGATCACCGGGCGGATCTGCCCGCTCCCGGCGGCCTGGAGGTGCTGCACCAGCAGCGAGTAGATCTCGTCGGCGGTACGGGCGCGCCGGCGGTCCAGCACCAGGAGGCTGCGCCAGTAGAGCCGCCCGATGCACCGGCTGGCGTTGCGCCAGGCCATCTTCGCGCCGTGGGCCAGCTCGTCCGTGGTGTGCACGTAGCTCCCGGTCGCGGCGATCTGCGCCCGGACGATGGCGAGTCGCGGTTCGACCGGTCCGAGGCGTGGGTTCTCGGTGTAGCAGCGCCGTAGGAAGTCCTCCGCCTCGCCGGGATCCACGGGCGAACTCGGATCCCAGGGTTCCGCCGGTTGGTCCCGGTAACCGGGCACGATCATCGAGCGCCTCCGGATCGTCGTGGGATGGGGATACCGGAGGTTCGCACGACCCCGTAGCGGGCGAATCAGACAAGGTGTGCGACAAAAGCGGAGCGGCCCACCCGATTGGGTGGGCCGCGTCACATTTGCGCTGTGATGCTCGTTCGCGACGGTGGAGACCGACGTGTCTGACTTGCGCTAGTCGGCACTCACGGTAGGTCGCGAACAAGCATCATTACTCGCCAGGCGTCGACTTGGCGATCTGCATCAGGAACTCGATGTTGGTCCGGGTCTGCTTGAGCCGGTCCATCAGGAGGTCCAGAGCCGCGCCGGACTCCAGCGAGCTGAGCACCTTGCGGAGCTTGTGGATGATCGCCAGCTCCTCCTTGCCCAGCAGGATCTCTTCCTTACGGGTGCTGGAGGCGGAGACGTCCACGGCCGGGAAGACCCGCTTGTCGGCGATCTTCCGGTCCAGCTTGAGCTCGGCGTTACCGGTGCCCTTGAACTCCTCGAAGATGACCGTGTCCATCATCGACCCGGTCTCCACCAGCGCGGTGGCGAGAATGGTCAGCGAACCGCCGTTCTCGATGTTGCGCGCCGCGCCGAGGAACCGCTTCGGCGGGTAGAGCGCGGTCGAGTCGATACCACCCGACATGATCCGGCCGGAAGCCGGAGCGGCCAGGTTGTACGACCGGCCGAGCCGGGTCACCGAGTCGAGCAGCACGACCACGTCGTGACCCAGCTCGACCAGCCGCTTGGCCCGCTCGATGGCGAGCTCCGCGACCGTGGTGTGGTCCTGCGGCGGACGGTCGAACGTGGCCGCGATGACCTCGCCCTTCACCGTGCGCTGCATGTCGGTGACCTCTTCGGGCCGCTCGTCCACGAGCACGACCATCAGGTGGCACTCGGGGTTGTTGCGGGTGATCGCGTTGGCCAGCGCCTGCAGGACCATCGTCTTACCGGCCTTCGGCGGGGAGACGATGAGCGCGCGCTGGCCCTTACCGATCGGCATCACCAGGTCGATGATGCGGGTGGTGAGGATGTGCGGCTCGGTCTCCAGCCGCAGGCGCTCCTGCGGGTAGAGCGGGGTGAGCTTGTAGAACTCGGGACGGCGGCGTGCCTCGTCCGGCTCCATCCCGTTGATGGTGTCGAGCCGGACCAGCGGGTTGTACTTGTCCCGCCGCTGTGCGTCGTTGCCACCCTCACGCGGGGCGGAGCGAACCGCACCGGTGACCGCGTCACCGCGGCGAAGACCGTACTTCTTGACCTGCGACATCGAGACATAGACGTCGTTCGGCCCGGAGAGGTAGCCGGTGGTGCGGACGAACGCGTAGTTGTCCAGCACGTCCAGGATGCCGGCCACCGGGACGAGCACCTCGTCCTCGGCCACGTGCGGCTCCCGGCCCTCCCGCTGGCCGCGGTCGTCACGCTGGTCGCCGTCACGGTCCCGGCCGCGGCGGCGGTCCCGGAAACGGCTGCGCCGGCTCCGGCGGCCACCCTCCTCGCTGTCGTCGTCATCGTGACCCTGGTCGCCACGACCCTGGTCGCCACGACCCTGGTCGCCACGACCCTGGTCACCGCGACCCTGGTCACCACGACCCTGGTCACCGCGACCCTCGGCACGCTGACCACGGTCGTTGCCGCGGTCCTCGCGCTGCTGGTTGTCACGCTGGCCGTCACGCTGGTTGCGCTGCCGGTCCCGGTTGCGCTCACCGCGCTCCGGCCGGTCGCCGCGCTCGGGACGCTCGGTGGTCTCGACCGCGGGCGCGGGCGCCTCGGCCGGGGCCGGAGCGGCCTCCACGGCCGCCGCCTCCGGCTCGCGCGGGGCGGTTTCCCGGGGCTCCCGGGAAGCACGCTCACGGCGGCTCCGGGTGGGACGCTCGGCCGGAGCAGACTCAGCGGGTGCGGCTGCGGTTTTGGGCGCCTCGACCGGAGCGGCCTGGGCCGGGGCCGGCTGCGCGGGGGCGGCGACAGCCTCGGCGCTGTTGGTACGCGGGCGCGGGGCCGGCTCGGCGGCGGGCGTCCCGCCGCTCTGGCGCTCGGTGATCGCGGCGATCAGCTCGCCCTTGCGCATCCGGGCGGTGCCGGAGATGCCGAGGGAGGCGGCGAGGCTCTGCAACTCGGGCAGCAGCATCGCGGACAGCCCGGTGCCGCCCCGGCGACGCTTCGTAGCGGTCGCGGTGGTGCCGGCGCCGTCAGCGACGTCAGAAACACCCGACGTCACGTCGGTGGTGTCGCTCAATGGATTCCTTCCGTCGGAAAAAGCCCGAGTCCACCCGGAACTGCAGCCTGGGCCGGGTGCCCTCGGAACCCGCTTCGCAACAGCGGCGCGGGAGTTAGTGCAGCACGGCAGCTCGACCGGTATCCCTGCCCGTCAGGGCTTGACGGGTAGGTCTCGGCGAGTGCAGCGATCTATGGATGCTGCCCGGCGTTTGCCTTGATGAGAGTTGAGAAAGGCCGTAGGCCAGAAACCTCGGGGGTGCGCCGAACCGCAGAGATCGCTTGCTTCGCGGCTGTGCTAGGTCTTGAGCGTAGTCAACTCGTGCGACCTGCGGCAACAGGACCCCGCTCGGCGTGTTCCACCATACCCCCTTTCACACGAGCACCGGCGTCATCCACGCCCAGCACTTCGCCGTGCCAGTGCGCACCCGGCGCGAAATCGGCCGGGACCTGGGTCAACGCGAGCACGGTCGGGCCGGCTCCGCTGACCACGGCGGCCACCCCGGCCGCCCGGAGGGCCGCCACCAGGGACGCCGTTCCCGGCATCCCCGGAGCGCGGTAGTCCTGATGCAGCCGGTCCTCGGTGGCCGGGAACAGCAGGGACGGATCCGTGGTGAGCGCGTGGGTGAGCAGGGCGGCCCGCCCCGCGTTGAACGACGCGTCGTGGTGCGGGACCTCCGGCGGCAGCGCGGCGCGCGCGGACGCCGTAAACCCCAACTCGGAGGGGATGAAAACGGTGGGGCGCACACCGGCGGCCGGGGTCAGTGTGACGGCACGGGCGCCGTCCGGCTCGGTCCACGCGACGGTGAAGCCGCCGAGCAGGCAGGGCGCCACGTTGTCCGGGTGGCCCTCGAGACGGGCCGCGATCCGCAGCGCAGCCGCGTCGTCGATCAGCTCGAGACCGCCTCTGATCAGGCCGCGGGCCAGCTGCACGCCGCCCACGATGGCCGCCGAGGAGCTGCCCATGCCACGGGCCTGCGGGATCCGGTTGACGCACTCGACGGCGACACCCGGCGGCCGCTCGCCGGCCTCGTCGAAGGTCGCCAGCATGGCCCGGACCACCAGGTGGTCGGGGCCGGTCGGCAACTCGCCCGCGCCCTCGCCGTACACCGTGACCGTGTAGGAGTCGCCGGTTACCCGGGCGGTCAGGTCGTCGTACAGCGTCAGCGCCAGGCCCAGGGCGTCGAAGCCGGGGCCGAGGTTGGCGCTGGTCGCCGGCGTGCTGACGGAGACCGGTTCGGTGACGAAGGACAAACCCATCGCCACATGCTAGGCGTTGATCATTTCGGGGGAGGCTCACGGTCCCGGTGATCGGCGAATGTCGGCTCGGTGGACGGGCGGAGCCGGCGGGTGGCCAGCCGCCATCCGATCGCATAGGTGAGGGTGATCGACGCGCACCCCGCGATGATCCACTGCTGGTCGACACGGTCGATGACGGCGCCCGCGGCCAGCTGGCTCACCGCGATGGCGACCGTCGCCAGCATCATGTCGGTGGCGAAGACGCGGCCGCGCAACTCGTCGGGCACCTCACCCTGGAGCGCGAAGTTGGACAGCACCCAGTTGCTGCCGCCGGCGAAATGCGCCACGAAGACCAGCGCCAGCGTGAGCGGGAACCACGGCGCGAAGGCGACACCCAGGTAGCCGACGCCGTAAAGGCCCATGGACAGGGCCAGACCGGGCAGCAGCCAGGACGGGCGGGTCAGCACCGGGCGCATCACCAGCGGCCCGATCAGGGCGCCCAGGCCGCGCAGCGCGAACAGCAGGCCGGTGCCCAGCGCCCCGGCCCCGTGCGCCGCCGCGATCAACGGGAACACGGTCAGCACCCCGTTGCCGAGGCCGACCGCCGACTTCACCGTCACGAGAGCCCGCAGGCGGGGGCGCAGGGCGATGTGTCGCAGCGACTCGAGCAGGGCGGTCAGGGCCCGGGCCGGCTCGCCGTCGCCGCTGCGCGGCGCCTGCATCGGACGCCGGATCAGGCCGGTCAGCAGGCTTCCGGTGAGCAGGAGGACGGCGGTCACGGCAAAGCAGGCGTACGGGCTGAAGACGCTGCTCACCACGCCACCGAGGGACGCGCCCACCACGGTCATGGTGCCCCACGCGGAGCCGGCGATGGTGTTCGCGGCCGGCAGGTCGGCGGGGTCCACCAGGTTGGGCAGTGCGGCCGACGCGGCCGGGGAGTAGAACGCCTTCGACACCGCGATGGCCCCGACCGCCACCAGTGCGAGCGGGGCGGTCGCCGCGGAACGCACCGCGAACAGCAGCAGCACCGACAGGAAGGCCGCGGCGTTCGCGAGGATCAGGATCCGGCGGCGGTCCACCCGGTCGGCGACCGTGCCGGTGAAGGGCAGCAGCAGCGCCAGGATGCCGGTGTCCACGGCCAGCACCAGAGCGCCCAGCAGGCCACCGCCGGTCAGCTCCGGCAGCAGCACGAGCAGCGGCACCATGACGAACCAGTCCGCCCCGAAGACCACCAGCTCAGCGGCGAACAGCCGGCGGAAGTCACGGTTGCGGGTAAGGACCGAGAAGTCTGCTGGCACGTACCGAAGTGTAGATACGCCGATGCCCGGCCGCGGTGGGCCGGGCATCGGTTCGGATCTCGCCTACTCGGCCGGGTTCGCCGGCTTCCGCGGCATCTTCAGCACCTCGAACTGGTCGGTCAGACCGCGCAGCGCGGACTTCCCACCCGACTCCGGGGCCTCGTGCGCGCCGCCGCTGGAGTCCGGCGCCACACCGGCCGGCACCAGGTCGTCGACGGGCTTGTCGGCGGCGTGCTTCGGCTCACCGGCGGCCTGTCCCTTGAGCAGCCGCTTCGCCTGCCGCTTGGCCCGGCTCTTCTCCTTCCGGTTCTCCACCATGGTGTAGAGGGTCGGCACCAGGATCAGGGTCAGCAGGGTCGAGCTGACCAGGCCGCCGATCACCACGATGGCCAGCGGCTGGGAGATGAAGCCGCCCTCGCCGGTGAGGCCCAGGGCCATCGGGATGAGCGCGAAGATGGTGGCGATCGCGGTCATCAGGATCGGGCGCAGCCGGTGCCGGCCACCCTCGATCACCGCCTCCTGCACGCCGTACCCGGCGGCCCGGTAGTGGTTGATCAGGTCCATCAGCACGATGGCGTTGGTCACCACGATGCCGACCAGCATGAGCACACCGATCAGGGCCGGCACGCCGAGCGCGGTGCCGGTGATCAGCAGCAGGATGATCGCGCCGGTCGCCGCGAACGGGATGGACACCAGCAGGATCACCGGCTGGATCAGGCTCCGGAAGGTGGCCACCATGATCACGAAGACGATCGCGATGGCGGCGAGCACGGCCAGGCCGAGCTGCCCGAACGCCTCCTCCTGGTCGGCGCTGACGCCACCGACGGCCCACTCGGCGCCGGCCGGCAGGTCGAGCTCCTCCAGCGCGGTGGTCAGGTCCTGGTTGATCTGGGTGAGGTTGTCGCCGGTGACCGCGCCGGTCACGGTGACGGTACGGCTGCCGTCCACCCGGTTGATCTCGACCGCGCCGTCCACCTGCTTGACGTCGGCGACCTGGTCCAGCGGGACCACGCCGCGCGGGGTGGTGAGCGGAACGGCACGCAGTGCCGCCGTGTCGGCGGGCGCCGTGCCGAACGAGATCACCACGTCCTGGGTGGTGCCGTCGACGTTGATCTGGCCGGCCGGGGCGGACCGGAACAGCGCCGCCACGTTCTGGGCGACCTGCGCCTCGGTGAGGCCCACCTGCGCGGCGGCCTTACGGTCCACCACCACGTCGAGACGCGGCACGCTCTCGGCGAGCGAGGTGTCGACGTCGGCGACCCCGGCCACCCCCGTCATCGCCGTACGGACCTGCTCGGTGGCCGTGGTCAGGGCCTCGTTGTCGGGGGCGGTCACCGAGACCGACAGCTGGCTGCTGCCGAGGCCGGAGCCCTCCTGACCGATCTTGATCTCACCGGCGCCGGACAGCCCGTCGAACTTCTTGTCCAGCTCGTCGGAGATCTCCGGAGCGTCCGCGTCCTCCTCCAGCGCCACGTTGTAGGTGGCGGTGCCGGCGCCGCCACCACCCGCGAACGGGTTGGCGGAGCTGCCGCCGACGGTCACCTGGTACGTCTTGACGCCGTCCTGGTCGGCGAGGATCGCCTCGACCTGCTTGGCCGCCGCGTCGGTGGCCGCCAGGCTGGTGCCGGCCGGCATCTCCTGGCTGATCGTGATGCTGTCCTGCCCCGACTCGTCGAGGAAGTTGGTCTCCAGCCGGGTGCTCAGGGCGAACGTGCCGATCAGCACCGCGATGCCGATCAGCACCGTGGTCCAGCGCTTCGTGGTGGCGAACCGGATCACCGGCAGGTAACCACGCTGGAGCGGGCTGCGCAGCTCCTTCTCCTCGGCGGCCTTGCGGATCGCCTCGGTGTCGGCGCCGGCCGGCGGCGGCTTGAGGAACCAGAACGCCAGCACCGGCACGATCGTCAGCGACACCACGAGGGAGGCCAGCAGGGCCACCGTCACGGTGATCGCGAAGGACGAGAAGATCTGCCCGACCAGGCCGCCCACCAGGGCGATCGGCGCGAACACGGCGACCGTGGTGAGGGTCGACGCGACCACCGCGCCGGCCACCTCACGAACCGCCGTGAGGATGGCGTGGACCTTCTCCTCGCCGTACTCGAGATGGCGTTTGATGTTCTCCAGGACGACGATCGAGTCGTCCACCACCCGGCCGATCGCGATGGTCAGCGCGCCCAGGGTGAGCAGGTTGAGAGTGTAGTCGCCGACCCAGAGCGCGATCAGCGCGATCAGTACGGACAGCGGGATGGACACCGCGGTCACCAGGGTGGACCGGACGCTCATCAGGAAGATCAGGATGACCACGACCGCCATCAGCAGGCCGAGCAGGCCCTCGGTGGTGAGGCTCTCGATCGAGCGCTCCACGTACGGCGCCTGGTCGGTGATGACGGTCAGCGTCGCGCCGGACGCCTTCTCCAGGTCGAGCAGCATGTCCCGGACCTCGTGCGAGATGTCCACCGGGTTGCCGTCCGGCCGCGCGGTGACCGCGATGCCGAGGCTGTTCACCCCGTCGGTCCGGGTGTACGACTCCGCGGGCGGCAGCTTGCTCTCCACGGCGGCCACGTCACCGAGCCGCACCGGCCCGCGCGAGCCGGTCAGGTAGACGTCCTTGAGCTGGTCGACGGTGGTGATCGGGGTGCCCACCTGCACGGTCAGCGACTTGTCGCCCTCGACCACGGTGCCGGCCGGGATGGAGACGCCGTTGGCCTGGAGGACCGTGGTGAGCGAGGCGGGGCCGACCCCGGCTGCGCCCATCTTCGCCATGTCCGGAGTGATCACCACTTCCAGGGCGCGGGCGCCGGTGACCTGGGTGTCGCGGACACCCTCGATGCCGTTGAGCTCGGGCACCACGGTCTCGTTGAGCGCGGCGAGCAGCTCGGCCTCGTCCTTGTCACCGGACGACGCGGCCAGCACGATCGCCGGGATGTCGTCGGTGCCGCCCGCGAAGACGGTCGGGTCGACGTTCTCCGGCAGCTGCTGCTGGATCCGGTTCACCGAGGTGGTGACCTGGTTGACGGCGGACTCGATGTCCGTGCCGAACTCGAAGAGCACGACCACGCTGGACACGTTCTCGCGCGAGGTCGAGGTCACGCTGTCGATGCCGTCGATGCCCTTGACCGCGTCCTCGATCGGCTTGGTCACCTGTTCCTCGACCGCTTCCGGCGAGGCTCCGGGCAGGACCGCGCTCACGAACGCGGCGGGCAGCTCGATCGAGGGGAAGAGCTGCTGCTTGAGGGACGGGATGGCGTAGAGCCCGAAGCCGCTGATCACGATTGCGATCAGGGCGACGAGACCTCGGTTGGCAAGGCTAAGCCGTGTCAGTGCTGACATGGGGGCTCCCCCGGAAAGGTTCGGTCGATACTGATAGTTTGCATGACGCGAACAAATGGTTTTCGCCGGGGTTCCACTGGTACCGTCCGAGGTCGGACGGGCCCGCACCGGCCATCAGCACGTCACACGAGGAGCACGCGGTGGGCGAGAAGGAACAGCTCATCGCGGACATCATGGGCGCGCAGATCCGGATGGAGCACCTGTTCGCCGGAGATCGGTCGGATCCGCTCTTCTCCTCGCACCTGACCATGTCGCAGCTGAAGATCATGCTGCTGCTGGCCCGGCACGGCACGATCGCCGGCGGCGAGCTGGCCCGGATGGTCGGTGTGGGAGCGGCCGCACTCAGCGGCATGATCGACCGGCTGGTCGTGCAGGAGCTGGTCACGCGCACGGAGGACGTGCACGATCGGCGGGTTCGCCGGATCGGGCTGACCAGGGCGGGCACCGAGCTCATCGATGGCATCATCACGGCGGGCGCCGCGAAACAGCGCGAGCTCCTCAGCCGTCTCTCAGCCGAGGAGCTCGCGATCGTCGCTCAAGCCATGGAGCTGCTGCTCCGGGAGGCCGCCGCGTGCCTGCCCCCGGAGCCTGCGGATTAGGCCAGGTCCAGCGCCTTCGCCGCGATCAGCGCGTCGTTCGCGATGACGGTCGGCGACGGGGCGGTGGAGATCGCCCACTCCGGGTCCTTCAGGCCGTGCCCGGTCACCGTGCAGACCACCCGGGAGCCGGCCGGGATCTTCCCGGCCTCCGCCTGCTGGAGCAGACCGGCCACGCTGGCCGCGCTGCCCAGTTCGACGAAGACACCCACCTCGCGGGCCAGCAGGCGGTACGCGTTCAGGATGTCCCGGTCGGTGA
This sequence comes from Actinoplanes hulinensis, assembly GCF_019429605.1. NCBI lineage: Bacteria > Bacillati > Actinomycetota > Actinomycetes > Micromonosporales > Micromonosporaceae > Actinoplanes > Actinoplanes hulinensis. The sequence goes on along the minus strand of NZ_JAHXZI010000023.1, from coordinate 40,096 downwards.
CCGCCGAGATCAGGCCGCCCGAGGAGTCCCGTGCGTCCAGCGCCTTGGTCCAGCTGGCCGGGTTCCCGATCCGGATCGCGGTGGCGATGGTCGACGGGTGCTCGACCACCTTGCCGTTCACGATCGGCGCGGCGCCGGAGGCCTGGAATCCGTACATCTTCGGCAGCCGGGTGCTGTTCCCGGCCGCCCGGTCCTCCTGGTAGCCCATCCAGTAGGCGGAGATGTTGCCGGCGTTGCCGACCGGCAGGCAGTGGATGTCCGGCGCGTCACCGAGCGCCTCGACGATCTCGAAGGCGGCCGTCTTCTGGCCGTGCAGCCGGAAGATGTTCACCGAGTTGACCAGCGCGACCGGGTAGTCCAGGGACAGTTTCGAGGCGAGCGCCAGGCAGTCGTCGAAGTTGCCGTCCACCTGGAGCAGCCGGGCGCCGTGCACGAGCGCCTGGGCCAGCTTGCCCAGCGCGATCTTGCCCTGCGGCACGAGCACCGCGCAGGTGATGCCGGCGCGGGCCGCGTACGCCGCGGCGGAGGCGCTGGTGTTGCCGGTCGAGGCGCAGATGATCGCCTTGGCGCCCTCCTCGACGGCCTTCGACACGGCCATCGTCATGCCCCGGTCCTTGAACGAACCGGTCGGGTTGGCGCCCTCCACCTTGAGGTAGACGTCGGCGCCCGTGCGCTGGGACAGCACCGGCGCCGGCACCAGCGGGGTGTTCCCCTCGTGCAACGAGACCACCGGGGTGGCGTCGGTGACCGGCAGCCGGTCCCGGTACGCCTCGATCAAGCCCCGCCACATGGCCGTACTCCTCACTCGCGTGTCAATCTTCGAGAATTTCCGGCCATTATTCAGGACGGTGGCAGACAGCCTCGACGTTGTTCCCGTCCGGGTCGCGGACGAAAGCGCCGTAGTAGTGCTCGTGGTACTCCGGGTGCAGGCCCGGCTCGTGCAGCACCTCGGCCCCGGCCTCGACCGCGGCCCGGAAGAAGGCGTCGACCGTGGGCCGGTCGGCCGCGGCGAAGGCGATGTGGCTCTCGCGGAAGCCCTCGCCCTCGTTGAACTCGCCGATCCAGAAATCCGCGTGGTCCGAGCCGTACCCGATCGCGACCTTGAAGTCCATCAGCCGGCGGCCGCCCAGCGGCGCCAGCACGGCGTCGTAGAAGGCGGCGCTGCGCGACAGGTCGGCGCATTGGAACCCGACGTGGTCCAGCATCAGCCGGCCCCTCCCTCGACACGCAGCACGCTGGCGATCGACCGGACGATGTCCAGCCGGGACAGTGACTCCACGGTCGCGGCGAGGGCCGCGTCGGGCGCGCTGTGGGTGACGATCACCAGCTTCGCGTCGTCCGCCCGGCCGGACTGGCGGACCGTCGCGATGGACACCTCGTGGTGGGCGAACACCCCGGCCACGCTGGCCAGGACGCCCGGCTTCTCGGCCACGTCCAGGCTGATGTGGTAGCGGGTGAGCGACTCGCCGATCGGGCGGACCGTCAGCTTGGCGTAGTTGCTCTCGCTCGGCGCCCGGGCCCCGGTCAGCCGGTTGCGGGCCGCCGCCACGATGTCGCCGAGGACCGCGCTGGCGGTCGGGCGGCCACCCGCGCCGCGGCCGTAGAACATCAGCGGCCCGGCCGCCTCGGTCTCCACGAACACCGCGTTGAAGGCGTCGCCGACGCCGGCCAGCGGGTGACTCAGCGGGATCATCGCCGGGTGCACCCGGACGCTCACCGAATCGGCGCCGCGCTGCGCGATGCAGAGCAGCTTGATGGTGCAGCCCATCTCCCTGGCGCTTGCCATGTCGCCGGCGGTCACCGCGGTCATGCCCTCACGGAACACGTCGGCGGCGGTGACCCGGGTGTGGAACGCCAGGGACGCGAGGATGGCGGCCTTGGCGGCGGCGTCGAAGCCCTCGACGTCCGCGGTCGGGTCGGCTTCCGCGTACCCCAGCTCGGTGGCCTCCTCCAGGGCCTCGTTGAAGCCCGCGCCGGTGGCGGCCATCGAGGAGAGGATGAAGTTGGTCGTGCCGTTGACGATGCCGGTGACCGCGGTCACCCGGTCGCCGTGCAGCGACTCGCGCAGCGGGCGCAGCAGCGGGATCGCCCCGGCCACCGACGCCTCGTAGTAGAGATCGGCGCCGCCCTCGGCGGCGGCGTCGTGCAGCGCGCCGCCGTCCTCGGCGAGCAGCGCCTTGTTGGCCGTGATGACGCTCTTGCCGGCCCGGAGCGCCTCGACCAGCCAGGTACGGGCGGGCTCGATGCCGCCGACGACCTCGATGACCACATCCACGTCGTCGCGCTTGATCAGGCCGAGGGCGTCGGTCGTGAACAGCGACGGGTCGACCGGCAGGTCGCCGCGCTCACGGCCGGGGCGCCGCACCGCGATGCCGGCGATTTCCAGAGGGGCGCCGATCCGGGCGGTCAGGTCCTCCTGCTGCTCGTGCAGCAGACGGACGACCTCGGAACCGACGATGCCGCACCCCAGCAGGGCGAGGCGGACCGATTTGGCGGGGCTCATCCAACATCCAATGCAAGCAGGTCGTCCTCGGTCTCCCGCCGCACGATGACGCGTGCCGCGCCGTCGCGCACCGCCACCACGGGTGGCCGAGGAACGTGGTTGTAGTTGCTGGCCATACTCCGGCAGTAGGCGCCGGTCCCGGGGACCGCAATAAGATCTCCGGGCTGCACGTCGGCGGGCAGGAATTCATCCTTCACGACGATGTCCCCGGACTCACAATGTTTTCCCACCACTCGGGCGAGCATAGGGGTCCCGGCGCTGCTGCGATTGGCGAGCGTGGCCGAATAGGAGGCGTCGTAAAGGGCGGTCCGGATGTTGTCGCTCATGCCGCCGTCGACGCTCACGTAGGTCCGGATGCCATCGACGTCCTTGACCGTCCCGACCTCGTACAACGTGAAGACCGACGGGCCCACGATGGCCCGCCCCGGCTCGATCGACAGGTGCGGCTTGCGCAGCGACGCCAGCTCGCACTCGGACTCGACGATCTTGTTGATCCGCTTCGCCAGGTCTCCAGGGGTGGACGGGTCGTCCTGAGTGGTGTAAGCGATACCGAACCCACCGCCGAGGTCCAGCTCCGGCAGCTCCACGCCGCGCGCGTCCCGGATCTGCGCCTGGAGCTCCAGGATCCGCCGGGCGGCCACCTCGAACCCGCTGGTGTCGAAGATCTGCGAGCCGATGTGCGAGTGCAGGCCCCGCAGGTCGAGCGCGCCCTCGTCCAGGATCTGCGCGGCGGCCGCGAAGGCCGACCCGCCGGCCAGCGAGAAGCCGAACTTCTGGTCCTCGTGCGCGGTCGCGATGAACTCGTGGGTGTGCGCCTCGACGCCGACGGTCACCCGGATCAGCACGCCGGGCCGCTTGTTCAGCTCGCCGGCCAGCGCGGTCAGGCGGTCGATCTCATGGAACGAGTCCACGATGATCCGGCCCACCCCGGCCTCCAGGGCCCGGCGCAGCTCGCTCTCCGACTTGTTGTTGCCGTGGAAGCCGATCCGCTCGGCCGGGAACCCGGCCGCCAGCGCCACCGCCAGCTCGCCGCCGGAGCAGACGTCGAGGAAGAGCCCCTCCTCGTCGATGATCCGGACGACGGCCTTGCAGAGGAACGACTTGCCGGCGTAATAGACGTCGGCCTCGGCGAAGGCGGCCGCGAAGTCCCGGCAGCGGGCCCGCAGATCGTCCTCGTCCAACAGGTACGCCGGGGTGCCGTAGTCGGCGGCCAGATCGAGGACGTCCACGCCGCCGATCTCCAGGGACCCGGCCCCGGTACGGCTCACGGTCCGCGGCCACAGCTGCGGCACGAGGGCGTTCACGTCCTCCGGGCTACGCAGCCAGGCCGGCCCGCGGCTGCCGAGGTCACCGTGCAGGGCCCCGGCCTCGTGTGCGCGCATGCCCTACATCCTCTCCGGCGCGGAGACCCCGAGGAGGGCCAACCCGTTGGCGATCACCGTACGAGTGGCGTCGTTGAGCCACAGCCGGGCGCGGTGGAGGTCGGTGATCTCCTCGTCACCCATCGGAGTGACCCGGCACTTGTCATAGAACCGGTGGTAGTCGCCGGCGACCTTCTCCAGGTAGCGGGCGACGTGGTGCGGCTCCCGCAGCTCCGCCGAGCGGGCGACGACGTCCGGGTACTCGTTCAGGCTCTTCAGGAGGGCGTTCTCCTTCTCGTGGCTGAGCAGCTCCGGCTTCATGTCGGCGGCGTCGCCCCGGGTGAGCCCGGCGTCGGCGCCGTTGCGGGCCACGTTCGCGGTACGGGCCGCGACGTACTGCACGTAGTAGACCGGGTTGTCGTTGCCGGCCCGGGTCCACAGGTCGATGTCGATGTCGATCGGGGAGTCCGAGGAGTAGCGGGCCAGCGCGTAGCGGGTGGCGTCGACGCCCAGCGCCTCGACGAAGTCCTCCAGGGTGACCACCGTCCCGGCGCGCTTGCTCATCCGCACCGGCTCGCCGTCACGGACCAGGTTGACCATCTGGCCGATCAGGATCTCCAGGTTCTTCGCCGGGTCGTCGCCGAAGCACGCGGCCATCGCCTTCATCCGGCCGATGTAGCCGTGGTGGTCGGCGCCCAGCATGATCACGACCCGCTCGAAGCCGCGCTTGCGCTTGTCCAGGTAGTAGGCGCAGTCGGCGGCGAAGTACGTCCAGTCGCCGTCGGACTTGCGCAGCACCCGGTCCTTGTCGTCACCGAAGTCGGTGGTGCGCAGCCAGGTCGCGCCGTCCTGTTCGAAGATGTGCCCCTGCTCGCGCAGCCGGTCCAGGGCCTCCTGGAGCTCGCCGCGGTCGTGCAGGTCCTTCTCGTTGAAGTAGGTGTCGAAGTGCACGCCGAACTCGGTCAGCGACTTCTTGATCTCGGCGAACATCAGGTCGACGCCGACCCGCCGGAAGGTCTCCTGCGCGGCCTCCGGCTCCTGGGACAGCACCTCGGGCTCGGCCTTGACCACGTCGGCCGCGATCTCGGCGATGTAGTCGCCGCCGTAGCCGTCCTCCGGCGCCGCCTCACCCTTGGCGGCGGCCAGCAGCGAGCGGGCGAACCGGTCGATCTGCGAGCCGGCGTCGTTGAAGTAGTACTCCGTGCCGACGTCGGCGCCGGCGGTGCGCAGCACCCGGGAGAGGGCGTCGCCCACGGCGGCCCAGCGGACCCCGCCGATGTGCACCGGACCGGTCGGGTTGGCCGACACGAACTCCAGGTTGACACGCTCCCCGGCGAGCCGGTCGGTACGCCCGTAGGCTGAACCGGCGAGCACGATGTCGCGGGCCAGCACGCCGGCCGCGGCGGCGTCGAGCCGGATGTTCAGGAAGCCGGGACCCGCGATCTCCACCGATTTGACGCCGTCCCGGCGGCCCAGCTCCTCGGCCAGCGCCGTGGCCAGCTCACGCGGGGCGACCCCGACCTTCTTGCCCAGTTGGAGGGCGAGTGTCGAGGCGTAGTCGCCGTGCTCGGGGTTACGCGGACGCTCCACCGTCGTCGTGGCGGGCAGCGCGCCGACGTCGAGTCCACGCGTCTCGAAAACGGCACGAGCGGCTGAGAGAACGGTGTCAGCAAGGTTGGCGGGAGTCACTCAACCATGCTATCGGGGGTAGACTTCGTCGTTCGGCGGCCACCCGAGCCCCGCCCCTCCCCATTCAGACGAATCGACGAGGCACGATGAGCATGAGCACGCCGGGGCCCGAACGGGTCCCGTCCACCGTCAAGGTCGACAAGACCACCGGCCAGGGCAAGCCGCCGACGGCGAGGTCCGGCGCGAACCGGCCAGGTGGCAACCGACCCGCCGGAAAGGGCGGAAAGGGCCGCAAGCCGGTCACTCCGGTCAAGGTGGCCGGCGGACGCAACTGGGGGCCGATCGCGGTCGCCGGCGTCGTCGTCCTGATCGCGGTCGGCATCATCGGCTGGGGTGTCGTCGCATCGATCCAGCAGGAGAAGAAGCAGGCCGTGCCGTGGGCCGACCGGGCCGCCGCGATCGCGGGCATCACCAACTTCCGCGAGTCGAATCCGGATCTGGTGAAGGGCAGCCAGCACAAGAACGGCAAGCTGGCGTACGAGCAGCAGCCCCCCGTCGCCGGCGAGCACAACCCGAGCTGGCAGAACTGCAACGGCGTCGTCTACTCCGAGCCGATCGCGAACGAGCACGCGGTGCACAGCATGGAGCACGGCACCGTCTGGGTGACCTACAAGCAGGGCCTCCCCGTGGACCAGGTGGAGAAGCTGGCCGACCGGGTCGAGGGCAAGGAGAAGCTCATGCTGAGCCCGGTGCCCGGACTGAGCAACAACGTCTCCCTCCAGGCCTGGGGCTACCAGCTGAAGGTCGACTCGGTGGACGACCCGCGGATCGACGAGTTCATCCAGTCACTGCGGATCAACGCGTCGATCGAGGGCCCGACAGCGGCCTGTGACGGCGGCGTGTCGGCCACTGGCGTCGTCCCGCAGAGCTGACCTTGTCCACGGAGAAGCGCCGCTTCGGCTACTGGCTGCCCGCGACCCTGGTGGTCGGCCTGTTGCTGGGCGTGGCGATCGGATTCCTCGTCCCCCGCGGCGAGGACCTGCCGGCCGACGACTCCGCGGAGGCCGGCTTCGCCCGGGACATGTCCACCCACCACTCGCAGGCCGTGGAGATGGGCATGATCGCCTACACCCGCGCGACCAACGACGAGGTCCGGATGATGGCCCGCGACATCGCTCTCACCCAGCAGGGTCAGATCGGCATGTTCCAGGCCTGGCTGCGCGAGTGGAATCTCCAGCCGACCGGTTCGAAGCCGGCCATGTCGTGGATGCCGGGCGGGGCGGAGAGCGTGAAGGACGGCCTGATGCCCGGCATGGCCACCCCGGAGGAGCTGAAGCAGCTCCGGGAGGCCACCGGCCTCGACGAGGACCGCCTCTTCATGAAGCTGATGATCAACCACCACCTGGGCGGCATCCACATGGCCCAGGAGGTGGTGGAGCTCAGCGACGACCCGGAGGTCGTCGAGTCGGCACAGCTGTCCATCAACAGCCAGCAGCGCGACCTGACCGACATGCAGGATCTCCAGAAGCGGCTCGACACCGCCTCCTGAACTGCGCTTATCGATGGGCCGCCGGCATCACGCCGGCGGCCCGCCGTGTTTTCGCGATACCGATTGGCCGGGGCCTCCGGAGCCCTGCTAGGCTCTTCCTCACTGAGCCCCCGTAGCTCAGGGGATAGAGCGTCGCCCTCCGGAGGCGAAAGCGCAGGTTCGAATCCTGCCGGGGGCACAAGAATTCTTCCAGGCCGCTGACCATTGGTCAGTGGCCTTGCTGTTTCTCCGGGCGATCGGGCCGCACGGCCAGCCAATCCGTCGCGGCCGTCAGATCGGCCCGAGGGAAATGGCGGACCTCACCGGGGATGGTCCGGCCGAAGACCGTCAGCGCACGGGTCACCCACTCGGCGTCGGAGACCAGTGCGATCCGCTCCCACAGCGAGTGGTGCCGCAGGGCCGTCCCGAGCCCGAATTTCAGGTCCTCCCAGAACGCCCCGGGCTGGAACCACCCGCAGTCGTCGTCGACGACCACCAGCAAGCGGATCCGCCAGCCCTCCCCCAACGCGGCCCGGGTCCGCGGGAGGAAGACCGTGCGGTATTCCTCCCGGGTCACCGATCCGGCGAACCGGAAACCCAGCACGGTCTCCGGCAGGTCCGGCAGAACCTCGATCATTACTTCTCCCCGGCCTCGACGACGTCCTTCTCGATCTCGGCGGTGTCGGCCTGCAACTCCCGGGTGGCGGTCTTCTCGGCGTTGGCCATCGCCAGCTCCACCTTCGAGCCGATGTCGGCGACGGCGATCACCACCAGGCCGGCCTGGCCCTCGTCCAGGTATTCGCCCAGTTCCTTGAGGTCGTGCCGGCTCAGCCCGGCGGCGGCGTGCCCGGCCAGCGCCCCGAGGGCCACACCCCCGGCCGTGCTCGCCGCCAGCAGCCCGCCGCCGATCGCCGCGAACGGGAACAGCGCCACGACCAGCCCGGTGGCCAGGCCGAAACCGCCGCCCACCACACCGCCCACACGGGTCGGCGTCTCGTGCTGTTTGACGATCGCGGTCTTGCCGTTCGCCTTGCGCTCGATGACCGCCGCGTCGTATGCGTCGATCAGGTTCGCTTTCCGGTGCAGTTCCTTCACCGCGTCGTAGTCGGCCCGCGCCTGGGCCACACTCGAGTACGCCCCGACATAGACCAGGAACGTGTCCACTGCCATCGCTGGCTCCCTTCCTACGGATCTCCGTAGGATGCCGCGCTCCGGCGGTGGCCCGCCTCACCCCGGGTAGATGAGAGATGCGGCAGGAAGAAACAATTCCTTGAGAATCTCGAAATGTACGAAGACGGCACCGTCACGCACCATAGGAATGGTCGCCGCGAATGATTCGGGCCAGATACGACTCGCTGCTCAACTCGCCCTGGTCGTACCGCAGGCGCAGCTTGTGCGCGAACGCCCCCTCCATGATCGTCTGAAACATCTCCGGCTCGTACGGCCGCAGCATGACCGACCGCAGCGCGTGCGGCGGCGTCGCGTTGAGCCGCAGCCCGGCGTCCCACTCGGCCCGGAACCGGTCGTCGGAGTGCCACAGCATCTCGAAGACGTGGTGGTGCAGCAGCGGGTCGATCAGCTCGCCGCGCTTCTCCCACCACAGGAACGACGCGGCCCGCCAGAGGTGCATGACGTAGCTGTCGGCACGGGCGGCCAGGAACCAGTTCGACAGGTAGGGTCCGGTGTAGTCGAACGCGAAGACGCTCCCCTTGGCGAGCGCCCGGTCGACGTGCGGGCGCAGCGGCTCGGAGACGTAGCAGGTGGCGTCCACCCAGACCCCGCCGAACTTCTCCAGCAGCAGCATCCGTAGCAGCTCGGAGAAGTGCCCGTGGTCGTCCTTCAGCGCGGCGGCCAGGTCCTCCGGCACGTCGACGTAGTTGCCGATGTCGTCCCGGGACAGCGCGTGCACGCCCGGGTTGTGTGCCCGCAACGCCGCGAGGCAGGCCCGGACCACCGGCGGCGCGGCGTCGAAGCCCTGCGCCCAGTAGACGAAGATCGGCTGGTCGAAGCGGCTGCGCACCGGACGATCCAGCCGCTGAGCCGCCTGCGTACGGATCTGCCCGAGGTGCTCGGCCAGGAAGATCCCCAGCTCCCGGCGGGCGCCGAAGGCCGGTACGTCGGAGTCCAGTACGGCCGGCCCGTCGAACGGCAGTTCGGTGTCGTGCGCCAGGGCCGCCGCCGAGGCACGCCGGCTGTCGTCCCGGCGCCGGAGCCGGTCGTACGCGGCGGCCAGCGCGTACCCCCGCTCGAAGTCCTCCGGGCTCTTCGCCGCCGCGCCGCGCAGCAGCTGCTCGGCCGCCGCCCAGCGCTCCTCGGCCAGCGCGATCAGGCCCAGCCGGTACGCCGCCTCACCGTCCGGATCGCCGGCCTTCACCACCCGGCGCAGTTCCGTGCCGGCGGCCGTCAGGTCGTCCTCGGCCAGAGCGATCCGGGCGAGCGCCAGCGGATCGTCCCCCGCGGACGACCGCAGGAACGCCGCCTCCACGGCGGTGAGGCGGGGCAGGCCGGCGGCCGGGGCCGCGGGCAGCAGCGTCCGGCGTGACGGTGACGCGCCCGAATCGCCGGTCCACTCGTAGGAGAACCGGGGGTCGTCCGGGGTCGAGCCGTCGAAGTGGGGCACCGGGGCGGCGGTCTCGGTGACCGTGTAGTCGTACCAGACGACCGCGCCCTGTCCGGCGGCCATGCCGGCGCGCAGCCGGACGACCGCGTCCCGGGCGCCCGCCGGGACGGTGAAGGTCACGCTGATCCGGTGATGCCCGTGCTCGTTGCGGGCTGGCGCCGACCGGGCGGGGGCGCCGGCCGCCGCGTCGTCGGCCGTCCACTCGGCGGCCAGCCGCAGCGCGGACCGGTGCAGCCGGCCGCCGAGCGGCTCGGCGAGGAAGAGCGAGACACTCGCCGTGTAGGTGCCGCCGGGCCGCAGGACGATCCCGGCGGGCGCCGCGAACGTGTCGTCGTCGCCGGTCAGCCCGGTCACCCGCAGGCCGGTCACGCCGGGCCGGCCGGGCACCTCGACGGTCTCGGCCGCCGCCCCGGCGGAGACCGGCACGGCCGCCGGTTCGCCGCGGAACCCCGGGTCCGGCACCAGGTTGAGCACGGACGGCGGGGCCGGGGCCGGTTCGGGCAGCGGTGGCGGCGGGGTGAGCCGGAACGCGGCCCGGACCCGGGTCAGGATGCTCTGGTCGGTGGGTGCGGTCGCCGTCATCGATGTCCCTTCGCAGCGTGCCGCCGCAGTTTAGTCGGACATCCGACGCAGTCCGGCAGCCCGCGGGATCCCCCGTCCTATATCGGCAGCACCACGGCGGACGGCCGGTTCCCCACACACGTCACGGTCATCCGGTAGCGCGCCAGGCCACCGGCGAAGACCACGACCGCGGTCAGCGACGGGCCCCGGTCGACCCGCTGCACGGTGAATCCGGGCCGCGGCTCCCAGGCCAGCAGTTCGGCGCCCGCCGGGACACACCGGGCCAGCACCGACCCGCCCGGCGAATCCAGCCGGGTGCTCCGCGGTTCGGCCGGCCCGGACGGCTCGGTGACGGTCACGCTCGGTTGGGGACCGGGCTTCGACGGCCTCCCCGAGCCGGCCGGTCCGGCCGGCATACTCGGCCAGACGAGCGGTACGCTGCTGGTCACCGCCGCCTTGGTGGGCCGGGTGGCGGATTCGGCGGGGCGCGTGACGGCCGGGCCGCCGACACCGCTTCTGGTCACCCTGGGTGAGGCGGCGGGCGGAGCGGCCACGCCGGGCTCGCCGGCCGGGCCGCCCTCGCGCCCGGCGAGCAGCATCGGCACAGCGGCGAGCAGGGCCACGGCCAGAGCGCCGACCAGGAGCCGGGCACGCTTCAAACCCCTTTTCGGTACGGGTGGGACAGGCGCCGTCCACTCGTCCACGGGTGGCTCGATCCGCCGGGTGACCTCGTCGGGGACGTCTTGGGAATCGGGTGCGGGTCCCCGTACCTCCCTGGTCTTCGGCACGCCCGCGGCCTCGGCCGCGTCGCCCAGAACGCCCGCCACCTCGGCCGCGTCCGGACGCATCCACGGGTCCTTGGCCAGGCAGCGGCCGACCAGGTCGATGATCTCGGCGGGCACGCCGGGCAGCTCCGGCAGCGGCAGCGGCTCCTGGTAGACGTGCGCCTCGAGCATCTGGGTGGTGGTCTCCACACTCCACGGCGCGCCCCCGGTGAGCAGCCGGTAGAGCAGCACGCCGAGCGCGTAGACGTCCGAGGCGGGCTCGATCGCGCCGCCGGTGAGCCGTTCCGGCGCCAGGTAGGCGGGCGTGCCGAGCAGGGCGTCCTCGGGCGAGGCGGGCCCGGCCACGGCGGCGATGCCGAAGTCCACCACCTTGGCGCCGGCCGGGGTGACCATGATGTTGGCGAGTTTGACGTCCCGGTGCACGAGCCCGTCGGCGTGCGCGACGGCCAGCGCGGTGGCCACCTCGCCGCAGATCCGGAAGACCGTGCGCGGTGGCAGTCGGCCGCGTGACACCCGCTGTTGCAGGGTCGGCCCGTTGATCAGTTCCATCACCACATAGGGGACCGGCTGCCCGTTCTCCTCGCATTCCCCGAAGTCGTAGATCTGCGCGATGTTCGGGTGCGAGAGGGTCGCCGCCGCCCGCGCCTCGTGCAGGATCCGCAGCCCGAACCGGGGGTCGCCGGCATAACGCCCGGCCAGCACCTTCACCGCGACCGGGCGGTTCAGCACCTCGTCCAGGGCGTGCCAGACGACGGCCATGCCGCCGCGGCCGAGTTCATTGATCAGCCGATACCGGCCACCGAGTTTCCGCTCCACCTCCACCTCCACCCGAGGCAGTCTGCCGAAATGCTCGGGAATTCGCACATCCGAGCCGCGCTCGAATGCCATTCACCTTTCACATTCCGATATCGTGCGGGCATGGCGGTCTCCACGGCGGACAGCATTCTCGGCCGGATTCTCGGGCAGGCTCCGGCGCTCCATTCGTATTCGATCTCCGAAGTACGCACGCCGATGCGCGACGGCACCGAATTGATCGGTGATCATTTCGCGCCGGATTCCGCCGGCGCCCGGGGGACGGTGCTGATCCGTACGCCGTACGGCCGTGGCTTCCCCACCTCGGCGCTCAACGGGCGGCTGCTGGCCGCCCGCGGCTACCACGTTCTGTTGCAGAGCGTGCGCGGCACGTTCGGCTCCGGCGGCGCGTTCCGGCCGATGGCCCAGGAGACCGAAGACGGTCAGGACACCGTCGCGTGGCTGCGCGGACAGTCCTGGTTCGACGGGTGGCTGGCCACCCTCGGTGCCTCCTACCTCGGGTGGACGCAGTGGACGCTGCTGCGGGACCCGCCGCCCGAACTGCGCGCCGCGGTGATCTACGTGGCGCCGCACGACTTCCGCGAGGCGGTGTGGGGCACCGGGGCGTTCACCCTGGGCGACTTCCTCGGCTGGAGCGACCAGATCGCCCACCAGGAGGACGGCGGCGGGCTGCGGCGGCTGCTCGGGATGGCGTGGGCGCCCCGCCGGGTGGCGCCCGGCCTCACCGGGCTGCCGCTGCCGCACGCCGCGGTGCCGGTGCTGCGCGGGCGCGCCCCCTGGTACCGGGAGTGGCTGGCCCACCCGGACGGTGACGACCCGTGGTGGGAGCCGTACCGGGCCGGCGCCGCCCTGGCGAAGGCGGACGTGCCGGTGCTGCTGATCGGCGGCTGGCAGGACCTGTTCCTCGACCAGACCCTCCAGCAGTACGCCGCGCTCGCCGGCCGCGGCGCCGACGTGGCCCTCACGGTCGGCCCGTGGACGCACTTCCAGGTCGCCACCCGGGCCGCCGGCCTGGTCGCCCGGGAGAGCGTGGCTTGGCTCGACCAGCACCTCGCGGGCGGGCCGGCCGCCCGGAGACAGCCGGTCCGGGTCTACCGCACCGGGCAGGACGCCTGGCACGAGATGCCGTCCTGGCCGCCGCCGGCCGAGCCGGTCGCCTTCCACCCGCGCGCCGACCGGGGTCTCACCACGGCGGCGCCCGAGCGGCCGGAGGGCAACGCGGCGTTCACCTACGACCCGGCCGACCCGACCCCCTCGGTCGGCGGGCGCACCCTGACCGGGGCGGCCGGGATCCGGGACAACCGGCGGATGGAGCGCCGTTCCGACGTGCTGACCTTCACCACCGATCCGCTGCCGACCGCGGTCGACGTGATCGGCTCACCCGTCGTGGAGCTGGCTGTCGCGCTGGACAACCAGTACGGCGACGTCTTCGCCCGGATCTGCGACGTCGACGAGCGGGGGCGGTCGTTCAACATCACCGACAAGCACCTGCGCCTCGACCCGGCGACGCCGGCCGGGCAGGTTCAGCAGGTCACCCTGACCCTGGATCCGTGCTTCCACCGCCTCCGGGCCGGTCACCGGCTGCGGTTGCAGATCTCCGGCGGCGCGTTCCCCCGGTTCGCCCGCAACCTGGGCACGCCCGGCGATCCGGCCGAGGGCCGGCACATGGTGCCCTGCCTGCACACCGTCCACCTGTCCGGCACCCGGCTGCTGATCCCGGTCGCCGTCCGCCCGTAGGGTCGCCACCATGACCGATACCTGGCGGCATCTGCCCGCACCGGCCCGCCCGATCGCCGCCGCGTCCACCGCCGCGGTCGCCGCGGTCCGGGCGAAGGACACGACGGCCCTGGACGACGCGGTTACCGCCCTGGCCGGGCTCGATCCCGCGCAGAGCGGCCTGGTTCTCGGCACCGCGGTGCGCCTGCTGCTCGAGGACGGCCATCCGGACGGGCTCACCGCCGACGACGTACGGGCCGCGCTGGCGAGCTGTGTCCGGTCCTGGCCCGAACAAGCCGACCCGCAGGTGGTGCTCTGGCTGCTGGCCGGCGCGCTCGGGGTGCTGGACGAGGACGGGACACCGCCGCCGAAACCGGACGCGCTGGCCCGCAACGCCGCCGTGCTGCTCGCCGACCTGCTCGCCGGCCGGCCGCTCGCCCCGTGGTGGACCGCGACCCTTGCCGAGATCGAGCGGGCCCAGCTCAACGATTAACTTTTTGCACAAACTGCAAGTTCGGCTCTACCCTCGCCGCCATCGTCTCCGAGATCTGAAAGAAGTCGATGACAGCAGTAGAGACCGAAACCGCCGAATCATCCGGGCGGATGTCCCACCGCGAGGTGGTACAGGCACTGTCCGGCCTGATGCTGGGCATGTTCGTGAGCATCCTGGCCTCCACGGTCGTGGCCAACGCCCTGCCCCGGATCATCGCCGACCTGAACGGCAGCCAGTCCGTCTACACCTGGATCGTCACCGCCGAGCTGCTCGCCATGACGGCCACCGTCCCGCTCTGGGGCAAGATGGCCGACCTCTACAGCAAGAAGCTGCTGATCCAGCTCTCGCTCGGCCTGTTCGTGGCGGGCTCGCTGATCGCCGGTCTCACCCCGAACGTCGAGATCCTGCTGGTCAGCCGGGTCATCCAGGGCATCGGCGCGGGCGGCATGAGCGCCCTCGCGATGATCGTGATGGCCGCCATGATCCCGCCGCGCGAGCTGGGCCGCTACTCCGGCCTGTTCGGGGCGGTCTTCGGCGTCGCCACCATCGCCGGACCGCTGATCGGTGGCGTCCTGGTGGACACCTCGTGGCTCGGCTGGCGCTGGTGCTTCCTGATCGGCGTGCCGTTCTCGCTGATCGCGATCGCACTGCTCCAGAAGACGCTGCACCTGCCGGTGTCCCGTCGGCAGGTCAGCATCGACTGGCTGGGCGCGCTGCTGATCACGGCCGGGGTCAGCACGCTGCTGATCTGGTCCACGCTGGCCGGCGACCGGTTCGACTGGGCGTCCTGGCAGACCGGGGCGATGGTCGCCGGTGGGCTGGTGGTCCTCGCGCTGGCGGTGCTGGTGGAGTCGCGGGCGAAGGAGCCGATCATCCCGCTCGGCATCTTCCGGCACCGGACGGTCACCCTGGCCATCGTCGCCAGCGTGCTCGTGGGTGTGGCGATGTTCGGCGGCACCGTCTTCCTCTCCCAGTACTTCCAGGTGTCGCTCGGCAAGTCGCCGACCGTCGCCGGCCTGATGGGCCTGCCGATGGTCTTCGGCCTGCTGGTCTCGTCCACCGTGGCCGGCGGGCTGATCACCAAGTTCGGCAAATGGAAGATCTACCTGGTCGCCGGCTCGATCGTGATGACCGCCGGCATGCTGCTGCTGAGCACCATCGGCGCGCACACCGGTGTGCCGGTCATCTCCGCCTTCATGGCCGTCCTCGGCATCGGTGTCGGTCTGCTGATGCAGAACCTGGTGCTGGCCGCGCAGAACGACGTGCCCGCCGCCGAGCTCGGCGCCACCACCTCGGCGCTGACCTTCTTCCGCAGCATGGGCGGTTCGATCGGGGTGAGCGCCCTCGGCGCGGTGCTGACCCACCGGGTCACCACGCTCTTCACCGAGAAGTTCGGCGCCGCGGCCTCCGGCGGCGGCGAGGTGCCCGACCTGGAGACGCTGCCGCCGCAGGTCAAGGCCGTGACCGCGGAGATCTACGGTACGGCCACCGCCGACCTGTTCCTGGTCGGAGCCCCGATCGCGTTCCTCGCCGTGATCGCGGTCCTCTTCATCAAGGAGAAGCCGCTCTCCACCCTGAGCGGGGACGAGCGGCTGAAGCAGGAATCCGCCCCGCACTAGCCGCCCATCGGGGAGGGCCGGCCGCGATCGGCCGGCCCGCCCCGGACGGGTGACATCAGGAGGGGCGCAGGCCCACCGAGGTCCGCGGGCTCGGCGGCTCGGCACAGCCCAGCAGGCCGACCAGCCCGGAGACCCACAGCTGCCGGTAGACGGTGGCGCTCGGGTGGCTGACCACCAGCTTCACGCCGCTCGCCGCGGCCGTGTGGAAGCAGGCGACCAGGATGCCGATCCCGATGCTGTCGATCAGCATCACCCGTTGCAGGTCCAGGCAGATCCGGCTCGGCGTCATGCCGGTCAGGACGTCGTTCACCGCGTCCCGCATAACGTGTGCGTTATCCAGATCGATCTCGCCGCTAGGTGCGATCTCGACGGTGCCGTCAGCCAGCTGGCGGGTCGTGATCGGCAGATACACAGCTGCCCTCTTTCTGGCGCACAGCCGGGGCTGACGCCGACATGCCGCGGGACACTCGGTGCGCCGGCCGGAGAAAGGGCCGTGCGCTGGAGGCGATCGTTGGAGGACGCCGACCGGAACCCGCGTACCTTCAACAATCCGCTGGTCTGCAAGTTACGCCACGTAGGCGCGGAACGCCAGAGTAGTTCATATGGCCGGAATGCGCTGGAACGGTCACCGCGTGGCGGCCACGTTGACTGTCCACTGACTCGGACCGAAACTCACCGTATGCGTGGGAGCTCCGGCCGGAATGGTTGACGCCCTTCCGCGCGCCACGTCGGCGCCGGGATCCGTCTACTTCGACAGTGTCGACGGTGAGCGTGCCCGTGAGGTCCTGAATCGTTTCTACCACCCTGTGTCGATCGGGGCCGATCTCGAACTGGACGCCGAGCTGATCCAACTCGGACCGCTCACCGTAGGTCACCTCACGTTCGCTCGTAGCGCAACTCTGGAGGTCGCCGAGGCCGGCGCCTACCACGTCACGCTGCCCACGGCGGGGCTCGTACGGATGCGGCGCGGCGGGCGGGAGCTGACCGCGACCCCGGCCACGGCGCTGGCGTTCCGGCCCGGGGACCGGATCCGCCTGCGGCACGAGCCGAACAGCGCGGAGCTGGGCGTCCGGATCGAGAGCTGGGCCCTGGAGGCGGAACTCGCCGGGCTGCTGGGTCACCCGATCGAGGGACCGATCGACCTGCCGCCCGCGTTCGACCTGACCGAGGGGCCGGCGCAGAGCTGGAGCCGGCTCATCCGGCTGCTCCGCGACGAACTGGAGCACGAGAGCAGCCTGATCTACGAGCCGATCATCGCCGAGCAACTGTGCGGCAGCGTGCTCAGCGGGCTGCTGCTCAGCGTCCCGCACCGGTACCACGAGGAGCTGGTGACACCGTCCGCCGGCGGACCGCCCCGGCCGATCCGCCGGGCCATGGCGGCGATCACCGACGAGCCGGAGTACGCCTTCACGGTCGGCGAGCTGGCCGCCATCGCCGGGATCAGCGTCCGCTCGCTCCAGTCCGGGTTCCGGCGGCACGTCGGCTGCGCGCCGAGGGCCTACCTCCAGGCCGTCCGGCTCACCCGGGCGCACGAGGCGCTGCGGCACGGCGATCCGGCCGCCGTCACGGTGGCCGAGGTGGCGCACCGCTGGGGGTTCGCCCATCTCGGCCGGTTCGCGTCGGCGTACCGGAAGCGTTTCGGCGTCTCACCGTCGGAGACCCTGCGGGCCGGGAACACCTGATCGGGTGTCACTCCCCGGGGTCGCATCGGCGCGGCTGTGGCACCCCTCCGGTGCTCCGCGGCGCCGCGGAGGCCCCGAACAGGTGACCCCGCAGCGGTGTCCAGTCGCTCCAGGCCGCCAGGCGCGGCGGCACCGTGGCCACCTCACCGTCACCGGCCCGGCACTGCTGCCGCAGGAACGCGACCACGCGCTCGGCGGCCGCCTCACCGTTCTCGGCCAGGCTCCGCAGCACCCGGGGATCGGCCGTCTCCACGTCGCGCAGCAGTTCGGCCAGGCCGGACAGGGCCTGGACCACCGCGGACGCGTCCCGCTCGGCGTCCCACAGGCTGGTCACGCCGGCGCTCCCCCACGCCGGGCCGGCTTCGCTCCGGCTGCCGTGCAATCCGTCGTGCCTCTGGCTGTGCGGTCGGTCATGCAATGCATCCCCTCACCCCGACACGCGCCCGGCGGTCGTCGCGGGCCCGCGACAGCCGCCACCGGGCCGTCCCCCCGGTGCGCGTGACAAGCCGAAAATGTATTCGGCTCGCTACTATGCGTCCATCCGTAACGCGCAGGCTCTGTCCAGTTAGCGCTCAGTTCGACCGGTCCTCGTTGCCGGCACCGGCCACTCGGCGTAGAACGCCCGGAATCGGGTATGCGCCCATCTCACCCGATTCGCGGAGGGGGCCATGATGAGCAGCACCGAGACCCGGCCGAACACACCGAACTGGCGGACAGGCGCCGAGCAGCCCTGGGATCCGGAGGATCTGGCCGTCGCGCAGGGTAAGTACCCGACGCCGGAGAACATCGCCCGTGCCAAAGCCGAGCTCGAGCGCGACGGTGCCGCCGCGATCGAGCGCACGGTTCCCTAGCCGGCCAGGGTGATCGTGGTCCGTTCGGTGACCGCCCGCTCGGCGGCGACCAGGATCGCGGTCACCTCAGCGCCGAACCGCACGTCACAGGACGGCCGCTCACCGCCCTCGGCCGCCGTCAACAGCACGGAGAGGGCACGGCGCAGGGCGTCGACCGGCGCCCAGTCGACCTGCGGGACGCTCCACACCCCCGCCTCCCCGGCGAAGACCGCCTCCTCACGGGCGGCCGCGGGCGGGGCGTCGACGGCGAGCGTCAACCGGCTCACCGCCCCGCCGGTGTGCCGCAGCATGAGGTGGGTGAGGTCACGCCCACCGGCCATCCCGGCCACCTCGGCGACCGGGCCCAGCACCGGAAGCACCAGGGCCAGCGCGTGCGGGCCGACATCCCAGAGGCCACCCCGCTCCTTCCGCCACGGCGACGCCCCGAACGGGTTGTCCGGCGTGAAGATCGAGCCCAGGTGGTCGACCCGCGCCTCGGTCCAGCCACCGGCCGCGACCGCCCCGGCCAGGAAGTCGTCCAGCGCCGGGGTGAACCGGCGGGTGAAGAAGACCACCGACGCCACGTCCGCGGCCGCGGCCACGAGCGCCTCGGCGTCCGCGGTGCGGGTGGCGATCGGCTTGTCCAGCAGGAGATGCCGTCCGGCGGTGGCCGCCTCGACGGCCAGCGGCGCCTGCACGTCCGGCGGCAGGGCGACCGCGACCGCGTCCACGTCCGCGATCAGGGCGGACGCGTCGGTGTAGGCGGGGACGCCGTACCGACCGGCCAGGGCGGCCGCCTTCTCCGGATCACGCCCCCACACACCGGCGAACTCCACACCGGGTGAGTCGGCAAGCGCCGGGGCGTGTGCCAACTGAGCCCACGGGCCCGTACCGAAAAGTCCGAAGCGCACCGGATCGACCACCCTCACGTCACTGATCTCCGGGCCGGAAGTTACCAGGCCGGGAGGCCCTCAGTAACCTGGCCGGGTGAACGGTCCCCTGTCGGTGGCGACAATCGTCGCTGCCCTTGTCCTGGCGGCGTGGTATCTGCTGCGGGCCGCGCTCGACCGCGCGCCCAGCCGGTTCGACCTGCTCGCCGCCGTCGTGCTCGCGGCGCTGGTCGTGGTTCTCCTCGTGGTCGCCGTGGCCGGCCTCTTCGACGGCGGCCGCCCGGCCGACACCGGAACCTTCGCCGGCTATCTGATCACGACGATCGCCTTCGTCCCGACGGCGCTGGTGCTCGCCAAGATGGAGCCGACCCGCTGGGGCAGCGTGATCCTCGGGGTCGCCTGCCTCGTCCTGCCCGTTCTCGTGCTGCGCCTGCAGCAGATCGCGTCGGTGACCGGTGCCTGAGGAAACCACCGCCACCCGCCCCAGCGACGCCGCGCTCGGCTCCGGCCTCGGCCGGGTGCTGCTGCTCGTCTACGGGATCTTCGCCCTCTCCGCGAGCGCCCGCGCCCTGGTGCAGATCACCACCCACTTCGACGAGGCGCCGCTGGCGTACCTGCTGTCCGCGATGGCCGGCCTGGTCTACATCGCGGCGACCGTGGGCCTGGCCCGGGGCGGCCCGCGCGGCCGCCGGATCGCCCTGATCAGCTGCACCATCGAGCTGATCGGCGTGCTGATCATCGGCACCCTGAGCGTCCTCGACCGCGGCGACTTCCCCGACGCCACCGTCTGGTCCAACTTCGGCAGCGGCTACGGCTACGTCCCCCTGGTACTGCCCTTCGTGGGCCTGTGGTGGATCTGGCGCCACAAGCCGTCCGCGTAGTCGCCAAACGGGCCCCGTAGTCGCCGCAAGGACGCAGCCACAGAGCAACCCGCAAAACGCCGCCGGTGACGGGGCGACTGATTTTTCGACGCCGCGGGGTTTGCGGTGGCGTAAAATCAGCCGCCCCGTCACCGGTTACAAGGCGTTTTGCCGCGGAGCGAAGCGGAGCAATCAGGCAAGACCAATAACATGGGGAACGAAGTTACACATGTTATTGGTAACGAGACCAGCGGTGCCGAGGCCCTCGCGGATGCCCATGCCGGCCGGTTCGCCGTCGATCAGCCAGGAGCCGATCACCGGGTGGACGGTGCCCTCCAGGCCGTCGAAGGACGGCAGCTCGCACAGCTCCTGGACGATGTAGCGGCCGTCCGCGCCGTACTCCGAGGGGGTCGAGGTGAGCGGGATGCCGTCGCGGACCAGGGTGACCGAGCCACCCTCGCGGCCCCAGACCGGCTTCTTCGCGTACGACCTCAGCGACCCGGCGCCGGACGACTCGGCGAAGTAGGACGGGAGCAGGTACTTCGACCGTTCCGGATCATCGCCGAAGAGCTTCCACAGCACCGGGAGCAGGGCCTTGTTGCCGAGCAGCGCGGCCTTGTAGGGCGGCTCGATCCACACCGTCCCGCGCTTCTCCGGGTCGGCCATGTTCCGGAAGAACGCCTTGCCGCCCTCCTCGTGCCAGAACCACTCCCACGGGTAGAGCATGAAGACGACGTCGATCGGCTCGGCCCGGTGTTCCTGGCCCGGCCCGGGGACGAAGAGCACCCGGTCGCCGGCCACGTCCCACCCGATCTGGCTCATCGCGATCAGCTCGACCGGGAAGCCGGCCTCCTCCGCGGTCGCCATCAGGTACGCCACGTTCATCCGGTCCTCGCCGGACGTCTCGCTCGTCTCGTACGCGAAATAGATCTTGGGTTTTTCCGGAAGCCAGGGACGTGCCTCGCGCAACTTGGCGATGTTGCGCCGCCACGCGCCCGGATCGCCCGGCTCGCCGGGCTGGTCCTCCCAGCCGACCAGGCGCTCGTGGATCGAGTTCCACTGCCGCCACTCGTGCTGGGCCACACCGGTCTGGTCCATCCAGTGCCATTGGATGACCGCGCCCTCGACCAGGGACGTCGGCGTCTGTGCGTTGAACTCGAGCAGCCTCGGGACCGTGCCGGCACCGTTGTACCAGAGGTCGAAACGGCCGTAGACGGTCGGCGAGAAGTCCGGCGTCTGCATCGGCAGGCGGCCGTCCGGATCCTTGTCGCGGTGCGTCCAGGTCTCGGCGTCACCGTCGAACCAGGTCCGCAGGATCTGCTCGTGGGTGTACTCGGGGATCCCGATACGGGTCAGGAAGCACGAGTCCGCGGTGCAGACCGAGGAGAAGAAGCCCTGGCGGCGGCCCTCGGCGGTGCGCCGCGGGCACTGACCGGCCATCCAGTCGCCGGCCTCCAGGCACATGGCGTAGAGGGCGGTGGTGGCCGCCTCCAGCTCCTCGATCTCGGCCGCGGTGAACTCGTAGTACGGGCCCTCCTGCCAGTACGAGTACGCCGTCCCGTCGGGCAGGACGTCGTCGTTGTACGTCAGCCCGAGACTGAAGTTGGTCAGCTGCCAACCGTCCCGGACCGGACCGTACGGGATCCGCCGCACCTCAGCCCCCGGACTTGCTGGACGAGCCGCCGCCCTTGCCGACCACGCTCGTCTTGACCGTCCCGTTGCTGATCCGCCCGGTCGACGGCAGCCCGAACTTGGCACGCGAGGCGGCGTCGTTGTACGCGAACTTGGACCCGCCGGAGGGCAGCTTCTGGCCGATCGGGTAGCCCGACCGGTAGCCGGCGGAGTGCCAGATGAAGAAGCCGCTCCCGCCCCCGCCGCCGCCACCGTCGTCGTCGCAGTAGTCCTCGTCGACGATCACACCGTTGGCGTCGGCACAGTAGAAACCCTCGTCGACGTATTCGTCGTTGTCGCACGCCGCCGTACCCCCCGCGGCCAGCAGGAGGAAGGTGCTGGTCAACGACACGGTCCGGGAACTCATGCGTCGGTTCATGATTTCTTTGTAACTCTTCTCAGCAAGTTGCCAGCAACCACGTTTCTCAGTCCCTCGGTCCGCCGGCCACGTAAATCACCTGTCCGGAGACGAATCCGGCACCCTCACCCGCCAGGAAGGCGACCGTGTTCGCCACGTCCTCCGGGCGGCCGGCACGGGCCACCGGGATCTGGCTCACCGTGTGCTTCTCGAAGTCGGCGAAGTCGACGCCGATGCGGGCGGCGGTCGCCTTGGTCATGTCGGTCACGATGAAGCCCGGCGCCACCGCGTTCGCCGTGATGCCGAACTTGCCCAGCTCGATCGCGAGGGTCTTGGTGAAGCCCTGGAGCCCGGCCTTGGCGGCGGCGTAGTTGGCCTGGCCGCGGTTGCCGAGGGCGGAGGTGCTGGAGAGGCTGACGATCCGGCCGTACCCGGCGGCGACCATGTGCTGCTGGACGGCCCGGCTGAACAGGAACGCCCCGCGCAGGTGGACGGCCATCACCGTGTCCCAGTCGTCCTCGCTCATCTTGAAGAGCAGGTTGTCGCGCAGCACGCCGGCGTTGTTGACCAGCACGGTCGGCGCACCCAGCTCGGTGACGGTCCGCTCGACGGCGGCCGCCACCTGGTCCTTGTCGGCCACGTCGGCGCCGATGGCGATCGCCCGGCCGCCCGCCTCCTCGATCGCGGTCACCGTCTCGGCGCCGGACTTCTCGTCCAGGTCGACGACCGCCACGGCCAGGCCGTCGGCCGCGAGCTTGCGGGCGATCGCGGCGCCGATGCCGCGGGCGGCTCCGGTCACGATGGCGACACGAGAGGGTACGGACTGCGACATTGCGGCCTCCAGCAGTGATCTCCGCGATTGAGTCTTGTTCGCGACCAACAGTGAGAAACGCGTAGCCGCAAGTCAAGTGGCAAGATCACCACCGTCGCGAACAAGACTCGACGGAGGCCGAGCCTAAACCCCGTCAGGCGGTTCTGCGCATCCGGATCCACCGGTATCCGTACCCGCTGACCTTGATCTTGTCCAGTCCGTCCGGTTCCGGGTACTCCTGGTCGGCCAGCACGTCGTTCGGGAACTCCGCCTCCCCGGCCAGGCCGCTGAGATCGACCACCGCATCGGCGTCGCTCAGGTTGTGCACGAACAGCATGGTGCCGGTGCCGTCGTCGGCGCGATGCGCCAGCACACCGCGCGGGGCGGGCACATCGACGTGGGTGCAGCGGCCGCTGCCGATCTCGGGGGCCTCCCGGAGGGTACGGATCATCCGCTCGAACCAGGACAGCAGCGACGCCGGATCGTGCCGTTGCAGGGTCACGTTGACCTTCTCGAACCCGAACTCGCCGCCGGAGATCACCGGCCGGATCAGGTCCTCCTCCCCGGCGCTCGAAAAACCGCCGTTCGGCATCAGGGACCACTGCATCGGGGTACGGATGGCGTTGCGCCCCGGCAGCGCGAGGTCGTCGCCCATCCCGATCTCCTCGCCGTACCGCAGCACGGGAGTGCCCCGCAGGCTGAACTGGAGCGAGTAGGCGAGTTCCAGCCGGCGCCGGTCGTTGCCCAGCATCGGGGCCAGTCGACGGCGGATGCCCCGGCCGTACAGCTGCATGTCCTCGTCCGGCCCGAACTGCTCGAACACCTCGCGGCGCTGCTCGGCGGTGAGCCGGGACAGGTCGATCTCGTCGTGGTTGCGCAGGAAGGTGGCCCATTGCCCGCCGGCCGGCAGCTTCGGCGTGTCGCGCAGCGCGTCGATGATCGGCTCCGGGTCCTGCCGGGCCAGGGCGAGCACCATCTTCGCGTTGAGCATGAAGTCGAACAGCATGTGGATGCGGTTGCCGGAGCCGCTCTCGTCGCCGAAGAAGGCGACCAGCTGCTCCGGCTCCACATTGGCCTCGGCCAGCAGGATCGCGTCGCCGCGCCGCCACTGCACGTGCTGGCGCAGCTCGGTGAGGAAGCCGAAGTCCATCGGCGAGGACGGGTTGCCCGGCTCGGTCTCCTCGATGATGAACGGCACCGCGTCCATCCGGAATCCGGCCACCCCGAGCTGCAACCAGAACGCGCAGATCTTCTTGATCTCGGCCCGGACCTCGGGGTTCTTGACGTTCAGGTCGGGCTGGAACTTGTAGAACCGGTGGTAGTACCAGAGCTTCGCCGTGCGGTCGTAGGTCCAGGTGGCCTCCTGCTCGCCGGGGAAGACCATGCCCTGGTCCCGGTCCGGCGGAGCGGTCTCGCTCCAGACGAACCAGTCACGGTACGGCGAGTCCGGCGACGAACGCGCGGACCTGAACCACGGGTGCTGGTCCGAGGTGTGGTTCACCACCAGGTCGATGATCACCTTGATGCCCCGGTTGGCGGCCTGATGCAGCAGTTCGGCGAAGTCGCCCAGGCTGCCGAACCGGGGGTCCACGTTGTAGAAGTCGGACACGTCGTACCCGTCGTCGCGGCCGGGCGACGGGTGGATGGGGTTGAGCCACAGGCAGTTGACGCCGAGCCGGGCCAGGTAGTCGAGCCGTCCGATCAGGCCGCGGATGTCACCGCAGCCGTCGCCGTCGGAATCGGCGAACGAGTCGATGTCGAGGCAGTAGACGACGGCTTTCGAGTACCACCGGTCATTCATGCGCCCTTACATGTCCGTGGCCCCGGCCGGCCAAACGTTCCCGGAGGCCCAGCAGCAGCACGCCACCACCGAGCACCGCGAGTGGCAGCAGGAACAGCATCACGACGGACAGGATGTTGCCGACCGTCGGGCCGACGTAGCGCAACTCGGTCACCACATGGTCCGCCGCCTGCAGGACGTACGTGATCATCAGGACGACGGCGGACAGCACCGCGATCCGGCCCCGCACCCGAGAGCCGGCGGTCCAGGCCGCGGCGGCCAGGAACAGAGCCGGCAACCCGTAGTGGACCGAGTCCCAGAACAGGTCGAAGAACCGCGGGTCGAACCACGGGTGCTCCTCGACGCCGGCCAGGGCGCCCGTCTCGGTCACCGCCGCGACCAGCGCCCCGGCGGCGACCAGGGCCAGGCCACGGCTGCCCAGCACGGCCCGGGCAGAGCGGTCGGAGACGGCGAACAGGCTGGTCACGACCACCGCCAGACCGAGCTGCCAGAACAGGAACATCCCGGTCCCCGGCAGGATCGCCGACCACAGCAGCATCGCCCCGGCCTGCACCAGCACACCGGCGGCCGCGAGCGCCACCGCCGTCCGCCGCAGGCCCAGCACCGCCGCCGAGACGACCAGCAGCCAGATCACCGTGCGTGCCGCCGGGTCGGCCAGCATCAGGCCGTCGACGCCGAGGGCACGCATCGGGTCGCCCAGGCCCCACAGCCGGAGGCCGGCCGCCAGCCGGCTGACGGCGCCACCGGCCAGCGCCAGCGCGGTGAACAGGCCGGTGACCGCGGCGGCGTCGCGCCACCCCGTACCCCGGCTGGTGTGGAAGGCCCGGCCGAGACGGACCGTGAGGCCCGCGCGCAGCAGGTCGAACGCGTCGGCCGGGGAGGGGAAGCGGCGGCCCTCCTCCGCGCCGGCCATCAGCACACCGACCATCTCCTCCTCGTAGGCGGCCCGGTGACCGGCCGGATAGGCCCGCAGCAGGCGGCGGTAGCGCACTTCCAGGGTCGTCACGCTGAGCCTGCTGTTCGCATGCCCTCCTGGCCCTTGCTTCGCTGCGGTGCAGTCGGTCATGCGGGAGCTCCTCCGAGTTCGGCGCGGCGGGCACGCAGGCGCCGCTCGGCGATGGTCGCCTGGCTGCGCAGGCGGGCGGTCTCGGCGGCCAGGCTCTTCGCCCCGGCCCCGGTGAGGCGGTAGTAGCGCCGCAGCCGGGACTGCACGACCTCTTCCCGGTCGACCTCGATCAGGCCCTCGGCGCGCAGCCGGTCGAGGGCGGCGTAGAGCGTGCCGGCGCGCAGCCGGACCCGCCCCGCGGTGATGGTGGCCACGTCCTCGATCACGGCGTAACCGTGCCGGGGCTCCTCGGCCAGGGCGGTGAGCACGAGGAACGTCGGCTCCCGCATCGGGCTCTCACTCATGCCGGAAGCATATACCGATGACAGGTATATACGGGGGGCGGTTCACCGGCCTCCTCTCGGGTAACTCTCAGCAACTGGCTGCACTGTGTAGAGAGTTCCCGACGCTCAACCCATGGAGGCGCGCACATGGCCGACGGCGATCTCGGCGATCTCGGCGGACTGACCGGCTGGGTCGCCTCGGTGATCGAATCGCTCGGCGAGGTGGGGGTCGGCCTGCTGGTCGCCCTGGAGAACCTGATCCCACCCATCCCCAGCGAGATCGTCCTGTCGATGGCCGGGTACCTGGCCAGTGAGGGCCGGGTGAATCCGGTCCTGGTCTGGGTCACCGCGACGCTGGGCGCGCTGCTCGGTGCGGTGGCGCTCTACTGGCTGGGCCGTGGGCTCGGCGAGGAGCGGCTGAAGCACTGGCTGGACCGGATCCCGCTGGTCGACCCGGACGACCTGAACAGGGCGGACCGTTGGTTCGAGCGGCACGAGCGGGCCGCCGTGCTGTTCGGCCGGTGCGCCCCGGTGGTGCGCAGTCTGGTCTCCGTCCCGGCGGGCGCCAACCGCATGCCGATGGGCTGGTTCCTCCTCTGCACCGCGATCGGCAGCGGGGTGTGGAACGCGCTGTTCATCGGAGCCGGGTACGCGCTCGGCTCCCGCTGGCAGGACGTGGAGAGGTACAGCCACTGGTTCGACTACGCGATCTTGGCGTTCTTCGCCGTCGCGATCGCGTCCTGGGTGGTGAAGAAGGTGCGCAGGCGGCGGCAGCGCGCCGCCGCCCGCACGTGAGAACTCCCGTCACTTCCGGAACTGGATCCAGTTCACGTTCACGAAGTCGGCCGGCTGACCACTGGTGAAGGTCAGGTAGACGGTGTGCGATCCGGTCACGTTCGACACGTTGGCGGGGACCGAGGTCCAGGTCTGCCAGCCGCCGGTGTTGGCCAGGGCGAAACTGCCGATCGGGGCGTTGCTGCGACTGTCCAGGCGTACCTCGACCAGGCCGCTGACCGCGGTTCCCGCACCGGACGCGACCCGGCCCACGAAGTCCTTCACGCCGCCGGTCCCGAAGTTGACGTTGTTGAACTGGAGCCAGTCACCGTTCGCGACGTAGCTGACGTTCTGACCGCCCTCGGAGCAGGTCTCCTGCTGGACACCGGCGGAGCCGTTGAACGACTCGGCCTCGATGCGGGAGTAGGCGTCCCGGCTGGTGCCGCTGGTCGGGGTCGGGGTGGGGCTGGTCGTCGGCGTGGTGCCGCCGCTCGACTGGTAGACCGCCACGTAGTCGATCAGCATCGGCACGCCGGACTGGGTGGCCGAGGTCGGGCCGCCCCCGAACGCCGCCGGGAACCCGCCGCCGATCGCCACGTTGAGGATCATGAAGAACCCGTGGTGCAGGGCGTTGTTCCAGGTGGTGGAGTCGACCGCGGTGGAGGTCAGGGTGAAGTAGTTGGACCCGTCCAGGTAGAACCGCAGCTGCTCGGGGGAGGTGCTCCGGTCGTACTCCATGGCGTAGGTGTGGAAGCTGCCGAGACAGCCGTTGCAGGCCCGCTCACCGCTGGTCAGCCCGGTGGTCTCGTTGCACGGCCCGCCGGGGTTGCTGCCGCAGTGCAGGGCCGAGAAGACGCTGGAGCGGCCGTTGATGTTCTCCAGGATGTCGATCTCGCCGATGCTCGGCCAGTTGGTCGCGCCGACCGGGCGGGCCGCCGCGCCGAGCGCCCAGAACGCCGGCCAGT
The DNA here is from genome assembly GCF_019429605.1 of Actinoplanes hulinensis. Classification (NCBI taxonomy): domain Bacteria; kingdom Bacillati; phylum Actinomycetota; class Actinomycetes; order Micromonosporales; family Micromonosporaceae; genus Actinoplanes; species Actinoplanes hulinensis. The sequence continues at coordinate 12,437 of NZ_JAHXZI010000023.1, read as the reverse complement.
AGCCGGCCGCGGCCGCGCCGGTCACGTTGGGCTGCTGGATCCGCGCCTCCATCCGCATCTTCCCGCCGGACGGGGCGGCGAAGTCGGTGCGCTGGGTCTCGACGCGGCCGGAGGTCCACCGGCCGGCGGAGTCCCGGATCGGCTTGATCACCAGGTTGCCGCCGCCGTCCTGGTAGACGTTCGCGGTCGAGTCGGTCATCGTCTCGATCTCGCCGGTGCCCCAGTTGGACGCGCCGCCGGGATAGCCGGTGCCGGTGGAGTAGAGCCAGTTGGAGCGGTTGAGGCCGGTGCCGGCCGCGCCGGTGAAGTCGTCACTGAAGACCAGGCTCATCCCCGCCGGGGCGGAGGGGACGGCGGCCTCGGCCTGGGCGACGAAGGTGACCGAGGCGCCGACCGCGAGCATCGCGGTGGCCACGGCGAGTATGCGCCGGGGAACTTTCATGGGGACGCGCCTTTCACGGGGAGGGGGATATGTCGGGAGAGAGCGCTCTCACAGATTGCACGCTTGTTTCCGGGAGTTGTCAACATGGAAGTTCACCGATCGTTTCCGGGGAGAGGGCGCCGGGTATCCCGGTGCCCATGACAACCGCCTCCGAGGGCACGGCGATCTCCCCCGAACTCGCCGCCAGGGCCGAACGCGAAGACCTGCTCACCCTCGGCGTCGAGGAGGAGTACCTCCTGGTCGACGCGGTGGAGCCGCACGCCGTCGAGGCCGTCGAGAAGGTCTTCGCCGAGGTGCCCGGGGAACTGCGGGACGTGGTGCAGCACGAGTACCAGCGCAGTCAGATCGAGGTGGCCGGCCCGCCGCAGCTGGAGCTGGACGGCCTCGCCGCGGCCCTGCGCCGACTGCGCGCCGGGGTGGCCGACGCCGCCGCACGTGCCGGCGCACGGCTGCTCGCGGTCGGCACCGGGCCCGCCGCCGGGCCCTGCATCCGGATCGTCGACGACCCGCGCTACCACCGGATGCGGGAGCACTTCGGCGACCTCTCCCCCGGCCAGGGCATGTGCGGCACCCACGTGCACGTCAGCATCCCCGACCCGGAGACCGGCGTCCGCGTGCTCAACCACCTGCGCCCGTGGCTGCCGGTGCTCCAGGCCGCCACGGCCAACTCGCCGCTCTTCGCCGGCCACGAGACCGGGTACGCCAGCTGGCGCTCGATGATGTGGGAGCGGTGGCCCACCGTGGGGCCGACGCCGTACCTGCGGTCGCACGAGCACTACCTGACCCTGGTCGCCGACCTCCAGCAGAGCGGCGCGATGCTCGACGAGGCGATGCTCTACTGGTACGCCCGGCTCTCCGCGCACTACCCCACCGTGGAGATCCGGATGGGCGACGTGATGCCCACGACCGACGACGCCGTACTGCTCGCCGCGCTGGCCCGGGCCCTGGTCGCCACCCTGCTCCACGAGGTGCGCGCCGGGGTGGAGGCGCCGGACGTGCCGCACCCGCTGCTGATGGCGGCGCACTGGCGGGCCGCACACGACGGCCTCGAAGGGCTGAACATCGACATGGCCACCCGGCAGCCACGCCCGGCCTGGCGCCTGCTCCGGCAGCTCTTCGACTATGTGCGGCCGGAGCTGGACCGGCACGGCGACCTGGCCGCCGTCACCCTCCTGATGGGACGGCTGCGCGAGCACGGCACCGGCGCGGCACGGCAGCGGGCGCTACTGGCCCGCGGCGGTTCGGTGGCCGATGTGGTGACCTGGCTGGCCGCCGCTACCCGTGGAGAGGACGCTACATCCTCGATCTGACGGATGTTTGCGCTGCGTAGTCGCATAACATGAGCTGGAAATATCACCGCGTGTGCCGACAAGGTGACTAATTCGGTATCGCGCTCGATCTTGCGGCACGGTAGGCATGACGGATGCCGCCGCACTCTTCGCTCTCACCAGCGCCGACGTCCCAAGGGGACAGACCGGTGGGGCGGCACCGGGTGCCAGACGCGCCAACCGTCCCCCTGCCCCGGATCCCGGTTCCCCGGGTCGCCTTCCTGGACGGCGGCGGCTCCGCACGGCACCGCGCCGGGGCGGACGAATCATATGGATCCTCCCGGACGGCCGCCCGCCGGACGCGCGCCGCGGAGGCCAGGCACGCGCAGAACCGGCGCGGGTCCACCTCGGACCGGGCGTCCTCCGGCGCACATCGCGCGCCCAACAGCCTGCCGGTGGAGGCCTGGGTGCAGGCCGCCCGGAACCGGCCGCAGGTGCTGCTCGGCACGCTCGTCGCCGCCGGTCTGCTGCTCACCGCCGTGCCGATCCCGCAGTCCGGTGGGGAGAGCAACAGCGTGATGACGGCCGCCGCCGAGGCGGTCGGCGTGATCAGCAAGAGCGAGAAGAAGAAGCCGGAGAAGAAGGCCGAGCCGGACCCGGTCCAGGCCCTTCCGGCGGCCGTCGACCCGTCCGTGGCGCCCGCACCGTCGGCGTCGTCGGTCACGCCCACCGTCCAGCCCACCGAAAAGCGGCCGGAGCAGGTCGTGGTCCCGGTCGGCGACGGGCCGTTCAACTCGCTGCGCACCACCGGGTCGCGAGTGGTGATGCTGAGCTTCGACGACGGGCCGGACCCGGAGGAGACGCCGAAGATCCTGGCACTGCTGGAGAAGCACCAGGTGAAGGCGGTGTTCTGCCTGGTCGGCACGCAGGCGCGGCGGCATCCGGACCTGGTCCGGCAGATCGCCGACGCCGGGCACGTGCTCTGCAACCACACCTGGAGCAACGACCTGCGGATCGGCAAGAAGAAACCGAACCAGATCCTCGCTGATCTGGAACGGACGAACGCGGCGATCCGCGCGGCCGTGCCGGATGCCGAGATCCCCTACTTCCGGGCGCCCGGCGGCAATTTCACCGACCGGCTGGTCAAGACGGCGTACGGCGACGGCATGACCTCCCTCTACTGGGAGGTGGACCCGCGTGACTGGGAGCACCCCGAGGGCGAGACCTCCGAGCAGCACGTGAAGCGGATCGTCGCGCAGGTCCGGAAGGAGACCCGGCCGGGCGCGATCGTGCTGTCGCACGACTTCAACCAGCCGGACACCACGGCCGCGTACGCCGAACTGCTCCCCTGGCTGGTGGAGAACTTCCAGGTCGGCGTCCCCGGCGCGGCGTCCGAGCCGACCCCCACCCCGTCGGAGCCCACACCCACGCCCTCGACCGCCCCGGCCGAGACGCCGTCCGCTACGCCGAGCGCTTCCGCGGCGCTGTGACCGGCGGCTGGCAGGCCGGGCACCAGTAGAGGTTGCGCCCGGCCATCGGGCCCCGGGCGATCGGGGTGCCGCAGACCAGGCAGGGCTGGCCGGGGCGGCGGTAGACATACACCTCGCCGCCGTGCCGGTCCACCCGCGGCGCCCGGCGCATCGCCTCGGGGGTGTGCTCGGTGTGCACCGTGTCGATCCGGCCGCGGGCCACGCCCTCCTTCATGAGCGCCCGCAGATCGTCCCAGATCGCCGTCCAGCGGTCCGGGTCGATCGCGACGCCCGGGGTGGCCGGCGACAGGCCGGCCCGGAACAGCACCTCGTTGGCGTAGATCAGGCCGCAGCCGGCCACGATGGACTGGTCCAGGAGCAGCGCGGACAGCGGTTTGGTGCTGGACCGGATCCGGCCGTACGCGAACGCCGGGTCGGCGTCGTCGCGCAGCGGGTCGGCGCCCAGGCGGGCCCGCAGCAGGTCGGCGGCGGCCGGGTCGAGGACCTCGCAGGCGGTCGGGCCGCGCAGCTCCAGCCAGTGACCAGAACCGGTCAGGACCATCCGCAGCTGGCCGACCGGGGCGGGGGCGGGCAGCTCGCCGTCGGCGAACTTGCCGTACAGCCCGAGGTGGACGTGCAGGATGCGATCGCCCTCGTAGTGGTGCAGCAGATGTTTGCCGCACGCCTCGGTGTCGAGCAGCACACGCCCGTCGATGAGGGCGGCCCCGGCGGTGAAGCGGCCCTGCGGGCTGTGCGCCCGCACCGGATGCCCGGCGAAGAGCTCACGGTGGCGGGTCGCGAGGCGGTGAATGGTATGTCCCTCCGGCACGCACCAAAGGTAGCCGGGCATTATGCCGTGAGCGGATTCGCCCTGAGGCGAATCGCTGGGATCCGGGGACCGAGTGGGAGAAGGTGGGTTCATGAGCATTGAGACGACCATGCGGGGCGGCGGCGCGTCCTTCGACGACCAGGTGTTCGACCGGCTGCTGCGGGAGCGGATCATCTTCCTCGGCAGCGAGGTGAACGACGAGGTGACCAACCGGATCTGCGCGCAGATGCTCCTGCTCGCCTCCGAGGACTCCGAGCGCGACATCGCTCTCTACATCAACTCTCCGGGCGGCTCGATCAGCGCCGGCATGGCGGTGTACGACACCATGCAGTACATCAAGAACGACGTGGCCACCATCGCGATGGGCATGGCCGCGTCGATGGGCCAGTTCCTGCTCTGCTCGGGCACCCCCGGTAAGCGGTACGCGCTGCCGCACGCCCGGGTGATGATGCACCAGCTCTCCGGCGGGATCGGCGGCACCGCCGCGGACATCGCCATCCAGGCCGAGAGCATGCTGCACATCAAGCAGGTGATGAACGAGCGGATCGCCTTCCACACCGGGCACACCCCGGAGGAGATCGAGCGCGACTCGGACCGGGACCGCTGGTTCACCGCCCAGCAGGCGAAGGAGTACGGCCTCGTCGACCACGTGATCGCCAAGGCGACCGACGTGAACGCGGTGTCCTCGCTGGTCTGAGGAAGGACCGTCACCCGCGCCGCCCGTGTCAAATCCGGGCGGCGCGGGTACATAACCACGTCAGAACCTGACAAGGAGGTGCTGACGTGCGGATTCCTACCTTCCCGCGCCAGTCCACGGACGAGGAGACGGCCACCGGGCGAACACCGGTGACCCCCCGCCGGGACGACGGCGCGACCACCACGACCCTGCCCCCGGTCCGCTCCGAGACCGAGCGCGCCCGGACCATCTCCGAGCCGGTCGCGGTCGCGGTCCCGTCGCCCGCTCCGCGGGCCCGGGCCGGCTTCCTGGCCACCCTCGGCCTCGTCCTGTCGGTGGCGGGCGCGATGCTCGTGCTCTCCGGCCCCCTTCTGGGGTACGGCATCGGCGTCGCCGCGGTAGCCCTGATCATCTCGCTCGCCGGCGTCTTCGCGACCCGTAAGCGGCACGTGGCCGGCAAGACCAGCGCGCTGATCGGGATGGTCCTGTCCATCGGCGCGATCGTGCTGGGCGTGCTCGCGCTGACCGGTCAGGTCTGGTGGCTGGGCACCGGCACCGACTCGGCGACGGAGCTCCGGACGTGGCTTGACACACAGTTTGAGAATCGATTCTGACGGGTATCCCCTGTACAAGTCCTTCAGCGGTTCGCGGAGGACGCCGAGGCCCCGGCATGGGTGGCGGTTCGCCACCCCGCCGGGGCCTTTGCAACGAATCGCCGCGGGCCGGCGCGATCACGCAACGATCGGCCGCGTCACGCATGGTTGATCAGGGGCATCCGACGGTCCCCGCGACCTACCGTTTTCTTCCATGACGTTCAAGCGCCGCTACCTGATGTGCCGGCCCACCCACTTCGCCGTCACCTACCGGATCAATCCCTGGATGGACCCGACGGCGCCGTACGACAACGCGCTGGCCATCAGCCAGTGGGAGAACCTGCGGCAGACCTTCCTGGATCTCGGCCACACCGTCGAGCTGATCGACCCGCTACCCGGGCTGCCCGACATGGTCTTCGCCGCCAACGGCGCCACCGTCGTCGACGGCCGGGCCCTGGGTGTGCAGTTCCGCGACGCCGAGCGGGCCGACGAGGCCCCGGCGTACGCCGCCTGGTTCCGGGAGAACGGCTTCGACGTGCTCGAGCCCAAGCACACCAACGAGGGCGAGGGCGACATCCTGCTCGCCGGGGACGTGCTGCTGGCCGGCACCGGCTTCCGGACCTCGCACGCCTCGCACGCCGAGACCCAGGAGTTCCTCCAGCGGCCGGTGATCACGCTCCAGCTCGTCGACCCGGCGTACTACCACCTCGACACCGCCCTCTGCGTGCTGGACGAGACGAACATCGCGTACCTTCCGCAGGCGTTCTCGCCCGGTTCGCAGGCCGTGCTCCGGCAGCTCTTCCCCAACGCGATCATCGCCACGCCGGAGGACGCCGCCGTGCTCGGCCTGAACGCGGTCAGCGACGGTGAGACCGTGGTGCTGGCCGAGCAGGCCACCCACCTGGCCGGCGCGCTGCGTGCGGCCGGATACCGGACCATCGGGGTCGACATGTCCGAGCTGCGCAAGGCCGGCGGCGGACCCAAGTGCTGCACGCTGGAGGTTCGGCGATGATCGACTGCACCGAGTGGCAACCAGCCGGACTGATTGACGGCCTCGCAGACGAGGGCCGGGAGAGCATCGCAAAGGGGCACAGCTCATGACCACGGTCGAATTCCGTACGCCGGGGGCGCTGGCCGACGCCGAGCGCTGGACCGCCCACAACTACCACCCGCTGCCGGTGGTCGTGGCCGAGGCCGAGGGCGCCTGGGTGACCGACGTGGACGGCCGCCGCTACCTGGACTTCCTGGCCGGCTACTCGGCCCTCAACTTCGGGCACCGGCACCCCGGCCTGATCGCCGCCGCGCACGCCCAGCTCGACCGGGTCACCCTCACCAGCCGGGCCTTCGTGCACGACCAGTTCGCCGCGTTCTGCCGCGGGCTGGCCGAGCTGTGCGGCAAGGACCTGGTGCTGCCGATGAACACCGGCGCCGAGGCCGTGGAGACCGCGATCAAGGTGGCCCGCAAGTGGGGCTACCGGGTCAAGGGCGTGGCCGACGAGCGCGCCGAGATCATCGTGGCGGCGAACAACTTCCACGGTCGTACCACCACGATCGTCAGCTTCTCCACCGATCCGGAGGCGCGGGCCGACTTCGGGCCCTACACGCCCGGGTTCGTCGTGGTGCCGTACGGCGATCTGGAAGCGGTCCGGGCCGCGATCACGCCGAACACCGTGGCGGTGCTGATGGAGCCGATCCAGGGCGAGGCCGGTGTGCTGGTGCCGCCGGCCGGGTTCCTGGCCGGGCTGCGTGAGCTGTGTGACACGAACAACGTGCTGATGATCGCCGACGAGATCCAGTCCGGGCTCGGGCGTACCGGGAAGACCTTCGCCATCGAGCACGAGGGCGTCGTCCCGGACATGTACGTGCTCGGCAAGGCCCTCGGCGGCGGCATCGTGCCGGTCTCCGCGGTCGCCGCCGACCAGGCCGTCCTCGGTGTTCTGCGGCCTGGCGAGCACGGCTCCACCTTCGGCGGCAACCCGCTCGCGTGCGCGGTCGGTGCCGAGGTGGTCCGGCTGCTGGCCACCGGCGAGTTCCAGGAGCGCTCGGCCCGCCTCGGCGCACGGCTGCACGCCGGCCTGGAGGCGCTGATCGGCCACGGTGTGGTGGCGGTCCGCGGCCGCGGCCTGTGGGCCGGGGTGGACATCGACCCGGTGCTGATGACCGGTCGGCAGGCGTGTGAACGGCTCGCCGAGCGGGGTGTGCTGGCCAAGGACACCCACGGGTCGACGATCCGGCTCGCGCCGCCGCTCGTGGTCACCGAGGAGGATCTGGACCACGCGCTGGCGCAGCTGGCCGCCGTACTCCAGGGTTGATCTGAGCATGCGCCGCCGCCGGACCGGCGGCGGCGCATCGCTATCGGCCGACCGGCCGGAACGCCATGGTGGGAGCCTCGCTCATCACCGACTCGGGCTGGACCACGCCGCCCGTCGCCCACATCTTCGACCGGCCCACGTGCACCTGGGCGTAGAGCTCGACGATGTCCTCCGGGCCGAGCACCCGGCGCTCGTCGCGGCGCAGCGTGAGCCGCTGGTCGTCGTCGAGCGAGCCGCCCGGGCGGATCCCGGTGCCGTTGGTGCTGATGTCCTGGGCGGTCACCTCACCGCCGCGCAGCGACAGCCGGACATGCCCGCGGCTGATCCACTTCCGGGCGTCCTCGGTGAGCCACTGGCCCAGCATGACCCCGCCGCCCTCCGGCGCCCGGCCGATCACCACGGCCTTGTCCTCGGACACCACGAAACGCTGACGGATCACGCCGTCGATGCGCACCGAGAAGACCTCGGTGGCCGGGCGCGCGCCCATGTCCTTGAGCCGGTCGCCGTGCCGGGGGCAGGTCGGTGCGCCGGCCCGCAGCGCGGGTGGCGGCTGCGACACCGGGCTGGTGAAGGTGCGCATGTCGGCGAACGGGCTGTCCGGATCGCCGCCGTCGCCGTAGGTGTTGCAGTTCATCTGTGGGCAGCGCCACACCCGGGCGAGCAGCCGCTCACCGAGCGGGGACCGCGGCACCGGCGGCGCCGCCTCACCCCGGCCGACCCGCGCCACCAGCACCGGGCCGCCCTGGTTCGACACAAGGGCGAGCAGCCGGCCCGGATCGGTCACCCACGGCCGGCGGTCCCGGAACCGGTCCTCCCGGTCACGGGTGAGCACCGGCAGGCCGAGCATCTCGGCCACCTCCAGCACCCGGTCCTCGATCTGCGGAACCACCTCGACCTTGCCGTCGTCCGCCCAGCGGCGCACCACCATGCGCTCGTTCGACGTCAGGTCGGCGTCGGAGAGCAGGGCCCGGGGCGCGACCGCGTAGACCGGGACACTCTCCTCCGACACATACCGCCCCAGGGCGTCGATCAGCAGACCTAGGCGGACCAGGCTGGCCGGGCGACCCCCGTCGAGGTCCGCGTAACGGACCACCTCTGACAGATCGACCACACCCCGGGCCAGTGCCGGATCGGTGGTGAGCCGGGCCTCGATGGCATCGAGGACCTTGCTGACCTCGAATCTCACGAGTCCTCCCCTGTTACGTACGCGTGCGGCCCCTCCGACCCATCATGCCCCGCCCATGATCGCCGGGGAAATCGGGCCGGTATTTGTCGGACCCGGCCGCTATGGTGGGCGCCGCTCGACGAATCGACAAGGAGACACACATGAGGTTCCAACGGCTGACCGTCGTCACGGTGACGATCGCGGCCCTCGCCGGGATGGGTGGCTGCGGTTCGGCCACCACCGACTCGAAGCCCGCGGCCACCACGCAGGCCGCCGCCGACCCGCTGGCCGAGTTCGTCGCCGCGTCGAAGAAGCTCGGCACCGAGACGATGAAGATGAAGATGGAGATGCCGGGTGGCATCGAGGCGAGCGGCGTGTCCGACCTCGCCGGCAAGAAGGTCGACATGGTGATGAGCGTCGGCGCCGCCGGGCAGACCATGGAGATCGCGGTCCGCCTGGTCGGCGACGAGATGTTCATGAAGTACGGCGCCACCGCGGGCGCCAAGTGGTGGCGTCTCGACGTGTCGAAGCTTCCGGCGAGCAGCTCGATGAACCCGAAGAACATGGCGGACGCGTCGGCTTTCGCACAGGCCGCGGTCAAGGTGGAGAAGAACGGGGACACGTTCTCCGGCACGCTCGACATGACCAAGTCGCCGACCGCCGACCCGGAGTCACTGAAGGCCCTGGGCGACAAGGCGTCGGCCGTCCCGTTCACCGCCAAGGTGGACGGTGAGGGCCGGCTCACCGAGCTGGTCATCGACATGAGCTCGCTGGGCGCCGGCGCCGGCAAGATGACGACCACCTACTCCGACTTCGGCACCCCGGTGTCGGTGGAGGCCCCGCCGGCCGCCGAGGTCACCGAGATGCCGGCCGAGATGCTCAAGTCGCTGAGCCAGACGGCCTAGGCTTCGGCGCGCCCCGGCCGCGTCCACAGTGGCCGGGGCTCCGGACGGTTCTCGTCGATCCACGCGTCGATGCGGGCCCACCAGTCGTAGAGCCAGTCGATCCGCTCCTGTTCGCCGGTGGGCACCTCCTCCGGCGGCACACTCCAGAACCGCATCACCAGCCGCTTGTCCATCGGCAGCTCACGCCACACGTCGGCGACGCTCGTCATCCGGTCCAGGCCGGTGTGCGCCACGAAGATCACCCCGGCGTCCGGGGCCGCGTCGATCGCGGCGAAGAGCCCGCCCGGCTTCGGCGGCAGCAGGTTGTTCAGACTTTCCGCCCTGGCCGCCAGGTCGTGCAGACCACGGGACCACAGCCGGGCGATGGCACTGGCCCTCCGGCGGAGCGTGAAGTTGCCGCCCTCCGGGAAGATCACGAAGGCATCGTTGTCGTCCAGCCCGGTGGCCAGCTCGCCGATCTGCTGCTCCAGCGTCGCCGTCCCGGTGCGGCCCGGCGAGATGAACCGGTTGGGCAGCCGGTTGAGCAGCACATCCACCGCCGGATCCCACTGGAGGGCCGCCTTCAGCACGATCCGCGGCTCCCGGGCGAACCAGTTGACCAGCGCGTGGATCAGGGTGAAGGAGTCGCCCGGCCCGGCGTGCCGGCTCACCACGATCTCCGGGCGGCCGGGCTGCGCGGTGTCCGGGTCGGTGCCGACCACGTCGATCGTCAGGTGCAGCGACCAGCGGGCGAACCAGAAGAGGCTGCGCAGGAACCAGCCGGTCAGCACGTAGTGCGCCCGCTGAAGACCGGGGCCGCGGATCTTCCAGCCGAAACCGGATGCCACCCAGAGCACCGCGAGCCCGGCCAGCGCCATGGCGTCCCACACCAGGTAGACGATGAGCAGGAAGACCACCCGGGGCACCCGCAGCCGGCCCGGCACCACGGGCGATACGGCCAGCGCGATCAGCAGCCAGACCGGCAGGGTGGTGAGCAGTGTGAAGGCGAGCAGCACGACGGCCGGGGCGATCACCATGCGGCGGACCCAGACCGGGGGCATCAGCGGCCCGGCCCCGGCAGCGGGTTCACGTTGGCGGTCAGGTAACGGCGGGAGGCGGTGTAGGCGCGACTGATCCGGCGCCCCACCGCGGCCATGTCCCGGTACGCCCACGGCGAGTCGTCCCGGTTCTCCCCGCCGCCGCTCGGCAGCACGTGGACGCGGACGTCGTCCGGCAGCGACGCGAGCTCGCGGGCGAACCGGTGCCGCCGGGCGATCTCGAACGCCACCTGCGCCACCTCCCACGGCCGCCTCGGCACGCTGAGCTGGCGTTCCACCCGGCCGACCTGGAGCACGAAGATGAGTTTCGCCCCGAGCCGGACGGCCTCGCCGATCGGGATCGAGTTGACGATCCCGCCATCGACGTAGTGCTCCCCGTCGATCTCCATGGGCGGCAGCAGCCCCGGCACGGCCGACGAGGCGACCACCGCGTCGACCAGCGGGCCGCTGTCGAACCAGTGCTCGGCGGCCCGCTCGATGCTCGCCGCACAGCAGTGGAACGGCACCTTGAGATCGGCGAACGTGGCGTTCTCGCCCAGCTCGCTCTCCAGCAGGCGGCGCAGCGGGCGGGGCGAGTGCAGATGGGTACGGGCGGCGAACCGGCGCATCTGGCGGCCGAGGGAGTCGCCGTACACCGCGGCGGCCTCCGGCGACGTCCAGAGCCGGACCAGGCGCTCGGTGACGTGCTCGGCCGGGTCGGCGGCGACCAGAGCGCCGTTCACCGCGCCGATCGACGTGCCCACCACCATGTCCGGGCGGAACCCGGCCCGGAAGAGCGCCCGCAGCATGCCGACCTCGACCGCGCCGAGCACGCCCCCGCCGCCGAGCACGAAAGCCACCGGACCGTCGACCATGTCACCATCCTCGCACGATCTTGCATCCTTGCCCTGACACCGATGTCAGGGCTTACCGTCGGCTCATGCTTATCGGAGAGCTGGCCGACCGGGCCGGCACCAGCCCGCGAACGCTGCGCTACTACGAGGAGCACGGGCTGATCCGTCCGCGCCGGGACGCCAACGGTTACCGGCAGTACGACGACGCGGAACTGCGCGTGGTGCACGAGATCCGCACGCTGCTCGCCGACGGATTCGGCGTGGACGACATCAAACCGTTCGTCGCCTGCCTGCGGGCCGGCAACAGCGCCGGGCACGTCTGCCCGGAGTCGGCGGTCGTGCTGCGGCGACGACTGGCCGAAGTGGACGACCTGCTGGGCCGTCTCACCGACGTACGGGAGCGGCTCCAGGACCAGTTGAAGGAGATCCGATGCCAGATGACACCCTGACCACCGTCACCGACGCCACCTTCGCCGAGATCGTGCTGTCGGCGAAGGTCCCGGTGCTCGTCGACTTCTGGGCCCAGTGGTGCCCGCCGTGCGGGCCGTTGAAGCGGGTGCTGAGCGAGCTGGCCGGCGAGTTCGGCGACCGGGTGCTGATCGCCACGCTGGACGTGGACGCCAACCCGTCGACCACCATCGCCTACCGGGTGCACTCGATGCCGACCCTGCTGTTCCTCCGGGACGGGACGGTCACCCAGACGATCGTCGGCGCCCGGCCGAAGTCGGTGCTCCGGCCGGCGATCACCAACCTCATCACGCCGTACGCGAACGTCTAGTCCCAACGCCGTTCAGTTAGGCCAGCGTCGGGTTCGTCAAGGTCCGTTGGTGATGATGTTGATGGCGATGGTGGCTTGGTAGGTGCGCCGGTCGATGTTCGGGCCGCGGGCCTGGTATTTGGAGTTCGAT